>JBKECO010000026.1:0-24087 GCA_047974745.1 Lachnospiraceae bacterium
CTAAAAGTCTGATACCGTGATATCCACCAACAATTATCATCGTAGACTTGATTGAAATAAGTACTCAGGAGAAACTCCGGCACATCCAGCTTATAAACAATTCAGATAAAGGTAGCGGCAATACACTCCAGTTGAGTAGTCAAAGCTACAGGGAAAAATCAAAAGTCCACAGTATCTGAAAGTATTATAACCACGATATTAAAAAGAAAGGAAGTTATGGTGTTTTGCTTATGAAAACATCATACAAGTTATTATGAAAACGAATCCCATTTTAAGAGGCTTTCACCCTGATCCATCCATCATTCGGGTGGGAGAAGATTACTTTATTGCAACCTCTACGTTCGAATGGTGGCCTGCCATCCGTATAAATCATTCCAAAGATTTAGTGAACTGGAAGACATATGGCTATGCTTTGACTGATCCTTCTTACTTAAATCTAAGTGGGGTGGGCGCATCCCAAGGTATCTGGGCTCCATGTTTAAGTTTTCATGACGGAATCTACTATCTTGCTTATACATTGGTCCATTCTTTCTATTGTAATATGTATGACACAAAAAACTTCTATGTCACTTCTGAATCGATACTTGGTCCTTGGTCAGAACCAATTCCACTGAATAATCTTGGATTTGATCCATCGCTATTCCATGATACAGATGGACGAAAATACCTAGTCAGTATGTCCACAGATCATCGTGTTCCTAAAAAGTTCCGTGGAAAATTAATTCTGCAGGAGTTATCCGTTATTGAAAAAAGACTGATCGGACCTGTTTATGAAATCTATAATAGCAATGATCTTTTTCTGGAGGGTCCGCATATTTATAAGCGAAATGGCTGGTACTATTTATTCTCGGCAGATACTGGTACAGGTGAAGGTCATGGGCAGACGATTCAGCGTTCTAGAGCTATAACAGGACCCTATGAAATGTACCATCCGGAGTATGCAGTCAGATCAGACCCTGGAGAAGCTTACTCTATCATGACTACCCGCCATGATCCAGATTATCCTCTGCAAAAAGTAGGGCATGCTGATCTTGTGGAAACGTCTCGTGGAGAGTGGTATGCTGTATTTTTATGTGGCAGACCTCTACCCACATCAGATAACATGTCAGCTCCTCGCAGGTATCCTCTGGGCCGGGAAAGCGGGATACAGAAAGTGACCTGGACAAAGGATAACTGGCTGGATCTATCAAATGGTTCTATCCTGCCATCATTGTCCATAGATGACTCAGATGCAACAGAGATTGAAGTAGATTCTGTAACCTTCGTGGACAATTTTGACGCGGAACAACTCCATTTAAATTGGCAGTCTCTCCGGATCCCTATGACAAAAGAGTTCTTGTCTCTTTCTGACAGACCAGGCTGGCTGCGGCTATACGGAATGGATGGACTGGCTTCAAAGTTCCGTCAGACATTGATCGCTACACGATGGACTGAATTCCATTTTATAGCAGAGACATATATGCAGTTTCAACCCGAATATTTTAAACAGATGGCAGGTTTAATTTGCCTATATGATACAGACAATTATCTATACCTTCATATGACTCATGATGAGGAGCTTGGAGATTGTATTAGTATTTTAAAGGCTGAAAACAAGGTGTACACCTATCCTGCAGGCTTTATTCCCATCTTAGCGAAGCAGGGGATTTACTTAATGGCAAACGTAAATCAGGATCAGCTCCAGTTTTATTATAGGTTGAGTGAAGATGAACCATATCAGAGTATCGGCCATACAATTGACTGCAGCTTTATGTCGGATGAAGCCTGTAATGAAGGTTGGTTCACTGGATCTATGGTCGGTCTTTGCTGTCAAGATCTTACTGGTTTTCACAAGCATGCTGATTTTAATTGGTTTATATATCGTACGATGTAATATAAAGAGCTGTATCAGGTTGGCTTTAATACAGCTCTTTAATATCCATCAATTTTGGATCACGCATACAGTACTACGTGGCATTAGGAGGTCGATTTCTGTTTCATACTGATAATATCTATCCCCCTTCAACCCCCGAATTGAGTACGGATGTGAGGTATGGTTCGTAATCACATATCCATTGGAAAAGGATGCAATTTCAATATTTTTTCCATATATATCTAAGATCGGTCTCTCGTATTTTTGCAGTATATCCAGTAGAATATTCTGTTTCATGAAAGGAATGGGATAAAATTCGTTATTTTTCTGCCTTAATGGTACATGGGGTGCAATTTTTGATACATAGGAATAGCCGAACATAAATCCAAAGGAGTATATTCTGCCCATTCCCAAAACCGTTCTGGACACTGCGCTCTTTCCAGTTCTTGAGTAGCTTGCGATCTGTTCCCCTTCCTCATATGTCTCAAAACAGTCTCCCTGAATTAGCCCACCTTCTTGATAAATAATTTCATCTTCTATATGTGGTATGCCCTTTATACGAATGCTGTTTTCCACCAGCTCATCCTTAGGTCCATGTACTAAAATTCCACCATCTAACACCCATCGTTTCAGCTCTTTTTCTGCTAACAGATTCGCATCTTTTTTGTAGCCTCGATTTGAGGATACGATCAGAATTTTATACTTATTTAGAACACCCTTTTCAACCGCATTAATATCAATCATGTCCACTTCATATCCACCATCTAGACAGCATTGATACCATCCTAGCATATCGTATCTTCTTTCTATGTTCCCCTCTACTGACATTGGTTCGTATGTAGCCATTGCGTTTGGAAATAAAATTGCCACTTTCGGACGTCTCTTTTTCCCAAGTAAAGGAATGACTTTTTTAACCCATTTATTTGCGATCTCAAGCGACTTCAGGAAGCTTTCTTCCATTCTGTGAAGGACACCTCCATCATCAAGACCGCACATCCCATAGGATGTGTATCCCTGAATGCCACAGCCTACCATACTCCCGAGAATCTCACATGGAGTAAGAAATTCATAGATATGCTGGTATAAGAATCTCCCCCAATAAATACCACCAAGAAATTCACGTCCTTCATTCATGCACCTCATCATACTGTGCTGGACTGATACGACATAGGGGTTTGGATCTCCCAAAGGTGTGACAGGAACAGTAAGAAAATGACAGACATCCACAAATTCCGCAATTTCATATATATCGATTCCACGCATGGCTGTATCCCAAAGCTCACTGAATCCAACCTGGGAAAGCTTTGATCCATCAATATTGAGGAAGTAACTCCATTGTGCCAGATCTGGACAAAGATAGAAGGAGGGCTCTATTTCCTTCATCCGTTTTCGCATATCCTGAAAAAAGAGAACCAGTTCATTCTTCTTCCAATGCATGTTGTCAATCCACATCTGGTATTTTGAAGAATTATCCTCCAAATCTGACTTTGAGTAGCATACCAAATTTGGAAATGCCTCAGAGAACCAGTAATCCTTTGGATGCAGCTCCGAGAACGACTTGAATTCTGATCCGTATAAGCGGTTGAATTCCTCAATATTGTCATGATACTTTTGTTTCAACCACCACTGGTATCGTTGTCGTCCTTCGTCATCGAAGCTTGGAGCCACGATCGGATCCCACATGCTGCAGATCGGTAACCTGCGCTCTCCATTTACGATAATTTCTACATTGTTATCTCGATATAGATTCATTAGTCCTTTGATATGTTTTACCATGGAATCTTTCGCTGAGGAAGACCAGTATCTATACCATTTTCCGTCCGTGCCATCGATATTAATAATAGAACTCCCATAAATTGGCGGACTAAATCGAATATTTGGATATAAATTATCTCCATTTAGATACAATGCCATAAAAACATGACTGAGTCCTTGTTCCCGAATTTGTTCTTGCATATATTCCTGCATCGAAACATACTGACTGGCTTCTTTTCCTTCATAACGATCATCAAAATCTTGCCATGCTTTTGCATCCAGCAGTATACTATTAAATCCACAGGATTTCAGCAGATCGATACCATACTTTATAAATTCCTGATTGTCATATGCAGGTTTATAGAAATTCCCGAACCAGATATTAATATATGGCTCCTTCGTTTTCACGTCTATCATATGTTTCACCTCTGATCAATAAATAAATTCCGTTACTATTCTGTTCTCACCAGTATTTAAATCATGCTTCATACATAAAATCCTGCATTTTGGGTGGATGAGATTTGTGTTTGGTGTAGTTTCAAAATCTAGCAATTCTCCGCCTCCATTGCGATCGAATACAGTATAATCCTGCCTCTTAGTTTCTATTGGAATTGCAAATCCACAGTCATATACAGTACAACTCAGACTGTTTAAAATGCAATGTTCTCTGATATGTCCTTCTTCTGTAAGCCTGATTGTTGTATTCACCATAATGCCCTTACACGGTGACCACTGATACTGTATATGGTCACTTGTAATGGATAATCTAGAGTATTTTCCTTTTACAAAGTAATGGCCATATACATGAAATGCCAGCATATTATCTGGTGCAAGCTCCTCTAATGTCCTTTGCGAACGAGAAACCGAAAATCCGTACTTTGAGGTATAAAGGAATTTTGAATATTTCTCCTCATAATTTGGCTGAAAATGATCCAGTCTCATTCCTGATGGAAATAAAACCGCCAAATCATTTTTCTGTTGAAAAAGGTAGCCTGGAGCAGAACTAAGATGTCTCTTGGAAAGCTGAGGGAGGTCTTCACTTTCTGTCCTATAAAAGATATGATCCTCAGGAAGCATCAGGAAGGCAAATGCCTTCAAGCTCCAATAGGGCGATCCAGGTGCATTATATCCTTCTGATAGGATCAGATTTGGATAGCAATATCCAATTGTCATGATATCTCCGTTATCAAGAATGGGTTGTTGATGCCAGTAAGTAAGGTGACGGTCTATCATTCCTTTCATCACGCCAAAGGAAACGATTTCTATTTCAGCTGCAACACAAATTGAAAAGAAAGCAATTTGAGCGAACCGGTATGTCATTGATCGCCCATATGGAATCGCCTCACCATTGGATGAAAAGAAATAAAGAAAATCTTTTCCAAATTCTATCGCTCTTTCCTTAAATTTCTGGCACCTCGCAACATCTTTTTCCTTCATCGTCATATAATACAAAATACTGTAAAAATGGAAAGCAAATGCGATGTAATAGTCACATTGTCCATGGATTCCATCACTGTACCATCCGTTCAAAAGATAGCACTCTTCTATTTTTGCAAAAGCACTCTCAAGATGATTTTCACTGTAATCAGCTCCAACTGACTTAAGTGCCGTATTTATAAGCACTATGAAAAATTGCCAGTTGCTGTCAGGACATCGGTATTCATTGATTCTGGCGAGCCACTTTGCCAATCTATTCTGCTGTTCTTCCGTCAGTTTTTCCCAGATTGCCTCTGGAGATATCAAAATACTATAGGAAAACGCTGCCATCTCAACAAATTTCTGATCATAGTCTCTTTGTACTCTCCAATAGTCTTCCGTCTCTGGATCCGTCCCTCTTATAATTCCATCTATATATTGTATTTGTAGTAGTGAGTTATCACTATCTCCTGCCCATAGTGGAGTTAGCCCCCATAACACTCTTGAAAATGCTTCCATCGGAATGGTCTCTGTCTCATAATGTGCTGCAGTGGAACCAATATTCAGACCAGATGTCATCTCGGGGTAATAGGGAATCAATGGTTCTATATAGTGCAATAAAAGCTCACAATAATCATTTCTTGTTTTCATTTTGAATCACCACAATAAAAAATCTGTCTGACGAAGTTTATACAATGCTTCAATGAAGTAGTAATCCGCATAAACCATTGTAAAATGATGTGTTTCTGCGTAATACGCACCTGTACAATTTTGAACAATGGCATCCGTCTGTTCACTAAAATCTGCTCTGAAATTCGCAATTGTCTGTAGAATATGCACCGCTTTATTCAAATAAAGTTCTTTCTTTTGGATGTTTACATATTTTGACAATTCGATAAGGCCTCCAGCAATAACACATGCACCACAAGAGTCCTCCAAAGCAACGTCTTCTGGTTGCCTGAAGTCTACTGGAATAATACCTCTCTGGGGAATATTCGCTATACAATAATCAGCTACTTTTACGGCTGTTTCCAAGTATTCCTCTTTTCCCGTATTCGCATAGCTATTGGTGAATCCATATAGAGCCCAACCTTGACCTCGTGTCCAGGCTGATTCTGCATCATAGCCTTGTCCGCCGAGGCTGTGCATTTTTTCTCCTGTCTCTGGATCAAAGACAACAATATGACTGCTAGAACCGTCATCACGAATGAACTGATGCATGACCGTATCCGCATGCATCATAGCGATCTGTTTAAATCTAGGATCCTTATCCTCCCGACTAGCCCAATATAGTAAAGAAATATTGAACATACAATCAATAATCGCCCACCCTCTTGTATCTTCCAATACCACCCCATTCCATGCGCGTATGAACTTCCCTTTTGAGTTAAATCTGCCTGCCAGAAGATTTGCGGCATGCATACCGATCTTACGGGACTCTTCATTTCCCGTGATTCGATAATCCATGACTGCTGTTGGTAAATACATAAACCCCACATCATGGTGAAGTCCATAGAACAAGTGAAAACACTCTTCCAGTTTTTTTTCTGAAATTCTTGCAATCTCCTTATACTTTTCCTCTTGTGTATCAATATATAACATCCACATAATTCCAGCCCAAAATCCATTTGTCCACCAGTTGAGTCCATCGTCCAGATCCCAAGTACGAGTCATGTCGGATTTGTCATCATACCTACCGTTTTCGTCTGTAGTGTAGGGTATTTTATTCCGATTGCGGTCACTGACCAAATCCATTTTTTTTCTTATTTTTTGCAATTGTTCTTCAGCCCATTGATAGTGTTCCATTCTATACCTCCTTTGATATTGGCAGCTAAAAACACTATACTCAGAGTATCGTAAAAATGCAATGTTCCAAAATGCTACTTAGTGACCTAATCTGCTATTTTGTGTCGTTCTTTTCTTGTAACTAAAAAAGCACCCTTCCACGAAGAGTGCTTTTTTGTAACGTTAATCTAAATGATAAATTTCCTGCATGTTGGACCAGAATTCGCCTTCTTTTCTGTCATCCAGTGGCTGCATCAGTGGCTTTACCACGTCCCACCACTTCTGTGTTACAGGATCTGCTGCCATTTTTGCCATATCTGCTTCAAAGTCATCGCCATCGTATTCATAGTAGGCAAATAAGTACTCACCTCTGGTGTAGATGGAATAGTTTTTCAGATGGCATTCTTTGATCATTTCGTTTACGCCAGGCATTGGATCTGCATGCCATTTTATATAATCAGCCAGTCCTTCTGGTTTCACTTTGATTATGTCTCCAAATCTTCTTACGCCCATATTTTCTCCTTATCCCCTAACTAGACTTAATAAATTTTCTGCGCTTCTTCGAATAAGGCATGAATGTTTGCTGGCGGAACATCCGGCATAACAGCCTCATGGCTTGGGGAAATGATTAAACCTGTTGGGAATATGGTGCGGAGCTCTTTCACTTTTGCACGTACATCATCCGGTGTGCCGCGCACTAATAGATCCTGTGTATCAACACCACCGCAGAATGATACCTGATCACCGAATTTTTCTTTCAAACCATGAGGTTCCATGCCTACTGCGAGTGCCTGTATTGGATGTATCACATCAACACCAGCCTCGATCAGGTCAGGAATGACATCTATAATTGAACCACAGGAATGATATATTACTTTTAATCCGTAGGAATGAGCCTGCTCAACCAGTTTCTTGCAGCCAGGAATGATAAACTTTCTTACGCACTCTGGAGAAAGCATCAGACCTCTTTGGCTTCCCATATCATTGCCGATCAGGACAGCATCCAGTTTTCCTTTGGTTGCTTCAAAGAAAATTTCATTCGCTTTTAAATAAAAGTCCATGACTTTTTCATCTACTGCTTCGTAGATTTCCGGATTTGCAAGCATATTCATCAGTGCTGTTTCCATACCAAATGCAGCACAAGTATCCTGGAAATGAGCTGACCAGCACATTGCAAGTCTGACCTTTCCTTCCGGAGCCATTTCTACTCTTCTAAGACACTCTTCTTTATCAATATATTTTTCTGGATCCGGCCATTCAAAGAAATCCAGATCTTCTAATTCCTCGGCATCAGCAAAGCATCCCGGTGTTGTTAATGTTCTGTCCTCCGCATCTACATCACTGCCATCTAAGTACCAGTCAAATGCTGCATAAATCGCACTTGCAGTGGGAGATTTGTAAGGAACTTCAACTGCATAGAAATCATCTCCAACTGCCAGCTTTAACTCATGCATATCTTTTACCCCATAATACTCGAACAGTGCTGGCTGAGCAAATATGTCAGGCATTCCAAGCCATGCTGCTGGTCGGTCTACAGGTTGTCTGTTCACTGTTGCATAAAATCTTTCAATACTATTCATTTTCTTATCTCCTTTTTTATCTTGTGTTAAGTGAATCCATTTCTTATTGTCCTTTTACAATACCTTTTAAACATGTCTCTTAAACGTTTCAATAATTGACTTTTCAATATAATTATGGCAATGTATTTTTATAAAGGAGTGCATTTATATGGTAACTTTAAAAGATGTTGCAGAAAGAGCAGGCGTCTCAATTGCTACTGTTTCTTACTGTATAAACGAAAAAAATAATATCAAGCCTGAAACTAAGCTAAAGGTCAAGCAGGCCATCGAGGATCTCAATTATATTCCCAATTATTCCGCCAGAAACTTAAAAAATACTGTTTCGGATGAAATTGGAGTTATCCTTCCGAATCTGGAAGACTCGATCAACTCGGAAATTTTAAAGGGAATTATCTATCAGGCCAACCTTTCTCATTATTCCGTGAATATTGCCTGCAGCTATAACAATCCGCATGACGAGCAGACTATTATCAATAAATTCATTAGTAAGAATTATGCCGGCATCATTCTGATGACTTGTCAGTCTCAGAACACGGATTTTTTTATGAAAACACTCTTTCAGCATAACATCAGTAATGTGTTCATTATGCGGCTTCCGGTCAATACTTCTGCAAATTTTCTGGGATTTGATAATTACAGTACTATATTTAAATTAACTGAATCCCTGATCAACAGAGAATATACGGACATTGCTCTTATCACAGGCTCACAGGATTTTTTCTCTGAGAGCGAATGTGTAAGCGGTTATATGGAGGCACATGATAAATATCTTGTACCGGCCAGAAACGAAAATCTTTTATTTACTGATATGTCAAAAGAGGGTGCCTTTAAAGTTACTATGCTTTATCTCTCTTCGCATATTCCGCAGGCTATTATCACTTCCTCGCAAACAATTATGGAAGGAGTCCTTGAGGCCTGTAATATTTTTAATATCGATCCGGCTACCAGCGTCTGTCTGATCACACTGGCAGAAGAACGCTGGAATGAGTCCTGCTACCACAAAGATGTTATTCATACTGCCGAGACAGCCAACACCCTCGGAGAAGACAGCTTTAAAATTTTAATGGAGGAAAATACTTCTCTCCAGTTGTATGACCGAAAATTCAAATTATATAAAGACAAGATTCTGGATACAAAAATATTCATAAAACCGCCTTCTTTTCAGTCATTTAAATCCGGTATTACAAATACGATCACGCTGCATATAGCTGCGATCGAGCTTCCCACTATTTGTGCAATCAAGGCAGTCAGTCAAAAATTCTCAGTACAAAGTAACATTGAATTTAAATTTGATTTTTACCCTTTGCGGGAATTATTCAAAGTGATTCAGGAAGATTCCATTCAGGAACATCCGAAATATGATATATATCTATCCGATGTTTCGTGGATGTCTTACTTTTTGGCAAGCGATGCCTTTCAGGATATCACCGAAATTATGGAACGAATCCCTGGGCTTTCCGATGCGATCTTTGCAAAAAATTTGAGTAATGCACAGCGCGAAAATAAATATTATGGTTTTCCAGTCATTGGTGGTGCTCAGTTCTTGTTCTATCGTAAAGATTTATTTAATAATCCTACTTTGCAAAAGCAGTATAAGGATTCTCATCATATCTCTCTGCGACCACCGAAAACATGGGCGGAATTTAATCGAATCGCACGATTTTTTACAAAAGAGTTGAATCCGACTTCTCCAACACAATATGGAACAAGTATCTCTTCCAACCTGCCGGAAGATCTGATGACGGAAATTCTGGCAAGACTATGGAGTTATGGAGGTGGCTTTTACAATTCCAGAAATATGCTGGAATTGAATACTCCGCAAAATGTCAGAGCTTTTGAAAATCTTTTAGAGACCACCCAATACACACCGCCATATGAAACCTCAAATGAAACAACTTTTGAGCAAATGGGTAAAGGGGATATCGCAATGGCAATATCCTTTACGGAATATGCCTCCATTATTCAAAATAGTCTGCATCCCGAATTCTTGTACAAACTGGGATATAGTATGCTGCCGGGTCACACCCCCGTCAACGTGGGCTGGCATTTTTGTGTTTCCAAAGGCACTAGCAATCTGAATGCCATCGAGCTTTTCTTTAGTTGGATCTGTAAACGCCAGGTCAGTTATTATGAAACCATTTTATGTGGGCAATCCACCATGGTCTATCCCCACAAGCATCATGAACTTTTACGACTTTATCCATGGCTGGAGCTGACCGAAAGCAGTCAGATCTGCTGCCGTGACAGGTTCTACCCCCTAAAGGGAAAAAATGATTTAATTGTTCCAGCAGAATTTGAAAGTCATTTTAGAGATGCCTTTTTGAAGATACTTCATAAGAACGTTCCGATTCCCAAAGCTCTTGATCAATGTCAACTAGCAATATCCAAGCAATTCTTTTCATAAAAGCAATTTTTTAAAGACCTGTCCATTCCTTTGACAATGGATGGGTTTTTTTATTGACTTCTATTTACGCGGCCTTCTTCTTTTTCTCTTTTCGGAATTTAAATCCTTCACCATTCATGAATGTGCTGAGAATCAATACGATAATCAGAAGTCCTCCATAGATGAAACTTCCATGATATGTATTTAATCCACTGAACATATTTACTCCAGATGTGATCATTTGAATAATCAGAACAGAAAAAATCATATTTCCGATCTTGCCGATACCACCATCCGGTAGTATACCAGCCAAAACAAGGATCAGGATGATCTTCATAACATAAGATTCACCATTGTTTGCTTTTGCACTATTCAGTGTAGAAAGCATCAGAAGACTTCCGATACAGCAGGTGACTGCACAAAGTACAAAGGTCTTAATGATCATTGCATCTGTATTGATTGCTGAGAACTTTGAAGCTTTCAGATTTGTACCACACATATACAACTTCTCACCATATACTGTGAATTTTAAAATCAATGCTGCAATGATAAATACGATGATAAATACAAACAATGGAAATGGAATAATTCCAAATACATTAGAATGTCCGATTTCTGAATACAAAGGAATTGTCTTCAGTGAAACAGTCTTTCCTTTTGTAATACCTGTTGAAAGTCCCAGCCATACCATCTGCATAGCAATGGTAGCGATAACAGGTGGAATATTCAGTTTACATACCAGTAGCCCATTGATAACTCCGCCTACTGCACAGATTGCCATTGCAATCAGCATTCCTATGAAAATGACTCCCATCACTTGTCCATTTGACATATCTTCTGTGACAGTTGCAATCATGAACTGAACACCAATGATAGATGCGAAATTGCCAAGCATTACAAAAGACAGATCAATACAGCCGATCAGAAAACAGAACATAACGCCAATCGCCATAACACCGAATTCCGGAAATTGCATTACAATACCTTTCCATGTACCCAGATTCCAGAATGTGCCTGCTTTTGTTATTGTAAATACACTCATTACCAGAGCTACGAGAATCAACAGTATTGCTGTATATTGATTTTTGCTAAAAAACTCTTTAATTTTCATCGAATACCCCTCCTCTCTTAACCATGATGCCGTTTCGCCTGAACAGCCGACACGGTTATACCGATCAGTATAATAATACCGTTCATCAAATCCTGCCAAGCCGAATCAATTCCAAGTACAATCATACTATTAGACACAACTGTAATCAGAGCGATTGCACACATAGTACCAAATACAGATCCTTCTCCACCAAAGATGCTGGCACCTCCAAGGATTACTGCGGGGATAATCGTCATTTCTTTTCCAACAAGAGCTTTTGGCACCGCCTGGCTCGAAAGACAGACACGAAGCATTCCTGCGAATCCAGAAACCATACCTACAACGGTATACAGAATGAATTTTACTTTCTTAACATTGTATCCAGCTCTTTCTGCAGATACTTCATTGCCGCCAATTGCGTACAATGCGCGTCCGAACATTGTCTTATTAAGCAAAAATGAAGCCAGAATACAGAAGAGGATCAGGAAGAGAATTGTAACTGACAAGTCTGAAGAAACCTGACGACTTCCAATCGTGGTCGTATAAGTCGTGATTTTTGCAGCACCTAAACTTTTATAACCTGTCGGCAGTGTAGAAGTAATTTCTTTCAGCTTTAGCAAACCCATCGAGATACCCGTGAATAACGTTTGGGTACCGAGTGTTACAAGCATGGTATTGAGTTTGAAATTGGAGATGATCCAGCCATTAAGCATACCGAGTATCATACCAAAAACCATCGCCATTAAAAATCCAAGAATCGGACTAGTCGTACCCCAGCCCATCGTCAGACTGATCGTCGTTGCCAAAGAATAGGATAATGCTGCAATTGCAGGGAAGGATAAATCAAATCCTCCTGATACCATAACGACCAGGCAGCACAGTGCAAATATTCCATCTACTGTCATTGCACGTAAAATTGTAAAGATTTTATCCGGTACCAGCAAATTGCCCCCGGACATAATATGAATTGCGATACACAAAACAACAAGAACAATAAAAATGTAGAATTCTGTTCGTTTTGTCATACGCTTTAATAATGCATTGTTCACGATCCGTTCCCCCTTAGCGAATTATTTCAAGAATTTTATCTTCCAAAACTTCCTGACCTTCCATTTGACCAACAATTGAGCCATCTTTCATGACTATGACCCGATTACAGTTTTCCAGTACTTCAGACAAGTCATCTGAAATAATGATAACTGCCAATCCATCATTTGCGAGCTCATGTACCAAATTGTGAATATCTTGTTTTGCGCCAACATCAACACCAACAGTTGGTCCATTCAAAATCAAAATATCCAGATCATTGGACAACCATTTTGAAAGTACAATCTTCTGCTGATTTCCACCAGATAATGTAGAAGCAAATTTCCTAACATCTGTTGTCGCTATGGAGAATTTATCTTTCCAGATATTTGCATCTGCAATAATATCCTTTTTCATAATGATTCCAAATTTATTGGATAATCGCTTTAAAGAAGATAGTGTAATATTATCTGCTATTGGTTGCTGCAGGCACAGACCTTCTGTGAGACGATCTTCAGGAACATAGCCGATCTTCATCTTTTGTGCTGTCATTGGGGAAGAAATTTTTACCTCTTCTCCATTTAGTATTATTTTGCCGGATTCCACTTTGTCTAAACCAAACAGCGCCATGGCAAGTTCTGTACGACCGGAGCCTAGCAGTCCTGCAACACCAAGGATTTCTCCCTTATGAAGTTCAAAGGAAATATCCTTGCATTTCTTATTTTTCAAGGTTAGATTCTCAACTTTTAGAACGGCATCTTTGCTGATATTTTTTGGTACAAAGTAGTCAGGCTGTATTCTACGACCTGTCAGATAATATATGTAATCATCTTTGGACACTTCATTTGTCGGACCCGTGTATACATTTTTACCATTTCTCATAATACATACATCATCAGAGATTTCGAAGATTTCCTCTGTTTTATGACTAATGAACATTATGGCAATTCCACTGTCGCGAAGCTGACGTACTGTTTTGAACAGAGCATCTACTTCTTTCTTCGTTAATGCGGTGGTTGGTTCATCCATGATGATTAGCTTTGCATTAAAAAGAAGTGCACGGCAAATGGCAACAAGCTGCTTATCAGCAACGCTCAATTCTCCCATTCTAGCATGCAGATCAATATGATAGCCGATTTTAGATAAAGCTTCTTTAGCAGTTTCTTCCCAACGTTTTCTATTTACGATCTGCTTTCCAGCAGTAATTTCAGAGTTGATCGCAAGGTTTTCCATAACTGACAGATTTGGGAAGATTGACAGATCCTGATAAATGACCTGAATTCCTAACTGAGTTGCCTCTGCAGGAGTAATTTTTGATATAATTTTTCCTTCGAAGGTCACTTCTCCTTCATCCTTTGTATAAACGCCTGAAATAATTTTAACAAGTGTAGATTTTCCACAGCCGTTTTCCCCGGCAAGGCACATAACTCTACCTGGTTTAATTCCAAAATTTACATTCTCCAATGCATGAACACCGGAAAAAGATTTGTATATTCCAGACATTTCAAGTAAGTATTCTGACATGAGATAATACTCCTTTTCTTAATCTCCTTACATTAGTTCCATCTATAGTCTGCCATTTTTCGCAAACCAGATTTTTATATCTATCAAGGCAGAGAATAGTATCTCTCTGCCTTGACGTCAAATGCCTATTGTTATCTAGGTAACTCTGAAATTATAGTCCTAGTGCGATCCATTCATCTACATTGTCAGCTGTGATTGCAATCTGACCATCACCTACTACAACGGTACCGTTTACTGCACAATCCTGATATCCGTCAATTGTAAGATCAACGGTTGATCCTATTTCTTCTCCAGCAAACATCTTAACAGAAAGATTTAACATAGCCTGAGCTGTAGCGCCTGCATCCCAAAGACCGATTGACTGTAACGTACCACTCTTTAGATAATCTGCAGTTTCACTTGGCATAGCTACAGAAATTGCAAATACCTGTCCGGTAAGACCCATTTCTTCAATTGCACGAGCAGCACCAGGAGCATCGAAGGAACCAGTTCCTAAGATACCTTTTAATTCTGGATATTTCTGAATTAACTCTTTGGTTTTATTGTATGCAACATCAGCATCAGAATCATCAACAACTCTTTCATCTAAATAGGTCATGTTTGGATATGCTTCTTCCTGACGAGCAATTCCTGCATCAGCCCAGTTATTCTGAGATTCCATTGTTAAGGAACCAACCATTGTTACATATTCGCCTTCTTCACCCATCTGTTTTGCAAGTTCATCCATCAGGAATGCGCCAAGACCAGCTTCGTCAAATGCTTCAACGTCATAATTTACGTTTGTCATACCAGAAGCTTCTGTTGCGATCACGATGATTCCTTTATCCATAGCTTCTTTACAAATAGCTTCACATGCATCAGGGTCATTTGGTGAGAAGCATAATACATCAATTTCTCCCTGATTAACAAGGTCTGTCATGATCTGTACCTGTGCTGCAGCATCAACTTCTGCCGGTGCCTGATATACTACGTCAACCCCTGTTTCAACGCCCCACTCTTCCACATTTGCTTTTACATTTTCCCACCAAGGCTGGCCTTCTACTTTTCCAACGAAAGCGATTTTTGGTGTTTCTCCTGTAGCTGCTTCTGATGCAACCTCTGATGTTGCTTCTGATGCTGCTTCCGATGCTACTTCTGATGTTGCTTCTGATGTTGTTCCTGTTGATTCTGAAGTAGCTGTGCTGCTGCTTCCACAAGCTGCAAGCCCCATACACATTGCTCCTGCCAGAATTGTTGCAAGAATTTTCTTTCTCATTTCTTTTTTCCTCCTTGTTTTGAAAACAAAAATTATGTTCCGCTCAAGCGGCAATTTTCCGTCAAGTAAAAGATAACCCCAATCGATGCTTTCACTTTCCTTAGTTATAATTATGATTCTTTCACTTTCCAAAATCAACAGTATTTAATCTTTAGTTTTAAACGTTTAAACAATTTATTTAAATAGGATTTAAACAACAAAAAACCGTAACTCCTGATTTTTTGTGAGTTACGGTCTACTGCGTTTTTTTGTGAACTTCCTGAAATTTTACGACAAAACACCTGCAAGCGATAATCATTCATTGTTTGTAGAATCAGCAAAATACTTTCTTGATTACATGCCCTCCATGCGAATTTCTTCTTCCATTACATCAGCTTCAGGTTCATTTATTTTTTCATCAATACCATCCTTTGTAATCTTACAAATTGCTCCACCTGGAATCACAAATACTATTTTTCCTTTTGCTTTCTTGCCAAGTTTGTCATACATACGTCCTGCACTCATAGAATCTCCCTTTACAGTAAAAGAGCTATTTGCGACATAACCACATTTACCCATCCCCTTAATCTTGACGAGAATAGCTTCCTTGTCGTATTCGTTATCAGGTTCCTTTTCAAGTTTTACCTTCATTCCTTTTTTCATAAAGTCATTTCCAAAATAATGATTGCATCCTGCAATCGTAAAATACATTTCTTTCATTGTGCTACCTCCGCTTTTATTTTTTTATGAGTTCCGGTAATACTACAAATGGATATATCAAAATACAGATTATTGTAACCATCTCAAATTCTCCCTTAGAGTGCTCCATCCTTCGCGCAGTCTTTATAGAACTGACATGTTAGGCAACAGAGCTTACATCTCTTCTTGATATCCTAATCCTACAAAATTACATGTCCGATAAAAATGACACCTCGTTTTGCACCCATGTCTCATGAAAGAAAGCAAAAAAAAGAAGCAGCGAACACAGATTTTCTCTGCATCTACTGCTACTCATTTTCGTTTACTATTGATAATTTTTCTTGAATTCATCGGCAGCTTTCTTCATCTGCTCAACTACTTCTTCTGGCCTAGTTACTTTTACATCCTTGCCCAAACTAAAGATCCATCCGAAGAATTGATAACTTACCGCAACATCAACTGCAAGTGTACTCGTTTCATCATCTACCCTTCTGAAACTAATTCCTTTTCCAAAACGATCAAGAAATACACCACACATACTGTTTGGTAACTGGATATGCACCTTAGTTTTATCTCCACTAAACATACCAAATGTTGCTTTGGAATACACAGCTATATCAAAGTTACGGAAGGCCTCTTTCCCTTCTCTCTTGCTGTCCTCGACTGCAATATTCATCATCTTGTCCACGCGGTAATGCTTAATCTTGTGAGTATGATCATCAAAGGCAACCATATAATAGTTCTCATCATCCCAGGTAAGTGCCCAAGGACTAACTGTGAACCAATCTCCATTGTGTCTTGGTACTAGTTTCTTCTCTATGCTCCATTTGTAATACTTAAATTTTATCTTTTTATTTACATTTATTGCGGTATAAATATCATCAACATTATAATAAACACTTTCATTCATATTCTTTACGCGGTCGTTGATAAATACCTGTCTCTGTAACTGTCTAGCCTGATCTTCACTTACAAACTTCTTAATCTTTGTAATCAGTTCCCGCGATTTCGTTTGAGTAATAAATTTTGAAGACTGAATTGCATCTATCAGAAGCTTTACTTCTGCTAATTCAAACTCTCTTGCTCCTACATGATAATATGTCTCTCTACCAATCTGCTCTTTGATAATTTCAATCCCTAATTTTTCCATGTCTTGAAAATCCTGATATATACTTTTTCGCTCTGCCGTTACATCATATTTTTCTAACTCTGATATAATTTGTGACATGGTAAGGCTATGTTCATCATCTGTTTTTTCTAACATAATACGACTTAAGTAACTCAATTTAAACTTCTGATTAGTTCCTCTAGACATCTTTTCTCGCCTCCATTCTGTTTCATACAATTTGGATATTTCAAAGCCATACGTCACATCCATTTGCTTCATATTCATTGTTACACTTTAAGCACCTCTTTTTGTATAGAACTTGACCTTCATGATTTCCGGCTTTTCCAGTGCATCCGCAATTTTCCATTTCCTTGAAGATCTTCATAGGATTCTGCCATTTCAAACAGACTTGACCATGATGGATCCTCATCATATTGTTCTTCTTTACTTACATATTTGTCACTCATTTTCTCGCCCCCAATTTTTCACTTAATACAAATCATTTTCTAATTTTTCAATTCCTCACAAATTTCTTGATCTGGATCTTCTAGAAATTTCATTAATTCTCTTACTTGTTTCTTTGTAATACATTCTTCAAAATGATTACCATTATATGTAGGATGCAATACGGGGTATTTCCCTTTTGTTTGGAGTATAAAATGATTATCAATCAACCAGCAAACCACTGCTCCAATCTCATTCCTGCCTAAATCGGAGTAAGTCCCATATTCTGGAACCTCATCTAGTTTATGCTGTTGTATCCTCTTTCTATTCCCTCCACTTAAAACACTAATTAGTATTGACAATTCAAAAAAATAATCTTCACTGATGTGTTCGAGACACAAAACAATAGTTTTGGCAATTGTATATAAATCATATCCCTTAAAATTCAATTTTTCTGTTATATCATTTTTATTTTTTATAATATCCTTTGTTGAGAATTCTTTTTCTACAAATGTACTACAGGCAGTTTCATTATTAAGGACCATTTCATTATTTTCCTGTAAATTGGAAGGTTTTATTTCATCTTCCATTTCTTCAGTCATTCGTTTTTTATATGTTTGAACTTCTCGTACTGCTGAAACAAATGGTTCTGCAAAATCAGGCTCCATATTTTTAATAGTTAAGTACTCTGATGTTCCAATTGTATTATTGCATCCTGTCTTATTTGGCTTATAATTACTACAGCCCCGGAAATATCCATTTCCTGCACTCTTAACAATCAAGTATCCGTCACGGCACTTTTCACATTTCATTATTGCAAGCTTACCAGCCTTTAGATCATTTGTCATAAATCCACAGAGTTCTTGCTCATTTGTACACATATACAGTTTCAATCCATATGCATTTTTATATCGAAATTGCATCGGATAACCGCAAATAGGACAAATTTTTCTTGTAATGTTCTGTTTTATTTTATCGTTATTCCACTTACCATGAAGTACTACACTTTTATAATCGTGCTTGATTTCTAATAAAAATTCAGAAGGATTCTGCTCAGGTGCAATAAAATAAACTCGGTTCTTTGTCCTAGTCATTGCCACATAAAACAGACGTCTCTCTTCCGCATAATCAATCGAGCTATCCCCTTTAATCACAAATGAAAGCACTGGATCATCTTCAATTTTTGATGGAAATCCATAGGTTTCATTTTTACCATTTACTACAATTACATTATCATATCCAAGGCCTTTTGCCATATGAACTGTCATAAAAGTAATGTCTAATTGAGGATACTTTACTGATTTAATTTTACTACCACGAGTTTTATATTCAAACAAACCTGATCTTTCTAGATAATCACCATCAAAACCATATCTACCCAGTAAAAGGATCGTCCCATTTTCCTTTTTTGCTTCTGCACAATTATATTCAATGATTTTATCCAAAGCTATTTCGACTGCATGTGCCGTTTCATATAGAGCTCCGCTTCTACGGTTTTGTCCTGATTTCTTATAAGAAGTATCATAGGTATAAATAATTACTGGATCTTCTATTGACTTAGGTGACACTAAAGATTTTTCTATCTGGGATGGATTCTTCTGAATAAAGTTACCCGCAATATCAATTACTTCCTGTGCATTTCTATACGTACGAACAATCTTACATAACTTTGCATACCCCATCTTCTCCTGAAACTTTGTAAAAAGGGTAATATCGGAACCACTAAAGGCATAGATTGACTGCCAATCATCACCTACCGCAATAATCTTGCCATCACATACTTCTGAAAGAGCTGTAGTCAGATCAAATCTCTGCCTTGAGATATCCTGATATTCATCCACAATAATATATTTAAAATGAAGCCTCTGTTTCATTTCCTTGACTTCTCTAAGTACACGTGCCGATTCATTTATCATATCCTCAAAATCTACAGCATTATTTTCCTTTAGAAAGCGCTGATATTCAAGATAACACTCCTGACATATATTCAAAAATAACTTTGATCGGACGTTAGTTGTAGAATGATACATTCTATCAAACTCATCTGCACTAAAACCATTCGTTTTAAAATTATTGATAAACCTGCAAATAAGATTTACAAGCTTTCGTACATACTTAGACTCCTCAGAAGAAATCAATTTCTCCATTATTTCTTTATTAGCTCTTGGAATTAATTCAAACCCAGAACTCTCTAACTTCTCCTGTAAATGTTTCAATAAACTATTATTATCTTTATATACAGAAAATGTATATATTAAATTAGTTCCATGTTCTCTGTGTAATTTAACTTTGTCATTTATACTGTGTTTATAACGAGTAAGCTCTTCTTCTGTATATCTGTCATTTTTACCATCCTCAGTAATGCCAAAATGCTCAATATAAGCCACTCTATCACCCTGTTTTATAATAAAATCCGGAGTATATGGTTTTCTCGAAAAAGTAATGTTATATGGATATATCGGTTCATATTCATAATCAATATTATTCAAATATAAGAAATTTGCAATCTGAACTTCCTGATAGGAACGTAGCACTTCATTCTGAATTGTTACATTTTTCTTTGTTCTTGCATCTACTACTTCTCGTCGGAACTCATCTAATTCACTTCGCATTGTAGTATAGTTTGCTTTTGCAGTTTTATTAAAAAATTCATTCAAATCTGAACCTTCATAAGGAGCTTCGAAGTATGATGCAAAAAACATAATAAGATTATTTACTAGGTTCTCATTCGTTAAAATAGAATTCTTAAAATAATCTTGTATCAAAAAATAGAGTTTCGAACTGTCAACAATATTCAATTGTTCCGGGTTATGTATATGGAGAATAGCATTTCCTGTTGAATGAAATGTAGCAATTGGACAATCAATGTGAAGCCCTTTGTTAATCTTATCTCTTAGTTCACCAACCGCTTTATTAGTAAAGGAAATCACTAAAATATCTTTGGGTTCAATTTCCTTCTTTTCTACTAGATATTTTACTTTGGCAGCAACTGTTGTTGTCTTACCCGCACCTGCTCCTGCAATTACTAAACAATAATCCTCCTCTGTAAGAATTACTTTTCTCTGATCCTCATCAAGCATAATCTCTGGATCTATATCTTTCAGAATATTATCTAAATACTCCTTTTCTTTCTCCATACATAATGCAATATATTCATCATTTGCATTATCAATCTTCTCTTCTAAATGATCATATAAGTCCATAGTATCAATAACATTTTTCTCTAATATTCCATTTTGGGCGCAAAATCCCTTTAGCATTTTGCTATTAAGCAAAACTTTGAAAAAATCCACTGTCTCCTTTTTACTTGAAACCAAATCAGTATACTCACTTTTTGCGATATAACGATTATTATTAAGTAAAGTTTGTATCTGATTTCCCAAATCGAGTATCATCTGACACTCTGGATTTAATTCTGTAGTTATTTTTTTACCTATAAATTTTTCTCTGAAACTTACTATTCGTGAAAAGAAATCCATAATACACCAAAAGGATTTACTCCTTTTCCCCTCTCCTATGTATTTATTGAGTTCACATTCTTCTTTATGTACTCCGACCACATAATATCAGTAGCCTAATGATATATTTCAAATATAAAACCACTTTAAGTATTGCAATATGCCTCTTCTACTAAATATTTCTCGCAATAAGTTCGATAAGAGCTATATCTGCAGGCAACCATCCCACTGAGCTCAATTCCTCTCTTTTCAACCATTTTGCGTCCTCATGTTCATTTAAAGCAAGATCTCCTGATATAATCTCTGTTTCTAATTCTTCTATTATTTCTCTTTTTAATGCTTCCTGTGGTGTTTCTCCATCTTCAATTTTACCACCTGGGAATTCCCATCCACCTTTCAAATCTCCATAGCCTCTCTGCGTCGCGAATATACTTATTTGTCCTGATTCATCAACTGCTTTAATAACTGCAGCAACTACTTTTATTGTTTTCATTACTATTCCTCACCTATTGCAATATCTTCATTTGTGAAATAATCATAGAGATCATCTCGCACGGGAACATCCATATCATAATGGAATTCCAATACAGTATCATTTGTTTCCTTTCGAAATACTTCATCCGGTTTTCCGTGAATATTTAATTCTCCCATAAAATAATCAATGTCATTTAGATAACACATAAACAGTACCAAATAGCGGTCTCTGCTTTTTCAGAGCCGCTTTTCTTTTTCTCAAGAAAATAAAAATTATTACAAATTGCTATTGACATATCATCAAAAAAATGTCGCCAAGCCTTGATTATAAATACATTTCAAGGAGGTGCCTTATGGCCGATACTTTTTTCTTACTTTAAATCAGACACTGGATCATTGCGTATCTGAACTCGATGACTTGCATTCTCTCTTCTCTGTGAATCCTGAATCTGACTTCTCTCGTAACCGCAAAATCTCTTTCCAGCAGACTATCCGATTCATGATTGGATTTCAAAGCAAATCGCTTCCAAATGAGGTTATGGATTATTTTGGACATTCCATTGCTGCACCTACAAAAGCTGCATTTATTCAACAACGTGATAAGATCCTTGTGGAAGGGTGGGAGTATTTGTTCCATTCATTTCAGAAGGAGTGCTACAAAATCAAGAATACCACTTATAAGGGTTACCGTCTTCTGGCGTGTGATGGCTCGGACTCTAACATCTACCGTAATCCCTTAGATGAGGAGACTTTTATCAAGGAAGGCAACTGTGGCTATAACATGATCCACATCAATGCTCTTTATGATTTGCTGAATCATACCTACGTGGATCTTATTGTTCAGGGAAAGAAAAAACTCCATGAAAGAAAAGCTCTCAATACAATGGTCGACAGATATTCGGATGATACTCCCGTCATCTTTATTGCTGACCGTGGTTATGAAAGTTTCAACACCTTTGCTCACATGATCGAAAAGGATGCTAAGTTCATCATCCGAGTCAAGGATATTGGGAGCAATGGAATCCTCTCTTCTTATGACCTTCCGGATACCGAGTTTGATGAATATATCCGCGCCACACTTACAAGAAGACACACAAAACTTACAATGGGAAATCCTAACACCTATACTATTCTGCAGGCTGTTTCGGATTTTGATTATCTGGATCAGGATCATCGGTATTACGATATTGAATTCCGTATCGTAAGATTTTTGACTGCTTCAGGAACCTAGGTATATGTTGCCACAAATCTATCAGAAGATGAATTCCCGTTGGAAGAAATCAAGTCTCTTTATCGAATGCGGTGGCAGGAGGAGACCAGTTTTCGGGAGCTAAAATATACGATCGGTCTTAACAACTGGCACAGTCGTAAGTATAACGGGATCCTTCAGGAACTTTATGCCCGCATGATCCTCTATAACTTTTGCGAGATGGCAGTAAACCACGCAATTGTAATCACCTCGGAACATACAAAACACAGTTACAAAATAAACTTCGCCACCGCTGTCAATATATGCAGAGCATACCTCAAAGATGGCGGTGACGAAAATGAGATTCTACTCCTAATACAACGTCATCTGACACCAATCAGATCTGACAGAAAATATCCCATAAAACTCCACCCAAAGAGAAACCGGGATTTTGTATATCGAGCATCATAGAAATCTCATCTTTATTATAACTTGTCACCAGGCAGATTTATAGTCTGTCTTTTTGTAATACCCAAATTTAAAATGATCTATGTCTTTCCCTCTGTTATGAGATTAAATTCTCCAGTGTTCAGCTTAACTAAACAGTGATTTTTGATGAATTATAGAATCGTTATCCAAGTCCATTATCAGTAACCTTATCTAAATGACATTGCTGAAAATGCTAGTAAGCAAAATTATTAAATACCAGAACTTTGTTATAATCCCAATAAGAATGAGCATTGCAATAGGAAATGTCACCTGTTCTGTCTTAAATCTATGTCTGTTAACTCTATACTGCTTATATCTTTGGTAAGATGTATCCGAACTTCTTAAACTCATATAACAGTCCTCCTTAGCCTTATTTACTAACCAATATATACATATCCAAAGTGAAACTGAGATTTTGTAATTGCATTTTTAACACTTCCATCATCTTTTCTAAATTTCAGAGCTTCTGCTGTAATTTCAGTTTCTTCTTCAAGTTCAGTCAATTTGAACCATATTTTTCCTCTTTCTTGTACTCCAAACTCATCTGGAATTGTGGATGGATCGCCCGGACAAGTAATCTC
>JBKECO010000037.1:0-17539 GCA_047974745.1 Lachnospiraceae bacterium
CGTAATCAGCTTGTTCATAAAGTTGTTCTACCGCAAATTTATCAGGATAGAACATACGATAGACGGTCTCTTCTGGGAGAAACCTGACATCCTTATAGGTGATGCCTTTTTCGTCAGAGATGTGCATTACATCACTGACAGAATGTTTTGCAATGTGCCGCGTTGCTGCTATTACATTTCGCGACAATCCGGCGGCACGAAGCTCTAAGATGAGCTTCACATTGATTTTCTTGGCCATAATTATTGGCCTCCCTTCTGTAAAATTTGAGGATTCCCTCATATATATTTTACAGAAGGTTATTTATAAAGTGGATCTATTACGTGAATTAAGATTCAAGTGGATCCATTCCACGTACAGGTGGAGCTATAAAGCGTATCGGCGGCTCTACTGGCGCGAAATATTCAATTCTGTAATCTTGTATATTGTGTGAGCACCAAGTCCATATTTATTTGCAATTTGAAGTATACCCATACCCTGATAAAGATCTTTAAGTATTGCTGCATCACGTTCTTCTTTTGAAATGAAACCACCCCAGTCAGAAATATGTAAATGCTCTCCCGGCATCAATTGAGTAATGATCTTAAACTGTTCAAACCCAACAATCTCTCTTAACTTCTTTAGATTTTCTGTATTTTTATTTGCCAACTTCTCACCTTCTTACTTTTTTAGGGACTCCCGAATCTCCCGATTCTCATTATTTACGTATGTGTGTAACCCTAAGGTCGCAAAACGCGACCCCACCGTTCTTAATTTGTCTACCTTTTTTAGGGTGTCGCAAATGTCACAATACTTCACGTATGCGTGTAACCGTGTCACCATATTTTTCTGAATATCAATTAACTTCTTTTCCCCTTTTTAGGGTGAGAGAAATGGGGTCATACTTATTCTTCCATGTGATTGATCAATGGCTTATTTACAAACTCCGGTAAGTATTTATGCACAAAGTTATGGAATTCCTGCTTTCCAAAATACGACACAAAATCAAAATCATATGCTTCACCAATGAAATCTAACATTGAGGTATATAAGTTATATAGTGTTTTGAATTTCATTTCAGCTAGGTCAAAACCAAATCTCTCCCTCATAATTACTACAATACCAATGCACTCTATAGCATGGTCTGCAAAATCCATTTCTGCTGGAAGCAAGCTATAAAGCCCTTTCTTACCAGCAGTACCATTCATGATTTTTTCAAACTCCTGTGTCTCTATCTCATTTAATACCTTTGTTATATCTCTCATATTATTCACCTTTTGACCTTTCATTAATATTTTTGCAGATACCCTGTATCTGTAGTACCTCTTCATCTGTCGCATATTTTAATACCTCTTCACTCATACGAAGCTGCGCCGATAAAATCGTAATCATAGGATTGATATAAGTCTCCTGTTTCTTCTCTTTTCGTTCTTCCCTGATTCCTTGTATACGTCCGGCATTAAATATTGCACCTAACACAAATTCTCTGATTAACAAAGGATCTTTTTCACATACCACTAAAAATGAATTATAAATTTCCTCTGCAAAATTTTCTTCTACCATTGTTACATTTTGCTTTGATAATTCAACCACTTCTTCCATTGACACTAAAAACTGTTTCAACATAACCATTCACCTGTTCCCTTTCTTTGCTTCATATTCTTTCTTAGCTTCCTCATATGGTTTCATATTCTGATTATTGTGACACTGTACATGTAAATTGTGACCTTCAAAAGTGTTAATGAATCCACCCATTTGATAGCATGGTAGGGTTGTCCCATCTTTAAGTGCTATATCCTGAATCCGGGTAAATCCCGCATTTTTTAATTCATCCATTATTGGTTGCTTTCTTGTAATTGTAATCATATGTGCTCACCTATTCCCTTTCCTCAAATCTGACTTTCAAAAATTCTAACAGTTTTCCCTTTTATGTTTTTAAATGCGATTTTTGTATCTAACATCTGATTGACTACTTTTGAAAATATTATATTTTTTATAGGCTCACTGTCATGTTCCTCACAAAATAATGTATATTTTTTATAGATTTCACTGGTTGGTTTATTAATAATGTTTTTAAAACCTGTCCTATTAACAAATTCAACCACCTGTGGATCAATATTCTGATGAACCTTTGTTTTGCTATAATCGCATAACGCATTATTCAGTTGATCAACTCTTCCTGTTAACTCTTTTACACATGATGTTAAATCCAATATTGCATCAATTAACTTATCATTACTGTCCATTTTTATCCTCACTTTCTTAAAAGTTACAGTTCGGTTACAGTTAGATTTTCGCTTAAAAAGTGCTTCAAACCCTTGATTTTACTGACGGTTACACTTGGTTACGGTTACGGTTCGTGTCTATATTCTATATATTTATATTTATATATTACTTAATACTAATATATAAAAAAATTATATATTAAGAACATTGCTCTTATACCGTAACTACTGTAACCACCGCATAAATACAGGCTTTTAACCGTAACTTTTAACCGTAACCAACCATAACTTATGTGTAACTTTTGCTTTTTTAATGATATTTTTTATTTATTACGCATATCCCTTTTGGTTTGATTGTCTTGGGTTATATCTAAAATATATAAGTATTCGCACTACTTATATATTTTCCCCACAAGTGTGGAAAAGACGATCCAGTTAGCTGCTGCAACAGCTATTTACTAACATACTGCTTGTAAGTTTCTATTACCGAATCAGAAACACCGCTTTTATATAGCTTCCTGATATCTGTAATTTCTCTGTTTGATTTTTTCAACTGATCTAATAAATCATTTCTGTTTTTGGCAAAGCCGCAACATTTACCATCACAATATTCAATACGATATTTCATAGACACTACCTCACTCATCTTGGATGGTATGAATACCAGTTGATTCAGTGAATTTTGTTGGGGATATGAAATAATTCCATTTGGAACTTGTCTTTATTGCATACCCAAAAGGAAGAATCCCCATTTGTAAACCAACCCTAATGAACTGTTCTGATTTATTCATCAGCCGGGCGGTTTCTGCTACAGTTAATTTGTTCATACACTTTTTACCTCACTTTCCATATCAATCAGGTTTTCAACAGGTACTTTTAAAGCCTTTGCAATTTTTCCTACTGTTTTATCAGAACATGATTTTCCATTCTTTATAAAATTTACCGTTGCCCTTGACACCCCTGATAATTCTGCAAGCTTTGCTTGTGTCATATCCTGTCTTGTCAATTCAGTTACAAGTTTAATTCTATTGATTCTCATATTTTCACCACCTTTATTTTCAGAATTGAAAATTATTATTGACACTTATATATTAATTCTCTATAATGAAAATGTCAATACTTTTGTATAAAAATATTTTCAATTTTGAAAATTTATGGTATTATGTTTGTGGAGGTGAAAAACATGGGAGTTAATGAACTTGTACAGATAGGTACTAGAATAAAACAATTACGTAAAGAAAAAGGATTTAAGCAAAATGAATTAGCTGATAAAGCAAATATTCCTTGCAGTACATTAGCTAATTATGAAAATAATAAAAGAGAACCAAACCAAGAACAGATTGAGAAAATCGCAAAGGCTCTTGATGTTCCCGTTTATGATTTATTAGGAATTTCTACAGATCAGTTATTACAACCCTTGAAAGATGAAGTTGTGTTTTTAAATTACCTTTTATCTTTAGGATATAAATACGAAGATATGTTTTATGAAAATAATTATGGTTATGACAGGTGTATCTATATTATTGATGAAAATAAAAATATCCCATTGACAAAAGCAGAGTATGACAATCTAAAGAAGAATATTAAAAAAGATGTAGAACAAGAACTTTCTCGCTTAAGAGAATACAAAAATATATAAAAAAACCGCCCCGGTTGCAGCCGGAACGGATTTGTAATTTAGATGTAACCCACAGACCCATATAAAGGCATATGCGATACTATCCAAGACAGTTATAGTATAACATATCCCTTTATTAAAATCACTATTTTTTAAGGAAGGATATGCTATGAAATTACCTAATGGATATGGTTCAGTCCATAAATTACCCGGCAAGAGAAGAAACCCATGGAGAGCAAGAAAAACTGACGGATGGGAAATTGATGAAAGCGGTGAAAAATTACGACAGAAATATATTATAGTCGGTTATTATGCAAAACGTGAAGATGCCTTACAGGCTTTAGCTGATTACAACAAAGACCCTTATGATCTTCATGCTGCAACCATCACCTTTGCAGAAGTGTATGATAAATGGTCAGAAAAGAAGTTTGACGAAATATCTAAATCAAATATTAGTGGTTATAAGGCTTCTTACCTTCTTTGTGATTCAATAAAAAATATGAAATTTGTTGATATTAAACTTGATCACTTACAAAAAGTTGTGAATGAATCCGGGAAGAACTTCCCAACCCTAAGAAAGTTAAAGGTGTTGTTTGGACAGCTATTCGATTATGCAATCATGCATGAAATTATTTCCAAAGATCGTGACCTTGTTCAGTATGTTGATATTAGCAAGGCGGGGAATCCAAATGCATTTGACAGAAAGCCATTCAGCAAGAAGGAAGTTCAAACCGTTTGGAAGTGGAAGGATTCATCTGAATACATTCAAGTGATCCTAATGCTAATATATTCAGGTGTACGAATTGGGGAACTGCTTGATCTTAAAAAAGAAAATGTCAACCTAGATGAAAAATGGTTTGATGTAATTGCATCCAAAACAGAATCAGGAATTAGAAAAGTTCCAATAGCAGATAAAGTATTCCCTTATTTTGAATACTGGATGAACAAAAATGACTGTGAATACCTTCTTTCAACTACTGATGGTCAGCACTTCGAATATCGTAATTATTATGATAGTTACTGGTCACCATTCATTGAACAAATGAATATGGATCACACCCCACACTGCACAAGACACACCTGTATTTCATTATTAACAGTAGCCGGGGTTGATGAAAGAATAATTAAAAAGATAGTTGGTCATAAAGGTCAGGGTGTTACACAACAGGTCTACACCCATATAGAAATTGAAGAATTATTGACCGCTATAAACAAAATATAAGAATTAAGGAAGGGTTGTATTCCCTTCCTTTACTTTTTGTGTGATTTATTTACTATTCTTCTAAGATCAGCAGTCTTTTCACAGTGTATACTTCTGTTCCCAGTAACATCATTAATATACCCATCCTTCAAATAGATAAAATAACCATCTTCCTTGGTGTAGGACATATCTTCAATCATTTCATGATATTTTCTTGGTACTTGCCACTTGTCAAGCATATTCTGTTGTTCTTCTGTGAATCCTTGCTTTTTAGATGACAGTTTACTTTTCCCAGTAGAAAGATCATCACATACCAACATATACAGGTATTCATTCACACTTATATTCATTTCATCAGCAGCTTCTTTTATTTTATCCTTTTTACCTTTGGGAACAACAAAATTGATCCTATCATAATGATCCTTGATATGCTGATTTTTGTATGCAGTTCGATCCATATAATCACCCTTTTTCAATAATTGAACTATCTTTGAACATTATAAAATAGTCTTACACAAGACACAAGTATTTTATTTATGTTTTTGTGTATTGTTTGTGTATTACGTGTGTATTACGACTATGTTTTGCACAGGATATAAAAGGATAAAACAAAAAGAAAACCCCGAAAACACTGGGTTTTTCGGGGTTGTAAAAAATCTCTTTTTATCTCTTTGAAAACTGTGGTGCCCTTCTGGCAGCCTTGAGTCCATATTTCTTTCTTTCTTTCATTCTTGGATCACGTGTTAAGTATCCGTTTGATTTCAATACTGGTCTATATTCAGCGTCTACTTCAAGAAGTGCTCTTGCAATACCATGTCTGATTGCTCCGGCCTGTCCTGTGTATCCACCGCCTTTCACGTTAACTAGAACGTCAAATTTATCTGCTGTTTCTGTTGCAACAAGCGGCTGACGTACGATAACTTTTAAAGTCTCAAGACCTAAATATTCATCGATATCTCTTTTATTGATTGTAACCTTACCTGTTCCTGGTACTAGATATACTCTGGCAACAGATGATTTTCTTCTTCCTGTTCCATAATACTTTGTATTTGCCACTGTATTTTACCTCCTTGCCGACTAAAATGTTAACGCTTCTGGTTTCTGAGCAGCATGTTTGTGATCAGGTCCAGCGTAAACGAATAATTTTTTGTACATTTCTCTTCCTAAAGGTCCTTTTGGAAGCATTCCCTTAACAGCAAACTCTGTTACTCTTTCAGGGTGTTTCGCTAACATTTCTTTTAATGTAGTTTCTTTCATTCCACCTACATAATCAGAATGGTGATAATACATTTTCTGGTCTAGTTTCTTTCCAGTAACTTTAATCTTCTCAGCATTAACAACAATCACATAGTCACCTGTGTCGATGTGTGGTGTGAAAATCGCTTTATTCTTACCTCTTAATACTTTAGCAATTTCAGATGCTAAACGTCCTAATGTCATTCCATTAGCGTCCACAACATACCATTTTCTATCTATGGTTGCAGGACTTGCCATAAAAGTTTTCATCGGGTAACCTCCTAATAAAATATCACATTTAAATTCCGACTGATACTTCAAATCACGTATGTCCGGACGCAATTATTCATATCACTTGATTCTATAGTATAAACACTTGCCGGGGCTTTGGCTCGTATTCGAAAACTATACTCAGACTTAAACATTATAGTACACGATGCCTCGTGTGTCAAGAAAATCCGAATGGTTTTGAAAATAATTATGAGCCTTATAGTCTTGGAAATAATTCCTTATGAATTTTGGAAATTGTTAATCCGCAGGGAATAGTCCCCATGGAATAGAATCTATTAAGTCGTACTGGATTCCAATCATGGTCAGACCATGGGCAGGTGCAGTTGGTCCGGCTTTTTCTCGATCCAAAGCGTAAAGACTGTCAGCGACTGATTCCGGACTTCTTTTTCCACTGCCTGCTTCTAATAGGGTTCCCGCAATGATTCTGACCATATTGTATAAGAATCCACTACCTGAAATACGGATGGTTATGATATTCTGACAGGACTCCACGTTCAAGGAATAAATTGTTCTGATCGTGCTTTCAACTTTTGTGTGAATCGAGCAGAAGCTTTTAAAATCATGCTCACCCACCAGGTAGCTCGCTGCTTCCTGCATCTTCTGAATGTTGAGTGGATGATGGTAAAAGTAGCTGTTGATACGTCTAGTGGGATCAGGGAATTCCTTGTTCAGTATTCGGTACTCATAGGTCTTTACCGAATTGCAGTGCCTTGGATGAAAATCCTCCGGCACTTGTTCTGAGCTTTGAATTACGATATCCTGCGGCATCCTCTGATTGAGTGCATACGATAGTTTTTGAGCCGGTATTTTTGTTATCGTATCAAATACTGCCACATTACCCAGAGAATGCACTCCGGCATCTGTTCTACTGGCGCCGATCACAGTGATCGGCTCGCCTAACAAGTCCGTAAGTGCATGATTTAGAATCCCTTCTATTGTAATAGCATTTTGCTGTAGCTGCCAGCCATGATATAACGTCCCATCATAGGCTACTACCATCTTGACTCTCATATACTCTCCTCAATCAAACGTAAAGTGGTTTTGAACGATTACACTAAAACGATCCGAAACAGGATCAATAGTATCAGGTAAAAGGTGATAGCTGCATAGGTCCAGATATCTCTAGTCTGGTATCGAAGTGGTTTCATTTTTGTTCGACCTTCTCCTCCATCATAGCACCTCGCTTCCATAGCCATGGCAAGTTCATCGGCTCTTCGAAATGCAGATACAAAAAGCGGAACCAAAAGTGGTATCATATTTTTGGCTTTTTTTATCAGATTTCCACTTTCAAAATCAGCTCCACGCGCCATCTGTGCCTTCATAATGATATCCGTTTCTTCTATCAAAATTGGAATAAAACGAAGGGCGATGGACATCATCATTGCAATTGCATGTACCGGTACTTTTATTTTTGTCAGAGGCATCAACGCCTTTTCTAATCCGTCCGTTAGTTGATTCGGCGTTGTTGTAAGTGTCATGATCGACGTACCAATAATCAAATAAGTCAAGCGAACCAGCATAAAGGCAGCATTTTTTACACCCTCCATGGTGATACGAAAGACCCAAAAGCTTACCAACACTGTGGTTCCAGGTGTTAAAAATAAATTGAATACTGCTGTCACAGCCATAAGGATCACAATAGCCTTGAGACCCTTTAGCATAAATTTCAGCGGTACTTTTGAGAGTTTGATACTGAGGATCAAAAACCCAGTGACCAGAAGGAAGCCTGCGATTCCCCGAAATACAAAAAGGGAGATGATATATATCATGGTTGCCATCAGCTTTACTCGGGGATCCAATTTATGCAGGAGAGAATTTGCAGGGTAGTATTGTCCAATTGTAATATCTCTTAACATTTTATGTCCCCTCTATCAGCAACTTTTAATTGCTTTAGAATATTTTCCTTTGCATCAGAAACAGTCGTTGAACGAATATCTACGTCAATGCCTCTCTCTTTCAGGTCGTTCATTAAGTAGGTTACCTGAGGAGCAGCAAGTCCTACTGCTTCCAATTCCTTATAATGGAGAAATACCTCCCGGGGAGTATCATCGAACATGACTTCGCCTTTATTCATAACAATAATTCTCTCCACATATTTTGCAACATCTTCCATACTGTGGGAAACCAGTATCGTAGTGACACCTCTTTGTACATGCATTTTTGATATCAAATCGAGAATCTCATCCCGCCCCTTTGGATCAAGGCCAGCGGTCGGCTCGTCTAGAACAAGAACCTCTGGCTGCATAGCAAGTACTCCTGCAATCGCAACACGTCGTTTCTGTCCACCGGATAATTCAAAGGGAGACTGTGTAAACATCTCCTGTGGAATGCCTACTCCCTTTAATGCATCTTCTGCACGTTTTCCAGCTTCTTCCTTTGTCAGTCCCTGATTCAGTGGTCCAAAGCAGACATCTTCAAAGATTGTCGTTTCAAATAACTGATGCTCCGGATACTGAAATACGAGTCCTATCTTTGTTCGCAGCTGCTGCATGGAATATTTTTCACTATAAATATTGGTTCCGTTAAAGTAAATACTGCCAGTGGTAGCCTTCATCAGACCATTCAGATGCTGGATCAAAGTGGATTTTCCAGAGCCGGTATGACCTATTATTCCAATGAATTCTCCATCTTCAAACTTCAGATTTATATTTTTTAAGGCATGTATTTCATACGAGGTTCCCGCACTATAGGTGTAGTTCACCTGTTCTATTTTGATTGACATTCGCTGCTCCTGTAGCAGGCTTCAATTTCATGAACGAGTTCCTCTCTTGTGAGGATTCCATCTGAGATCTCTAGACCTGCCAGTTTAAGTTCATGAGCCAGCATTGTAATCTGTGGTACATCAAGGCTGTGCTCTTGCAATTCTTCTACTCTTGAAAAAACTTCTTTGGGTGTTCCCTGCATTACGACTCTACCATGATCCATGACATACACATGATCTGCTCCCACGACCTCTTCCATATAATGTGTGATCAGAATGATTGTGATCCTCTTTGTCTTATTCAGCTCATGTACTGCTGTAAGGACCTCTTTTCGACCACTTGGATCCAGCATCGCGGTCGGCTCATCAAGTACTATACATTTTGGCTCCATAGCCATAACACCAGCGATGGCAACTCTTTGTTTTTGACCGCCGGAAAGCTTGTTTGGAGAGTGGGTTCGATATTCGAGCATATCAACTGACCTCAGGCTATCCTCAACTCGTTTCCATATTTCCTCTGTGGGAACGCCTAAGTTTTCCGGTCCAAAACCAACATCCTCTTCCACAACAGAAGCAATGATCTGATTGTCCGGATTTTGAAATACCATACCTGCGGCTTTTCGAATTGCGTGAATATTCGCATGCTCCTTTGTATCCATTCCATCTACCCACAGAGTGCCGGTTGATGGCTCTAATAGTGCGTTGATATGCTTTGCCAAAGTCGATTTTCCAGAGCCATTGTGACCGAGAATCGCAATAAAGTCTCCTTCTCTGATCTCAAGATCCACCTGGTCGACTGCGGTATGCATGGATTCAATATTTCCCTCTTCATCTCTTCGAATGTATTCGTGCACCAGTTTATCTGCTTTTAAAAATTCCATCTACAGTTCCTTCCACTTCAGATGATGCAGTTCTCCCTGCAACTTCATCTGATCAAAGTGATTTTGTCTTAATGCTTCATATAAGATGACTGCAACAGAATTACTTAAATTTAGAGAACGGATCTGATCCATCATAGGTATTCTCACACAGGTATCTTCATAGTCCACCAGTATTTCTTCCGGTATTCCGGCACTTTCTTTTCCAAACATGATAAAACAATCCGATTCGTATGTGACCTCTGTATAAAGGTGTCTGCCTTTTGTTGTTGCCATATATATCTTTGCATTTGGATTTTTCTGTAAAAAATCCCCCCAGCAGGAATATCTTGACACTTTGAGGTCGTTCCAGTAATCCATACCTGCACGACGTATTTCTTTTTCATTCAGTCGAAACCCAAGGGGTTCGATCAGATGGAGCTGTGTATCTGTTGCTGCACAGGTTCGCCCGATATTTCCTGTATTTGCAGGGATCTCAGGTTCATGTAAAATAATATTTAGTTTTGCCATGGTATTTATCTGTTCCTTTGTTCAAGTAGTCTGTTTACAAAATTCTCGATCCGATCCAAAGCTGTTCGTAAATTGTCTAGTGAATACGCATATGAAATGCGAATAAAGCCTTCACCGCAGTCACCGAAAGCCGTTCCCGGTACGACAGCGACTTTTTCTTCTTCTAATAGTCTAGTGGCAAACTCCTCGCTGCTCATATGAAACTGACTGATAGAAGGGAACATATAAAATGCACCATAGGGTTCAAAGCATTCCAATCCCATTTCTGTAAAACGATGAATCAGATATCGGCGCCGTCTGTCATACTCCTCACGCATCATCGCTACATCGGGATCGCCATGTTTCACAGCTTTGACTGCTGCATATTGACTGATTGTAGGTGCACACATTATAGCATACTGATGTATTTTTAACATCTGCTCAATGATAGTTTCAGGACCGCAGGCATAACCAAGTCTCCATCCTGTCATTGCATATGCTTTTGAGAAGCCATTAATTGTAATCGTTCTCTCCCACATTCCCGGAATAGATGCCATGGATACATGTTCGTCATCTCCGTATGTCAGTTCTGCATAGATCTCATCACTTAGCACAAATAGATCATGTTCGATCACGACCTCTGCGATTTCCTCTAGATCCTTTCGCCGCATAACTCCACCTGTGGGATTATTTGGAAAAGAAAGGATCAAAAGCTTTGACTTTGGCGTAATTGCTGCACGAAGTTCATCGGCTGTCAGTCTGAATTCATTTTCATTTTTTAATTCGATTACCACCGGTGTACCATTGGCAAGAATAGCGCAGGGCACATAAGAAACATAGCTCGGCTGCGGTATCAGCACCTCATCTCCGGGATCCAGCATGGCACGCATCGCAATATCGATGGCTTCGCTTCCGCCGACCGTGATCAGGATTTCTTTGTCGGGACGATAATGAATATCAAATCTTCGCTTTAAATACTCAGAGATCTCTTCTTTGAGTTCCTTTAGACCAGCATTCGATGTATAAAAAGTATGCCCCTTTTCCAGAGAAAAAATTCCTTCATCACGAATATGCCAGGGCGTATCGAAATCCGGCTCGCCCACACCAAGAGATATCGCATCTGTCATTTCACTGACTATATCAAAAAATTTACGGATACCAGAGGGTCTGATACCTGTGATTGCCTTACCTAGTGGATTTCTCATGGAGTAATCAACATCCTTTCATCTTTTGCAGGTTCCGTCATAATAGTTCCATGATCTTTATATTTTTTCAAAATGAAATTTGTTTTGGTGGATAGGACTGATTCAAGAGGTGAAAGCTTTTCTGAAACAAATTGGGATACTTCCCGAAGCGTTTTTCCTTCCACGATCACCATAAAGTCAAATCCGCCTGATATCAGATAGACAGAATCTACTTCTGGATATTTGTAGATACGTTCAGCGACCTTATCAAATCCCATACCTCGCTGCGGTGTCACCCGCACCTCGATTAAAGCCGTCACCTTTTCAATCCCTGTCTTATCCCAGTTGATCAGGGTATGATATCCGCAAATGATATGTTCTTCCTGCATCGCTTCAAGCTCATTGATTACGGCTGTTTCCTCTACTCCGAGCATGACAGCTAATTCCTTCAGGTCGATCCTGCTGTTTTTTTCGATAAATGTAAGAATTTTCTCTCTCATTGAATTCTCCTTTACTCCAAGATCCGGTGGATCTCATCTGATTTTGGCAGATCCAGGTATCGTACATCTTCCCCATTGAGAAGTACTCTGTCTTTGGAATTTGTCGCTTTTCCAATTATTGTAACTGGAATTCCTGCTTTATGCAAATCCAATACCAGTCGGTTTCCATCCTCTGCAGCGATCAGCAGTGCCCCTCCTCCAAGAATTTCATAGGGATTCAATCCAAAGAACTCACAAATTTCAACAGTTTCCTGCCTCATAGGTATTTTTCTTAATTCTATTTCAATGCCAATTTCCGAGGAATTGGCAAATTCCCAGAGTGCACCAAAGATTCCGCCTTTTGAAACATCATGCATCGCGCACGCACCTGCTTTCAATGCTATGTCCGCCTCACTTTGCACCGATAAAAGCTCCTCCATCTTGATTGCATTAGATAGGAAGGCATTGGAGAATCGCGTCTCCAACTCACTTTCTCTTCTTTTTGCAAGCAGTACTGTCCCTTCGATTCCAGCTGACTTCGTCAGCAGGATATCCATACCTGGTTTGACCTTACCTGTCGGCAGGTTCTGATTTTGGTCTGTTTTTCCGATTCCTGTCACAGTAATGACCGGTCTGTTCACGGCCTGTGTCACCTCTGTGTGCCCTCCGAGGACCTGTGTACCAGACCGGCTGCATTCCAAGTCGATTTTTTGAATCAGACCCTTTAATTCCTCCTCTGAAAAATCTTCCGGAAGTAGAATGGCAAGCATAATTCCGACTGGTCTGGCTCCGCTGCAAGCAAGATTGTTCCATGTCCTGGTAACCAGCATATCTTCTATCTCTGCTATATCTCCCATAAAAGTCTCAGTAGAAAGAATACAGTTTTGATCTGATATCATCTGAATTGCAGCATAATCCATGCCCACACCCGGTTTGACTAATACATCTTGTCTGTTTCCATGGAGTTGTTTCAGTATAGAACGCTGCAAAGAGGTTTCTGAAAGTTTCCCGATTTTAAGTTTTTTGTCCACGCAATTATCCTCTTTACTACACTGTAAGGCCACCTCACAAAATGAGGCAGCCTTCAGAATTAAGTTCAGTATTTAATTTCTGTTATCAACGACCGGCATATGCTGCGGCTACTGCTCGACAAGTTGCCTCATCACCGCTGAACACTGCGGCAGTGATCTGTGCATTTGCTTCTGGATCTGCTGTTGCCACTCCCACTGTTACGATCTTATTGGATGCTCTATATGAGCTTGTATTAAATATCTCTCTGCTGATCTCTTCTCCATCCACTGTAACGATTTTCCACAATCTTGCTTTATAGCCGATATGAGCAGATTGTGTCGTTGATACATAGCCTACAGGATACGCAGCACTTGCTACTATCTGAACTCCGGGATCCGTTTGGGAGAGTGTCTCGCTCTCATAAGTAACGACTCTGTCAGGATCTCTTGTTTCTTCTCCATAGATGGTAAAGTATAATTCGCCGCCTTCTGTATAGCTCTCAATATAAATAGGAGCATCTGTATTATTCGTGAATTTTAAGTCTTTCGATGTCCCTGAAATCGCTGCATCCTGTGATTTTGGTACGTAAGAAACAACCATAGAATGAGCGTATCTTTCATCGATCTGCAGTTCAGACAGGATAACTGCATTATAAAGTGTGGTGGATACCTGACAGATTCCTCCGCCATAGGTCTCTACAACAGTTCCATTTTCATAAGAACCTGCCAAATAGTATCCGTTCTCAGGTGTGAAAGGATTTACATATTCATATGCGGAAAATTGTTCTCCTGGATAGATTACAGTTCCATCAATCAGTGCACTGCCATTCTCAACATTCTTATATCTGTTCGAATTCGATGAACTAAAATCCGTATTATACGTGCCTAGTACATCCTGCACCTTTTCAAGCTCTTCTTTTGTCCCTTCAGGTTCTGTTTTTTCAACTGCCAGCTCCAGACTAGCCTGAGTTCCATCCCATTCTGTGTTGATAAAGTTCTCAACTGCTTCTGCGGATTCTGTTATTTCAATTTCTTCCCCAGCTGTGCCTCCTAGGATTGTAAAGCTGCCATTAGAACGCTCCAGAGATGCATTGATTGGTTCGACTCTGAATTTTTCTTCATTTATAGAAAGCAGGGTAGATATTTTATTCTCATCTGCTGTAAAATCAAGTTCAAAAACCTTAGGTTCATTTGAAAGATCCTTCTTCGCCATATATCTTTCAATGATATTTCCTGTTTTTCCCAGATTTAAAGCCTCGTCAATAATCTCCGGATTCGCTAGTGTGACTCCAAGATCCTCTGCTGTAACCTCCATAGAGTATTGATCTGTCTTTAATGTGAACTGTATATTCGCAATGGATTGCATATAATCATCAACGGCCTGTTCGACCTCATCCTGTGTCATTCCACTTACATTAATGTCTTCAATATATACTGTTTCCGGTACTGTCTCCGACTTTGTTTCACTCGCCTGTGCTGATATCATCCATGATCCAAACACCCCTGTAACCAGCAGGATCAAAAATGACGACAGTACAATAGCTACTTTTTTCATTTAAATACCTCTTTCATTGAACAGTGCTATGTTTACTCGATATCAGTTATTTTATCACAATTACCCGCATTTTCAATATACATTACCCTGAATATAATTGACATAATATTTCAGTTTCTGTATATTATGACTTAATGAATCCCATTTTATGCTAAATTAGAACAGATGCGATCGACATTATGACTGTAGAAACGATAAGAACCACTACAATTGCTCCTGCGATGAAGCGTGTACGCTTCGAATTAAAAAAATTGATCATTGGTTTTCCTCCTTTTATAACGTAACAATAAAGATTATAATATAACTACTATAGTACATTGTCAAAAAAATTTGTTGTTTTTATCGAATTCTTTATGTATTCTTTATATTTTACTCCACTATCTCGAAAGGACAGATTTTGTATGCGTTTTCCATTTTTCTTACCAATCATACTTATTTTTCTCGGACTACTTGCCTATAAAAGACGGCAGCAGACAAGACGGCAGATGTCTGCGAACGAAGATTTTTTAGAAAAAGAGAGAGAGGCAAATTCCACAAGACGTAAAGATATCTCCGATCTGCCTTATATCAGAGTCGCTCTTGAGAAATTACCCATCGCGAAATACAAGGATACTGAACTTGAGCAGGAAGAATCTGTTCTTTTTGCGCTGTCCGAGGAACGCTGTATAAATTTGTCAGACAAGACAAATACTCAGTTAAAACTTTTGTATGGGCCTGCTAACCTGAATGAACTGAGTAAATATGATGAGAATTTCGCATCCCTGACCAAGTCTCTCGTCCAATATGCAAAAAGAGAGCGGGAACTAGACCATGTGGAAGAGGCCAGACAGATTCTCGAATATGGGCTTACGATCCATTCTGATATCAGCGATAACTATACCATGCTTTCTGAGATCTATACAGAAATGGGGCACCCGGAAAAGATTCAGGATATTCTTGCCTTTGTCCCGACACAAAACGAAGCGATCTATCATTTGATCCAGCAAAAGCTTACGGCTTATCAATAAGCTTTCCGTATTGCAGTATGATCTGGTCTGTCAGACGCGACGCCTCGCTTCTTGAAAGTCTGTCGAAATCGATCTGCCTTGCAATACCATGAAAGGCCAGCAATTTTTTTAGATAGACCATTTGTCTTGCGGTTGCCGGAGTCTGTCTTTTTAATGAACATTGCAGCTGTTTCGGAAGGAACTTTTTCGGATTATCAGCTGCAAAATCCCCTTCAAGGATCTCAAACAGGGTCTGTGTTGCCTTTGCATCATCAATAGCACGATGTTCTCTGTCTCTTACGATTCCATATTCCCTGCACAAGGCCATCAATGCTTTACTTTCTAGTTCTGGTCTTAGTGTTCTGGCCAGCTTCAGTGTATCTACACCTTCTTTCGAAAGCTTGATCTTATGGTTGAGAGCCCATTGTAAAAGGAAGGAATAGTCAAATATTACATTGTGTCCGATCAGCGGAAGATCTTCTATATAAATCAGGAACTCTCTCATTGTATCATCGATTGCAGCTCCGCTGCGGATCATCTCTGTGGTGATTCCTGTAATTTCAGTGACCGCTTCAGGAATCTTTGTATCTGAAGAGATCATTCTTTCAAACACCGACTCTATTTTTTTATTCTTTACTTTCACTGCTCCGATCTCCAGAATGGTATCTTTTGCCGGATTCAATCCGGTCATCTCTAAATCAAATACAATATAATCCTTTAGCATATTCTTCATTTTCCTATTTTATTCGTTTTCAATTCATTTGTTTTTATTTCGCTTTTTGCTATTTAACCTTGTCGGTTTTATGCTTAACATTCTTTACCTGAAGGTGTTCTCTGCCATAGGGACATAGATCCAACAAAAAGCAATCCGGACATTTGGGACTTCTTGCTGTGCAGATCGTTCTGCCAAGTGTAATGATCTGTATGTTATACATGATCCAGTGATCCTTCGGAAGCACTTTCATCAGATCGAACTCAACCTTGACCGGATCCTCTTCCTCTGTGAAGCCAAGTCGTTTCGAGATTCGTTTTACATGGGTATCAACAACGATACTTGGATCATTGTATACATTTCCACGGATCACATTTGCTGTCTTACGACCAACTCCAGCCAGAGCTGTCAGATCTTCCAAAGATCTTGGCACCTCTTTGTCGTACTTTTCGACAAGTACCTTGGAGCAGGCTATGATATTTTTGGCCTTGTTATGATAAAAGCCAGTTGAGTGGATGTCCTGCTCTAGTTCCTTTAGATCCGCTGCAGCAAATTTCTCCAGAGTATCGTACTTTTTAAATAAAGTCTCGGTCACAATGTTGACTCGGGCATCCGTACACTGGGCGCTGAGTATGACTGCGATCAATAACTGCCATGATGTATGATGATCCAGATAGCAGATGAGTTCTGTCCCATAGGCATCATCTAGTCTGCTTAGAATTTCTACTGTTCTTTTCTTCATATTTTCCCTTGTATGATGTTTTCATAAGCAAAACACCATAACTTCCTTTCTTTTTAATATCGTGGTTATAATACTTTCAGATACTGTGGACTTTTGATTTTTCCCTGTAGCTTTGACTACTCAACTGGAGTGTATTGCCGCTACCTTTATCTGAATTGTTTATAAGCTGGATGTGCCGGAGTTTCTCCTGAGTACTTATTTCAATCAAGTCTACGATGATAATTGTTGGTGGATATCACGGTATCAGACTTTTAG
>JBKECO010000032.1:0-57300 GCA_047974745.1 Lachnospiraceae bacterium
CAACCTATGGGCTTTTAAGGTCCAGACAATTCTTTCTGCTAAAAATCGGTGCCTATAATTTCAGAAAACTGCTAAGGCATAATCGGATAAGACAGGTGGAGTCTGCCTTAAATCTGAAAATAGCATAAAAATAAGGAATGGGATGACACTGTAATTACGTTATATAGCTTGAATATACTCAAAAATCAAAAAAATCTGGTGTTAATCTGATAGAACTACTTTCTATTTAGTGTTTTGACACCTAAACCAAGTATTAAATATAGAGAGGTGGAACACAGTGGAAGTAATGGCAAAATGTGGAGAAACAGTAACAGGTGTGGTCTTTAATATTCAGTACTTCACGGTGCATGACGGACCTGGCTTGAGAACAGAAATTTTCCTGAAGGGCTGCCCATTTCGTTGTAAGTGGTGCAGTAATCCGGAAAGTTTCAAAAAGAAACAAGAAGTAGGGCTTTACACCTCTCGCTGTATAGGAATCAAAAAGTGCGGACTTTGTCTGGAGGCCTGTACGGAACACGCATTGATATCAGAAGAGGATCAGATTGCAGGTATCCATAGGGACAAGTGCACGAATTGTATGAAATGCGCTGTGGCCTGTCCCTCGAATGCATTGCAATACTGGGGAAAAATCCAGACTGTTGACGAAGTTATGAATGCAGTGCTTGCAGACAAATCTGTGTATAAAAAATCTGGTGGTGGGGTAACACTTTCCGGTGGAGAAGCTCTCATGCAGTGGGAATTTGCATTAGAGATTTTAAAAAATTGCAAAAAAGAACGGATTCATACTTGTGTAGAGTCCGCATTACATTGCGAATCGGAGATCTTAGACGCAGTACTGCCCTATACGGATTTATTCATTACAGATATCAAACATATGGATGACCAAAAGCACAAAGAATACACAAGGGCAGGAAACGAGCGTACGTTAAACAATATCAAGAAGGTAACAGCTGCAAATATTCCACTGATCATAAGAATCCCGATTATTCCAGAACATAATGATGATGAGGAAAATCTCGTTGCGACAGCAGACTACATTCTGAATGAGCTGGATAATAAGGTGAATCAGGTTCAGTTCCTGCGATACCGGAGACTTGGTGAAGAGAAGTATAAGTCACTGAACCTGGACTATCCGATGTCTGAACAGGAATATCCAGATGTTGATACATTCGAACAAAAGATAAAGAATTATGTAGAGTATATGAAGTCCAGAGGAATCAAAGCGGTCTTTGGTAGCAGTTCCAAGATGGATTTCCAATAGAAAATAACGACACACAAAGGAGAAAAAATGGCAAGCTTTAACACAAAACAAGAAGATCTGAAAGGTTTATTTAATGTTCCGCATATCGACCAGCAGGAAGGGGTATACTTCACATATGCAACTGATGCGGATGTTCTGAGAAGTCTGGTACCACAACAGTTGCATATTGTTGCACCGGTAGTGGTTGGATATCTGGTAAATATCGAGAAACCGAATTTCGGCGATCGTTACATGGAATTCGCATTGGGTGTTCCTTGTGCATTTGATGAACAGACCATCGGGCTATATCCATTCTGCCTACTATTAGAAGGACCTGGCGCTTTTGATGGTACGACCCTCGGTCGTGAATTTGATGGACTTCCAAAAAAATATGCAGAAGAGCTTAGCTTTAGCAAAAACGGGAATACGATCACAGCAACAGTAGTACGTAAAGGCACAAAATTGATGGATCTCAAGGTCGAATTGGGTGCATACAACAATCAGATGGCAGCAGATCTCTTTGCACCAGAGGGCTCAACGACACAAGGTAATACCTTCCTATATACGTATAACACAATGCAGGCAGAGGATGGAAGCTGCGGATTTTCCAATGGAAGGCTCAACAATTTGATAATGGAAACAAAAAACAGGCAATGGACACCGGGAAATCTTGAGCTTGCCATGTATTCATCAGAAAATGATCCTTATGGTGAATTGCCGATCCTGCAGCCATTAGGCGGAGCGTATATAAAACATGATACCGTGATCATGCAGAGTTTGAGAAAACTTATGGATGTAGATGCCAATGAAATAGCTCAATATCAGGCTGCTGGTAGATATGATTTATGTCAATATACGAAATAAGTGATAAAAAAGCCTTTTGAGTCAAAAGGCTTTTCTTTTTTAAAATCTTACATTCTGCAGAAGAAGAGGAAAATAGAAATGGGACAAACCAGCGAAATGAAGGAATTGCTTTTTACACCAATGAAAATAGGCAAATGTGAAATAAAAAACAGAGTCGTTATGCCGCCCATGCACTTGGGACTGGCAAATCTAGACGGTAGTCTGCCTGAAGTATTCATGAATTATTACGAAGAACGTGCCAAAGGAGGCACAGGTCTGATCATCACGGAAATTGTTCGAATTAATGACACGACCGGTACGACATCTTTCTTGCAACCATCCATTTCAAAAGATCGGTATATAAAAGATTGGAGCGAATTCAGCAACAGGATTCATAGGCATGGAGCGAAGCTGTTCGTACAGCTGCACCATCCTGGTCGACAAAATCATGGCATTATGATCAACACACAGCCAATTACAAGCGCTGCTGCAAATGTCTGGAAAGGGTTTCCGGATTTGCTTTGGAAAATCGCACCGACCACAGGTAAGAAAATGGATGAAAAACAACTCGTCATGTCTTCAGTCGCACCATCGAAATGTGAAGAAAGCGACAATGCACACAGCAGAGTCCGAGGGCTATCGAATAAAGGCGTTAAGAAAATCATACAGCAATTTATTGACGGCGCAGTTCGAGCACAAAAGGCTGGAGTGGATGGCGTGGAACTGCATGCTGCCCACGGATATCTGATTCAACAGTTCTTAAGCCCGAATACAAATTTCAGAACAGATGAATATGGCGGAAGTTTTGAGAACAGATTGCGATTTCTGCAGGAAATCATCATGGGAATCAGAAGAGAGTGCGGACAGGATTTTCCACTCATTGTTCGGCTGACAGTAGATGAGTTTTACTCTAAAATAGGAAAACCTGACAAAGGGTATAATCTGGAGACTGGGGTTCAGTATGCGAAAGCCATTGAAAAAATGGGAGTAGATGCAATTGATGTTTCCTCTGCAGCATATGACACCTATAATTATTGGCTGGAACCTACAAGTTTTGATTGTGGATGGAGAGCCTATTTAGCCGAAGCAGTCAAAAAAGAGGTATCGATACCCGTTATCGCTGCAAATTTAATCCGAAGTGCAGAACAGGCGAACAGACAGCTAGAAGAAGGAATGCAGGATTTTGTTGCATTAGGCAGACCTCATATTGCAGATGCCCACTGGGTCGAAAAAGTACAAAGTGGGAGAGAAGACGAAGTGAAACGATGCATTTGCTGCCTGAATTGTATGGAAACTATGTATTATGGTGCATTTTCAGGCAAGCCAGCAAATTGTGCAGTGAATCCAACAATAGGTAAGGAAAAGATTTATTATAATTTGCCAAAGGATGGAAATGGACGAAGGATTGTTATTATCGGAGCAGGTGTAGCAGGTCTTGCGGCTGCTGAGCTATTGGCTAAACGGGGATTTGACGTGGTCGTACTGGAAAAAGAAGCAGTTCCAGGCGGACAGATTCAGCTAGCGAATAAACCTCCAAAAAAAGATAAGATAGGATGGGTCGCAATGGATCTGGCAAAAAATGCTGAAACAGCCGGAGCGCAAATTTTTTATAATTCATTAGCAGATATAGAGAAAGTTAAATCCTACGATCCGTATACGGTTATTCTGGCAACTGGTGCCGAAGCTGTGAAACCTAATTTTGTGAAGGGAAAAGACAGGTCAAATGTATATACCACAACAGAGATCCTCAATGGAAGCATTAAATTATCAAATCAAAAAACGGCTGTGATCGGCAGTGGTATGACAGGGCTGGAGACGGCAGAGTTATTGGCAGAACAAGGTGCAGACATTACAGTTGTTGAAATGGCAAGTGAAATCGCACCGGCTGCCTGGCATCAATTAAAGAGTGATATCTTGCCAAAGCTTGAAACATATAACACGAAGTTCATTACCTCTGCAAAATTACTGGAAATAACAAAGGAGGGGATACGACTGGAAAAGATGGAACATCATAAAGTGGAGGATCTGTCTTTTGATGCAGTGGTATTGTCATTAGGATCACGGTCTGTTACGGATCTGTATAAAGAACTGGAACATCAATTTAGCAGTGTATATATGATTGGTGATTCCGAAAAAGTCGGAAATATTGCCAGAGCTACCACATCCGCTTTTGATGTTGCAGTAAACCAAATAAAGTAGAAAATGGATCAAAGACCATTTGAACCAATCATAAATAGTAAGAAAGGAAGTTATGATGCAAGTTGAAAAAGCATCATACAATTCAAGTATGTATTCAATCGCAAAGGCGAAAGTCACAGTATTAAAACCAGTAATCGGAATCTTACCGAAACCGACTCCCCTATGTTATATAGGACCAGGCAAAGTTATGGAGACTGCAAAAATTTTAATGGATGGAAACATAGAGCGGGTGCTTGTATTAACAGATTCTGTTCTTTTTAACTTAGGCCTGTTAGAACCTATGCTTGAATCAATCAGAATATCGGGGATAAAAGTGTCTGTATATAAAGATGTCTTGCCTGATCCGACCTATGGAATCGTGGAGGCTGCGTTAGAAATTTCTAAAAAAAATGACTGTCAGGCGGTCATTGCCTTTGGAGGGGGTTCTGTTTTAGATACTTCCAAGGCAGTTGCCGCAGCTGCTGCAAATCATATCAGTCCGACGAAATTAGAAGGTCTGCTCAAAGTAAAGAAGGAAAGTTTGCCGATCATTGCGATTCCAACGACAGCAGGCACAGGCTCCGAAGTGACATTGGCTGCTGTTATTTCTGAGACAGTGTCACATAAAAAAACAACCATTGCTTCACCCAGGATCGTCCCAAAATTCGCCATACTGGATCCGGAACTGACAACCGGATTGCCGAATTTTGTGACTGCAACAACGGGATTAGATGCTTTGACACATGCCCTGGAGGCATATACGAACACCTATGCCAATGAAGAAACCGATGGTTATGCACGTAGGGCAATTAAGATGATTGTCGAGAACCTGGAAGTCTGCATGACTGAACCGACAAACTTACAGGCACGAGAGAATCTGCTGGTAGGTTCCTTTCATGCAGGGAGAGCGTTTACAAGAACCTATGTTGGATATGTCCACGCATTCGCACATCATATCGGAGGTCACTTCAAAGTACCACATGGTCTTTGCTGCGGAATCCTGCTGCCTCACGTTATGCAGGCCTACCGAGAGGTTCGCCTAGACAGATTTGCCTCCTTAAGTGATTTGCTGAAGTTGGCGCCGGAATCAGAAACGACTGAAGGAAAAGCAGATGCCTTCATTCAATTCCTGTTCAGACTGAATGAAAAATTAGATATTCCCAAAAAACTTGAAAAATTTCCAGGATCTGACATCGAAACAATTAAAAAGGCTGCTTTCAAAGAGTGCCATGGCACCTATCCCGTACCGAAATATTTTTCGAGTCAGGAGGCTACAGAGATCTTATCTAAAATATGTTCAGAACCAGAATAAACTTAATCGCACAAATCATCTGTTCAGTGTTAAAATAATGCCAAGTAGTGTAATTGCAATCCTTAGAGCGTAAGGCAGAAGTTACCTGTAATAAAGTGATACCAAAATTGGCAAGGCATGGAAAACGCATAACGAGGGATGATGAGTATGAAAAAAGAGGGTGACCGTAGTTGGGAGATCAGGCAGCAGGACATCCAGCTGCGTATTATAGTTGGGATATTAGCATGCATCTGCCTCCTTGCAGCTGTTGGTCTTTCCAGTATTGCCTTGAATTATAAAGAGGGGAGCGATGAGTATATTGATCTTGCACAGACCGTCTTAGATGAGGAGCGAATTATAGAGTCAGAGGTCTCGGATAGTGGGACAATGGAAGGAACATCTGCACAACAGACAGAATCACAGAGCGTTGATTTTGAAAAGCTTTGGCAATTAAATCCGGATGCTGTTGGATGGATCACATTTGATCATAGCACCATCAATTATCCTATTGTTCAAGGGCAGGATAATCGTTATTATTTGAGTCATACATTTCTGGAATATGAAAATGAGGCAGGCTGTATTTTCATGGACTTTGAGAATGCAAAGGACTTCAGTGACAGGAATACTTTTATTTATGGTCACAATTTAAAGACGGGAGCCATGTTTGCTCAGTTGAATCATTATCGAAAAGAAGATTATTATGCAGCGAACAACTATTTCTGGATATTGACGCCAGATGGAACGTATAAATATGAAATTTTTTCCTGCTATGTTACTGAGGATGACAGTGACAGTTATCAAATTTTATATCAAGATAAACAGGCGTATTGTGACTATTTGACAAAAATCAAGAACAGAAGTTTATATGACACAGGCGTAGCAGTGACGGGAAGGAATGTCATTGTTACTTTGTCCACTTGTACCAGTTCAGAAGGTGAGCATTTTATTGTGCATGCAATTCGAATAGAGGAGTAGATTATTCTTTACAATAGAGCAAAAATAGAATAAAATTCAGATTAATAATTCAAAGCAAAAAACCAAATAGAAAGCGGGAGAGAGTATGAAAAATGGAGTTATGAAAAAAGCTTTATTGTTCTTGATGTTGCTACCTATGGTAATGTGCATGTTACCTGAAAAATCTACTGAAGCTGCCACTAGTGGCACCTTAACTGTTCATGATATGATTTATTCAGCAGATGCATCCGCACAGCTTTTGGATCCGAATCTGATACTGGAAGAATCAGGTACACTAGCTACAGTAAAAATTTGTATAGATCAGAATTTTGAGAGTACAAAGGATGTCATTATTTTTGATTCTTCAGATGTGCCGGTAGGCGTAATTGCTTCCTATAATGCGAATACTGGAATCTTCACTGCCCATGGTACGGCATCGGCTGCTGATTATCAGACCTTTTTAAAAACTCTGAAATATAAAACGACTACACAAACCGGAACGAAAACAGTCAATTATCTAATCAGCAATTCACAAAATGAAGTGGTTTATTCGTCGCATACTGGACATTTTTATGAATATGTACCGTATTGCTGCATCCGACGATACCAAATGGACGACTGCAAGAACTTCCGCTGAGAGCCGTACATATAATGGTACGAATGGATATCTGGCCACTATTACATCCGTGGAAGAAAATGATTTTATAACATCAAAATGTGGTGGAGCAGGATGGCTGGGAGCAAGTGATCTTGGCAGCGTTACAGGTGCAGCCAATGGAGTTTGGGAATGGGTTACAGGACCTGAGAGTGGAACGAAATTCAGTACGCTAAATCTGACAACGCTTAAAAATACATTGGAGAGTGACCAGTTCAATAACTGGGCAGTGGGGGAGCCGAACAATAATGGGAGTGAATATTATCTGCATATTATGAGTGGAACAGGTGGGAAAAGACCTGGCTGGGCAAGCTACTCTGTGTATCCGGCAGGTTCCTGGAATGATTATGCAAATAACACTGCCTATGGAAATATATTTGGCTATATCGTAGAGTATGAAACGACCTATATAGATATTAGTGATAGCTACGGACTGGCAGGTACATCAACAATAACAATTGAACCTCCATTGGAAGTTCTTGTAGATGGAAATCCTACGAGCTGCTCAGAAAATGCTACACTTTTTATCAGCTCTCCAGGGGATGGATCGGGGATAAAGAGTGTAACAGTGAATGGAACAGATATCACAGACAGCTATTTGGATGGATTTTTCGTTACAGAAAATGGAATGTACACCGTTGTAATTGTGAGTAATGAAGGAAGAAGTGGTTCAATGGTTGTGAATGTCTCTATGCTTGACATTACAAGACCAAATGAACCAGTGATCAAAAACCAATTAAATTTTTTGCCAGATAAGATCTATGGCACCAACCAGACTGTGTCTGCAGAGTTTGCGGCAACTCCCGGTTGTGCCGAAAAATTGCAATATAGCTTGGATGATGGAATGACATGGATTGATGGACCAGACGTTGAAATTTCAAAGGATGGTATCACAAATGTCTACTTTAGAGTAATCGATGAGTTGAGTCGATGGAGTTCAATGAGCACGGTTGCGATTGTGCATTTGGACAAAACAGGTCCTGCAGCGCCTATAGTTAAGGATATCGACACGTATAGTGCGCAAATATCAGGAACCGCTGAGCCTGGATCGACAATAAACATAAAAGATGAAGCAGGGTCAATCCTAGGTACTGCGACAGCCGACGAGGATGGGAAGTTTACAGTTGATATATCCCGACAAAAGGCGAATACCATATTATTTGTGTTTGCCGAAGATGCATATGGTAATCAAAGCAGTGCAACCAAAGTAACAGTACAGGATGCACTCGAGTATATAAACAAGATGATAGATGCTCTGCCGGATCCAAAAACAGCATCTGACAGTGAAATCACGAATTTGATAAAAAGCATCCTGGAAACAAAACGCCGTTTTGATTTGTTGAGTGACGCAGAACGGAAAAATATTCTGATACCAAGAAAAGAAAAACTGAATGACTTAATTTCCAGATTGAATTCATTTCTTGTTATTGAACCGAGAGATACTGCAACGGGAATCTTCGTTACGTCAATCGGAACCTCAGTATTCATTTCAGAACTAGATCAGGAGAATGTAGGAAAAGTACTGATTTCACTGGCGGCAGAACCAGTTCGTCTTGACAATGAAGCAACAAGACCTGAAAATATCAGCACAGCCATGAAATTGCTGTATAAAAATGGAAAGACGATGCTTTCTGCCTATGACATTACGTTGTTAAAATCCATTTATAATTCAGATGGAGTGCTTGAAGCTTCTGGAAGAGTCAATAATGCGGATATTTTTGATCAGATCAGGATAAGCATACCGATTCCAAAAGCATTTGCAGAAAATAAAGATCTGTTACTTGTCTATATCAATAAGGAAGGCGAGATAACAGAATTAGCATCACAAATACAAGAATTTGATGGTATAAAGTATATTGTATTCAGTGCGACCCATTTTTCGCAATATGCGATCGTGTCTACTGCCAATATTGTGGAGTCAACAGAGGCAACAGAGGCGACACAACCAAATACCAGTGAAACAATTGCCAAAACAACCACCCAATCCACGAGAGTCAGTCCAAAAACTGGAGATGATTCCCCGATTGTCCCGCTTCTGATCGTTTTTGCGGTTTCGGGAGCTTCGGCGGTAGTTTTGATCAGCAAATCTAAAAAGGTAAAGTAGATTTAAAAAAAGAGAACCTGTAAGTATTCGAAAGGAAATAGGTTCTCTTTTTTGTGGAATTATTTAGGAGTGAGCACATAATAACTAAATAAGAAATAAATAAAATCGAATAATATATAAATACAACATGAGATAAATAGTTACAATTTAATAATATTCGTGATTAGTATTGTTAAAACGATATTATATAGAAAATAATAGTGCAAAATGTATATTATATTCTTGACACACCATGCACAGAGACCTATAATGAGACTTACAGTAACTAAATATAAAATAAATAAATTAGTTAATAACTAAAGGAGGAAGTATGAAAAGAAAATCGTTAATGTTTTTAGCTTCAATGGCAATGTTCGTAACTGTGTTAAGTGGATGTGGAGCAAGTGAAGGCAGTAATACTACACAGACAGGCACAGAATCATCCGAGGAACAAACCAGTGAGAGTGACTCTTCAGAAGATATCACTGAACTTACTGTATGGGGATGGGATGCATCTTTCAATGGTCTGGCATTAGAAGAAGCGGATGCACTTTATGAAGAGGCGAACATAAATTTCGTCGAGATGGCAAAAGCTGACTGTCTGCAAAAGCTTCACACAGTACTTGCATCAGGAGTAACGGAGGATCTTCCGGACATCGTTATTATCAGTGATCTGGCAGCACAGGGATATTTAGAGTCATATCCAGGATCATTTTATCCTATGGAAGATGTTATCGCTTATGATGATTTCGCGAATTATAAAAGAGAAATGGTTTCTTACGATGGAGTTGGTTATGGAATACCGTTTGATACTGGTGTGGCAGGGTTGTTCTATCGTACCGATTATATAGAAGAGGCTGGATATACAGATGAAGATATGCAAGATCTTACCTGGACAGAATATTTAGAGTTAGGTGCAAAGCTAAAGGAGAATGGTCGCTTGCTTCAAACCTACAATCCAAATGATATATCAGAATTTCAGATCATGCTGCAGTCGGCAGACTCATGGTACACAGATGATAATGGTGAACCGAACTTTGTAGATAATGATGCATTGGAAGAGAGCATTAATATTTTCAAGCAGCTAAATGAATCGGATTTTGTAAAGGTGACAAGTGACTGGACCGGTTTTGCAGGCGCAATTAACGGTGGAGAAGTAGCATGTGTTATTCGCGGTTCTTGGATCACAGCAACAATCAAAGGTGGGACAGATCAGTCCGGACTATGGAAACTTGCACCAATTCCGAAGCTCAGTGTTGATGATGCAACAAATAAATCGAATCAGGGAGGATCTAGCTGGTACGTGTTAGCAAACAGTAAGAATACTGAAGCGGCAGCAGATTTCATGGCGAAGACATTTGGCGAAAGCACAGAATTATATAATACGCTGCTAGAATCAAATAATATTATGGCAACTTATCTGCCAGCATCTGATGTTGCAGCTTATGACAAAGAAGATGAATTCTTCTCGAACATGAAAGTTAACCAGACTCTTTCAAGCTGGATTCCAGAGATTCCGGCAGTCAATACAGGTGCCTATACGGCGGAAGCTCAAGCAGCGATTCTTGCAGTAATGCCAGATATTTTGGGTGGAAGTGAGATCGACTCCAGTCTGCAGCAAGCCGAAGATCAGTTCAACCAGACTGTACAGTAAAGTAAGGCACTAGAAATTATATAGTAAATGCCGTTACATGGAGGAAGTTATGAAAAAAAAGAATAACATCATAGTTGCATGGTCAATGATTCTTTTAGCGGCATTCTTTATTCTGGTTTTTAGCTATATTCCAATGATTCAGGCCTTTTTCCTGTCGCTTCAGACAGGAAAAGGGACAAATCTTGTCTTTAGTGGATTAGATAATTACAGAAGAATGCTATCGGATTCGACCTTTTGGACCGTAGTCAGCAACACAGTCCTTTATGCAGTAATCCAGATTCCGATTATGATTGTGTTGGCAATGGGAGTCGCAGTTGTACTGAATGATTCGCATTTGAAAGGAAGAGGGATTTATCGGACTTGTATATTTTTACCATGCGTTACTTCTATGGTATCTTACTCAATTGTGTTTAAAAATATTTTCTCAGTAGATGGCATTGTGAACAATGCCCTTCTTTCGCTTCAAATCATTGATGCTCCGATTACCTTTGTCTTAGATGCTTTCTGGGCTAAAGTTGTAATAATTATTGCACTGATATGGAGATATACTGGATATTATATGATTTTTTATTTATCTGCATTACAAAATATTGATGGATCGATCTATGAGGCTGCAAAGCTTGATGGTTGCAGTGGATTGCAGAGCTTTTCAAAAATTACTGTACCGCTCTTGAAGCCAATCGTCTTTTTAACAAGTGTTATGGCATTGAATTCAACATTGCAGTTATTCGATGAAGTCGTAAATCTTACCGGTGGCGGTCCTGGAAATGCAACCAGAACTATTTCCCAATATATCTATGACCTGTCCTTTGTCTATGTTCCAAATTATGGATATGCAGCAGCAATTTCCTACGCAGTATTTCTGTTTGTTGCAGTATTTACCATCATTCAGAAAGGGGTCATGAAGGAAAGAAAATGAGAAAAATAACGTATATACTAAAGCATTTTTTTATGATTTTACTATCGTTGATTTCAATATTCCCCTTTTTGTGGATGTTGATTTCCGTAACAAATGAATCGAAAGACATCACCATGGGAAAGTTTTCAATTGGAAGCGCCCTTTTAGACAATGTACAAAAAGCATTTGAAGCAGCCGATCTTGGAAGAGCATTTCTGAACTCGGCTTATCTTGCTGTCGTTATTACAGTGATCTCGATCATAATATGTTCCTTGGCAGGGTATGCATTCGTAATATACCCTTCCCGTGTAAAGGAAATTCTATTTCTGATACTGATCGCTTCCATGATGGTGCCTTTTGCTGCACGTATCATCCCGATGTTTCGAATGTTCGCACAGATGAATTTGCTTAATAATTATCTGAGTATCATACTGCCAGCAATAGGAACACCATTTTTGGTATTTTTCTTTAAACAGAATACACACTCTTTTCCAATGGAGACCATACAGGCAGCTAGAGTCGACGGATGCAAAGAGTACATGATTTTCTTCAAGATCTTCATGCCAATGATGAAATCAACCTATGCCGCTGCTGCGATCTTTGCCTTTATGGCAAGCTGGAACAATTATATGTGGCCATTGATTGCGTTACAAAGTAATTCGAAATTTACCTTGCCATTAACGGTTGCGAACCTGGCAGCAGGCTTCAATCCAGATTATGGAGTGATTTTTGTGGGCATTATTATTTCAACGCTCCCGACTATATTAGTTTTTTTCCTGCTCCAGAAAAATTTTGTTGAAGGAATTCTCGGATCAACAAAGTAAGTGCGATGATTAGTCATGAAAACAATATGGACATTTTTTCGGATCAATGCTAAAATCATCTAAACTATTTAGATTATTTTAGGAGAAAAATTATGGCGATAAAATCAAAGGATCTGGCAAAAATGTTAGGGCTGTCACCTGCAAGCATTTCCCTTGTTTTAAATAATAAACCTGGTGTCGGTGAAGAAACAAGAAAACGCGTTCTTGATACGATCAGAGAACTTGGATATGATGAGCTATTACCGGATTCACCCGAACAAAAGCAGACGATATTGTTTTTGGTCTATCGGAAAAATAGTACAAAGCAAAAGGAATCCGCCTATTTTTCGCAGCTTTTCTCCAGTGTGATCGAAGGTGTGGAAAATCAGATAAAGCAGCTTGGCTATCAGCTTATGATTACATATACGGATTCGCCTACGATTGCATCTGAGATTGAAAAGATCAGATCTGACAAGATAGATGGACTTTTATTACTGGCAACAGAAATGGTAAAAGAACAACTGGATTTGTTCCACAATATAAATATTCCTGTTGTTGTCATTGACAACTATATGGAAAGTGAGGATATGGATTGTGTAGCAATTAACAATGAACAAGGTGTTGATATGGCGATCAGTCATCTTGTATCCAAAGGACATAAAGAAATAGGATATTTACACATTGAGGATAATGCAAACAATTTTATCGAGAGATATGATGGTTTCTTTCGCTCTTTTAGAGAAAACGAACTTCAGATCAATAGTTCCAATATTATCAGTTTTTCAACGATGGGCGGAGATACAGTCTATACCGAGCTTATGGATAGAATTGGGAAAATGGAACAAATGCCCACCGCTTTTTTTGCGGACAATGACATTATTGCAGTGCTTGCGATTCGAATATTAAGAGAAAAAGGATACCGAGTGCCGGAAGATATTTCTATCGTTGGCTTTGATGATATATCAATCTCAGAATTGGTCGATCCCCCCCTTACGACAGTACGTACTCCTAAATTTGAAATCGGCTGTGTGGCTGTTATGACATTAGCCAGTCGAATAGAAGGCAGATCGGTCGGTATTCAGAAAATCGAAATGAAGACCTCATTAGTGGAACGAAAAAGTGTTATCACACTTTTGTAAACAGTGTAAATATCCTCAAATTAATTTGAGGTGACATAATGAATAAAGAACAAAATGATTTCATCCTGTTCGGAGGTGACTACAATCCGGACCAGTGGGATGAACAGACTATTAATACAGATATGAAAATGTTCAGGAAATTAGGTATCAATACTGTCACTTTACCAGTTTTTTCCTGGACTAAGCTTGAGCCAGAAGAGGGAATTTATACTTTCGAGTGGCTGGATAAAATCATGGATCTTCTGTGGGACAATAAGATTTATGTCATTCTCGCAACTCCGACTACAGCTCAGCCAGCCTGGTTATCTTTAAAACATCCGGAAGTTCTGCCTGTTGATATATCCGGTAGGAAAAGAACGCATGGTATGCGTGTGTTCTTTTGTATCAATAGTGAAAAATACAGAGAACGAGCTGCCGCTATAGCGAGTAAAATGGCGAATCGTTACAAAAACCATCCAGGACTGCTAGGATGGCATGTGGCAAACGAATATGGAACGTATTGCTATTGTGATAACTGCCAAAACAAGTTTCGAATTTGGTTAAAGAACAAGTATCAAACTTTAGACAACTTAAACACAAAATGGAATACTGCCTTTTGGGGAAGAACACTGACTTCTTTTGAAGAAATTATGCTGCCCACTGAGCTAAATGATGATTATCGGTTCAACCCAGTGGTTCAGCTGGAATATATGCGTTTCATGACGGATTCAACTGCATCCTGCTATCTGAACGAGGCAGAGATACTAAAGAATTCCACCCCGCACCTTCCGGTATTCAGTAACATATCTGGATTTATTAAAAAGCTGAATCAACATAAAATGGTCTCGCATATGGATATTGCCGGATGGGACAATTACCCCGCTCCAAAAGACGCAAGAAGTATGCCAGCTATGAAACTTGATATTATGAGGGGATTGAAGGATGGAAAATCTTTTTACGTCGTAGAACAGTCTCCGAATCAGCAGAACTGGCAGCCTTATAATAAGCTTAAAAGACCGGGAGAGATTCGAAGGATAGCATATCAGGGATTGGCACATGGGTCTGACAGCTGTTTGTTTTTCCAAATGAGACAGTCACAGAGCGGACAAGAAAAGTTTCATGGTGCCATACTATCTCACAACGGCAGAGATGATACCCGAATTTTTGGAGAATGTGAGAAGCTGGGTATGGAGTTTTCGCGGCTCCAGGGCACATTCACTGGTGGAACGACGAATGCTTTTGTGGGAATGATCTTTGACTGGGATAGCTGGTGGGCACTAGAACTAAGCAGTGGGCCAACACAGGATATGAATTATCTAGAACAGGTCCATTATTATTATAAGCAATTTTATGATCAAAATATTGCAGTCGATATCATAAGGTCAGAGATAGATTATTTTAAGTATAAAATATTAGTGGCACCACTCTACTATATGGTCGACCGAAAGACAGCACATAAAATTGAGAATTTTGTGAAAAATGGAGGAATCCTGATCTCAACATATATGACAGGGTATGCGGATGAAACCGACAGGTGCCTGCACGGTGCATATCCGGGACTCTTGCGAGACACACTTGGAATCTGGGTCGAAGAAACGGATGCATTATTTCCAAATGAAAGAAATCATGTTCAATTGTCTGAGTCTGGGGAAATATATGAATGCAGTTTTCTCTGCGATGTCATACATACAAAAACAGCGGAAGTTCTGGCAGAATATCAGGATGATTTTTATGCAGGTATGCCTGCAGTTACTCGAAATCTCTTTGGTTCTGGTAAGGCATATTACCTGGGAACACAGCTTGGGGAAGCGTATCTGCAAGAACTGATCGGTGGAATCTGTAGAGACAATCAGATTTACCCAAGATTTGAATTCGAAGGAGATGTGGAGATTGCGGTACGAACAAAGAATGGCAAAGAGCATATTTTCATTATTAATTATGGAACATCAGATGGAATGATCGACTTACAGGAAGAGTTACGGACAGACATATTAACTGATAAGTCATATACAGGAAGAATGAACCTTGACTCTGGAGAGGTGTATGTATTAGTATAACTTAGTAAACATTGTAGTGGAGAAATTTAAAATTCCAAAAGGAGTACACACTATGAAGCTAAGTAAAGAGGAGAAAGCGTGGATATTGGTCGACTGCGGAAATTCTGCCTATTCGATCTCAGTTATAACAGCACTTTTACCTATTGTATTTGGAATGTTTGAAAATGTAAAATACAGTATGGATCTGGGCTATTTTAATTCCATCGCAAGCATTCTCGTCGCAGTCTTAAGTCCGATCCTTGGTACGATTGCTGACTACAAGGATAAAAAGAAGAGATTCTTCCTGTTTTTTACATTCCTGGGCGTCCTTGCAACAGCATCGCTGGCATTTATCCCACCTTCGAGCGGAGAGTGGCAGCTATTAGTGTTCTTTTTTATTTTATCTGCAATTGGCTTTGCCGGGTCTAATATATTCTATGATGCATTTATTGTAGATGTGACTAGTGATGACAGAATGGACAAGGTCTCATCCTATGGGTATGCTTTTGGATATGTATCTAGTGTCATCCCATTTGGAATCAGTCTGGTATTCATCTTTCTTTTGGGGATGGATAAGTCTATTGGATATCAGATCGGATTTATGATCACTGCATTATGGTGGGGACTTTTATCCCTTCCCTTGATAAAAAATGTAAGACAGATACATTACGTGGAATCTGAGCCCCATCTTATAAAAATGAGTTTTAAAAGACTTGGTGAGACATTTAAGCAGATCCGGTCCTATAAAACAGTGTTTCTGTTTCTTGCGGCATACTTTTTCTATATTGATGGAGTGGACACCATCATCAAAATGGTGGTTCCCTATGCTACAACTATCCTGGGTAGTGAGTCACTGAACACCTTCACTCTCCTCGGAATACTTCTGATCATACAGCTGATCGCATTTCCCTGTGCCATCTTTTATGGAAATCTTGCGAAAAAGTATTCTGCTAGAACCATGATCATTGTCGGAATTTTTACGTATATCATTACCTGTATTGCTGCGTTCTTTGTGGATTCACTGTGGCACATTTTCATACTTGGAGCCATGATCGGCTCTGCTCAGGGCGGTATTCAGGCGTTAAGCCGCTCGTACTTTGCAAAAATTATTCCAAAGGAAAAATCCAATGAATTTTTTGGTTTCTACAATGTATTTGGTAAATTTTCAGCAATTATTGGACCAACAGTAATGGCAGTCATCACAGCTGCGACAGGAAATGCAAGATGGAGTATTGTAGGAATTATTCCCCTGTTCCTGGTCGGATTTATGATTTTTGTTACACTCCCAAAAGAGCAAAATTAAATTATGTACATTAGAAAAAGCCAAACTGCAAATCTATGTGCGAACGCACATAGTAGCCTATGATATACTTTAACAAATTAAATCACAAAAAGAAATCGGGCAATGAAGTCAACCTAGTATTACTACTGTGTTGGCTTTTTTTATATCATAGGAAAGTGCCCCTATGATATAAAAAACGCTCCTCGAGGATGCGACCGCCACAATAATGTGGAATGCCGCTTAGCGGCCTGTGGCGGCGCAAAAAAGTGTTTCTCCCTCAAGACTGAGGGTAGGGGGAGCTGATGTGTCGAAGACACTTTTTTATTCCACAAATAAACAATGGGGTCTGTTATTCAGGTAGCAGGCCAAAGAAAATGTTCATTTTCAGAAATCAGGAGGCAAGGGTTCATTATGAAAAAATCGATTGTAAGTATGATTTTACTACTGTCATTGACAGCAACACTGTTTGCAGGATGTGGAAGCTCATCCACTGCAACATCAGAGACAACAGTATCAACAGAAACTTCAGAGGCCGCTTCAGAGGTCACCTCAGAGGCAGTAACTGAAGCAGTAACAGAAACCACAGAAGCAGCAACAGCAGAAGGAACCGTTACAGTGACAGATGCAAAGGGAGAAGTTGAGATTCCGGCTTCGCCTCAGCGTATTGTTGACCTGAGCGGAAACAGTGATGTATTAAGTATTTTAGGAATGGACGTAGTTGGAACAGCGAATAGTGATGCCTATGACTACACAAAATTCCCAACTTATCTTGAGGAAACACTTGCAGGAGCAACGATCCTTGGATACAGCTATCAGGATACCATGGATGTAGAAAAGATTATGAGTCTGGAACCAGATCTGATTATTATTTCCAGCGTTCAAGAAAAAATGTATGATCAGTTGACTGCAATTGCTCCAACTGTCATGATTCAGCTCGCAGCACTGAACTGGAAAGATGACATGATGACGATTGCCGGTATTTTTGGAAAAGAAGCAGAAGCAACAGACTGGCTGACTGCTTATGAGGCAAAAGCAACAGAAATCGGAACACAGGTAAAGACAACATATGGGGAAGATACCTCTTACCTTTCATTTTTGGCGAGCGGCGGACAGTTCTATGTGTTTGATGGTGCAGGATTTGGATCCGTTATGTATGAAGATATGGGACTTGCAAAACCAGTGGGTATGCCTGAACAGGCTGACGTGAGCCTGCCTGTTGTGACTTATGAAGGTCTGGCAAGCATTGAAGCTGACTATATCTTTGTAATGGCAGCAGATGAAGACTGGGATGCACTTATAACAAATGCGATTTGGAATAAACTTCCCGCAGTCGAAAGTGGACAGGTGATTCATCTGCCAGCTTCACCATACTTTAATCAGGGTTACAGTCCAGTCGGAAGAAACCTCCTGTTAGATGAATTCATAGGATTAATAGATGAAAGAGAGTAAAAAAAGACAGATCGTTTTTTGGGCATTAAGCAGCCTGATCCTGTTATCCGGTGTGTACCTGGCCATAGTGTCAGGTGCAACGGATATAAGTGTCAGTCAAATTGTACAGGGACTGCTCTCTCACTCTGATACCTTGGAAATCACCTTGATTCGAGATGTGAGGATCCCCAGAGTGATCGCTGTTCTCATGACTGGTGGAATACTAGGTATAACGGGCGCCATGATTCAAGGTGTGACAAGGAACCCCATCGCAGAACCGTCTTTGATCGGTGTCAGTCAGGGAGCGACTTTTGTAGTTGCAGTTTTTTTTGTGGCAGGAATCGCTGTTACAACATTTCATACGATGATTGCCGCTTTCATTGGAGCGGCATTTTCAGGTTCCCTGGTTATTATATTTTTGTCAAATCGAAAGAATAGAAATTCAATGACCAAGATCCTGCTTGCAGGTACCGCCATAAGTACGCTCTTCATTTCCCTTACAACAATCATTGGCTTTTTGTCGAACAAGGCACAGTTCATTGCATTCTGGATCGCCGGAGGATTTCGAAACGTGACATGGATAGACTGTTATATTTCGATTTTCTTCGCCGCCACTGGCCTTATTTTTGCATTTCTCATGGCAAAAAAAATCAATACCCTGAGCTTGGGAGATGATATTGCTATTGGACTTGGCGAGAATCCGGGAAGAATCAGACTAGTGGTATTGCTGGCGATGATCGTGCTCAGTGCAGTGGCAGTTGCCATTGGAAAAAATATTGTATTTGTAGGCTTGATCGTTCCCCAGATATCACGAAAATGGTTAGGTGAGGATTATAAAGTGGTGCTTCCGGCGTCTTTTATTCTAGGTGCTCTGCTTTTGACCTATTCAGATATTGCAGCACGTCTTCTTCTTGATCCCTATGAAATGCCGATCGGTATTTTTACGGCAATCATTGGTGTTCCGTTCTTCTTAGCGGTAGCCAGAAAGGAGAAGGGATAGTATGAGACCTATGAGAAAAAGACTGGTTCAGGTTGTCCTGCTACTGATCGTTTTTGCTATGGTAATTATTTATATGAGCTGGGGCAGCTACACCATGTCCTTTATGGAGATCATGAACACTCTGGCTGGGAATGGTGAAAAATTTCAGAACGTTACGATTTTTGACATACGTATGCCCAGACTTATCGTTGCCATTCTCGTTGCAGTGGCACTTTCTACATCAGGAGCGCTGCTTCAGACAATGACAAAGAATGATCTTGCAGATCCGGGAATCATTGGAATCAACGCTGGAGCAGCTACAGCTGCAGTTATGTTCATTTCGCTCAGCACCACGAATTATACTCAGGAGCTTGGGGGACTCTCTATTTATGTGCTGCCATTTCTCGCAATGCTGGGGGCGCTGTGCACAGCAGGGGTACTGTACTTTCTGGCTGGTAGAGGACATATCAGACCAAAGCGTCTTTTGCTGATGGGTCTTGGTATTCAAGCAGGAATGAATGCATTGATCATATTGATGACATTTCGAAATGGTGCCGGAGATTACAATCGTGTGCTGGTATGGATATCAGGAAGCCTCTGGGGCGCTGGATGGGATTATGTCAAAATACTCACACCAGTCGTTCTGATCCTGTTTGCTGCTACTTTTGTCATGTGGAAAAAGCTGGATGTATTTATGCTGTCGGATGAACACGTCGTTTCGCTTGGACTAAATATCAACAGAGAGAGAAAGAGATTTTTGCTCTATGCAGTGCTGCTGGCAGGCGCAGCCACTGCCTTTGCCGGAAATATCGGTTTTATCGGACTGGTATGTCCGCATATGGCAAGAAGGCTGGTGGGATCCTATCATAAGTACTGTATTCCGGTGTCAGCAATGATTGCAGTCGTATTTATTCTGCTGGCAGATTCCGTTTCCAGAAATCTGTTTTCGCCAATCGAGATACCGGTGGGAATCACCTTGTCCTTATTTGGAGTTCCCTATTTCATCTATTTACTAATGAAGGAGAATTAACATGGAAGCCATACGTGTGGAACAGCTTAAAGTCGCATATGATGATCTGACCGTAATTGAAGATATGAACCTGAAAATACCAAAAGGTCTTGTCAGTGTCATGATCGGTGCAAATGGCTGTGGAAAGTCGACCCTGCTAAAGACGATAGCCCGTGTAATCAAGCCGGTGCGTGGTGAAATATACATCAATGGGAATAATATTACAAATACAAAAGAAAAGGACATCGCAAAGACCGTGGCGTTCCTACCCCAGGGGCCGGTCAGTCCGGGCGGAATCTCAATCAGGGAGCTGATCGCATTCGGAAGATATCCGCACCAGAGCCTTGTGGGCGGAATGAGTCACCATGATCAGGAGGTCATTGACTGGGCACTTGAGGAAACAGCTCTTACAGATCTGGCAAACAGAAGCATCGATAATCTTTCCGGAGGCCAAAGGCAGAGGGCGTGGATCGCCATGACTCTGGCACAGGAGACAGAAATCATTTTACTGGATGAACCGACGACTTATCTTGACATGTCACATCAGCTAGAGGTTTTGGAAGTTCTGCAAAATCTGAATAAAAAACAGAATAAAACGATCGTGATCGTATTGCATGAGCTGAATAATGCATGCCAGTTCGGGGATCATCTGATCGGCATGAAAAAAGGGAAGATCATATGTGAAGGCAACCCAAAGGAAGTCATTACAGAAGAGACTCTGCAGGAGATCTACGGAATTCAGGCCGTTCTGCAAATGAGCAGGGACGGGTCTTATCCGATCTGCGTGGAATATCAGCTGAGCAGATAGGAAGGGGTCGGATGAGGAGAGTATAAGAATATGAAAAGTATAATACAAACACTGCTTGAGTTGATACCGGACTTTCAGAATTTTTATACCATGGATGAATTTGATGCAAGTTCGAGACAGCTGGCAGTAAAATATCCGGATCACGTCACACTGCTAGATTTGGGCAAGACCCGTGAGGGTCACTCGATTCTGTGCCTAAAGATCGGAAATGGGAGCAAAAATGCATTAATGTTCGGTTGTCCCCATCCGAATGAGCCCATCGGCTCCATGCTGCTGGAATATTTTGCAGATGCCCTGGCATCGAAATCACAGATCAGAAGTGCATTTGACTTTACCTGGTATCTTGTAAAGGTATGGGATGTGGATGGATACCGACTCAATGAGGGATGGCTAAAGGGACCATTCAATCTATACCAATATTCCAGAAATGTATTCCGGCCAGCTGGAAATGCCCAGGTGGACTGGTCTTTTCCTGTCGACCATAAAAAAATGCATTGGACTACGCCATTACCGGAAACCGAAGTCATGATGCATCTGATCGATGAGATTGAGCCGGTCTTTACTTACTCATTGCATAATTCCGGTTTTAGCGGTGTGTACTGGTATCTGACAAAAGAGATGGAAACAATCTATGACTCCTTGCGAGCAGTACCGGAGAAGTTCAATATTCCAGTCCATGTAGGCGAGGCGGAAGGTCCGGAGATCATCACTTTTTCCAAGGCAGTCTACAGTAGTGAAGGAGGAATACGGCATATTTATGACTTTATGGAGGAGCTTGGGGAGAAGAATCCGGAGAACATCCTAAAGGTTGGTACTACTAGCTCTGATTATTCACAGATGAAGTTCAATACGGTCACATTGATCACGGAGCTGCCGTATTTTTACGATGAACGAGTAGGAAATAGTAATTTGACGAATATCTTACGCAGAAATGTAGCGTTAGAAAAGCTGGATTGGAATGAAAAAGCCGATCAATTTCTTATGGACAGTATTCGCAGTCATGGAGATCTTTTGCAAAAAGACAATCCCTTTATGCTGGCAATAAAGTCGTTTTCGTCAGGCAGCTATGATGCATCAGCAAAGAAGGCGATCGAAACAGATCCAGCCTATAATGTAAAAGTATCCGTCGCTGAGGTATTTGACAATCTTTTGACCTCCAAGTTCTATAAGCTTTTGAGCTTTGGTATGCTGGTAAGAATGTACGAATATGAACTGAATCAATTTGAGCAGAAACAATATACAAAAGAATCTATCCAAAAGAAAGAATTTGTATTAAGATTAAAAAAAGCCCTGATTCAGGCAGATGACAAACATAAGCAGTTATGTGAAGATCTCGAACGAGAACTCCATTATAAGGTGATTCCAATTAAGACACTAGTCGCAATTCAGCTCGAAAGTGGGATGATCTGTGCAAGCGAAGTCGAAGCATTAACAGGCCGGGGTCTTGATAATAGAGGTAATACAAAATAAGGAGCGATATGAATCTGCAAAATAGAATTCTGGAGATATTATCAGATATTGTGAAAATCGACAGTATAACGGATACAGAAAGTGAGAAGGCAGCAGGGGAGTGGATATTTGGCTGTATGTCTGCAATGGAGTATTTTCAACAAAAGCCAAAGCAACTTGGAAGCTACAGGATCGAAGGAGATCCTCTGTGTCGCACAATTCCATATGGACTTGTGAAGGGTTCTAGCTCAAAAACGATCGTTTTAATGGGACATTATGATGTGGTTGGGATTGGTGATTATTCCACACTTGGAGTAAAAGCATTTGATATCGACTACTTAAAAGATCATTTATCAGATTTTGGAATCAGTGACGAGGCAAGAAAGGATCTTGAATCAGATGAATGGCTATTTGGAAGAGGCACCGCGGATATGAAGGGTGGTGTCAGCGTTGCACTGGCACTGCTTGAGGAATTGTCACAGAAAGAGGAAAATCATATCAATTTGCTGATGCTTGCTGTTCCTGATGAAGAATCCTATTCCACCGGAATGAGGGCAGCAGGAAAGCTTCTGCTGGAATTGAAAGAGCAATGGAATCTGGAATATGAGCTTTTGATCGACCCAGAGCCAAACAGTCGCACTGAAGAAAAGCAGATCGTACAGATTGGAACCGGTGGGAAGTGTATGCCGGTCATCATGGTTCAGGGTGAAAAAACCCATATAGCCAAATGCTTTGAAGGGCTGAATCCGATCGGGATCTTAAGCGAGATCTATATGGAGACCGAGTTATCCATGGCCTTTACCGATCAGTATGATGGAGAGACGACAGTGCCTCCTACCTGGCATTTCTTCAAAGATCAAAAGAAAGAATATGACGTATCTGTACCGGAACGGGCTGCTGGCTATTTCAGCGTTATTAGTTTCTACACCACGCCGGATGAAATTTTAAACAAGTTGCTGCCTATTGCAGAACAGGCATTTGACCGATATGTCAACAGGGTAAAGACCAAATACGAGGAGTATAAGAAGCAGAGTCTAATAAAACTGACTCACGAGATTACTTACGAGCCGAGGGTCATGACTTACGAGCAGCTGATCGAATATTGCCGGACAAACAAGGGATCAAAATTCACTGCATTTTACGAGGGACTCCTCCAGGAGACAGGAGACAAGATCCATAAGGGAGAACTAAATTATCCAAGTGCAGTGATCGAGGTTATGGAGGAGGTTCTGATTTTTTCCGATATCAAACATCCACTGGTTCTGATTGGATTTGCTCCACCATACTATCAGCCTGTGAACAGCTATAAGATAGAGGGAAAGGGACATAAGGCCAAAGCCATGTTTACTCAACTGCAGAACTTTGCAATGGATGCATTCCAGCTGCCGATCATCAGTGAAAATTATGCGCCGGGTCTTTCGGACTGCAGTTACTGTGCCTGTGAAAAAAGCTTTGACTATTCTGTTTTTTCAAAGAATAATCCTCTGTGGGGTCATGTCTACCAAATAGATTTTGAGACGATCGAAGCATTGAATATTCCATTTTTGATACTTGGACCCTGGGGCAAGAGTTACCACACGATTGATGAACGTGTCAATAAAAAGAGTCTGCTTGTGGAATTGCCGGCGATGATCAAAGATCTGATGAACTTTATAGAACAAATGGACTTTATAGAACAAATGGACGCAAAAAAGGAATGATTTATGTTTAAAGAGATGAGAAGAACGGATCGTGCGATATCTGCAGAAATGATCTATGAGACTTTGAAGACAGGGATGGAAGGTGTGTTCGTGACGAGCGGAGAGAATGGGTATCCGACTGCAACACCTTTTAACTATGTGGTAATTGATAAGGATATCTATGTACACTGCTTTGGGAAATCGAGCAATACCAAGGATAATGTGCAATTTAATGAAAAAGCATCCTTTACCTACGTCGGGGACACGAAATTGCTGCCCGATGAATTTGTATGCAACTATATCAGCATCATGGCGTTTGGAACTGCAAAGATCATCGAGTCGGAGGAGAAGCGAGAAGTATTAAGGGAATTCATTCGAAAATATTCACCTCTAATACTGGAAAAGGGATTTGCACACGTAGATGAAGAAATCGGTAAGACAGTGGTGATCAAGCTGAATGTGGAATATATCACCGGAAAGCAACGAAAATAGGAGTGACCAGAGGGTCTGCTCATAGGAGATCTCTTATGAGCAGAGCAAGTTGATACTGAAGGTTAAGTGGATAGGAAAAAGGATCGCACATCAGGATTTGTTCGATTCTTTTTTTTCGTTGAAGCAGGGTGTTTTTATGGATAAAAAGGGAATCAGCTACTTCTCCGGGTGATGTAGGATTCTTCAGGATCATAACAAAGGTCAGAAAAAGCTGACTATCATGAGCCTGATCATATTCGATCAGGGGAGACAGCAAATCGGCAGATCCTGCACCTAGGAACTGCAGTTGAGTATGGAACTGCTGATTGATATCACAAAGAAGTCGGTAATCTTTGTATTCTGCGTATGTGCCTGATTCCGAAAGCTTCCCGATCGTTCTGCCTGCTAGAAGTGCTTCTTCATAACTATTTTTTAATTTCAGAATGCCCGCATAGTAGTTTCCGATTCCTGCAAATATTCTGAAACCATCTTTGGTTGAGATAGAGGAGATCAGCTTGTTGCAGACCTTTACTGCGTACTCGGAATTTCTTTTCTGACTTCCTAGGTCGGATAAGAGTACAACCACCTTATCCTCTTGTGTATGAATCAAAAACGCAGAGGACATATTGGTCAGACTGGAGTAAATGGAATCGATCATAGGATGGAGAACCTGCAGTTCTTCGCTGTTGTATGCACTGTCGTCGTGATGAGATTGCCCGATCAGATGTATGACCATGACCATACGGAAATCAGCAATTGAAATATTCAAAGCACTCGCTTTTGCGATCGCAAGTGATTCATTTTCAAAATTGCCCTTTAAAATATTATAGATGAATTCCCTGCGATTCGTTGAGATCGCATGATTGATACGCACCTGATTCAGAGATATCATTGCTATGGTGCTTTTTGCCTGGCTGATGGAAATCTGGTCAAGCTCTGATAAATGCTGCGGTTCAAGAATCAGGAGGGAACCGTAATAATATGGAGCAAATGTGAGTGGTGTAATATAGACCTCAGCCTCAGAATCCGGAAGTGTTATGGTATATTGCTCATTCTGATACAGCAGATCCAGGAGTTGTGTGGTCAGCAGGTCATCCAAATATTTGAGAAGACTCGAATCCAGATGAGATCCGGAACTCATCACCCACTGATTTTCAGCGTCATAATATAAGACCTTATGATGAATCATCGTTTCCAGAACATGTAACAGCTCGCCAATATCTTTGCCCTGCAGAATGACCTTGGTCATTTCCTCATGAACATAGAGATGGTGCTTTAGATTCTTACTCTGAATGTTTAAGACCTTATCCATGACTGCAGTTATAATTTCTGAGTAGGTGATGGGGCTTGGAATCATGATTACTGGGAAGCTTAGACGGTCTGCAGTAGCAATAAATTCTTTCGAAATCGTCTTCATCCAAGTATCTACATAGCAAAGAATCAGACCACTGCAGTCACATTTATTCAGGGCCTCTAGAATCTTGATCTGCGCTTTTTCATTTTGTGCCACGGCATACAGTGCTGAAATCACTAGTTCATAGCTGTCAAAAGGAAGATCCTCCTCCATGGAGGTTTCATCCGAATGAAAGGGAATTTCCAGAACACTGATTTTTTTAATGATACGATGTAGGCCTGCTTTTCCTGCAATGACCCTTCCATGTGCTAAAACATCAAGCGTCAGGGCGTCTTTTACCGTATAATCCATAGTTGCATCCCTCTTTATAAAGCAGTGCAGATTTTAATCATCATAAGAGCGGAAGGGAAAATCGATCTCAGGATAGGTATCAGCTTTGATGTACAGCCCCATTTTTTTCTGTTCGAACTGGAGCTCCTTAATCAGAGAGATCACGACCAGTATTAAAATAATGGAAAATGGGAAGGCGACAATAATCAGCACATTCTGCAGTGCATCCAGACCACCTGCCAGAAGCAAAACAGCAGCGATCAGCGATAAGAGCAAGCCCCAGACTACCTTAACTTTATTATTGGGATTCAGATTTCCGTGCTCAGACTGCATAGCCAGAACATAGGTGGCAGAGTCTGCTGAAGTAACAAAAAATGTGCAGATCAGAATAATGGCCAGACCTGAAATCAGGGATGTCAGCGGGTATTCCTCAAGAACCCCGAATAGGATCTGTTCAAATGGAAGCTGTGCTAGTGCCTTATTGGTGGTGACTGCATTGGTTGAAAGGACACCAAAGACAGAGAACCAAATAAAGGAAAAGCCAGAGGGAATCAGAAGTACATGTGTAAGAAACTCTCGAATCGTTCGTCCCTTTGAAATACGTGCAATAAAGACACCAACAAAAGGAGACCAGGAGATCCACCATGCCCAGTAGAGAATGGTCCAATCCTGAATCCATTGCTGTTCCGTTGTACTTCCAGGTGCAGTTCGAAAACTCATGCGCGCAAAGTCATTCAGATATGCGCCGATACTCGATACCAGATTATCCAGGATGAGTACCTTTGGACCGACACAAAGACCGAGAAACAAAAGAAGCCCAGCCAGAATCATATTAAAATTGGAAAGAATTCGGACACCATTTCCCAGTCCGGATAAGGCTGATAATATAAAAAGAAAAGTTGCCACTGCAATAATAATAAGCTGGATCGTGCTGGAAAAAGGAACATCAAACAACTGATTAAGACCGCCATTGATCTGAACGGCACCGTAACCTAGTGTTGTAGCGACACCAACTACAGTTGCAAAAATGGTAAGGCTGTCAATGATCTGACCAAGCAGACCACTGGTCTTTGCTCCAAAAAGTGGCTTAAGAGTGGCTGATATCAGAGTTGCTTCTTTTTTTCTGAACTGAAAATAGGCCAGTGACAGTCCGACGATTGCATAAATCGCCCAAGCATGAATCCCATAATGAAAAAAGGAAAACTTCAAAGCATCGGAAAGTGCATCCTGACTATAGAGTTCTGCTTCTGGAGCTGAAATTGCAAAATGCGAAAGTGGCTCTGCGGCACCATAAAAAACAAGTCCGATTCCCATACCAGCAGAAAACAGCATTGCAAGCCATGAGAATTTAGAGTATTCCGGCTTGGATTTGGGATCACCCAGACGGATCTTACTCATAGGACTCACAATCATATAAAAGCATACAACAACAAGCATTGTAACAAATGCAAGGTAATACCAGTCAAAATTTGTTCCAATATATGTGCGGAGCGTGCCGGAAAGACGCTGGAACTGTGCAGGGAACACTAGGGCAAGAGCCACTACGACCAGGGAAACAGTTAGTGCGATCCAAAATGCTTTGGAAAGAAATTTGAGAACATCGAAAGGCTTTTTCATAAACAGGCTCCTTTTTGCGAAAAACGTAAACATGCATAACGAGTTAAGGCCAAAATAAAGTTTGACCTTAACTTATTATATATAATATTTCGAAAAAAGAAATGTGTTTTTTACAAATAGCAGGATAAACAGTGGAATTTTATCCGTTTTCTAGTAAAGGGTTGTACCATGATCAACATATAAAATCTGACCGGTAACAGCTTTAGAAGCATCACTTGCAAAGTACAGGATCGCTTCAGCCTGATCCTCAGACTGTGCCTCTGGTAATGAAATATCAATGTGTTTTGCGCAGGCAGCGGCAAGTCCCTGGCTGCCAATAGAAGAAATATTGACGATTGAACCCTGTCCCTCTTTTTCCATATGGACCAGTGCATACTTAGACATATAATACACAGAGAACTGATCGATTCTGCATACAGTTTCATACCATCCCCGGTACATTCATTGATCGGCATATGCTTATCAGCAATGCCTGCATTATTCACAAGGACATCGATCCTACCATATTTTTCAATTGTGAAATCTATGATTCTGTGACAGTCATCCATATTTGACACATCAGCAGTCACAGCCGAGATTTCTCCTCCATTTGCTGTGATTTCATTTACCACCTTCTGGTTGTTTTCTGATCTTCGGGATGCGATTACGACTTTTGCACCCTCTTTACAGAACAATGCAGCGGTTACTCGTCCGATTCCGGAATTACCGCCTGTAATAATAGTGACCTTACCTTCTAATCTGCCAATGATTTGACTCCTCCTGTTTTTACCAATCTAACTTAGCAATACTAATAAATAGTTTGTTAAGAACCATATATATGGAAGTAACATAAAAGAACGTTTTATATGGGCAGTAGCATAATAGTAAAAGGCCGCCAGCCGGCGGCCTTTTACGTTCAGAATATATTACATTTTCTCAAGGTCAATATTCAAATCCAACGTTGCTTCTTCCAAGCTCTGCAATAAGCTATGCTGGTTGCCTATATTCGTTACGTCAATTTGATTGACGCATTTGGACAGCCAGGGCATTTTCTTTGCGAGATCGGCCATAAACAAGGTAATGTCCGTGTTCGTGATTCTCTCTTTTGAGGTATAAACAGAAAACTGACGGTGTTCAAAGCCGTTTTTGCTCATAAAACGGCTGATGTCGGTATAGGCTTTTTTATAGAATTTAGGATTGGTGCTTGCCTTTGGCCGGGGATAATATGTTTCCAAGGCTTTCTGGCTCAAATCAAAGGTGATTTGTTTTCGGCTTCCAGTTCTTTTCTTTTTGTCCTGCTCCATAGCTTATGCCATTCGTTTTTGCACTTTCCACACTTGGGAAAGCACATCTTCCTCGGTGTCATCCTCATCAAAAAAGGTGCAAGAGGAAGCGAATTTAACGAACCACTCTGATTTTAACAGCCTGAGAATAATACTCCACATATAAGCATAGTCATTTTCCTGTCCATTATCTCCAAAGGCAAGGGCTTCCCCATCGGCAATACAGGGCAATCCCTTTTCGGAAAAATGCTTTTTGATGGTGTTGTAAACATCATTTATCGTATAGCCTTGTTGTTCAACGGCTTTTGGGTCAAATGTGAATTCGATTTTCATGGCTGCGCTCCTTTCGGTGGGTTAGTACTGTTATTATACTACAAATCGAGATTAAAATAATGCGAAATATAGGAAAAAGATTCGCGATAATAGGGGAAAAGGACAGGTGGTTTCCCTGTCCTTCTTACTTTTTAAAAATTAACTTTCAAAAAATGTGAACCTGCTTTTTATGACCGCTTGGAGCAGTACCATCACGGTCAACCCTGTTACTTAATTCATCGCACAATACAGGGAAAGCGAAAGTTATTTGTCTTGCATATTGGCCTTTTTAGCTCTCGCTCACGGTAGAGTACACCGCCGCTTATTTATGCTGCCTATCTGCGAACTTAGCAGCCATGCCTTTTTCTGGTGAAATAGCATGAGTACACCGCTTTTCATTATGAGCTGCGTTTTCGGCGGCAGCGCACCGGCATATATTTAGCTGTCTGTCTATGCTCTGACAGCCCCACAATTTATAGTGTCCTTGTGGGCATTGCACTTTCATTACATTTTAATCACAGCCACTTATAAGCCGCTTGCTGAGGAGCGAACGCTATTTTCTATGATCTATTATATTTCCGCAGCCCTCTAGCTGTCAAGCGATTAGTACCATAAATGCAAAAATGTAATAATGGGTATAGGAACCTAAAATGGGTTTGAATCCTGCCAGAAATATAGTGATCCGTGCCGAACTGCCAGATAGTGTGCCTGGCCAGACTGTCAATAGATTCTGCGCATCCAGTATTCAGTCAATCGCCACTGGAGCATCCATGATCATGAGTGGTCTTCAGGATATCGTCGTTGCAGGCGGCGTTGAATCCATGACCTGTCCAGTTCTATCCTCTGACCAGCAATATCTGGATGAATGGCTTTTACAGAATACAGATACCTATATTTCAATGGGAATGACAGCTGAAAATGTTGCCGAGGCATTTCACCTCACAAGAGAAGAGATGGATGAAATGGCGATCGAAAGCCATGCCAAAGCCTCAAATGCAGTCGAAGAGGGACTTTTTATTCCCGAAATCATACCAGTGACAGGTTATGATTCCCAAGGAAACAAAGTCATATTTGATACCGATGAATGTTATCGAAAGGGTACCAATGCCCTGACACTCTCCACACTAAAGCCCTGCTTCAAAGAAGATGGCAAGGTAACAGCAGCCACCTCATCACAAAAAAGTGACAGAGCAGCGTTCCTGGTCCTGATGTCAGAAAGTAAAGTCAAAGAGCTTGGCATAAAACCCCTTGCAAGCTTTGTGTCATTTGCAGTCGTTGGACTGGATCCGGCTTATATGGGACTTGGTCCGATCGGTGCAGTGGAGCTTGTGATGGAGCGTTCTGGGCTAAAGATTTCCGACATGGATGTCATAGAATTAAACGAAGCTTTTGCATCCCAGGCAATGATATCCATTCAAAAACTTGGGCTGGAGAAAAAAAGGTCAACCCCAGAGGCGGAGCACTTGCACTAGGTCACCCACGAGGTGCGACAGGTGGAATGAAGAGTTAGGGGTTCAAATCAAATATAATACGAAAGCGACAAAAATCCTTCTGGAAGAGGATTATGTTACCGGAGTTGAGTTTGTGGATGAAAATGGAGAATCGCAGAAGGCAGAATGCAACGCAGTCATTGTTTCGACTTGAGGTTTTGGCGATAATCCCAAAATGATCCACGATATATTGGGCTATGAATGGGGCGTGGATCTGCATTCATTCCGGATACCCGGCGTTCAGGGCGAGGGATTAAGAATGCTCTGGGAAGCTGGTGCTGGAAAAACAGAACCTACGATGGAATTGACATACACAACGCCTGGTGTTACAGATATTTTTAAGACGAACGGACTGGATTATGTGACAGTACACCATAATATCAAAAGTGCAGACAAATGGGATAAAGAGGTTGAGACGTATCTAAGCGGTGGCGAATCAGAAACTGCCGGACTGTCAGAGCTTCATGATGATGCACAAAAGCACACACAGGAGTTCTATGTTGCGGATTCACTGGAAGAAATCAGTGAATTAACTGGAATCGACCTAAAAAATCTTCAGGTAACAATAAAAGAGTATAATGCAGCATGTACAGCTTCAGACGAGATATTTTTTAAAAAGCATAAATACATGAAGCCATTCAGCGGAGGAAAATACTTTATTTCCAGACATTTTCCTGCCGGCTATGGAAGCCTTGGCGGAGTAAAGGTGAATGACAAACTGGAGGTTCTCGATCCAGCAGGTCTTAAGATCGCTTCGCAGTTGCATTCATGGCAGCCTTCAATCAAGCAGGAATGCTGACACAGGCATACTTCGTATTGATGATCCTATTGGTGATCTCCTTCGTGACGATCCTGACCATGTGGAAAGTACCGGATGCAAATGAAGCAGACAGAGAGTATGCAAAAAAATAAATAAACATTTCAACAGATGATGGAGGATTTCTGCCCTCTGTTTTTCGTTCCAGATTTACTCTGATGCAATCCTATAATATTATGTCTATAAATCCTCGATTTTATGTCTATAGAATTTGACAAACCCTACCGATATGTTATGATGACTTACGAGACATACAAGGCATATGAGACAAGGAGCCACCATTTGAAATTCATAAAAAAATATATACTGATAGTCATTGGATCAATTTCAGTTTTTCTAGGCTTTATTGGAATTTTTCTTCCCGTGCTGCCAACGACACCATTTCTTTTGCTTGCGGCATACTGCTTTCTCAGGAGTTCTAAAAAACTGTATGACTGGCTGATCAATCATAAAGTACTAGGAGTATTTATCCACTCTTACTTGACCTATAAAGCGATTCCCAAAAAGACCAAAATAGGAGCTCTGATCTTCCTTTGGGGTACGTTGATCCTGTCGATGCTGCTGATGGATTCACTTCACCTGAGAATTTTTCTCATACTTGTCGGAATTGGTGTAAGTATACACCTGCTCCGCCTGAGAACAATGAGTAAAGAGCAGATGGAAAAACTAAGGAACGAATACGATAAAGAAGTATATAATTAAAATAGCAATGATCTCAAATATCTAATTCAGGAGTATACTATGGAACTTTCATTAATTTTGCTGAATAAGCTTGCTGTAATGTTCTTATTCATGGGAATTGGTCTGATTCTTTACAAGACAAAGAAGATAACAATGCAGGGTAATAAAGAGCTTGCGACTATTTTAATCTACGTCATTCTTCCTTCAACGATTCTGAGTTCTTTTATTACTGAGTTTACTTATGAGAAGCTGATCGGGTTAATAATATCCTTTCTGGCTGCGGCAGCAGCACTTCTGATTTCAATTTTGATTTCGAGGCTGGTATTCGGAAATCGATATAAGATCGAGCACTTTGGAACTGCATTTTCAAATGCAGGATTTATGGGCATCCCTCTTGTAAAAGCTGTTGCTGATGGTCTGGGATGTACTGAGAACACGGCAGTTTTTTATCTCACTTCATTTGTAGCATTGCTTAATATACTACAATGGACTTATGGTGTTTATATTATGAGTGGGAATAAGGATGTGATCTCACCGAAGAAAATCGTAACGAATCCCGTCGTGATTGCTGGTGTAATTGGGTTATTGCTATTTGTGACCAGTATTCCTGTGCCACTTATTTTAACGGATAGTCTTGCAATGGTCGGTAACATGACAGCACCGGTCGCAATGATAACACTTGGCGTGTATTTGGCCGAAACGCCTTTTTTTGATATTTTCCGATCAAAATCAGCCTATGTAAGTGCACTTGTGAGACTACTGCTGATACCAGCAGTAACGATGATCCTGCTTTCCTTTCTTCCAACTGAATTTAATTCGATCAAAATGATCGTTCTTATCGCTGCTTCTGCGCCAGTCGGCTCAAATGTCGCGATTTTTGCACAGCTGAATCATTTAAATTATAGTCAGGCGGTCAAAATCATCTGCCTGAGTACCATACTTTGTATCATAACGATGCCAGTCATGATCGCAGTCGCGGGACTGATCTGGAACTGATTGTCTGAGGAGGATTGAAATGTATAGTGGGGTAAGACCTGATGACACGCAAACAGCCAAAGAATTTAAAAGGGAAAAAATATGAGTGATCATTCTAGGAAACAAAAGAAATTAACGCAGACAAAGAAAATCGCAAAGTCGATAACGATCGTATTATGCATGGTGTTGGTCGCAGTCATTCTTTTTGGAGTCCTCTATCTGACGAGTGAAAAACGAGAATCTTCGACCAATGAAACAGAGAATGCGATTTCAGACACTTCCACAGGACAGATCGTGTCAGGTGCGGAAGGGGAATCCGAGACTTCCTCTCAAACAGAGACACAAACGCAGACACAGTCAGAAACACAGACAGAGGCACAAACAGAAACTCAGACAGAGACAGAAACACAGTCGGAAACTTCCGCTGAGACGAATCAAGGATCTACAATTGTTAATACGATCATCGACAATGTTTCGTCTTTAAGTAATGAAATTTATAATTGGGGATCTGGTGGAAATGTAGATGAACTTAACCGTCCGGTCGGCTGTCTGATGTATGTCGACAAATTCAGTCAGTATCCAGCAGATTTTATTCAGATGACCGAGGAGAAAGTGATCTACCTGACTTTTGACGAGGGATATGAATATGGATTTACACCAAAAATCCTTGATACGCTGGAAGCAAAAGACTGCCCTGCGGTATTTTTTATTACAAAGCCTTTTGCAGAATCAGAGCCGGACTTAGTACAAAGGATGATAGATGGTGGATTTTTGATTGGTAATCATTCTGTGACCCACCCAGCCGATGGACTCCCATCAGAAACAATCGAACAGCAGACAGAAGAGATTATGGGTGTTCATAACTATATGCTGGAAAATTATGATTATACCATGTGTCTGTTCCGCTATCCCGCAGGTAAATTCAGTGAACAGTCTCTTGCTCTTTTGAACAATTTGAATTACAGAGGAATATTCTGGAGTTATGCCTATATGGACTATGATGTAAACAATCAGCCATCAGAATCAGAGTCTCTGCAAAAGATGATTGATGGACTGCACCCTGGTGCAATTTATCTTTTACACGGAGTATCACAGACAAATGCAAATGTTTTGGGTGACTTTATAGATGCAGCAAGAGCAAAAGGTTATCGATTTGCACCATACACTGATGTCATAGAATAGAGGAGAAATCACAGTCGATATGAGTTCAAAACTAAAAATCGTGCTGATTCACGCACAAAATCATAAAGGCTCGACCTATCATATAAGTAGAATGCTTGCGGAAAAAATATCAGATTCCATTGTGGAATTTTTTCTGCCTCGTCATTTCAGTGACTTTTGTATAGGATGTACGAATTGCTTTATGGTGGGAGAAGAGAAATGCCCTCATTATGAAAAACTAAACCCGATAACAGAAGCTATGGATCAGGCGGATCTTCTGATCTTCGACAGCCCGGTCTATGTATTCCATGCGACCGGCTCCATGAAAGCCTTTCTGGATCACTATGGTTATCGGTGGATGGTTCACAGACCGGAAGAAAAAATGTTCCATAAGCAGGCGGTCTGTATTGCGACAGCAGCAGGAGCAGGAATGCGCTCTACAATAAAAGACATGGCCGATAGTATGTATTTCTGGGGAATTGCTAAAATATATCGCTATGGGATTGCTGTTCGTGCCACCTCATATGAACAGTTGACACAGAAGACAATGACTAAGATCGATCGCAAGACCACGATCCTGGCAAAAAAGATTGAAAAGAACAGCAGAAATGTAAGACCTGGAATACGTACAAAGTTATTTTTTCATATGATGAGCTTGGTACAAAGGAAGGGCTTTAATGAGGCGGATAGAAAGTACTGGGCACAAAAGGGCTGGACGAAACAAGAGCGACCTTGGAAGAGTCGGCAAATCGGATAAAATACAAGTAGAACTGGAAAGAATTCTGAAATTAATTCAGGATTCTTTTTCTTTGTCATAATTGTGCCATATTTGGATTTCATAATGATGTCATAGATAACGTTGGGAACAAAAAAGGAGGAAAACTATGATGCTCATACTGATCATTGGAATTGGTGCATTATTCTATGTTCTATATTTCAAAGATAAGAAAACAGAAGATTTTCATATCTCAGGGAAAAAAACACCTGAGGATATACTGAAAACCAGATTTGTGAATGGGGAAATCAACGAAGAGACTTATATAAAGATGAAAGATCTACTGCAAAAGTGAAGTGTAAAAAATGCAGCGAAATGTATCGAAATGAGGAATTAACCAGGCAAATTACTATCAGGAATCTTGCTATCAGGAATCGGTAAAGCAAATTAATTAGAGGAAGTAAAGGAAAGGTGGAATGGATATGATGCAGGGATATAATTGGTTTGAGCGTGGAGCAGGAATGATGAGAAATGGATTTTGCGGATTTGGATATGGATCACCATTTTTTGGAATCTGGCATATTCTGATTTTGTTGGGTGTTATTGCACTCGTTGCAGCACTTGTCATTAGCAGAAAAAAATCAAAGAAAAAAGAGAATAAAGAGGACGCCCTTGAAATGATTAAAATAATGTTTGCAAGGGGCGAAATAACAGAAGAAGAATATTTAAGAAGAAAAAAAGTTCTAGAAGGGAATATTTGAATATGAAACGATCGTATAAAGTACTAATTGCACTTAGTGTGGCACTCATTGGTGTGGGTATAGGCGGCACTGTGTATGCAGCTGGATCACAAACCTATCAATATCGCTCCGATAGTGGTATGATGGGGAATAGTGAATGGAATACCAATAGCGGCATGATGGGAAACAGTGAATGGAATCCCAATAACGGCATGATGGGAAACAGTGAATGGAATACCAAGAACGGCATGATGGGACGACAGTATAAATGGACAGATGAATCCTCAGATGAAAATATTAATGAATCTACAGATGCAATTACCGCTGAAGAAGCTTATAATATAGCTAATGAGTATGTAAAACAGTCCGATGATGACACACTTTCCCTTGGTCAGATTTATGAAGGTAACCGAAATGTATATTTGTTCGAGCTAATAAGTAACGGAAAGGAAGCAGGTATACTTCATGTCAGCAGGCTGACAGGTGATGTGTGGTTCGTTGATTGTCCAAGGCTATGACTTTAACTGGTATCGAAAGTGGGTGAAGGTGTGTATAGGATTCTGATCGTAGAAGACGAGCTGCAAATCAGTCGTATTGTGAAGAAGTATCTTGAAAAAAGCGGATATGAATGCATCGCTGCAGCAAATGGTTTCGAGGCATTGGAATATTTTTCGGCAGACCATTTTCACCTCGTGATACTAGATGTTATGATGCCAGGTATTGATGGATTTGAAGTATTAGAACGCATACGGACGATTTCAGATCTGCCAGTACTTATGCTGACAGCAAAAAATGAAGAGATAGATAGGCTAAAAGGCTTTGAACATGGTGCAGACGACTATGTTACAAAGCCTTTTAGTCCTAGAGAACTAGTGGAGAGAGTCAAAGTATTTCTAAAGCGTGTGTATCAGGCATCTGATGAAGCAGTTTTGGTCTCTGGAGAACTTCAGTTATATACATCATCCATGAAACTAAAAAAAGGAGAAAGTGAAATTGAGATTACAGCAGCAGAATTTAAACTTCTCCATGCAATGATGAAGAGCCAAAACCAGATCCTAACCCGAGAACAGTTGATCGAGCTGGCTTTTGGAATGGATTATGAGGGATATGATAGAAATGTTGACTCCTACATCAAACGCATCAGACAAAAAATCGAAACAGACCCTCGCAATCCTGAATACTTACATACGAAATATGGGCTGGGATATATGTTTGGAGGTGAGAAGTCATGACCTTGAGAAAACTTTGGCTGATTGTTCTGATCACACTGGCTCTGGTGACTATTGGAATCAACGCTATGATTCTTGCCTTTTTAACAGACAGATATTTCTCGGATTATTTAATTGAGACTTATGAGATGCACGTTGCTCAAATCATCGACTACACTACGTCTGCGCTTTCCTCTCAGGAGATTTCCTATGAGCAGATGGCTATGGAGCTCGAATCCCATCTTACCGATCCTATTATTGAGATAAAATTATACAGTTTAGATGGTGAAGTGCTTGCAGATGTCAGCAGAGATGACTGGATGGGAAACATGATGAATAGTAGGCGAATGGGCCAGATGATGAATCGTACAGCGACAGAAGAGGTGCATCAGTTCGACTTGATATCAGAGGGCGAAAAGGTCGGTGTCATCCATATCACGACCGCTGGTCTTGCAAATCACTCTATCGTTGCTATGCGCTTTAAGTCATCCCTGCTGGCCAATAGCCTGATTTCAGTCGGCGTAGCAGTCATCGTTTCTATTATTCTGGCTAGTATCATAAGTCGTAAAATGAGCCGCTCCTTAAAAGAAACACAAAGGCAGGCAAGCCGGATCCAACTTGGAGAAGAAGTATATTTTAAAGAAAGCGGAATAAAGGAAGTAGATTCGATCCAGTCTAGTTTAATGGAATTGAATACCAGACTGAAGCTGAAACAAAAAACAAGAAAATCGCTGTTGGATCAACTAATGCATCAAACCAGAACACCCCTAACGATTCTACAGTCACACATTGAGGCGATGGAAGATGGAATGATAGATCTGGATGAAACAGAATTTCAGGTGTGTCAAAACCAGATTCAGGATCTGACTGCAATTATTGCCAATATGAGTTCCATGATTGATGCTGGGGGTGAGACAGATGAACCGACTATTTCAGAATTCGAACTCTATCCAATGCTCAGTCAGATGCAGCGGGGATTAAGTGCACAATTTAAAAAGAAGCGCATAACATTTGAGTTAAAAAGTGATCAAAAAATACAGTTGAAAACAGATCGTTTTAAGCTGAGCCAGTCCATATATAATCTTCTGACCAATGCTTACAAATATACACAGGAAGGTGGCACAGTCAAAATATCCTACGAAATGGAAAAGGAGAGTATTTTTATTAAGGTTGCAGACACGGGGATTGGAATCAGCCAAAGTGAGCATGAGAAAATATTTGAAGCATATTATCGTGGTGATGCAAAACAGCTAGAGAACGGACAAGGAATCGGACTTTATATCGTTGCAGAAAATATTAGTCAGCTCGGTGGGACGATTCGAGTAATTTCCGAGACTGGAAGAGGCAGTGAGTTTATCATCTGCATTCCGACTTGTCTTGAGACTGCATGAAAAAGTGCATAGGAATCACAACGAGCAGACATGATTACGACCGGAGTGCTTTGCCTTGTATAAGGCATTATCTGCCAGCTTTTTGATTTCGCTGATATCATCTGTAGATTCTGGAAAATTCGAAAGACCTACAGACACCGTGATATGTATGGATTGAGCAGCAGAAATGCGGATTCGGTGCTCCTGAACGACCTTTCGGAATTCCTCAGCACTTTGTCTTGCCTGTGCCCGCATACAATTTTGTATCAAAATGCAGAATTCTTCCCCGCCAATTCTTGCAACAACAGCAGGGGTGGGAAAGGCAGAGGTGAGAAGTGATGCAAGCTCCTGCAATACAATGTCTCCTTTTGTATGTCCGAAGGAGTCATTTACTTGTTTGAAATAATCAATATCAATAATCAGACAGGAAATTGTAATATGCTTGGCAAGTGCCTCAGCTGACAAGTGATTCAGGACGTGGTCGAACTCTCTGGTATTCGTAAGTCCAGTCAGAAAGTCTCGTTTGGAGTCATTCTTATAGCTTCTAAATAATTCAAATGATTTGCGAATAGATTCTAAAAGATAGAACTCAAGTATACTGCTGATCAAAAAAATAATCGTATAATTGCGCATCTGATCAAATCTGTTTTCATATCCGGATAGCAGGATAAAAAGAGAAATATCTGTCATAATTAAGATGCCAAGAGATTTCATGATCCAGCGGTAGAGCTGTTGATTCGGCAGATAAATCTTATCAATAGTTATAAATAGCACCATGACTAATACGCTGAGAATGCTAACATGCAGCAATGCAATGTCGATTCCGAATAACAGTGCTCGCAGTAGAATCTGAGCGCATCCAATTATTAGAACAGGAATGATGCCACCAAGATAGGATGCCACCAAAAGTACAAGGGAACGCAGATCTACATTTAGTGATGTGTCTGGAACTGGATTGGTATGTAACAGAATAAGAAAGCTCAGTACACAGCCAGTGCCTGATATATATACTTTTCCTCCAAATCCATCTATGAGGTTGGTATGAGATTCGCGGCTGAAATGAAATGTAAAAAAAGAATAGACCATTATCAGCAGAATGCTAAATATGAAATTGTTTAATGTATGGAATAAAGTCATTCTATTTTCCTTTCTCGAATTTTCAAACTATCCGAGATCCTATAATTGACAGACCTGGTTCCGGCCATTTTCTTTCGCATCATATAAGGCGGAGTCAGCAACTTCCTTCAGCAGATTTAATTCCCGTGTTGACTCCGGATAGGCAGCAACGCCAATGGAGATCGTTATGTGGATCTCTTTTCCTATACTGATTTCGATTGGAAGCTGCCCAATAGCCTGGTTCAAGTTCAAGGCAATGGCATAGGCATTATTCAAACTGCAGTTTTCGAGCAACATACAGAATTCTTCGCCTCCAACACGCCCGATGGAAGTTTTTTTCGGCAGAACATCTTTCATTATGGATGAAACTCTTTTTAGAACGAGATCTCCAGCATCGTGCCCAAAGGTATCATTTACTTGTTTGAAATAATCGAGATCGGCCATGAGGCAGGATAAAGGTTCGCCAGAATCTAATGCTTTTTGCGAAGACTGTTTCAATGCTGTGTCAAAATACTGGCGATTCATTAGACCTGTTAGAAAATCCTCTGAAGAATTTCTTTTGTAATGGAAAAAAAGCTCGTTTTCTTCTCGAACAGATCTGACCAAAGTATGTTGTAGCTCGGAGGATATGAGAAAAATCAGACTGAATTGCAGAGCGACAATGTTAGTTTCGATAGAATGTTCGATGAGTAACAGGTATGTTAGATCGGTCACGATGATAATAGAGAATGTTTTTATGTACCATCGCCTTGCCTCACTTTTCACCCGCCAGTCTGTTAGCAGGAATGTGATCATGATCAACAGAATTTGTATGACTGAATGTGTGGTGACAATATTAAGATCATAAAGAGCCATGCTCAATGCAGCCTGTATCATGGCAGTGATCAGCACCGGAACCATACCGCCCCAACTGGAAAGGGTAATAAGAACAAGTCCTCGCAGATCAATGATACTTGGAGCATCATGGTAGGGAAGCGAGTAAAATAGAAGCAGAACACTAAAAGCACCTCCCATAAGACCCAGCAGTATCTTACCGTAGATGCTTTTTTGATATTTTTCAGTTAGATTTCTTGTTAGATGGCCGACAAAAAAAGTCAGCATCATAATGAGCAATGCACTGGTTGTTAGTCTGTCGAATAGTGACATGAAAGATTCTCCTATTTGAAGCAAATCATTTTGAATCTAAGTAAGAGTATATACTATTATTTCGGCATTTTCATCCACTTTCATGACCTTTAATGCAAAGAATCTAGTATGTTTAAGAATAAATGGAAATTTGCCAAAGCCAACCCGGGTATCAAGATTTCGGAGCCAGCAAAATTCACTTGCATTCTTAGGATGTCTCCCTTATACTGAAAACAAATATAAATGGATCGAGGTAAGGTATGTTAAGCTTGGTGGGGATGAACCCAAATGCCAATTGAATAGTGATTTGGACAGTTTGTTGTATTTGCAGCAGTCGTAGTCTGTCCATTTTTCGGGAAGGTTCAAAAGTCTGCTTAACGTAAACATACCATGATACATCATTACATGGGGTCTTATCATAAGACCTGTATTTAGGTGATAAACAGCCAGAAGTGGATTGTCCCAGTGACAATTGCTTCTGTTTTTTTGTTGTATGGAAGCCTATGTGTTTAAGACACTTTTTCACATTATTGGAGGAAAGTATGAATACAAATGAAAATATTTTAGAATTTAACATAATCAGGGAAAAACTGATGAATTTAGCATATACACCTAGTGCAAAGGAGAAGATCAAGGCTTTGCAGCCGTATCTTAGTGAACTTGAGCTGCGTAAAAATATGCGGGAGTCAGGGGAAGCACGAAGTTTAATAGAAAGAGCAGGAAATCCGCCTATGTCATCCATGGAGGGCATGATGGAAATGGTGGAAATAGCTCATATTGGTGGGTGCCTGTCGGCAGAACAACTTGAACAGGCAGAGAATATTATGACCTCAGTGAAAAGACTGAAAGAGTACCTGGACAGTCAGAAGTATCTGGAACTGGGAATCACTTTTTATGGCAGTGATCTGAATTCACTTGATGAATTCCGAAGTGAAGTACACCATACAATTCGAGAAGGTGAAGTGGACGATTTCGCCTCGAAGCTTCTTCGCTCGCTACGCAGCAGTATTGCGGAATCTGAACGAAAAATGAGGGAAAAGGCTGAGTCTGTAATGAAAAGCCAAAAGGAATGTATGTCCGATCATTTTTGCACTATGCGTAATGGACATATTTGCATCCCTGTGAAAAAAGACTATAAATTCAAAATTAAGGGATCAGTCATGGATACCTCTGCAACAGGAAGCACTCTTTTTATAGAGCCTGCGTCAGTTAGTAAGCTCTATGACGGGCTACAACTTTTGCGTCTGGATGAGGAAAATGAAGTTAGAAGAATTCTTTACGTACTGACAGGTATGCTAGCCGATGCATTTGATCTGTGTGAACGTAATCAAAAGACAATCGAAAAACTGGATTTCATGTTTGCAAAAGGCAGATTCAGCATAGAGCTTGATGCTGTTGAACCTAGGATCAATACAGAACGAAACTTCCGTCTCACAAAGGCTAGACATCCATTGATGGATAAAAATACTTCAGTTCCGCTAGATCTTGAGCTAGGAATTGAGGGGAACGGAATCGTGATCACCGGACCAAATACCGGTGGAAAGACTGTGGCGATCAAAACTGTTGCCTTGAACTGCCTGATGGCTCAGTGTGGATTACATGTAACCTGTGAATCTGCGGATATCTGCATGAATGCTAAATATCTTAGTGATATTGGAGATGGACAGAACATTGCAGAGAACCTTTCCACTTTTTCTGCCCATATTAAAAATGTCATGTCGATTTTAAACAATGCCGACAATGAGAGCCTGATCATAATGGATGAACTTGGTTCGGGAACGGATCCGACAGAAGGCATGGGAATAGCCATTGCTGTGTTAAAAGAATTAAAGAAAAGCGGCGCTCTTTATCTTGTAACGACTCATTATCCTGAGGTCAAGAATTATGCAGAGAGAGAAGAGGGGGTAGTCAATGCCAGAATGACTTTTGACAGGGAAAGCATTAAGCCGACCTACCAGCTTGTGATAGGTGAAGCAGGTGAGAGCTGTGCGCTCTATATTGCCGAAAGACTCGGTATGCCTAGCAGGATGCTGGAAAATGCAAGACAGGCTGCATACGGGATAACAAATGCATATAGTGCAAACGATGCTTATAGTGCAAACGGGAAGCCTATAGAAACTGCCAGAAGAGCTGCTGGAATATCACAGAAACCATCCAGTATAAAACGTATGAAAGAACCAGCTGCAAAAGATGAGAACAACAGCACGATAGAATTCCAGCGCGGAGATAGTGTAATGGTTCTTCCGGATCAAAAAATCGGAATCGTCTGTGAATGCGCAAATGAAAAGGGAATTCTTCGAGTCCAGTTGCCAGGGAAAAAAATCAGTATCAGTCATAAACGGCTGCAGCTGCTAGTGCCAGCATCTTCGCTTTATCCGCAGGATTATGATTTCTCCATCATTTTTGATTCTGTTGAAACACGGAAAATGCGTCATCAAATGAGCCGGAAGTATGAAAAAGATCAAAGGATCGATCTAGAATCAGAGTACTGAGTTTTTTGACAAAAACTGCCAGAAAATTTTTGCGAAATGGGTTGAAAAAAATAGTCAATGGAGTACGCTATAATTAGATTGACCAGATCGGATAAACCGAATTAGTCAGACCAAGATAGCAAGACCAAATCATCATCTATGCTATCTAGGTGGAAAGGAGCAGAATCGATCAGTGAATAACAAATTTTTTGAGATCCCAGATGAAAAACAGCTTCGAATTATCAATGCCGGGTTCGAGGTCTTTTCCCAAAATGAGTATAAAAAAGCCTCGACGGATGAGATCGCACATAGAGCAGAAATCTCAAAGGGACTTTTATTTTACTATTTTCATAATAAGAAGGAATTTTACATGTTCCTTTATGACTATGCATTCAGGGAAATTCAGGAGAATGTAGTCTCTGATGATTTTAATAACATCAAAGATTTTTTTGAATTATGCAAATATGCTGCTACCAGGAAATATGAGCTGCTGATAAGAACACCATATCTATCCGATTTTATTGTGCGTGCCTTCTACTCACACAGGGAAGCTGTTACGGATGCCATTGATACAAGCGTCACAGAAGTTATGTCAGATCTGTTTGAGCATTATTTTTCTCACGTTGATTTCAGCAGATTTCGGGAAGATGTAGATCCAAAGGAAATATATAGTATGATGGTCTGGATGACGGATGGATTTATGCATGAACAGCAAAGGAATCAGGAACATTTGAATATGGATGAGATTCTTGTGAAGTATGACAGATGGTCCGAACTATTGAAACGGGTTGCATATAAATAGGGGTGCATAATCGAGAAGAGTTTCCATCACAAGGAGGGAAAGTATGGGTTTTGTAATCGAGACAAAGAATCTAACAAAAAGCTATGGAAAAGCAAGAGGAATCATTGATGTGAATATGTCTATCGAAGAAGGGGAGATATTTGGCTTTATTGGTCCTAACGGAGCGGGAAAGTCAACCACGATCCGGACACTGCTTGGACTGATTTATAAGACGAGTGGCGAAGCCTCTATCTTTGGAAAAGATATTGAGAGGGATCACGTTGAGATCCTGAAAGAGGTAGGATATCTTCCGAGCGAAGTATTTTACTATGACAACATGAAAGCAAGGGATCTGCTGAACTACTCTGCCAGCTTTTATCCGAAGGACTGTACTGCGAGGATAAAAGAGCTTTCAGAGGCTCTTGAACTGGATCTGAACAAAAAGATCGAGGATATGAGTCTGGGCAATAAGAAAAAGGTAGGCATCGTACAGGGACTGCTTCATTCTCCAAAGCTGATCATTTTGGACGAACCAACATCAGGACTTGATCCGCTGATGCAAAAGACATTTTTTGAATTGATTGAAAAAGAAAATAAGAACGGAGCCTCGGTATTGTTCTCCTCGCATATTTTAGGAGAGGTGCAAAAGATATGTAACAGAGTCGCCATTATTAAGGAAGGCAGGATTATTAATACACAAAAAATCAGTGAGCTTGCGCAAAATGCTTACAAAAAAGTGTCCTTCTCGACGGAAGGTGACTTGCCAGAGCAGTTTAAAATCGAGGGAGCAGCAGATATCAAACGGGTCAATGAATCTATCAGTTTCATATATAAGGGCGACTGTAACCTCCTAATCCAGACAATTGGTGCATTCAAGTTATCCAATATTGATATTACAGAACCATCACTCGAAGAAATATTCATGCACTATTATTCGGACAAATAAGGGGGTGCCAGTGTGAATCTGTTCTATTTTGAATTGAAGTTATATTTAAAATCAGCGATAGGCTGGTTGATTTCGGTTGTTGCAATTCTAATACTCCTGATGGTCGGACTGTTTCCCCTGTATATGAATGCAGAAGAGGAGATCAATCAGATTCTGCAAAATTTTTCACCTGTATTTGCTCAGGCTTTTGGAATTGCAATCAGTGATATGTTTACTTTCGGCGGGTTTTATAATTTTTCCTTTGGATATATAAGTCTTTTGGCTGGTGTAATGGCGGCATCTCTTGCAATCACGGTATTTGCGAGGGAGAAAAAAGCGAAATGTCTGGATTTTATTCTGACAAAACCAATGAGCAGGAAAGGAATATTTCTTTATAAACTTGCAATGTCACTTGCGGTTTTGATCAGTTTTAATCTGATCTATAACCTTGTTTTTCTCTGGATCTATCAGGTCGGAGGGGATAATGGGGTCTCGTTTGGTAGTGTACTGCATGCTGGAATGGGTCTCTTATATACACAGCTGGTTTTTCTGGCAGTTGGAATATTATTCGGAGTGCTAGCCAGACGGATCCGGTCTGTTTCAGGTACAGCTACCATCGTGGGACTTGCAGCTTTTATTCTATCTTCTCTTGCTAATGTGCTGGATGATGAAAAAATGGACTATATTGCACCATTAAAATATTTTGCTCCTGACAGAATTTTTAAAGGGGATAACTATCAGGCTTCTCTTGTTGTCGCTGCATTCATTATCATAACTGCCTGTCTCGCGATTGCATTTACGAAATTTGTAAATAGCGATGCACGGCAGGTATAGGAGGGGATAGGAATGAATATTTTAAAACGCGAATTAAAAGTAGGAATGAAAACGTTTCTATTCTGGATGATTGGAATGTTTATGCTGATTTTTGTTGGCATGTTCAAATTTATTGGATTCGAAGGAGAAACCTCTGTCATGGAGATCTTTGATGCGTTTCCAAGAATCGTACTTGCTGTGTTTGGCATGGTAGGGGTTGATTTCACAACACTAGGTGGTTATTATTCGCTAATTGCCTATTACAGTATGCTGTGTGCTGCAATTTATGGAATTCATTTAGGGGCAGGTGCTATAACACGGGAGGGAATGGATAAGACCTATGAATTTATATTCACAAAACCCCGCAGCAGAACCTTTATTCTGCAAAGGAAACTCTTAGCGGGTCTTATTTATTTGGTACTGTTTTCTGTTATGACGTATCTGATTTCCCTGCTGGCAATTAAAACAATTGATACGGGGGAGATGCTGGCATCCTCTGTAGTGTTGTTCAATCTGGCGAATTTTTTTGTAAGCCTGATGTTTTTTATGATTGCTGCATGTATCTCTTGTTATGTCAAAAAGGATGAAGCAGGTATGCGCTTTTCAAATTTGTGTTTTCTCTTGTTTTTTGTGACCAGTATGATATATGATATGCTGGAGAATGGTGGAATTATTAAAATCATTGCTCCATTCAAATATTTTGCACCCTGGGATATACTGGAAGGTGTGCTCGACTTAAAATTTGTGATTCTATGTCTGGCTGCGGCCATTGGCTGTTATTTCTGGTCAGTCAGATCATTCAGACAAAAGGATCTGCTTTCGTGAGGACTTTATGAAGATACAATTATCAGACCATTTTTCAATAGGCCGGCTTTTACGTTATAGTTTTCCATCCATTATTATGCTTGTGTTCACATCGATTTATAGTGTTGTAGATGGTCTGTTCGTTTCTAATGTGGTTGGGAGTAATGCTCTATCAGCGATCAATATCATATCTCCAGTATTCATGATTGTTGGTGCGGTGGGATTTATGCTTGGAACTGGTGGAAGTGCAGAAGTTTCAAAGACTTTAGGGGAAGGAAACACGCAAAAAGCCAGGGAATATTTTACGAACATCATTCTGACTGTGGTGGCACTGGGAATCCTACTTTCTATTTTGGGGGTCATCTTCATTCGCCCCTTAGCTTATCTTGTTGGTGCTAGTGATCTTCTGATCGAAGATTGTGTGATATATGGAACGATCATTCTTTCCTGCAGTGTCTTTTTTATGCTGCAAACGACATTCCAGACATTTTTAATCGTCGCTGAAAGACCAGATCTTGGAATGAAGCTGACCATACTTGCAGGGTGTACCAATATGGTACTGGACTACTTATTTGTCTATGTATTAGGTTTTGGCATCGCCGGAGCAGCATGGGCGACCATGATAGGATGCGCCCTCGGTGGAATTCTTCCAGTCTTTTTCTTTTTTTCAGATAAAGCGACGAAGCTGCGATTTGTAAAAACAAAATTTTATCCCAGAACCATTGCTAGAAGCTGCCTGAATGGATCGTCTGAAATGGTGGCTAATTTTTCAATGTCATTTGTTACAGTGCTTTTCAATCTGGCAATCATGAAGCTGCTAGGCGAGACTGGAGTTGCGGCCTATACTGCAATGTTGTATGTTGGATTTCTGTTCAATGCTATTTACATAGGTTTCGTTGTTGGAATTGCACCAATTATCAGCTATCATTATGGTGCTGCAGATAATGCTGAACTCAAAAGTCTGCTGAAGAAGTCATTGACCGTGATCGGCATTTTTTCGGTTACGATGTTCACCCTTTCACAAATTCTCGCAGTCCCAGTTTCTCGAGCCTTTTCTGGTGGCAATCAGGATATGATCGAGATTCTATTGCATGGCTTTAGAATATATGCGATCGCATTTTTATTCAGTGGACTGGGAATATTCGGTTCTGCATTTTTTACAGCACTTTGCAACGGCGTGGTTTCAGCAGGTCTTTCCTTTCTGCGGACGCTGGTACTGCCAACGCTGCTGATCATAAGCCTTCCAGTCTTTCTTGGCATTCAGGGAGTCTGGCTGACTTTATTGATTTCAGAAGTAATCGCAACAACGGTAACGGTTACTCTGATCCTTGGGATGAGAAAAAAATATGGTTATTAGACATATAACAAAAAGTTATCAAAAGTTACAGCCTTATCAATGGGATTTCGCCCCATGGACTGATCGACTGCAAAGGAGATTCTATGAGACAGCTTTTATATGAATATAAAGAAATGGCAGTGTATTCTGTCATTGCATTGGTCTCAGGAATCGTCATTGGTGCCGTGGACGCACTGTTTGGCAGGGTATTGTTATGGATCACAGAGGTAAGGGAATTACATCCACTCTGGTTCCTGCCCTTTCTCCCTCTCGCAGGATTGTTGATCATGTTCCTGTATCGAACCTTCAGTAAAGAGAGCTTAAAAGGAATGACGCTTGTTTTTGAGACTGGACATGGAGAAGCGCCGGTGATTCCCAAAAGAATGCTACCACTGGTCGTGGTAAGCACCTGGCTGACACATCTGTTCGGTGGAAGTGCCGGTCGGGAAGGGGTTGCCGTGCAGATTGGTGCTGTCGTATCCCATACGATTGCAAAGCAGATCAAATTACTAAAAAATCCGCGAATGCTTCTGGTAATCGGCATGGCTGCTGGGTTTGCAGGATTATTTCAAACTCCCCTTGCGGCGACTTTTTTTGCAATGGAAGTATTGACTGCCGGGATACTGATTCATGAAATTATTTTGCCAGCACTTATTGCATCCTACGCTGCAAGTATGACTTCCCATTGGTTGGGATTAGAAAAGTTCTCTGTGGATCTGACAGTTGCTATCGTGCCCAGTACGGATTTTCTTGTGAGGATAATTCTTCTTGGTATTATATTTGGGGTGACAGGCGGTATCTTTGCAAAATCATTGAAAGTACTAAAGGTAAAATGCATGGACTGGCTTCTGAATCCATTTTTTAGGATATTTTGCATGGGAGCCATTCTTTCAGTTTTTCTCATGCTGTTACATCTGGGAAGATATGCAGGTCTTGGCACAAACCTGATTGAGGAAAGTTTTGGTGGCGGTCAGATCTATGGTTATGACTGGATCCTAAAGTTTATATTTACCATCTTGACCCTGGCAGCAGGTTATCAAGGAGGCGAAGTGACACCGCTTTTTGCCATCGGCGCTGCTCTCGGAATCAGTTTGGGCGGAATATTTGGGATTCCACTTGTCCTTGCTGCTGCACTGGGATATGCAGCGGTATTTGGAAGTGCGACGAATACACTGCTTGCACCGATATTTATTGGAGTCGAGGTGTTTGGGACGCCGTTTGTACCATGGTTCGTTCTCGTATGTGTAGTGGCGTTTGTATGCAATGGGAATCAGTCGATATATAGTGCTCAGAAGAAATATTCATTCTTTGGCAAGAAATAGATGGGATTGACATAAAATTAACTAACTCTACCGCTATTGACAAACAATTCAAACAATGATAACATTTGGTTATCGAAGGATTGTAACAAGTGTAGTATTACGAAAGAAAATATGACGAGATGAGGACAGACATCGTGGACAAAAATGACAGTATTTTTGACATGCTTCTATTGGGGTTTTGAACTTAGCTGACTGCAGGATGACAACAGGTTATCCTGCTTTCTTTTTCGTCAATTTTTTCACGAGAGCACAGGAGGAAAGGTATGGAGGTAAAAGCAGTATGTCAATGTAGTCGTGCGGATAGTGATGCGGATCTTTTGGAGAGGATCCGAGAAATTGCTATTGAGTACAGGGGGAAAGAGGGGAATTTAATTCAGGTCCTGCACATAGCGCAGGGGATTTTTGGTTATCTTCCGGTATCTGTTCAGGAGGTGGTTGCAGATGCACTTGAGTTGCCACTGACAGAGGTTTCCGGTGTTGTAACATTTTATTCCTTTTTTTCGACACAGCCCCGTGGGGAACACACAATCAGAGTCTGTCTTGGTACAGCTTGTTATGTGCGGGGTGGGAAGAAAATTGTGGAGCGATTGAAAAAATGCTACAGGTAGAAGTAGGTGATACGACAGATGACAGAAAATTTACGTTTGAGGTTGCAAGATGCATTGGTGCCTGTGGCCTGGCACCCGCAATGTCGATCGATGATCAGGTATATAAGCAGGTCAATCCGGATAAGCTTGAGGAGATACTTGCAAGGTACTATGAGGAGGTCGAAGCATGAGTGAGGGGAAGATCAAAACTGTTTTACAGTTAAAGGAAGTCGGAAAACAATATCAGGACAAAATGAATCGCTATAAAAGAACGATACTGGTCTGTGGTGGTGCGGGCTGTATCTCCTCTAAATGCAATGAAGTCGTAACAGCTTTAGAAGAAGGTCTTCAAAAGAACAGGCTTGATAAAGAAATTGGTATAATTCAAACAGGCTGCATGGGACTTTGTGCCGCAGGACCAGTGATGCTAGTCGAGCCAGAAGGCATCTTCTATACTCTTATGACACCAGAACGAACTTCAGATGTGGTAACAAAGCACCTGGTTGGCGGAAAAGTATGTACAGAATATACCTATTACGATTCGGAACAGAAAAAATACATTCCAAAACTAAAAAACATCAGTTTTTTCAAAGAGCAGATCAGAATTGCACTGCGTAATTGTGGAAGGATGGAATATGCATCGCTGGAAGCTTATATTGCAAGAGATGGATATCAGGCTATCGCAAACGCAATTCTTGCACAGTCACCCAGTCAAATCGTTTCGGTCATAAAGGATTCAGGTCTGAGAGGACGTGGTGGCGCTGGATTCCCGACAGGAGTTAAGTGGGAAGCGGGAATGAATGCTTTCTCTGAGGATGGACAAAAATATATGGTATGTAATGCAGATGAGGGAGACCCGGGTGCATTTATGGATAGAAGCATTCTGGAGGGAGATCCCCACAGCATTATTGAAGGTATGATGCTTGGGGCATATGCGATTGGTGCGAATAAGGGATTCGTATATGTCAGAGCGGAATACCCGATTGCTGTGGAACGTCTGGGGGCTGCTATCGATCAGGCTAGAGCAGCGGGACTCCTTGGAGGGCATATCCTTTCTACCGACTTTTCTTTTGATATGGAAATTCGAATTGGCGCAGGTGCTTTTGTCTGCGGAGAAGAGACAGCACTGATCGCTTCGATAGAAGGAAAAAGAGGGGAACCCAGACAGAAGCCACCATTTCCTTTCGAAAAGGGACTGTTTGAAAGACCCACCATCATCAACAATGTGGAAACACTTGCAAATATTGCACCGATCATGTTAAAGGGTGCAGGCTGGTACCGTTCTTTCGGTACTGAAAAAAGTGCGGGTACAAAGGTGTTCGCACTGGCAGGAGCAATCGTAAATGCTGGTATCATAGAAGTTCCCATGGGAATACATCTGGGGGACATCATTTATAAGATTGGCGGTGGTATCATAGATGGTAAGCGATTCAAAGCGATCCAGTCTGGCGGACCATCCGGAGGATGCCTTACAAAGACTCATTTAAATGTCAGTGTGGATTATGAATCCCTTTCTTCTCTTGGCGCCATCATGGGTTCCGGTGGTCTTATCGTTATGAACGAAGACACCTGTATGGTAGATACAGCCCGATATTTTATGGATTTTATCCGCGAGGAGTCCTGCGGAAAATGTCTTCCCTGCAGAAATGGCACGAAGCGCATGCTGGAAATTCTGGAACGGATCACCGAGGGAAAAGGGGTTCCCAGTGACCTTGATCTGCTGGTAGAACTAGCTAATACCATTAAGATGACTGCAATGTGCGGACTTGGACAGACAGCTTCTAATCCTGTGTTGTCCACGTTGCAGTATTTTCGAAATGAATATGAGACTCATATTTTTGACAGACATTGTGATGCAGGGGTTTGCGCCGCACTGCAGGAGTCGCCTTGTCGAAACGCCTGCCCTGCTGACGTACATGTTTCTGGATATATGTCCCTGGTCGCATCCAATCGAATTCGAGAGGCTTATGAGCTGATCCGACAGGATAATCCGTTTCCATCTGTCTGTGGACGCGTATGCACACATCCATGCGAGTCCCATTGTCGGCGCTCCCAGGTAGATGAGTCTGTTTCCATTTGTGCACTGAAACGATTTATTGGAGACTATACTTTAAAGGACGAATATGCACTGCCCCTTGTGACACCATTTGAAAAAACAGGCAAAAAAGTCGCAATTATCGGTTCTGGACCATCCGGTCTCAGCTGCGCCTACTATCTGGCTGGACTTGGTCATGAAGTGACGGTCTATGAAGCAGAAGAAGTATCTGGCGGAGTATTATACTGGGGCATCCCGGAATACAGACTTCCCAATGAAGTGCTGGCCAAAGAAATTCGAGCCATCGAGCGCAGCGGCGTTGCTATTCGAAATAAAGTTACGATTGGTAAGGATATCATGTTCGAGGATCTGAAAAAGGATTCGGATGCGATCTACATTGCAATCGGCACAATGCAGTCTCGGATGCTGGATGTCGAAGGCGAAGACCTCAAAGGTGTAGAAAATGGACTCCGATTCTTAAAACGTGTCGGATTAAAGCAGGATCTTCGTGTGCCGGAGCACCTTGTTGTGGTCGGTGGCGGAAGTACAGCGATGGATGTAGCCAGAACAGCAGTGAGACTGGGTTCAAAAGATGTGACAGTCGTATATCGAAGAACAGAGGGTGAGATGCCGGCAGGTAATGAAGAAGTTGAAGAAGCCAGAGAAGAAGGAATTAAGATCATCACAATGGTGTCACCTATTCGAATCATTGGCGAAAAAGGAAAAGTGACCGCTATCGAGCTGGTAAAAAGAGTACAGACAGATTATGGACCTGATGGCCGCAGAAGAACTGCCCATATCGATGGAACCCAGTTCCTGGTACCTTGTGATGGTATCATTACAGCAATTAATCAGGATCTGGATCATCAGTTCTATAAAACAACAGATGTGGAAATGGATTTTAGAGGAAATCTGGAAGTCAACAAATTCACTGCCCAGACTTCAAGAGAAGGTGTATTTGCGGGGGGTGATACCAGTCCCTGGGGTGCAAATATAGTCATTACTGCAATTGCTGACGGGAAACGTGCAGCGATCCATATCGATCAATTTCTTGGGGGAGATGGCGAACTCAACAAAGGAAGAGAAATCGAGATTCCAGTCATCCTGGATACAGAGGTGACAGAACCGCATTTTCGATTTCCGATCAGAACGCTGTCTGCGGAAGAAAGAAAGGATAATTTTAAAGAAGTGTCAAATGGATTCCATAAATTAGATGCAGTGGGAGAAGCGTTCCGTTGTCTTCACTGCGACAGGAGGTAATAGAATGGCACAGATCACAATAAATGGAAAGCAGTTTGAAGCAAAAGACAACAGCACTATTATGGAAGCAGCAAAGGACGCCGGAATTCATATACCGAATCTCTGCTTTTTGCAGGATATACATCGATATGGAACCTGCAGAATCTGCTCTGTGGAGGTTGAGGGCATGAAAAACCTTCAGCCATCCTGCATGCTGAATGTCAGAGATGGAATGGTGATCACAACGAATTCCAAGGTAGTGAGAGAAACTCGAAAAGTGCTTTATGAACTTCTCTTGGCAGATCATCCCACAGACTGTCTAAACTGCCTCAGGAACCAAAGCTGTGAACTACAGGATCTCGGATACGAATTAGGGGTCACGACTTCCAGATTCGGGGGTGAAAGGTCTAAGAATTATAAGGATATTTCATTGTCCATAACAAGAGACACCAGTAAATGTATTTTGTGCAGAAGGTGCGAAACAGTCTGTAATGAAATCCAGCAAGTAGGAGCCATCGCAGCACAGGACAGAGGGTTTCAGACGAATATCAGTCCCTCCATGGGATTGCCGTTAAATTCGACTGCATGTGCAATGTGTGGACAGTGTACGATTGTCTGTCCTACGGGTGCGTTATCCGAAACGGATGGAATCACACCTGTGTTTGAAGCAATTGCTGACCAAACGAAAAGGGTCATCGTGCAGGTGGCACCAGCCGTTCGAGCCGCACTGGGCGAGGAATTTGGACTGCCTGTGGGAACGCCGGTTACCGGAAAGATGGCATCCGCACTGCATGAACTCGGCTTTGATGATGTATTCGATACGTTGTTTGCAGCGGATCTGACCATATTAGAAGAGGGGATGGAGTTATTAGGACGGCTCCAGGCTGTTCTGCGGGATGGCGCCAAGGCATCTCTCCCGATGATCACAAGTTGTTCGCCTGGCTGGATCAAACATGTTGAGCATCAGTTTCCGGACGCGCTGGATCATTTGTCCACCTGTAAAAGTCCGCATACTATGATGGGTGCTGTCATAAAATCCTATTATGCAAATAAACTACAGATGGATCCAAAGGAGATCTATGTTGTTTCTGTAATGCCCTGCACTGCAAAGAAATACGAAATAAAAAGGCCTGAAATGGAGGTCGATGGAATCAGAGATGTGGATGCAGTATTGACGACCAGAGAACTTGCTCGTATGATAAAGACACAGGGAATTGATTTTTTGCACCTGCCGGATGGAGAATTTGATGCACCACTTGGCATCTCTACAGGTGCCGCTGATATTTTCGGAGTAACAGGTGGTGTTATGGAGGCTGCTCTTCGGACGGTATATGAACTCGTTACCGGACGAGAGATTCCTTTTGAGGGACTTCATGTGACTCCTATCGTTGGACTGGACCAGATCAAGACCGCCTCCCTTACGATAGAGAACCCATTACCAGCATTCGATTATCTGGATGGCATTACGGTGAGTGTTGCCGTTACAAGTGGATTAGAAGGAGCATCCATTTTGATGGAGGATGTAAACAGTGGTAATTCTCCGTATCACTTTATTGAAGTGATGGGATGTCCGGGAGGATGCATTAATGGTGGCGGGCAGCCGCGTTCAAGAGAAGATGGCTATCGTGAAAAACGCATGAATGCCATATACAGTGAAGATGAGCGAAAAGTACTGCGCAAATCACATGAAAACCCAGATCTGCTGGCTCTGTATCAAAACTATCTTGGCGAAATCAATGGTCACCGGGCACATCATCTGCTGCATACACATTATGTTCCCCGGGGCAGGTATAATGAAAGGCAAAATAGCACGAAATAGAGAACACGTTAAGATTGGAGATGATTTTGTGAAAATTGATATCTGGACAGATTATGTTTGCCCATTTTGCTATCTGGGAAAAACGAAACTGGAATTAGCATTAAAAGAATTCAGACATGCGGACGAGGTGGTAATGGAATTTCACAGCTTTGAGCTGGATCGCAACCAAGGTCCCATTGGTGATCATGATATAAATCATGTAATTTCAGAGAAATACAATATCAGTTATGAGGCGGCGAAAAGAAGTAATGATCGAATTGTTGCTGAGGCAAAGAAAGTAGGACTAGACTATCGCTTTGACCTGCTCAAGACAAATAATACCCTACTTGCGCATGAAATTACACAGTTCGCTAAGGAAAAGGGTAAAGACAAAGTAATCGTACATGCATTTTTCCATGAGTACTTTGAAAATGGGCTGGATATCGGGGATAGGCAATCCCTTTTTGCAATTGCCAAACAGTTCGGACTTGAAGAAAATGAACTGGACCAGCGTATTCTGGATGGCTCTTTGGAGCAAAAAGTCAGAGAAGATGAAGCAACAGCGAATCAGCTGTCGATTGAAATGGTGCCGCATTTTCTGATCGATCAGAAATTTGTGATAAGCGGTGGTCAGGCGCCTGAGGTCTTTTTAAGTGCCTTAAATGAGATCTACGAAAAGCATGAATTGAAGGAGTCGGTCTCACGATTCAGGTAATACAGCGAGCAAAAATGCATCTGACTAGACACAGGTGCATTTTTTTGCGAAAATTAAGTTTGCAATCGAGTCAAAGAAATACTAAAATAGTGGAAAGAAATACTCTCATAGAAGATCGCTGGCATGAGAAATGCTAATAAAATGAAACAGGAGATTGCTATGGAGGAATGTAAATATGGATTTGCGACAGAGGAGACTATCCGAGTGCGCAAAAGTATCAGAACCTATGAAGGCAGACCACTATCTTCAGAAGATAAGAAGAAAATGGTATCCTTTATAGAACAGAGCAGTAACCCTTTTGAGCAAAAGTTACAGATTCGATTAATTCAGACAAATGCAGCTGCAAAAGGGGAGAAGCTAGGTACCTATGGTGTTATCAAGGGTGCGAGCGAATTTATTGGAGTCACAGTCAAGAACAGTGCAACGGCATTAGAGGCAGTTGGTTATCAGGTAGAGCAGCTCATTTTATACGCAACATCACTTGGACTTGGTACTTGTTGGCTTGGCGGCACATTTCAAAGAGGCAGTTTTGCATCAGCAATGAACATCAAGGAGGATGAAATTCTTCCCATCATTTCTCCAATCGGATATCCCGCTGAGAAAAAGAGAACCTCCGAAAAGCTTATGCTTATGTTGGGACAGTCAGCGAACCGTGCCGAATTCTCGGAGCACTTTTTCGATGGACATTTTCATATGCCCCTTACCAAAGCAACCGCAGGTGATTTTTTTCTTCCGTTGGAAATGGTAAGACTTGCACCATCTGCCATGAATAAACAACCCTGGAGAATAATAAAAAATGGAAACAGGATTGATTTTTACCTCCAGGAAGGCATTATGTCAAAAACAAGTCCAGTCAAACTCAGTAAGGTCGATATTGGGATTGCAGCCTGTCATTTTGACCTAATGCGCAAAGAAATGGGAATCAGTGGACAATTCCGGATAGACGAAGGATCAGCGGATCTGTCGGAAAGGAAGCTAAAATATGAGTTCAGCTTTTTCGCTGAATAATAGCAAGAAAGTGAGGTAGCAATTTGATAAAACACATTGTAATGTTTCAAATCAAGGAAAGCCATGAAGGTGCTGATAAGTCATTCCTGCTCCAGCAGGCAGCCAGGCAGCTAGATCATTTCCAAACAGCAATTCCAAGCCTGAAGAAATTTGCCTATGCAATGAATTCTCCACTTGCTCCTACTGATAATTATGATATTCTTCTGGAATGTACCTTTGAAGATATGCAGGGATTAAATGACTATGTGGTACATCCGGTACATCAGGAATTTGGAAAATTTATCGTTGCTATTAAGGAAAACCGTGCATGTATCGACTATGAGATTTAAAAAGAG
>JBKECO010000054.1:0-14414 GCA_047974745.1 Lachnospiraceae bacterium
CAACCTATGGGCTTTTAAGGTCCAGACAATTCTTTCTGCTAAAAATCGGTGCCTATAATTTCAGAAAACTGCTAAGGCATAATCGGATAAGACAGGTGGAGTCTGCCTTAAATCTGAAAATAGCATAAAAATAAGGAATGGGATGACACTGTAATTACGTTATATAGCTTGAATATACTCAAAAATCAAAAAAATCTGGTGTTAATCTGATAGAACTACTTTCTATTTAGTGTTTTGACACCTAAACCAAGCCTTTAACTTCGAAAGATATAATGTGGCAGCAGCACTGAGGGGCATCTTCTTTTTCTTAATATATCCGATATGCATTATTTCATCCGTATCAAGAGGGATCGCACAATAGTCACTTCCATTCAGGTCCTCACTTAGAATGCCAGAGCACAATGTAAAGCCACCAAGACCTACCATGAGGTTGAGCATAGTGGCTCTATCATTGGCCTTGATCAAACGTTTATAGATTCTTGTGCTAAAGACCTCTTCCGCAAAATAGAACGCATTATTATCACCTTGTTCAAAGGAAAGACAAGGATAATCATCCAGTTCTTCGAAAGTAAGAATTTTCTTGCTGGCCAATGGATTTCCTTTCCAGAGATAAACATAGATATTACATACGAACAGTTCCTGGAACTCCAGATTATTCTGTGAAAAGAGCTTAAACAGTGATTTTTGATTAAAGGAATTGATGTAAAGGATTCCAATCTCACTTTTCTGATTTTTTACATCCTCAATGATTTCATGTGTCATGGTTTCATGGACTGCTAAGTCATATTCATTCATATCATATGATTTTGCCATCTCAATAAATGCAGCCACCGCAAAGCTGTAATGCTGCATGGAGACACTGAATTTCTTTCGAAGTTCAGAATGATCGAGATAACGTGCTTTTATAAGTCGGTATTGCTCCTCCATCTGCCTGGCGTAACCAAGAAATTCTTCCCCCTCCGGTGTAAGTACAACACCGCGATTCGACCGTTGAAAAATAGTGAGCCCAATCTCTTTTTCCAATTCCCTGACTGCACCGGATAGAGAGGGCTGCGATAAGAACAATTCACTCGCTGCTTTATTGATGGATTTATGTTTGGCAATGCATACCACATAGCTGAGTTGCTGAATCGTCATCTTTTTCTCCTGTATTTTAAAAAGGACAGACACACAGTCCGTCCAAATCTTACCATTCGTTCTGCAGTACTTTACGAATCGCATAAGCTACACCATGTTCATCGTTGGAGAGCGTCTTGTGTTTTGCTATTTGCAAAATAGAGTCCTCCCCATTACTCATAGCAACAGAGTTCTCGAATTCATGAAACATTGAGATATCATTAAAGCTGTCACCTATTACCATGATTTCTGATCCATGGATGCCTAGAGATTCACCTGCAAATCGCAGTGAGGATCCCTTCTGTGCATGACTGCTCGTCACCTCAATATTATCTTTAAAAGAGGATGTGGTAATAATATCTGGGAGTGATTTGATCTGTGTTGCGGCTTCGTGAAGAAGTTTTCGGTCCATGTGAAAGGCGACAAATTTTTTGACTTTTACTGAGTCCCAGAATTCATTCGTCCTCTCGACAAAATGAAGTGACTTGAAATTCTGATCGTTTATGGCTCTGATATGCGCATCCTCCTGCGTGAGCCCCACGTAAAATGCCTGCATACGGAACATCATTTCCTGCAGTGCACCCTCGTAATCCGAAAATGTAAACATTCCCTCCTCGGCATAGATCCTGTTATGCAGACCAAAATCATCAAATATCTCCGAAATTTTTTTACTATTCTCTTTACTAATAGAAAACTCGATCAAGATCTTTCCTTGTTCATCTCTATATTCCGCCCCATTTAGCAGGACGGCCGACATGGAGATTTCATATTTATTGAGAAGAGCCTCCACCATCGGGTATTCTCTGCCCGAAGATATCATAACCTGGATTCCGGCTTCCTTGGCCATTCGGATCGCCGCAATATTTTCCGGTGATATTTCTTTTTTACTATTTAAAAGTGTTCCATCTAAGTCTACTGCTATTAGTCGAATCATTTTCTTCCTTCTTATTCTAAAACGCTCAAATCCATTCCAATCCTTACCTGACTATCATAGCTTAGATATTGCGGTCTTCGCAAGTAATTTTAGAAAATCACTGTTTTGATCTTATATAAAATCCCTTCTCATAGGAGTGAAAATATCCAGCAGAATCCCCTCTTTTAGGCAAACACAGCCATGCAATACTTCATTTGTTTTCAACATACTATCCCCAGCACGTACGGTTTTCACTTCATCACCGATCTGAAATTTAAATTCACCTTTTATCACATATGTAATCTGGGTATGTGGGTGTGAGTGGATCGGGCCTGCTGCTCCCTGGAGGAATGTATTTTCAACACACATGAGATCATCATTATAAGCAAGGACCCGCCGTGTTACGCCTGGTCCGGCTGCATTAGCTATTGTATCTTTATGAAACACATACTTATTCGTCATTATCCTTCTCCTGTATTTCTGCTATTAGTTCTGTATATTCGCTGCAAAATTCCGTATAGATACCCGCAACGGCAACTCTAAATTTTTCTTTTTCCTCCTGAGAGAGTTCATTGACCTCGATTCCCTTAGCCTCCACAATATTTCTGGACTCAATTTCCCGGCTGATCCAGAGTTCTCTTTCATAGACTGCTGAAAGCTTCGCACATTCCAGGATGATTTTTTGATCACCCTCACTTAGCTTGTCCCATGTTGCTTTGGAACAGATCTGTACTTCCGGCACTCTTGTATGCTCATCAATGGTGTAATATCTGGCAAATTCATAATGATGCTGTGATTCATAGGATGGCCAGTTGTTTTCAGCTCCATCAATCGTACCTGTCTCAAAACTTTCATAGACATCTTCGTAATCTGTTGGTACAGCCACAGCGCCCAGTGATTCAACCACCCGCTCCATTAAGAATGAATTCTGTACACGAATCCGAAGTCCCTGCATATCTTCTAGTGTTTCGATCGGCTTACTATCATTATAGAAATTTCTGGCACCCGCATCATACCAGGAAAGACCGATCAGATCGGATTTCTCAAATATTTTTAAAAAATCATCCCCAATTTCACTATCGAGGACTTTCCACATATGTTCTGCACTGTTATACAGATATGGCATCTGTAACACATTGAGTTTTGGCTGCTTATCTGAAAAACTAGAAATAGAAACTCTTGAAAAATCAATTCCTCCGAATTGCATCTGTTCTATGACAGAGGGCTCTGTCCCCAATTCACTATTTGAAAGGACGATGATCTGTATTCTGCCTTCTGTTTTTTTGCTGACTAACTCGGCAAAGTACACTGCACCTTGTGTGGTTGGATAGTCGTCGGACTGATTTTCTGCATAGGTCAGTACCAATTCCGGAACCTTCGTTTTTCCACTGTCCCGCAGAAACCAGCCTATTGTAACGAGCAGGAGACAGCCTAATATCAAAATAAAAAATTTCTTTTTTCTCACACTATTCACCTATAAAAGTTTGCCCAATTCCTTCATACGATATTCTGTTGGTGTCATCCCCTCAGCCCGCTTAAAAACCTTGGTAAAGTAATTGGAGTCACGATACCCTATTTTTTCGCTGATATCCTTGACATTGGATGTGATATCGCAAAGCAATTTTTTTGCCTCTTCTATTCTATATTCCGCCAGGTATGTTGTAAAGCTTTTTGAAAACTCCTGCTTGAACAGCTTACAGAAGTATGCCGTGCAGTAATTCATATATTCTGCTGCGTCCTGCAGAGAAATTTCATTCATATAATTTTGTTCGATATAGCGAAGAATCTCCTCTTTGATTAACATGGTTCGATTGTAATCTTTGAATAACTCTTCTGTAAGTTGTTGTTCATAATCAGTCACATCTTCTGTCCGTGCTGCTTCGATTTCCATTGATACAATATTGATCTGGTGTATCGCTTCCTCCATCGCATAGATGATTTCTTCCTCTGTGCTTGGTTTTAAAATATAGTCGAGTGCCTGTACCGAAATCGCTTTTTTTGCATAATTGAACTCATCAAATGCCGTCAAAAAGATAATTACACATGACTTTGAGATCTTTCGAATCTCAGCAGCAGCTTCCAGACCATTTATTCCGGGCATCTCAATATCAAGCAGTAAAATCTGAGGCTGATATCGACGAAACATATCAATGACTTCCCGACCATTTACTGCCTGGTATAATGTGATGGTATCTTTAAATTCATTTTCAATAATTTCTTTGATCACCGCTCTTTCGATCGGTTCGTCATCTGCGATCAATACACGATTCATGATTCTCCCCCAATATATTTTAGTGGTATCTCAATTTTTACTACAGTCGCGATCCCTTCTCTGCTGTATATTTCCATGTTGCTGCTTTGATACATACTCTGGATCCGTCTGTATATATTACCCAGACCTATGCCTAATTCGGCATAATTTCCAAGTTCCATGGCCAGCTTCATTTTCTTTAGTCGATGCTCAAGGATTCCAATACCCGTATCAGAGATTGTAATAAAAAGTCTCGTCTGCCGTGTCCATATTCTGATATGAACTCTTCCTCCTGCTTCATTTTTTGAAATGCCATGAAGCACCGCATTCTCAACTAGCGGTTGAAAGGTGAATGTAGGTACAATGATCTTATTCTGATCTACCTCACAGTCAATGGAATAGCTGACTCTCTCTCCAAATCTCATTTGCTGTAGATAAAGATAGTCCACTACCACTTTCAGTTCTCGGTATAAGATAACTTCATTTTGTGGTGACTTTAGATTATATCTGAATATGGAGCTCAATGCCTGTATCATTTTTCTCGTAGTGACCGCTGCTTCAAGTTTTGCCGCTCCACTGATTACATTCAAGGTATTAAATAAAAAGTGCGGATTTATCTGGCTTTTCAAAAGCTCGAGATTTGCTGTCTCCAAATGCTTTTCGGCAGCAATTTTAGCGATCTCTTCTTTATGCAAAAGATCCATGACCTCTCTTTTTTCTTCCAGGGAATCTATATACTGACCTGTTGCGAATTTCATTTTATTAAATGCATTTACCAAGTCTCCTAATTCGTCCTGGTTGTCAGTCTGAACATCATCAATATGAAAATTATTTGATGCGATTTGTCTAGATGCATCGACTAACTTTAAAATCGGTGTGATCATATAGTAGTTCATGCCTCTGGACAGAATAATGATTCCACCTAAAAGCAGACAACCAGCAAGAAAAACCAGAAGAGGTACGATCTTGATCGTCTCAGCTTTTCTTTTATAGGCTTCATTTTCATCAATCAATGTCAATCGGACTAGGTTCTTTGCATATTCCTGAAGATATTCCTGTATCTTATATACAGAATACAACTTTGTCACATACATCTGACTATCTTCTTCTAAGCCTAATACCGTATCTCTTTTGATGCTGTATTGCTCATAACTGTTCATGATGGACCATGTTTTTGCATATCTTTTTACACTCATGCTTGAGTAATCAAGTGGCAAATCTGCGATAGCCGCTTCTGATTCTTTTATTGCTTCATCAAGCAGGATCTTATTGTCTGCTCCCGGGTGCTTCACATAGACTTCGAATTGTTCGGATTCTACGATCATTGCATCCATGAAACGGCTGCTTTTCGCATTTACTTCCAAAATGCCACGAAAATCACGAAAAGAAAAATTAACAACCCAGACATCGAACAGGACAGACAACATGATGATCAGAAAAACAAATATTGTAAAAGCACTAATTTTTCTTTTTATAGAGAGCTTACTCCACTTTTCAATCAAGAATTTATTCCGGTTCTTTCCCATGATAATGTTTCCCCACACGATTTTATTTGTCCCTGATATTATTATATCAGATATATTGGTGAGCGTTCGTTCCCGGAGCATTTTATAATATGTTATGTACTGTTTATATCAGAAAAGCCGTGTAGAAACGGCTTTTCCTGTCAATTGTCGTTTATTTTACTTTGAATATATTGATATAATGATTCAAAATGAACGGTCAGTACTCTTTTGGAGAGAACAAATCCATGTGCTGAAGAAGCATAGATGATCAGCATATCTGGTTTTTTGGAAATTTTCTTTATGCTCTTCCATTCCAGAAAAGATTGCTCTCCCTTACTTTTAATAAAAATGCCAGACTCATCAAATGATATATCTATCATCGCTGCATGCTCTGCCTGTTTTTTTGCCCTCATCCATATTCCAACTGGCTGAATAATCGGAAATAAGATGCACCCTATCAGAAGGAGCAGATGTATAAAATCGCTGCTGCGACTCCAAATACTGAGTGTCAGTAGAAAAACGGCAGCTGTAAAGATGATATTGCAAAGGCCGATCAGCGAACCATAAATATGGTAAAATGTTAGTTTAAAAAATTCAAACGGTGTGTTTTTATAATTATAGTGATACTTCATAGTTTACCCAAACATTGTTGGCAGCCATAGACTTAGTATTGGAAAGAATGTCAATAGCATAAGAGTTATGATCATACACAGATAGAAGGGCAATGTCGCTTTCACCACTCGCTCCATTGAGACCTTTCCAACGGCTGATCCAATAAATAGCACTGCACCGACAGGAGGTGTCAGCAGACCGATGCCACAATTTAGAACTAACATGATTCCGAACTGTACCGGGTCGATTCCAATAGAAGTTGCAATCGGCAGCAGTATTGGTGTTGCAATCAGAATAATAGGTGCCATATCCATAATACATCCCAGAACAAACAAGATCAGATTCAGTAGTAATGCAAGTAGGATCGGATTGCTTGTAATATCTATGATTGCATTTGCAGCAAGCTCCGGTACATGCAGTCTTGTAAGTAGATACCCAAAAATACTAGAGGTCGCAATCAGAATCAACACGATCGAAAGCGTTTCGATCGCCTTATCAAGTACCTCCCATACTCCCCTCCAGGTAAGTCCTTTATAAATAAATACACTTACGATCAAACTGTAAATAACTGCAATCGCAGCTGATTCAGTAGCCGTAAAGACACCACCAACAACACCAAATACTACGATCAGTACGGCTGCCAGCGCCCAGAAAGATACACTGAGTTGCTTTAGCAGTACTTTCATGCTGAACTTTTCACCTTTTGGATAATTTCTTTTTACAGAAATAATATAAGAGCCAATCATCAGACTGATCGCAAGGATCGCTGCAGGAATATAGCCAGCTAGAAATAAGCTTCCTACAGATACACCACCCGCTACAGTTGCATAGATGACCATATTGTGGCTTGGCGGTACTAAAAGACCTTCACAGGAGGATGTAATGGTGACTGCTGTTGAAAAATCATCATCATAGCCTTGTTCCTTCATCATTGGAATCAGTATAGATCCAAGAGATGCAGTGTCTGCAGCGGCAGAACCAGAAATACCACCAAAAAAATATGATGCAACAATATTGACCATTGCCATTCCGCCTCGCATCCATCCGACACAGGAGGTCGCTAGCGCAATCAGCTTCTCAGAAATTCCGCCAAATCCCATAAGACAGCCCATTGTTATAAAAAATGGTACAGCCATAAGGCTGAATGAACTAATTCCTTTTACCATTTGTTGACCAATGGTTGAAAGCGGCAGACCTTGATAAAGCAAGCAGAAAAATGAGGAAAGTGCAACTGCATATGCAATCGGAAACCTCATAAAGATCAGCAGCAGAAAACTGCCGAGTAGAATTAGTATAGCAATTCCTTCATTACTCATATGCTTCCTCCCTTAAGACCAGTGACTTAATATGATTGTAGATGGACTCAAGTTCAAAGACCACCATTGCAATTCCTGCAAGCGGGATCGGAAAATACATCCAGAATCTCGAAAGGAATGGCATGCTTACATAGGTACCTTTTGACCCAATATCGATTGCATATTTCCAGCCTACAATAATCATAATCAGTCCTAAAAGCATTACAAAAGCATCTGAAATGATATCGGATACACGTAATAATTTTTTAGGCAGATATCTGTCGAAAGCAGTCATTCTTATGTGTGCTCCCTTACGAATCGCAAGTGCTGCAGAAAGAACTGCCAGATATGCCATACAGGTCAATACGACTTCTTCGCTCCAGGAAGGGTCAGGAATAAAAGATATGTATCTGCCAGCCACAGCGAAACTCGTAATCAGGATATCAATGGTCAGCAGCAGTTTGCATATGAACAAAACAACATTATAGGTCATGTCATATGCAGGTTTTATCTTATCAATAACTGAAAAGATCTTCTCCATAAATTCCTCCTCAAAAGTCGGGCATAAATGCCATCTTGCCTTTATGCCCGTATACTTTTACCATTTTGTTCTACTGCATGTCGAGTATCTGCTGATACAGTTCTTTATTATCTGCTGTTGAGGACTCAATGATATCCTTACAAGCTTCTTTCCATGGAGCCTTATCTGCTACTTCTACTATATTTACTCCCTCTGCTTTTAGCTCCTCAAGGACCTTATTTTCTTCTTCTTCCGATATCTGCTTATTAAAGGAGGACGCATATTCTCCTGCCTCTGTTAAAATCGCCTGCTGTTCTTTAGTCAGATTGTCCCAGGCTTCGTCAGTAATTACGACCTGAACTGCTCCAAGAGTATGTCCATCTAAGATAAGATATGGCGCTACTTCTGGAAAAGCATTCGATTTATAATTTGCAATTGGTTGTTCTGCTCCATCTACGACTCCAGTCTGAAGTGCAGAATATAACTCACCAAATGAAACAACAGTAGGAGAAGCTCCAAGACCTGTGACCATACCATTCATGATTGGATCATTCGAAACACGAATCTTCATTCCAGCAAGACTGTCGATTCCGGTAATTTCATTTACTGTGAAGAAATGACGGAATCCCTCTTCTCCATAAAAAAGTCCGCGTATTCCACTGCCTTTTTCCTGTGGCTCCATTAAAAATTCCTCTGCCAGGTCAGACTCAGCAAAATTCCAGAAGTGCTGACGATCCATAAATGTATAAGGAACTGAAAGTAATTTTGATTTTTCTCCACCATAGCTAGTTAATGCAAAAGCTGAAATTCTCGCCATGTCAATTGTACCGCCGCCTCCAAGCATTGTATCGAGTACATCGTTTTCCGCACCTAGAACTCCACTTGCCTGCAGATCGATTTTCATTGATCCATTGGACAATTCTGCAACTTTTTCTGCAAAAGCACTATCCATCTGACCAACGATAGTATCCAGTGGATTTACCTCTGCATAAACGAGTGTGATTTCAGGCTCTGTTGCTGTAACAGCCTCTGTATCTGCTGATGTCTGTGATTCGCTTTCTGTAGTTGTACTTTCACTTGTAGTGGTCGTTGTCTCAGGTGATTTTAATCCACAGGAAGCAAGGGATACTACCATTGCCGAGCATAATAGAGCTGCTAAAATTTTTCTTTTCATGAAAACCCTCCGTTGTAAAATGTTTTTTGATTCTGAAACTATTGTAGCAAGTACAAAATCATTGGAAAACCGTAGGATTTTAACAATCATAGTATAATTTTAAGGTATATTGCAAAAAGTTCTCTGAGAAAAACCGTTCTGTTTTACACCACAGATTGTATTAAGTACATCTGTGTTCATGGGAGCGGGAACCAATGTGGTCGTGGATGCTAGCAGTTATAGTTCTTTTGCTATTTTTTCACCAGTTTCAGTTGCAGCAAGTCCGCCCATACCAGTTTCACGTAGAGCCTCTGGAATGGATTTACCGACAGAACGCATTGCATCAATCACTTCATCTGGTGGAATTCTGCTATTGATTCCTGCCATTGCCAGGTCTGCAGAAGTTAATGCATTGACAGCTCCAATAACATTTCGTTTTACACATGGTATTTCAACAAGACCTGCAACCGGATCGCACACCAGACCTAGCAGATTTTTTAATGCAATGGCACTTGCTTGTATCATGGTTTCTGCATCACCATCCCGCAGAAACACAATTGCTCCTGCCGCCATCGCAGATGCAGATCCTATTTCAGCCTGGCAGCCTCCTGCCGCGCCTGAAATAAATGCTCTTTTTGCAATGACACCACCTATACCAGCGGCAACATACAAAGATTCTATCATCTTCTCGTCTGAATAATGTTTTTCTTCCTGTAGTGATAGCAGAACTGCTGGTATCACTCCACAAGCTCCAGCCGTGGGTGCTGCAACGATTCTCTTCATACACGCATTGGACTCTCCCATCTTTACAGCCTTTTCCATCACCTTACCAATGAAACTCCCACAAAGAAGATTATTTTCTTTCCTTGCATTTTCTATTCTGGCTCCATCTGTACCGACCAGATGGCTTGAAGAATATAAGGTCGGATCATAATTTTGGTCTGCAGCTCTCATTGCAAGTAGCATTTTTTGCATTCGTTCAAAAGACTCAGAAATCGAAATTCCCTGTTCTCTCGCATCATCTTCTAACACCACTTGATAAAAAGAACATTGATTCTCTTTTGTTCTTAAAACAATTTCACTTAACGATTCAAACATCTGTTTCCTTTCTTTGCTGAAGACTTTAATGTTAAAGCACTGGTACTAAACTTCTCTGAGACGAAGATATGTTACTTTTAAAATGCCCTGCAGCTTTTTCAAACATTCGATTACACTGTCTGTAACCTCCTGATCACATTCGATCACCATAACTGCATCCCCACCTCTTTTTGTACGGTATAACTGCATTGTGGCAATATTTATTTTTTTTTGTGCAAGCAAAGTTGTCACCTCTGTCACATGTCCCGGTAAATCCAGATTGTGGACAATCAAGGTTGGGAAATCTCCGGAAAAATCAACAGTCAGGCCATCGATCTGATTTATCTGAATTCTTCCTCCACCAATCGAAGCAGCTATAATTTCAAGATTTTGTTCCGATTCTCCCCAAATATTAATTTTTGTAGAATTCGGATGACAGTCCCCTAAATCAATTCTTCCAATGTGAATACGTATACCCAGCTCTTCCGCAATACTCAGACTATCAGGTACTTTTGGATCATCTACTTTCATTCCCAGTAATCCAGCCACAAGCGCTTTATCTGTTCCATGGCCTTTTCCAGTCGCTGCAAAAGAACCATGAAGCCAGATTTCTGCTGCCTTAACCTGCTCATTCAATAATTTTTGAGATATATTTCCTATTTTTACTGCTCCTGCAGTATGTGAACTTGATGGTCCGACCATGACCGGACCAACTATATCGAATATATTCATTTATTTTCCTCAAAATAGGCCTAAATTAATAGGCCTTCTCATCAAAATTTTCCTTTTCGGAATAAACTCAATCTTAAGTGCTATATCCATTTCTATTTCTGACTTTGGCGTTTTTGTGTCTTTTTTACAAATCTATTGATGAATATCAGCAGCTGTAACTGTTCCTGTAATTATTTCACTTTGTGCAGCTTTTCCAGAACTGCTGCTTCGATCATTTCTGTTTTTCTCTCTGCATCCTTAGCAGTAACACCCTTAGTATAAACGTAGAGCTTTATTTTTGGCTCAGTACCAGATGGTCTCACTGCATACCAGCTGCCATCTTCAAGGTAAAATCGAAGTACATCTGAAGGTGGAATATCAAGATATCCATCCAAATAATCTATGGTTTCCTTTCGTTTTATTCCACTGATTTCTTTCCAATACCCTTTTCGACACACTTCCATCATTCGTCGAATTCTTTTTGACCCTTCGACACCTTCCAGTACAAGTGAGATCTGTTTTTCATGAAAATAACCATATGTCTCATACAAATCATGCAATACATCAAGAAGCGACCTTCCCTCAGCTTTAAAGAAGGCTGCTGCTTCACATAATAACATTGCAGAACTTACTCCGTCCTTATCACGCACCTCCGTTCCAGTAGTGTATCCAATACTTTCTTCATAGCCAAAAATATAATTTATTCCTTTTTTTGCCAGTTCATCAATCCTGCCGCAAATATTTTTGAACCCTGTCAGTGCTTCATAAGTGGCTACAGAAAAGCGTTCTGCAATCGCTTTACCCATATCCCCTGTAACAATGGATTTTACAATGGCAGGATTCTCAGGAAGCAGATTTAACTGATTCATACTTTCTACAATATAATAGATCAGTATTGCACCTGTTTGATTCCCATTAAAGGAAGTATAGTTACCCTCTTTATCTCTGACTGAGATTGCCAACCGATCACAATCCGGATCCGTGGCAATAAGGAGCTCTGCACCAACCATATGTCCCAATGCTTCCGCATATTGGAACGCTCTTGTATCTTCGGGATTTGGATATCCAACAGTTGTAAAATCCGGATCTGGGGATTCTTGTTCCGGTACTACTGTAACATTGAAAAACCCCCGTTCTTTTAAAACCTGCTGAACAAGAATACTGCCTGTTCCGTTTAAGGGGGTATACACTATCTTTATGCTTTTATCCAATTCTGCATCTCTTAAAGAAAGACTTTTTACCATATCTAGGTATTTACGGTCTTCTGTTTCTCCAATGATTTCAAGCAGCCCTTTGTCAATTGCCTCAATTGAATTCATGATCCTTGCACCGCCGAACATGGGAATCGTCTGAATTTTATCTGCCATTCCATCAGCAATCTCATCAACTACCTGTGCTCCATCATCCCAATATACTTTATACCCGTTATACTCTTTTGGATTATGGCTTGCTGTAATAATGATTCCCGCTGTGGCCCTTTTCTGCCGCAGGGTATAGGAAATCTCCGGTGTCGGTCTCAGACTATTGAACAGATAGACCTTTATCTCATTTGCGCAAAGAACACATGCGGAAAGCATAGCGAATTCTGCCGAAAAATGTCTACAGTCATACCCGATGACAACTCCCATTTTCATTCTATCGTTGCCTTTTTCTACGATAAAATCAGCAATTCCCTGTGTGACTTTTGCAATATTGTACTGGTTCATTCGATTATTTCCAGCACCTAATTTTCCCCGAAGACCCGCTGTCCCAAAGGATAAGTTCTTATAAAATCGATCCTCGATCTCATCTATATTCTCATGAATATCAAGAAGCTCCTTCCTAGAATCCTCATCCAGTGCCTTTTCAGAAATCCACTTTTTATATTCATCTCTAAAATCCATGCTATCCTCCTTTAGGAACTCTCAAACTTATATATGATGTCTGTAACATAATTCAATCGGTTTGACGGATTCATGTAAAGCATATCATTAATTATGGCTTTATCAAACATGTCCTGTAGCAAAATACGAACCTTATTACGACTCTCTAATTGTAATCCCTTTACATCCATCTTTTTTAGTAGTTGCAAAAACTGTAATTGTGTAATGTCCAGCAGTTTCATTTTTCCTGAACTGGTGAAATGTGCATTCGATAGATTTCCATATAACGTCGTTTGGTATTGGCACAAATAGTATTTTCCTTATAATGCTCCATCCATATCTTGAACCATTTGTCTAAGGTAATTGACGTTTTACACAGATTAATATGATTGGTATCTTCATAGATTGCTGTGCCCAGTTCTTTGCCATTTAAATCTTTTCCTATAAACAGGCTCCTTTCCTATAAACGAAAACAACCTGCATTACAGGAATCGTAAGTACATAGCAATGTATGCACTTATTATACTATAAAACTTGAATTCCTGTAAAACACGTTTCTGTTTGAGATAATACATCGGAACCATCCATTGCATCAACAAAAAAACCGTGTTCTGATAAATATTTGGTATCTCGTTCCGAACCACAGCCGAGATCAAGAACTCTTCCTTTTGATGGAATATACTGAAAAAATGCTTCTAATGTTGCAAACATAGAAGCATTTTGTGTTCCTTCGATAAAGGAAGATGCGTTTTCGTTATAGTAACATAAGGTTGAATTCTCCATTATATTGCCTTCCACATTTATTATTGTATGCATAAATACCACCGTCCCCACGTGCATCGCATTGATTAAAAGAACAATTTTCGGTTGACTCGTCCTGCTGATAAGAACACTTCACCGTACAACGTACTTCGTGATCGCTATCTACAGAGCTTTTAATATTAACATTATCCACTAAGTAATCGTGATTGCCCATTTCAGTAGCTGAATACATTTAACAACTTAATCATCAAGCCTAAGATAATCATCAAGCTTTAACTCTCTCTTTAGTTCCTCTTCTGTAAGTAAATATGTCATATACTTAGATGCAAAGATTTGTTTATTATCTTCCTTATCTTTGCTGGCAAGTATTCTGTCATAATATAAAGTATGGTTTAGGTGTCAAAACACTAAATAGAAAGTAGTTCTATCAGATTAACACCAGATTTTTTGATTTTTGAGTATATTCAAGCTATATAACGTAATTACAGTGTCATCCCATTCCTTATTTTTATGCTATTTTCAGATTTAAGGCAGACTCCACCTGTCTTATCCGATTATGCCTTAGCAGTTTTCTGAAATTATAGGCACCGATTTTTAGCAGAAAGAATTGTCTGGACCTTAAAAGCCCATAGGTTGG
>JBKECO010000010.1:0-7580 GCA_047974745.1 Lachnospiraceae bacterium
CTATCACACGATATAAAATATAATCCAACCATCGAGTCTGGAAATAGCTTGCATATGTCGAATTGCTATGATAAATTGTACTTAAGAACTGCGGTGGTCGTCTTTGGACAACACCTTGAAGAAGCCCGATGCATGGAGCTTCTATTTTATGTTATATCAAATCATTCTATCTTCCCCTTGTCCGAATCTCTCGATTCACATGTTGTGCATTATATTTATCCCACAGTCAACTATAGTAATCATCAAAGGAATCAATTATTTCTTCTACATCCATTTCTGGATGTAACTTTTTGTAATCTGCAAATTCTTCTCTCCAATCTCTTGGTCTTGAAACTTCCTCCATTTCTTTCACAGCATCTTTTTCTACTTCTATTGCTGTTTTTGCATAATCATCTGTAATATAGGAATCGTAATGCTCCACTGGCTCCCTATGCTTTGATGGTTTATTTACATTCTGCTGACTAGAAGATTCAAAGAATGAATTAACAGTATCCAACGTACTATCTTTGAGTATTTTCTGCTCTACCGTCACAATTGCCTGTGATTCTTGATATTTTTCAACATCTGATAATGCATCCTCAATCCGCTGATATGTCTCATCTTCCCTCTTGACATATTGATCTACTGTTTTCATTAGAGTCTGCATGGAATCAAACAATTCTTTTTCCTGCTTTTTCTTAGCAGCTAGTCTTTTTGCTTTCTCTTCCTCCACATGTCTTTGTATAATAGAATCCAGCTCAGCTTTTTTCTTAGCTTCCGTCTCTAACCGTTCCTGAAATAATTTGGGTCTGCGTTCTTCTAATGCTGGTTTAGTATAATCATCACCAAGGCGCTTCCCACGGATTGCCTGTTTTGCATTAGCCAGCTTAAAGGAAATAGTCTGATTAGTAATTCGTGTTGTAACATCATATTTCTCATAGAGTACCTCTGCCAAATGCTCCATAGAAGTTGCATAAGGAAGTGCTGTATCCACATAGATTCGTAATTTCTCTTTATCGGTCATGAAATCAGGTTCTTTCTCCAGCCCTCTTTTTTGTACCCAATAATCGTCACGAACCTTGGAACGAAACAAGTCCACCTGATTCAGTCCACGCTTTCTGCATTCATCCATGACCCACTGTTTTCCTGAACGAAGCATTGCATTGGTGCATTTATGCTTACAGCCCTGCTTATATTCACAAGCTTTTTCATGCCATTTCTGCTTAACTGCAGGATACTTGCGAAGAGAATTCGCTACAACATGAGCATGGATATTGCCACTACCATTATGCCCATCTGGATGAACTACAATAATCACCTGATGTCCTTCCAGAAACTTTTCTGCATATTTCTTTGCTAATTCCATGGCTTCCATCGGCGTAATATCATCTTTGGGATCAAAGCTTAAAATATAATCGTGACTTTTGATATCAACTGTCCCCTTATTCTTATGATAAAGATTATTCGTTTCCATACATTCTGCGGCAAAGGAATCAAAATCACAATTTAGAGAATCTTTTAATATTCCTTTTCTTGCAATCATTCTGCCTTGGTCATCCAATAATGGTTTTCCAGTTTTGGCATCATGTTCAAAACAAAGATATTGCTCTGCACCAGAATATATCTTATTTTTATTTGCAATATGCTTTAGTATTGCCATCGTTGAAACCTCCTCCCTTGTCTAGTTTATTATTGAAGAATTGCAGCACTAGGCTGCAATCTTCTTCTCCATCAGCATTTTGAAGCGGATAATCAGATCATCCAGATCCCTCTGATAATTTTCAAGCCACCGAATGACGGTATACTGATCGCCACCGCCATTCAAATGCTTTGCAATCTGGTTGATGTTATTGCCATACCATCCAAACTGACCACAAAGTTCCTTATACTCTTTAAAAATCTCAGGCGAAATCACCGTTACTTTCTTTGACAGTGCCTGCCTCCTCAAATAATCTGACATAGAAAGCCCAGCTTTTTCAGCCTTTTTTCTTATCAGTTCTTTTTCCTCTGGAGTTGCCCTTAAATGCATATCTTCTGTTCTATCATTCTTCAAATTTCTCACCTTCTTTCATTCATAATTTCTTCAAATACAATCATCAGAAATATTCCATTCACTAAAAGTGCCGGAAACGGCACATGGCTTTTCGCCGTCACAAGCTCCTCCCTCCGGTCTACGCTCTCTCCCCTAAGGTCGTTCACGAATAACTCGCTCCGCTCGTAAATATGCTCCGGATAAGTCGCAAATAGTAGAGCAAGTTTCGCCCTGTGTACACACGACGGGCAAACTTGTTGGGGTTCTAGCGACCCCAAGCCCCAGCTATTACGTCCGACAAGTTGACGACATTTTTCTCACTTCGTTCGAATATTGTCGCCACTATGTCCGACTTAGCATATCTTCGATAGAATCTATTTCTACACCAGCGTCTTCATAAAATCGAAAATATCATCAGGTAATACTTCCGATGATTCAGGAGGTTTCATTCCCATATTTTCCATTGATTTAGAAGAGATATCAGAATCAGTAGGGACTACCCTAATTGCAGAGGTTTTCAAATCAGCGATTGCAGTATTGATAATTTCTTGAACCATTTCTCTCACTTCATTTGCTGACATCCTAGCATATTCCTGTAATTCTGCTTTATGCTCATCTGAAATGCTATTTCCCTGTTTCTCTCGGTAAAGACTAGCAATTGCCGCTCGATACAAATCCGATTCATTGCGAGATTTACCTGCGTTCATAAGTTCTTGGAACATTTGATAAATTTCCATATGTTCAGAATTATCCTCATTCAATCGAAAGCTGGCTCGGTATCCATCTTTTGTCTTTTGCATAACCTAACTCCGATTCATCTGAGATTTTGCAAGCAATTCATATCCTCTGGCATTTAATCTGACATCTTCCAGATAGGATACATTGGCTCGGTCTGGTGCAAATCGTCTCATGATAGTAGCTCCTCCACCCACATAGATAATATTGGAATAATCAATATCAAAGCCATATTCATTGAGCTGACCGTCTGTTTTATGAGCAAACTCCATCAACTGCCGTTCAATAATGGCTTTTACATCGAAGGGTAAAATACCTTCTTTCCCTAAAATAAAGTCCTGCAAAATATCTTCTGGGATTCTCTTTCCTGTCTTGGCGTATATTGCACTATTCATACCCTGAAATAAGGTAATAATGGAATGTGAAATGGTTACACTCTGCTCAACATTAATTCTCTTGTTATCAATACAGACGATATCCTTTGTCCAAGAACCGATATCAGCAACGACATACCTCCCTTCCATATTTGAAATGCGGTCTGCTATTGCCGCAAAACATTGAGGATAGCAAATGACCTTTTGGATAACAATCGCAAATTCCTGTCCCTCAAATTCGAATGCAATAAGTCCTGATCTTGTCAGGTAATCAACCAGATTTTGCTGTTCCTCCCCAAATCGTTTGAATGGAACTCCGACTCCCAACACCACCTTTGCAAACTTCTCAATCCCCCTTGTTTTCAGTTCTTTTGCAATTGCCGCCATTGTAAGGATAAAATAGTTGTCATTTTCTGTTTTGTCCTCATTTACTATCATTCGGCTACCACCAATCACATAATAGTTACCCTCGTAGTAAAGGCTGCTTTCTAAGACTGGTGGTTTCCCACTTGTCTTCGCTACTCCATTATTCATTATGTGATGGTAGGTCTTAATCAGACTAAAACCATGATCAATACCGATAACAACTGGCTGATATTTTCCTACGTTACTTGTTTCGTACATATGCTGTACCTGCCTTTCTGCCCTCTGGGCAATTTGTTTTACAAATAAAAGGATACAAAAAAAACACCCAACCCACATTGACTGTGAATTGAGTGATTTTTGAGTGATTCATTTAAGTCATAAATCAATTAAGAAATTATTTTTCTTGACATAATAAAAGCGTATGAATATAATCGAAAATGCAATTAAGTTGCATATTGAAAAGGAAGATAACAAATGGGATATTCTACAAAAACGAAAACTGCAATGATGAACTTTATTAAAAAACAAAAAAATAGCCAGTTCTCAGCTGCTGATATTTATGAATACATTATAAATCAGGGGTATAAAGTAAACAAAACAACGGTATATCGAAACTTAGAAAGATTAGTAGAAGAGAATATAGTATTACAGTTCAAATACATAGATAAGAATAATATTCTATATCAATATGCTGGAGAACATGAGGAATGTGAAAGGCATTTACATTTAAAATGTAAAAATTGTGGAAAAGTCATCCATCTAGATTGTCATTTTATGGATGAATTCAGTAATCATTTATTGCAGGAACATGAATTCGAAATCGAATGTAAAGAATCATGCATTTCCGGATTATGCAAAGAATGTAAACAAAAATAGGAATTATAGGAATGGAGGTGAGCATTATGAAAAAAGACAATAGAATTTTAACAATAGTTTTAGCAGCTGTTTTAGTAGTTACTATTATCTTTTCGTATATGTTTGTGATAGAAAATGCTCGCCATGACTGTTCAGGAGAAGATTGTCCAATTTGTACTGAGATTGAATCAGCGATACAGACAATTTCAAGTATAAAAATGTTATCAGTTCTACCACTCGTTGCAGCGGTCATTTGTGTATTCACACAACTTTGTACAATAAGTCGCTTTTTCTTTGGTACAGAGGACACTCTCATATCATTAAAGGTTGAACTACTGAATTGATGAAAATATCATTGTTACAGGCACGTGTATTGACGTGCACGTTTTATTTGCGTGTAAATAAATAATAGAATTCGTTACTTTGGAGGAAAAAATGTTGAAAAAAAATATAATATTGAGTTTAGTAATGATAGCTACACTGCTGATGAGTTTATTAGCAGGATGTGGCAGTAATAATTCTGCCAATCAATCATCGGAGAAAGGTAAGAAAAGTGTTGTATGCACTATTTTCCCAGAATATGATTGGGCAAAAGAAGTGATAGGCGATTTGGATGATTCTTATGAGCTTACTTTGCTTTTAGACAATGGAGTAGATCTTCATAGTTATCAGCCAACAGCAGAGGATATTGCAAAAATATATACAGCAGATCTGTTTATTTATGTAGGTGGAGAATCAGATGACTGGGTAGAAGATGCTTTGAAAGAAGCAACAAATAAAGATATGCAGGTAATTAATTTATTAGAAGTGCTTGGAGACAGCATTAAAGAGGAAGAAGTAGTAGAAGGAATGGAAGCTGAAGAAGAACATGAGCACGAGGAAGAGAAACCTGAATATGATGAGCATGTATGGTTGTCTTTGAAGAACTCCCAAGTTCTTGTAGAAGCGATTGCAGACTCTTTAGCAATTGTAGATACAGAACACGCAGATGAGTTACAGCAAAATGCAACTACTTACAATGAAAAATTAGATGCTTTGGATAAAGAGTATGAACAGGCTGTAGCTGGCGGAAACAAGAATACTATTCTTTTCGGAGACAGATTCCCATTTAGATATATGGTGGATGACTATAATCTGGATTATTATGCTGCATTTGTAGGTTGTTCAGCAGAAACAGAAGCAAGTTTTGAAACCATTGTTTTCCTGGCTGGGAAAGTTGATGAACTTGGGCTATCTAATATTTTCATAATTGAAAATTCAGATCAAAAAATTGCAACAACCATTAGTGAAAATACTGCTGACAAGAATCAGCAGATTTTAACAATGGACTCTATGCAATCAACAACAAGCAAAGATATTGAAGCAGGAAAAACATATTTATCTATTATGGAAAGTAATTTGGATGTGTTGAAAACAGCATTACAGTAACAAATGTAATAGGCATTAGAAAGAAGGAAAGTATGGCATTACTGGAAGCAAATAATCTTGCATTAGGATATGACGGAAATATTGTAACAGAAGGGATTCAGTTTCAATTAGAAAAAGGGAATTATCTGTGCATTGTAGGTGAAAATGGAGCTGGTAAAAGTACTTTGATGAAAACAATATTAGGACTTATGAAACCAGTATCCGGAACGATTACTTATAAAGAGAAAAATGGAATAGGATATTTACCACAGCAGACAGTAGTGCAAAAGGATTTTCCGGCATCAGTGTGGGAAATTGTGCTGTCAGGCTGCCTGTCAAAATGTGGACGCAGATCCTTTTATAACCATAAGGATAAAGAACTGGCAAAAGAAAATCTAAATAAGTTGAATATCTGGGATTTGCGAAATAAAAGTTATCGAAATCTTTCCGGCGGACAGCAGCAGAGAGTGCTTCTGGCAAGAGCGTTGTGTGCAGCATCAGAAATTTTACTGTTAGATGAGCCAGTAAGTGGACTTGATCCAAAAGTAACTGTAGAATTGTATCAAATTATACAGGAACTGAACAAACAAGGATTGACCATTATTATGATTTCACATGATATTTCAGCAGCTGTCAATTATGCAAGTCAAATTCTTCACCTGGGAAAGAAACAGCTTTTTTATGGTACCAAGAATGATTATAAAGAAAGTGTCGCATGGAAAGTTTTTAAAGCAGAAGGAGAGCTGGCAGATGAATGAGATAATAGATAAATTACAGTTTTATATGGAATATCCTTTTGTAAGATATGCACTTATTGTAGGAACTCTAATTGCGCTGTGTTCTTCGCTGCTAGGAGTAACACTTGTATTAAAAAGATATTCCTATATTGGGGATGGGCTGTCACATGTTGCATTTGGTGCAATGGCTATTGCGGCAATCCTGAATATGACGAATGATACTTTGTTGATTATGCCAGTTACAATCATAGCGGCGGTATGGCTTCTTCGAAAAGGGCAGAATACAAAAGTAAAAGGTGATGCAGCAATTGCAATGATGTCTGTCAGTGCGTTGGCATTAGGTTATCTGCTATTGAATCTTTTTTCAACATCAGCAAATGTATCAGGAGATGTGTGTAGTACATTGTTTGGCTCTACGTCTATTTTAACACTTACAAAAAGTGAGGTTTGGCTTTGTATTATATTGGCAGTAGTAGTCATTGTTATATTTATTCTGTTTTATAATCGTATCTTTTCAGTAACATTTGATGAGGAATTTATGAAGGCAACAGGAATGAATGCAGATGACTATAATTTTTTAATTGCGATTGTAATTTCAGTCATTATTGTTTTGGGAATGAATCTTGTGGGTTCGTTATTAATATCAGCATTAGTGATATTCCCTGCTCTTTCAGCGATGCGAATCGTAGAGAACTTCAAAGGTGTTGTCATTGTGTCTGCACTAATATCGGTATGTGCAGCAATGATAGGAATTCTAATTTCAATTTTATTTTCAACACCAGTAGGCTCTACAATTGTTGCAATTGATGCCTGTGTGTTTGGGATTTTTACCATAATTGGAAAATATGTAAAGAGGTAACTGTGTGAAGAAGGGAGCATTAATATGAAGAAAGTAATAAGATATGTCATACTAGGGTGTATATTGATAGGCTTGTGTGGATGTGGTCAAAATAACGGGATACAATCAAGACAAAGTTCAAATAAGGTTGAGGATGTAATTCAAAGTCAGATAGAAAATGGAAATAGCAAACAGCAAAACCAGACGATAGAAGATACAACAGCGAATTCACAAAATACAGAAACAGTAATGGCAGA
>JBKECO010000043.1:0-10589 GCA_047974745.1 Lachnospiraceae bacterium
CAGACATCATGTTCCTTTTTATAAGCTTCATATATCTCCTTTCTTTTTTTTAGAAGATATTTCCGATACGTCACGTTTCGGAGTTTCTTTTCCTCTTTGTATTCCTTTTTATCAGTGATGTATTTTATAGTCGAAGTAATCATTGTAATTCCCGTTCCTGCAACAGAAATCATGATAAATAGGCCGCGCCTCATCAGTATACTTACTGCAACCGTAATACACATCATGCCAAGTGATGGAAGAATTAGTGCAATTAGACCGCCTTTTTTCTTTTTAAGTCATCGTTTGGTAACACGGGAATGCAGGATACAACAAAAAATCCCCCAAACATTATATTTAGGGGATTCAAGGGATTTAGAGTGCCGGCAGTGGGACTTGAACCCACACGTAGTTGCCCACAACAGATTTTGAGTCTGCCTCGTCTGCCATTCCGACATGCCGGCATTCGTCCGATTGCTCGGACAAATGCTATAATATCATACAGGTATTTAAAAATCAACGATTTTTTAGAAATATTTAAGCAATCTCAATTACATCATAACCAGCATCCGTTACTGCTTTTTTTAATATGTCATCATTTAACTGCTCAGTTAAGGTGACTGTAGCTTTCTTACCCTCTAGGTCAACAGAAGCTTCCGTTACACCTGTCACTTCCTTTAATGCCTTTTCCACACGTGCCGAACAGTGTGAACAGGTCATACCTTCAATTTGGATCGTTTTTGTCATTGTTCTTTCTTCCTTTCTCTGAATTTCAGTGGTTACTCGCACTGGAGCAGTTACTTGCTCTGGAGCGTTTACAACTTCTATCCCATTGCTACTTTTTGATTTGCTACCCTTAAGCTTAACTCTCTTTAATCTCAAAGCATTCATTACAACACATACACTGCTAAGGCTCATGGCTGCTGCGCCGAACATTGGATCCAGATGTATTCCAAAAGCCGGATAGAAAACGCCTGCTGCAAGCGGTATTCCGATAACGTTGTAGAAAAATGCCCAGAAAAGGTTCTGTCTGATATTGCGAATTACCGCTCTACTGAGCCTGATGGCTCCGGTTGCATCCAACAGATCGTTCCTCATAAGGACCACATCTGCACTTTCGATCGCTACATCAGTCCCAGCTCCAATCGCAATACCCACATCTGCTCTGGCAAGTGCAGGCGCATCGTTGATTCCATCCCCGATCATAGCAACCTTATGACCACTCTTTTGGAGATTTGAAATCTTCTCTTCTTTCTGGGTCGGAAGAACTCCGGCAATGACTTCATCGATTCCGACCTGATTCTTAATTGCATTCGCAGTCTCTATCCTGTCTCCAGTAAGCATTATGACATGGAGACCCAGTTCCTTAAATTTATGTACCGCTTCTTTGCTGGTTTCTTTTACGATATCTGCAACTGCAATAATACCAATGACTGCCTGCTCTCCTGCAAAAATCAATGGAGTCTTGCCCTGCTCTGCAATTTCAGTCATACTCTTTTTAAATTCATTTGTCAATGGGATCTGCATTTCTTCCATGAGTGCTTCGTTACCTGCATAGAATTTTGTTCCTTCGATCGTCCCTTTAATACCTTTACCAAACACAGCTTCAAAATCAGTTACCTTCTGTAATTCGACATTCTGTTTCTGTGCCTCATTTACGACAGCTTCGGCTAGAGGGTGCTCACTACCCTTTTCCAGGCTTGCTGCGATCTTTAATATTTGGGAATCATTATAATTCGTATCGATCACGAAAACATCTGTCACCACCGGCTTACCCTGGGTAATCGTGCCAGTCTTATCGAGAACCACAGTGTCGACCTCATGTGCCATCTCAAGAGCTTCACCAGATTTGATTAAAATTCCATTTTCTGCACCCTTACCAGTGCCCACCATAATAGCAACCGGTGTAGCCAGGCCCAGTGCACAGGGGCAGGAAATGACGAGCACTGCAATTACCGTGGATAAAGCAAATTCAAATCCTGCACCAGCAATAATCCAGACAATTCCTGTCAAAAGGGCAAAAACAATAACCACCGGCACGAAAATACCGGATATCTTATCCGCTAACTGTGCAATTGGAGCCTTGCTGGCAGATGCCTCTTCCACAAGGCGTATGATCTGTGCGATCGTTGTATCTTCCCCAACTTTTGTTGCTCTAGCCTGGACAGATCCTGTCTTATTCAAGGTAGCAGATACGATCGTATCCCCTTCGCCCTTCAGGATCGGAATACTTTCCCCAGTAATAGCCGATTCATCAAAAGAAGATCTGCCCTCTATGATAATTCCATCTGCTGCAACGGATTCACCCGGACGCACCAGGAATAAATCATTTTTTTGAAGATTCTCGACATCGATTATCTCTTCGACCCCATCACGAATCACTGTTACTTTTTTCGGTGTCAGATCCAGCAGTTTACTGATCGCTTCGCTTGTTTTACCCTTCGACTTTGTTTCCAGGTACTTACCAATCGTAATCAATGTGAGGATCGTACCTGCAGACTCCAGATATAGGTTAGATCTATATTGATCGACGAGCTCGGTCATTCCATGTCCCAGCCCATAGCCCATCATAAAGATCGCAAAAATACCGTAAAAAACAGCTGCGCCAGAACCTATTGCAATCAGACTGTCCATATTCGGACTCCGTCTGAACAGAGATTTGAATCCGTTGACAAAATATTTGCGATTTGCTGCCAGGATCGGTGTCAAAAGCAGGAGCTGAAGAATTGCATAATTTACAGCATTTTCAGTACCATGCAGGTACATCATTTCCAATTTTGGAGCCGGTACTCCAAGTAGATCCATAATCATATGACCCATCGTCAGATACATCAGTGGAATCCAGAATATGATAGAAATGATCAGTCGCTTTTTCATCTGATTTGTGGATTTCTTTCCTTCGGCAACAACATCACTCTTTGCTTCTTTTTTTCCATCCTTTTGCTGGGAAGCTCCATAACCTGCATTTTCTACTGCTTTTATGATTTTTTCCGGACTAAGCTGCTCTTCTTTATATTCCACCTGCATGGAATTCGTTAGTAAATTGACACTGACATTTGTCATTCCCGGCAGTTTTGACACACTTTTTTCAACATGACTCGAGCATGCGGAGCACGTCATTCCCGTAATACTATATTTTTCTTTCATTTGATCTTAATCCCCTCCTGGCTTGTTATTTCATGAGCTTTTTTAATAGTTCGCATAATTCATCTACAGCTTCATCGCTGCCCTCTCTGATATCATCCTTTACACAGCTGTGTATATGTCTCGCTAAAAGTTCTTTGTTAAAACTGTTAAGGGCGGACTGGACAGCGGATACCTGAGTCAGAATATCGACACAGTACCGTTCGCTTTCTACCATTTGACGAATCCCTCGAATCTGCCCTTCTACTTTATTTAAACGTGTGACCAATGCTTTCAACTCTGATTCTTCCCTATGCTTGACCTTATTGGTCGAGTCATTCTCATTACTGATACTACAGCTGCATGACATATGAATCCTCCTTTCAGATACCCCTATAGGGTATATTGATATTACCATGATAAAATCAACTTGTCAATACATATCTGAATAGTATGGATTAAAAAAAAGACCGAATCCATCGATTCGGCTTTTCTATCATCTATTTTCAATCATCTGTTTTCTATCATCTATTTTCTATCTGCTATCGTTAAATCCCTTCTACTTTTCACTATAGTCCATGTCTTTTAAGATATCAAAACAATCAAATGTTGAGAAATAGTCCTTCGGTGTTTCTGCCCTACGTACCAGCGCAAAGCTGCCATCCTCCTGCAGAAGTATCTCGGCGGACCTAAGCTTTCCGTTATAATTATAACCCATTGCAAATCCATGTGCTCCTGTATCATGAATAACAAGAAAATCACCTTTATCGATTTTTGGAAGCATTCTGTCAATCGCAAACTTATCGTTATTCTCGCATAAAGAGCCGGTAACATCGTACTTATGGTCACAGATGTTATTATCTTTCCCCATGACCGTAATATGGTGATACGCGCCATACATCGCAGGTCTCATCAAATTCACAGCACATGCATCCACACCGATATATTCCTTATAGGTATGCTTTTCATGAATTACTTTTGTCACCAGGCATCCATAAGGACCCATCATAAAGCGTCCCATCTCAGCATAGATCGCTACATCGCCCATTCCTGCAGGAACAAGTACCTCTTCATATACCTGCCTCACACCATTTCCAATCGCAATGATATCATTTGGCTCTTGATCAGGTGAATAGGGAATTCCGATTCCTCCTGATAAATTAATAAATCTGATATCACATCCTGTCGCTTCTTTAAGCTCCACAACCGTTTCAAACAAGGTCTTAGCAAGGGTTGGATAGTACTCATTGGTTACCGTATTGCTGGCAAGAAAAGCATGAACACCAAACTGTTTCGCCCCCTTCTCCTTCAATATCCGAAAGCCTTCAAACAGCTGCTCCTTTGTAAAACCATACTTTGCATCACCGGGGTTGTCCATAATACTGTTACTTATCTTGAATACTCCTCCCGGATTAAATCGACAGCTGATGGTCTCAGGAATATGTCCGATGGTCTTCTCCAGAAAATCAATATGGGTAAAATCGTCTAAATTGATCGTTGCACCGATCTTGTCCGCATATGCGAATTCTTCGGCTGGTGTATCATTTGAGGAGAACATGATTTCCTCTCCCTGAAATCCTAATGTCTCTGCCAGCATCAGCTCCGTCATGGAGGAACAGTCGCATCCACAATTGTATTCTTTTAAAATATTGATCAAAAACGGGTTTGGAGTTGCCTTCACTGCGAAATATTCTTTAAATCCCTTGTTCCAGGAAAAAGCCTCCTGAACTGCCTTCGCATTTTTGCGTATCCCCTTTTCATCATATAAATGAAATGGGGTTGGATATGTTTTTGAGATCTGTTCTATTTTTTCTTGTGTAACAAATGGTTCTTTCTTCATGATTTATATATCTCCCTTCATCATCTGGATTATTTTAATTTCATTGCTTAAGGAATCTTTGAATACTCTGACAAAATTGCTCTGCCCTGAGAAAAGGCAGGTACTGTCCTCTTTTTTCCCATATTCTCCCGTTAAAACATTTTTCGAATCCGAAATCACACCGACCTGATATTCTTTATTCTGTGTCCGGTAGCTTAGGATTCCTTTCTGATCCATGTCTTCATCTGTCAAAATAACGACCTTCTTTCCGAGGGCAACTGCTTCAGCAATATCCTGTTCAAATATTTGTATCGAATCCCATGTCATGGATAGATAGATTCTTTGTTCGGCATCCCGAATCAGGTTCTTTACTTTATTTTGTATATTTACATCTCCAGTGATCGTCAGATAGCCCTCCTCTAATGACTTTCCTTTCGGCATGTTCCTTCGGATCTCTTCACTCAAATCGGTCAGCCCCCGAATTTTATTCAAAAGGAACTCGTCGATCTCTACCGGCTGATATTTGACTGATGTTTGTTCCGTCGTATAGGCAGCCCCTTTATCGACTAGACCTGCTAAAGCATTGTATGCATTTGAACGGGAAACACCCGTTAACTTGGCTGCTTCATATCCAGTCATTTCCCCATTTTGGAGAAGGCAGAGATAGACAACAGCCTCTTGTCTTGTCAATCCAAATGCCATTATTTTTTCTGCAAGCTGTGTTAGATCCATATTTCACCTCATTTAGTGGTACTATCTAGGAATACTATAGTTGTTTTTTTGCTGAATGTCAATCTTGGCATGATTCATTTGCACTAAAATCGTTCCGTGAGTCGTTTGCACTAAAACAAAAACTGTGATATAGTAGTTACAATATTTATGCAGTACGAGAGGAAAAACAATGGCAAATATCTCAGCAATCCAGCCCATTCTCAATACAAATGAAGCAATTCAGCAGACAAAAGAATCAGAATCAACAGGATTTTCCTCCTATCTTTCTTCAGGCTCTGTAAGTATGGATGAAATATTTAATGAAGCTTCATCTACTTATGGTGTCCCGGAGAATTTGCTAAAAGCAATAGCAAAACAGGAATCCAATTTCAATCCGCAGGCAACAAGCCGATGTGGTGCGCAGGGCGTAATGCAGCTAATGCCAAAGACAGCAGCGAGTCTGGGCGTGACTGATGCCTATGACCCTTATCAAAATATTATGGGTGGCGCCAAATACATCAGACAGATGCTGGACAAATACAATGGAGACACATCTCTTGCCCTGGCTGCTTATAATGCTGGCAGCGGCAATGTTGCAAAATATGGTGGAATCCCTCCGTTTAAAGAGACGCAGAACTATGTAGTAAAGGTCACTCAGTATATGAATCAGGACATTTCGGTTCCGACTGCATCCTATGCGATCGATCGTTCTACAACAGTCTTTCGTTCTGCTGGCTATATGGACAGCACCACTCTTTCAGAATCATTTATGGATCAGATATTTTCCTATGATGATTATTTGAAGCTGTTGACAACGATGCTGACCTCTGATCTGTCACTTGATCTGAATGGAGATGACAAGAAGGAATCTGAAGCAGAACATGCAACGACCGACAGCGATTCTATGACAATGAATACCTATCAGCAGGCTTATGCTGCTTTAAAAAAAATAGAGAAGTGACTGCCCTCACAGGAGCAGACGCTTCTCTTTTTTCGTTTTTATCAAATTACACAATTTCTTGATTCTTGTGATCAGTGATACCCGATGGTCGTATCCTTCAATCTGACAGCAAGAAGGATTGCGATTGCTGACATTACAGTAAAAATAAGAAATACATTACGAAATCCTATTGTTTCATGACCGATCCCTGCAACTTGCAGCATAATCGGAACAATGATCAGAGCAAAGGAGCGAAGTCCTACAACAAAAGGAACTACAAGTTTATTTGCCTGTGCAAAATCAAATCTTCCAAAAATTTGAATGACCATGGAAGGCATCAGATTTCCAAGTCCGCCCAACAGGCATGCATACATAATAACTGAAAGTATGGAGATCGGAAGGTTCACCATCTGTGCTCCTAACGCTGCAACAGCCATCATGATCGTCCATAGGATACAAAAGATTTCAACTGCTTTTTTTGTTCCGATCTTCTGATCGATATAGCCCCAGATAAAAGAAGCCGGTATTCCAATGACAGAGGCAATGGTCAGCCACATAATCGCACCTGTCGTTTCCATTCCAACAGAGACAAGTCTTGGAATCATCTGAGAGACCGTGCCCACCAGACCAATAAATAAAAATCCAAAAATAAATACCAGTGACCAGAATTCCTTTGTTTTTAAGAGTTTTCCTGCTGTCCACTCAGATTTGTAGGATTCTAGAAATTTCAACATTCTCTTCGTTTCCTCATCGCTGACCTTTTCATTATCCGGATAGGCATTTGCCTCCTCTGGGTACGCCTTGAACCAGAACAATGTGACTGCTGCAAGAAGTATGCAGATCACAATCATCAGATAAAATGGTGCACTCAGTGAAATGTTTGATATCATGCCATGAAAAACACCCACCATGATCGCACTTGAGAAGCACATTCCCATGGTTGCCCAGCCGAGGGCAATTCCCTTCTTTTTCGGAAACCAGTTGCTCATGATCTGCTGTGTAGATACGAGATTGATCGAATTTGAAATCGCCGTGATCAAAATCACAATCACACCATACATGGCAATATTGGAAGCATTTCCATATAGTAGCCAGGTCAGTGCATAGATCAGGAGAATTCCGATCGTTGGAATTTTTACGCCTTTTTTTGCAATAATGATCCCAAACAGCAGCGAAATCGGAATTCCTGCGAACCCACCGATCGCTGAGAATAGCAATAAGGCATTACTCGAAGACATATTGAATTGCACCGCAAAGAAATCTGCTGTCACATTCAGTGTATCAGGCGGCGTACTGGAAAACATATATAGAAAAAATACAAATATGATGATCTCCCACCCCTTACGTCCAAAATCACTACTTACCTTTTTTGTTGAATCCATCCTTCTCCTCCTTGATCCCTATGTTACTTTTGAGTTCATTATATACGTTCTCTAACTGTTCTTCCTTGTATGACTGCACAATAATGTGCCAAAATCTGGCACTGCTCTTGTACGAACGCACATCCCCCTCCAGGCCGATACGATACAACATCTCATTCTTTTTTTTAACTATTTCATGAATTTTTTATGATTTGACATTTCTATCATTTATTTTATAATAAAATATGATAGAAATTTAATTTTAACACAATTCAAACACATGGAGGACTTTATGAAAAAGTACATTGCAGAATGCTTTGGCACCGCAGTTCTGGTATTATTTGGCTGTGGTTCCGCTGTTACGGCGAACACTTTGATGGGGAACAATAGTGCTGCCGAACCACTTGGCTATACTACATTACTGATTGCATTTGCATTCGGTCTGTCTGTAGTCGTTATGGCTTACACCATCGGAGATATATCCGGATGTCATATTAATCCAGCTATTTCCATCGGCTTTTTTGCTTCGGGAAGGATGTCTGCCAAAGATCTTATCGGATATCTTGCTGCTCAGTTCATCGGTGGTCTCGCCGGAGCCGGCTTACTTGCTTTATTTATGGGCAGCACAGCAGCACTGGGACAAAATGGATATGGAGAAGCAAGCGCACTGAATACAGGTATGGGAATGACCTTTGCAGTGGAAACTGTACTCACCTTTGTTTTTGTTCTGCTCGTTCTAAAAATTACCGCCAATTCAAGTTATTCCTCGATCGCCGGTCTTATTATCGGACTGGCATTGACCCTGATCCATATTCTTGGAATTCCGTTTTCCGGAACATCCGTGAATCCTGCAAGGAGCTTTGGTCCTGCACTTTTAGCAGGGGGACAGGCGCTAATGCAGGTATGGTTATTTCTGCTTGCACCAGCTTTGGGTGGTGTACTTGCGGCCCTTGCCTTTAAGGCATCTGAAAAGGGAAAATCTGCTTAATTGCACAAAAAAAAAGAAGCTTATCCTATAGGGCGTAAGCTTCTTTTTTTGTATTTTTTTATAATTCTTATTCTCATTTATCCTTTTCTTGCAAATAAAGCGAGCTTGGAAAAGAAATCCTCTAGAAACAGTCTGGAGTCATATCTTCGGTAAACACGGATCTTATGTGTGGCACTACTCTTCTCATATAGCATATCCTGACTAATATGATACGGAATAATCAGATCATATTCAAATCTGTGTTCATAGAGCAGCATGCCAACAGCTGGCGAATCCCCGAGAACCCAGGTCTCTCCAGATCGAAATACACTGTTTCTGGGTATGTCATCAAAGCTATGGTCGATCAATTGCTGAAACAGATAGTCTCCTATCTCACCCTGACCAGCGACCTTTAACTCGAGTTCAGCCAGTGAAACAGGAAGCATTTCATACACGTTCTTTGGGATCTGCCACACCTCCATCCCAGACTGGAGAACGACATTTGCTGCATGAATGTCATTGCCCAGATTAAATTCCGCTCCTCCGCCCGGATAGGCTCCTCCGCCGATCCAGATCACTGTCAGCCTGTCCCTGATCTCTGGCTGTAACAGATATGCACTTGCCATATCAGTAAGCGGACCCATGAATGCCACGAATAATCTTCGTGAATCCTCCTTCATTGCCTCTCTTATAATCAGATCGGCTCCCTCTGAGGGTATTGGCGTCTTAGTATCTGTCATTCCATGACTGGCACCATGAAACAGCATATCCTGTGTATTGAGCTTCATCTTTTCAAAAATGATCTCGATCTCATGATAGCTTTGTTCCATGCTGTCTGCATGACGATCCGTTCCATAATGTGCCGCAATCATACCCACATTCTCTATCTTTGGGCTGAGCAGTGCATGTACGATGGCAAATTGATCATCTGCTTCATTTTTCGCATCTGTATTTGTAATCAGTCTTACTATTTTTTCTTCCGGTACCTGAAATCTATAGTTCGTATATCGCATAATCTCTCCCTCTCGTCTCATGATCTGTCTATAGCATATCATGATTTTTTTCACTGGTCACCTGTAACTATTTATAGATACTGTGCTTTTTTTAATGTTTTATAGTTGGTTAAGGTGTCAAAAGTAGACACCAAGTCATCAAAATCCTCACCAAATATAGTATAATAAAGGCATATGAAAAGGTGAGGTACAGGACATGTCTTTTAAAACAAATCAAACACAACAGATTACTCTGAATGACAGTTTTCTCAATCAAACACTAAGAACACAAAAAATGATTATGAATTCCTGGTGCAAAGATTTTTCAGATATTGTTTTTCCTGCGATTAAGGAGGAGCGGTTTTCTGTCCTTTATAGTGGCAATAAAAATTCAAGGCCAAATACACCGATCAACATCATTGTTGGTGCATTGATACTAAAAGAATCCAATGGCTTGAATGATGACGAACTTCTCGAATCTATATGCTGTGATATTCGTTACCAGGATGCCCTGCACACAACACATGTGGATGAGCAGCCCGTCAGCGACAGGACATTCAGCCGGTTTCGTGCACGCCTCTATGAGTATGAAAGGGAATCAGGTGAAAATCTTTTGAACGATGAAATGATGCATCTTTCTGAAGTTTTTGGTAAATATATGAACCTGAATTCTAATATAAAACGTATGGACAGTCTG
>JBKECO010000036.1:0-33141 GCA_047974745.1 Lachnospiraceae bacterium
TAGGGGATGTAAGCCTAACTGCCCTGGGATTCGATGTACTTTTGGATAGTTTCTTGGCTGACATTACCAATACTGCAAGAAAAGTAACCATCACTCCAAAAGGTACGTTCTTTCCAAAAGTGTTTTGATAAATAATTTTGATGTTGTTGCCAAATTCGATAAGTAGTTTGTTGTTTTAGCAATCTAACAATCTGCAATATGCTCCACTTAGGAGAATATCGTATTAATCTATGAATGTGATCATTGTCAATTTCTTGTTCAATGATTTCCCAATCATAATGTTTAGCTATACGTTGAGTTTCTTGCTTGATGTAATCGCCCAATCGCACAAGTAATTTCTTTCGATACTTACAAACATATATTAGGTGACACATGAGTAAGTGCTTACTATGATTTTCGGAGATATAATCCATCAAGCTTCAAGCCCTTTGCGGATTAGCTGATATACTGTCTCGGAGAATGTCTTAATATTGTGCTTTTCTTGGTATTCTTCAATTCTAACGACCAAATCAATTGGAAATTTGATTAATTTCGGTATGCGTTCCATTAACTTTCCTTTCTCGGTATAAATCATTGACATAGGTTCAAAATAAATATACTATAAGTATATGCTTAGAAAGGAGTTAAAGTCAATGTTAATCAAAAAAGCTTTTAAGTATAGATTATATCCTAACAAAGAGCAAATGGAATTAATTAATAAGACAATCGGTTGTTGTCGCTTTGTAGCGAACTTCGCAATATCTGAACAGAAAAAAGAAGAAAGATATTGGGATATTACCAACGAATTAGTCCAACAGGGATTTTTAGCTGAAAACAACTACAAGACAAAGTTTTTCAATAAAGTGCAATCAGTGAAAGATATTGTTCAATTGAAAAAGTATTATACTTGGCTGAAAGAGGTTGATTCAATCGCTTTACAAGCATCCGTTGAGAATGTTGCCGATGCGTATTCAAGATACTATAAAAAACAAAGTGATAAGCCGAAATTCAAGTCCAAGAAGAATCCTATTCAGTCCTATACAACAAAAAACATCAATGAAAATATCAAGATTGTAGACAGATATACACAACTTCCAAAACTAGGGCTAGTACGTTTTGCTAATTCAAGAGATATCCTTGGAACAATGAAAAGAGCAACTATTAGCAGAGCATCTAGTGGCAAATATTTTGTTTCTCTATTAGTGGAAACAGAAGTCAATAAGCTACCAAAGACGGGTTCAGTGGTTGGTGTTGATGTTGGACTTGCCAAATTTGCTACGCTGTCAAATGGTATGCAGTATAATAATCCTAAGTTTTTTCAATCACTGGAAAAAAAATTAGCTAAAGAACAGCGAATCTTATCAAGAAGAATTAAAGGTGGTTCAAACTGGAACAAGCAACGCATTAAAGTGGCTAGAATCCATGAGAAAATCGCTAATTGCCGCACCGATTATCTTCAAAAACTTTCTACCGAGGTTGTCAAAAACCACGACATTATTGGAATGGAAGATTTGAAAGTTAAAAAGATGCAACAAGCCAAAGATTTGGCAAAAAGTAATCGGGTGTCTCAATCAAAGTTCGTATGTAAGGCATGTGGACATACAGATAATGCCGATAGTAACGCTTCAAAAAATATAGAATTACTGGCATTAGTAATCTAATATCACAGTAATTCTAGTTAAACCGTAGGGACTACGGGGATAGCCTAATCAATTAGAAACCATTGGGTTTTTGTACTTAGGAATCCGCTTTGGTTTTAGCCAAGTGGTAGTTCAATGCAAAAAGGGCAGAGCATGGGGGCAGGACAGTATGGGGCATGATTTAAATGGGGCCAAAGAGACTAACCGTGTTTTGGTTATTGATGATGAGGCATTTCACAGGGAACTACTTGCACATAATCTTTCAGATGCATTTGAGATCATTCAGGCAGAAAATGGGCGGGAAGCACTTTGGATCTTAGAGCAGTACAACGATAACTTCCGAGCCATAGTTTTGGATCTGATCATGCCGGTCATGGACGGCATTGAGTTTTTACAGGAATATCATAAGCGAAACCGAAAAAAACAGATCCCTGTCATCGCATCGACCGGAATCGGCAGCCTTTGGAACGAAGAAAAATGCCGAAAGCTCGGTGTCAGTGAATTCGTATATAAGCCATATGATATCGAGCAGCTGCGTTATTTGCTTGAAAATATGTCACCAAAAGACTGGGATTTTACCCTGCAGATGAATACTATATTTACAAGAATGTGGAATGCAGCGGCAATTTTAGAATTCGATCCCTTAGATGACCGACTAGAAATCACAAGAGTCAATCCGTCATTTTTGGATGTGTTTGGTAAAGAAGCACGTGCTTATGAGATTTTCAATGAGAATCTGATCCATATCTTTGCTCCATCTGACAGGGATAAACTAAAGCGAGCAGTAAGAAAAGCAGCAGAGACCGGGCAGTGTACGAATCCGACGATTCAAAAGAAACAGCCCAATGGCAACACCGCCTGGCTGAAGCTGAGAATCCATTTCATCGGTCATGCCAATTCAAATCAGATCTATCTAGTCCTGATCGAGGACATAACAAAATATAAAGAAATCGAGAAGATCGTGAATCGGCTCGAAGAGGCTGGCCGAATGATTATTCACTAAAAGGCTCCATGCTGTAATCGATAGCTTCATTTACATAGTATTCTGCATTGTGAGCGATATAAGTAAGCTCTTCTTTCGTCAGGGGGCGAATGATCTTAGCCGGAACACCCATAACAAGGGAACCCTCTGGAATCTTCATATGCTGTGTAACGAGTGCATTCGCTCCGATAATACAGTTGCGGCCTATGACTGCTCCATTTAAAATAGTGGCACCCATTCCGACTAGAACAAGGTCAGCGATCGTACAGCCATGAACTATGGCACCATGCCCCACAGACACGTTATTACCGATAACTGTGGGATATCCCGTATCAATATGGACAACGGCATTATCCTGAATATTTGTTCTTTCTCCAATCCTGATTGGTGATTCCTCTGCTCGGATCGTGGCATGGAACCAAACGCTGCTTTGTTTTCCGATTCGGACATCTCCTCGAATCACAGCACCCTCTGCAACATAGACAGAGGAATCAATTTCTGGTCTTTTCATATATAATTCTCCTATTAGTATGTTAATTATGTGAGAAAAAGTTCTTTTTCATACTAATATACACCTATTCCTCCATTCATTCAAGAATGTTCCTTTGATTTTATACTCCTGTATTCCTCCAGCATCTTGACAAAAAACGGAATCCTATGCTAATTTAGTTTAGTGTGCTAATGTGTTAATGAAATAGCACGTCAAAGAAGGAGGATAAATATGAAGAAGATCATTGCGTTACTTATGGTAATGGGCATGACCCTTAGTCTGGCTGCCTGTGGAGGAACAACAGCATCATCTGAGACAGAGTCAGCGCAGGCATCGGAAGCTGAGACAGTATCAGAGGCAACTGAGAGTGAGGCAGTAGAATCAGAGACCTCGACAACGGTATCTGAAACAGCAGCGGCAACAGATGACACCCTTGTGGTAGGATTCGATCAGGACTTCCCGCCATTTGGATTTGTAGGGGATGACGGAGAGTATACAGGATTTGATATAGAGATGGCTCAGGAAGCAGCAAAGATCATGGGAAAAGAGATCGTATTACAGCCAATCGACTGGGATGCGAAGGATCTGGAGCTTGAGGCTGGTACGATCGATTGTATTTGGAATGGATTTACGATCAATGGCAGAGAAGATGCCTACACCTGGACAGATGCCTACATGGATAATTCTCAGGTAGTCGTGACAAGAGTGGATTCCGGAATCAATTCACTTTCAGATCTTGCAGGCAAAGTAGTAGAAGTGCAAAAGGAATCCAGTGCAGAGTCAGCATTAAATGATGATGATCACGTGGATCTTCTGGCATCCTTTGCGCAGCTCATTACAGTAGGAGATTACAATACAGCTTTTATGGATCTGGAATCAGGAGCTGTGGATGCAGTCGCAATTGATATTGGTGTAGCTAAATTTCAGATCGAAGGAAAAGAAGATACCTTTAAGATCCTGGATGAGACCGTTTCTACCGAACAGTATGGAGTGGGATTCCTTCTTGGAAATACCCAGCTTCGGGATGAAGTTCAGGCGGCTATGATGGAGTTAGTAGAAACCGGTGTATTTGCCGAGATTTCGAATGAATATTTTGGTTATGATGTTTGTATTTTAGGAGATAATTAATCATGAGCACACTGGTAATGCTGCAGCAGCTGGCAGGTGGAATGCTGGTCACGATCCTTATTTTTTTCCTGACTCTGCTGTTCTCCCTGCCGATGGGACTGTTGTTTTCTTTCGGAAGAATGTCTAAGAATCTGATCCTGCGCAACCTGACAAAGTTCTATATCTCAGTCATGCGCGGGACTCCTTTGATGCTGCAGCTGCTGGTTATTTATTTTGGACCTTATTATTTGTTCGGGATCGTCATTTCTTCCAGTTATCGGGGATATGCTGTCATCATTGCATTTTCGATCAATTATGCAGCCTATTTTGCCGAAATTTTCAGAGGCGGAATCGAATCCATGTCTCTAGGCCAGTATGAAGCAGCTCAGGTACTTGGATATTCCAAGCTGCAGACTTTTTTTAAGATCATTCTTCCTCAGGTCGTAAAAAGAATTCTTCCATCTATTACAAATGAGGTCATAACACTGGTAAAAGATACCTCTTTAGCCTTCTCTATTGCCTTTATGGAGATGTTCACGATTGCAAAATCGCTGGCAGCCTCTCAGAGGAGTATGGTTCCCTTTATTGCTGCGGCGATATTCTATTATATCTTTAATTTCCTTGTTGCCTATTTAATGGAGCGCTGGGAAAAAAGACTAAGCTATTACAAATAGGGGGATCTAAGATGAAACTTTTGGAAATGAATCATGTTAAAAAAAGCTTTGACCAGGTAGAGGTATTAAAGGATATCAGCTTTTCTGTTGAGGAAGGAGAAATCGTATCGATCATCGGTCCCTCTGGATCCGGAAAATCCACTTTGCTGCGGTGTGCCACATTGCTGGAACGAATGAATGGTGGAGATCTGATCTATCTGGGAGAAGCTGCTGCAACAGATCAAAACGGAACCGCTGTTTATATCGGCGAATCGGAATTGAAGAAAATGCACAGGCACTTTGGTCTTGTATTTCAGAATTTCAATCTGTTTCCCCATTACTCCGTGATGAAAAATATTATGGATGCACCGATCCATGTTCAGAAAAGAGATAAGGAAGAGGTCGAAAAAGAAGCCAGGATCCTGCTCGAAAAAATGGGACTGACAGACAGGCGTGACTATTATCCCTGTCAGCTGTCAGGAGGGCAGCAGCAGAGGGTATCGATCGCACGTGCACTTGCCATGAAACCAGCGATCTTATTCTTTGATGAGCCGACCTCCGCACTGGATCCGGAGCTGACGGGGGAGATCCTAAAAGTAATCCGGGAACTTGCCAACGACAAAATGACAATGGTGATCGTCACCCATGAAATGAATTTTGCAAAGGATGTTTCACACAGAATGATCTTTATGGATCAGGGCGTCATTGTGGAGGAGACCACCCCGGAGCAGCTGTTCAATTCGGATAATAAACGAACCAGGGAGTTTCTTGGGAAATATCATAATCAGGGTTAGAAAATGATAAATAGAATGATATTCATAACATGAAAAATCCGGCTGACAATCAGCCGGATTTTTCATTTTTAGGATAATCTATAGGAATTTTGTAGATGGCAGGAGATGAGTTATCGCTGTACTCGTCCGGAAGCATCCCCTCCGGCGAGTTTATTCACTTCATCCACAGAAACGAGATTAAAATCACCTTCAATGGAGTGCTTTAAGCAGCTTGCAGCAACTGCAAATTCAATCGTCTGCAATGGAGAGTACTGATTTACAGAAGCATAGATCAGACCTGCACCAAAGGAATCACCTCCACCGACACGATCAACGATATGCATCAGGTATTCTTTACTGAAATAAGCGGATCCATTTTCATAGAGCATGGCAGCCCATTTATTGTCATTGGCGGATAGTGAAGTGCGAAGTGTGATCGCTACTTTTTTAAAGGAGAAGCGTTCTGTCAGCTTTTTAGCAACTTCAATATAGCCTTCTTTATTCAGCTCGCCAGAGGTGACCTCTGTGCCTTCGGAGCGAATGCCGAATACATCATAAGCATCTTCCTCATTGGATATGCAGACATCCACATATTCACAGAGTCTGCTCATCACTTCCCCGGCTTTTTCCTTTGACCAAAGCTTGTTTCTGTAATTTAAATCACAACTGATCGTTATATTTCTCTCTTTCGCTGCTTTGCAGGCTTCCAGACAGATGTCAGCGATGGGATCCCCCAGTGCAGGGGTGATTCCGGTGAAGTGGAACCATTCCACATCTTCAAATATGTTAGCCCAGTCAAAATCAGAAGAGGTCGCAGTTGCGATGGATGAATTTGCACGGTCATAAATGACCTTGGAGGGACGCTGGCTGGCACCTTTTTCTAAAAAATAGATACCCACACGATCGCCGCCTCTGCTGATCTGAGAAGTGTCGACACCATACCTGCGTAAGGAATTCACAGCCGCCTGTCCGATTTCATGCTTTGGAAGCCTTGTGACGAAGCCGGCATCGAGACCATAATTGCTTAGAGATACAGCGACATTTGCTTCACCGCCGCCAAAAGTAGCTCCGTACGAATCCGCCTGTACAAAGCGGGAATAACCTTCTGGCGCCAAACGGAGCATGATTTCACCAAAGGTAATGATTTTTTTTGACATAGTCGTTTCCTTTCTATTCACGATCGCTTATTTCTGTAATAGGTGCAGTGCATGTCCGGCGATATCTTCGTTGAGGTAGATTGCCTTGATCGTATGGTCTTTTCCATACTTTGCACTTGTCTCATCAAAGGTGAAGCCGCGCTTTTTCAAGTGATACATCGCACGGGGGATACTGCTGGTCTCGATGGCAATATGTCCATGTCTGCCCTTGTAGTTTGATTTGAGCACTTCGATCATACCATTTACAAAGATAGAACTGCTGCCAGGTACTTCTGTTGTCTGGAAAAAAGAAGCAAATTTCTGTGCATTGCCGATCGCTTCCTCTTCGTTGCTTTGATTGATTCCGACATGGGCAATTTTAAAATCCAGCATGACTGAGACAGCTTCTGCAGTCAGGGCTGCGATCTTATCCCAGTCCTTGGCTTCGATCAGCTCTTTACTTACCATCCAGCTTCCACCGCAGGCGATGATCTTACCGAATGCAAGATATTCCTTTAAGTTCTTGGCCGTAATTCCACCGGTAGGCATGAATTTCATTTTTGTATAAGGTGCAGCCATTGCTTTGATCATTGCGAGACCGCCGCTTGCTTCTGCAGGGAAGAATTTTACCACATCCAGACCTAATTCAATGGCAGCCTCCACGTCACTTGGATTCGAGCAGCCAGGCGTGATCGGAATATTTCTCTCCAGACAATAAGCTACGATCTTAGGATTGAGTCCCGGGCTTACGATAAAACGTGCTCCGGCAGCAACTGCGCGATCGACCTGCTCCGTGGTCAGGACCGTTCCGGCACCAACAAGCATCTCTGGAAATGTTTTGGCCATCAGACGAATGGATTCCTCTGCCGCATCTGTACGAAAGGTAACTTCAGCACAGGGCAGACCGCCATCGATCAATGCTTTTGCAAGAGGTACTGCATCCGCTGCATCTTCAAGTGCAATAACAGGAATGATACCAATGTTTGAAAATTCTTCTAATACCTGATTCATGTCTTTCTCCTTATTGAGTTTCACATTATGAAATCACATTTCATTATTTAATAAAATTATAGCATGGAATCTTCATATGTCAATATGAAATGCGAAGAAAGGAAAGATTCCTCAAAGTGTCATAAAGTATATTACCACTTACATGCAGGCATGACATGGTAATATACTTTATGACACTGTAATCAAGATTGAAAAAAAGAAAGATCTATGATATATTTTGTAACATATTATGAAACGGAAAGAGAAAATATGAGCGAAGACAAAAATCCAATTCAATCAGCAGAACGCATCTTTGGAATACTGGAATTATTAGCCGAGCGCGGCGAGATGGGACTTTTGGAGCTGAGCCAGGAGTTGAATCTGAATAAAACGACTGTGCACAGAATGCTTTCATCATTGATCTTTATGGGATACGCAAAGCAGAGAGAGGATACGCAGAAGTATTCACTTTCGTTAAAGGTCGTCGGAATTGCAGGAAAGCTTCTTGAACATACCGACATTCTTCCGATTGTTCGACCCTATCTGGAGGCACTTTCTGCTGAGAGCGGAGAGACGGTCCATCTGGTACAAAGGGATGGTAATCACATTATTTATATAGATAAAGTGGAATCTAAGGTGGGCTCGATCCGCATGGTCTCTTATATTGGAATGGTGCATCCCATGTATTGCTCCGGCGTTGGCAAGGCCATTCTGGCAGCATTAAGTGATGAGAATGTGAGACAGGTGTTCGACGAGAGTAAAATTGAAAAAAAGACGATTCATACGATCACAGAATATCCCAGGCTGAAAGAAGAGCTTGCAAAAGTACAGGAAGTCGGGTATGCGATCGATGATGAAGAAAATGAGCTGGGAGTTCGCTGTATTGCAGTCAGTCTTCGAGATTTCACCGGAGATGCTAAATATGCACTTAGTATATCCGGACCGGTGAGCCGTATGACCCATGAGAAGATACAGGAGCTATCCCAAAGGATTCTGGAGGTAAGGGAGAAACTCTCGAAAGATCTGGGATATCTGCAATAACAGAAATTTGAATAAAATACGAACCAAGTCAGGTCACAGAAGCACCTGACCATTGATAAACGAATTGTGGGACGTGCCTTAAAGTGGGGGAGCACTTTGGACCATGTAATCGAACTTGTGATAATTCGTACAAGGAGATAAGGATCACGATGAAAAAACGAATCAGAAACAGTGCCATTGTCACTCTGCTCTTACTGAGCATGTTTATTCAGGTCTTAAGCAATCCAGTGTTCATAAAAAGCAATGATGTCATACAGGAAACGGAAGAATTGCCGGTAGCTGCAATTAATACAGCGGTCTCAGACAATAATATGCTTTTATCTGGTGTGACTGCCAGTGTAACAAAGAATACCTTACAATTGACAAAGGCAGCGAACGAAGAAGCCAAAGCTGCATATGGACCAATCACAGAGGCGGATATCTATTCTTTTTTGCAGGGTCCATTAGCCTGGGGAAGCCGGATGAGCTGGTCTGGAATATGGGCTGAAACTGTGGTCGATGAGAATTCTTTTGCCGGTTTTGGATGCGGATTAGTTGTTTTGGCGAATGTGTACAGTACGATAAGTCAATATGAATGCTCGCCCCTGGATATGCTTTCCTTTGCCAGGAGCGTATCGAATTACTATCCTACCTATGAAGCAGGCGCCATTGGCTGGGATGATATGAATCTCATTTTGCAGCAGACCGGAATGGTCACACAGCTGCGCAAGAAACCGGTCGCTTACGAGGAGTTTCAAGAGGATATTGCATCTGCAAAGGCATCGATCGTACTGATCAGCAGTGCTCAGGACGACAGCTTTTGGCAGGATGTGCCAGGTCATTACGTCACACTCTATCTCTATGATGAGGATACAGATACGGTATTTCTTACAGATTCAGGAGATCCTTTGAAAAATAGGACGAGGATTCCACTCAGATATGTCTATGATGCGTTAAAAAGAGTCAGTGAATATCAGTACCTAAAGATCAATGCATATTCTGAATCAGGAAACCTTTGGAAGAAGAATGGCATCACTGATATCTGGGTCCGTCCATCCTGAAAACTAAATAGTGAAAGCCTATAGTCGGTCAGATTTGTCAAGACCCCAAGTCGCTCAGATTTGTGTTTGACTTTACTTGGTCAAAGTCATAAAATAAAGTAATTATATGAAGGGGGATCTTGTTTTTTTATGACATGATGAGGGTGAGACGTTATGAATAGCAGAACGAAACTGTACAAAAATATAAAATATCTGCATTTGAAATACCATAGACCAAGAGTCCTTGCGATAGCTGCAGTTCTTTTTCTTTGTACTGCATCCATTGGCTATTTTTTATCCTTGCAGATTAGTTCGACTTATGCAAAAGATGATGAAATACGTGTTCAGAATAAATACATCTATTTTCAAAATGAAATGACTCAGCTCATAAAGACGGCAGAAAATATCATTATTGGCTATCAAGCCTTTTACATGTCGTCCGATATTGTGACGCCAGATGAAACAGAGTCCTTTCTATCTAATATCACGCCAGATTATACAGAATATATCAGAAACGTCGGCATTCTCGAGAATACGACGATTATCTTTAATTACCCAACAAAAGAGAATAGTGCAACGATCGGAATAGATCTTTCCACTGTGGAAGGGCAGCGAGACAGTGTCCTTAAGGTGAAAAATGAGGGGATAAAGCTGTTCGAGGGACCTGTTGACCTGATACAGGGCGGGCAGGGCTATATCATCAGAGTTCCGATCCTCAATAAAAATAAGACCTATTGGGGTCAGGCGAGCATCGTTTTAAAAGCGGATGCGGTCAATCAGAATATAATGGAGTATGCAGATGAGAATAATATTGATATCTGTATATTCAGTGATGAGAATGCGGTAGAACCGATCATCGGAGATATAGAAGTCATGGACAAGGATCCATACCGCTTTGAGCTTTCAGGAAGCAAATGGATCATTTATGCTATTTCACAGGAACCGAGTAAAGTACCAAATATCAAAAAGATCACGCTGATCACGAGCCTGATATTCAGTGTTCTGATTTCTGCGATCTATATTAGCAGTAACCGCAGCAGATTTCGATTGAAATATATTATGACACATGACCAGCTCACAGATTTGTATAATCGACGATATCTGGATGAAGTCCAGCAGGAGCTGATCAAAATATCTGTCAGACATGAGATGAGATATGGACTTTTGCATATCGACCTCGATAATTTCAAGTACATTAATGATCACTACGGACATTTGCGCGGCGATGATGTATTAAGTGAGATCAGCCGGATCCTCAAAAAAATATCCAGGAAAAATGAACTTGTATTTCGAATCGGCGGAGATGAATTTTTGATATTGATTCCTGAAGTGATGGGAAAAGATGAGCTCAAGCATATGCGCGAGAGATATCTGCATGATTTTGCCAAAGAATTTGAAAGCTTTGAATACAATAAAATAATTGGAATCAGCATTGGAATTTCGGGATATCCTAAGGATGGTTCAGATTTTGACTCTGTGCTAAAAGCAGCAGATGCAGATATGTATGAGCAAAAGAAGGTAAACAAACAGGAAAGAGTATATCCGAACAGCAGAGCCTGAATATTCAAAAAAGACCCTATAAAATGAGGAGTGCCCCAGTATTGTCAGGATACTGGGGCTATTATGAAAAAATTTATCAATATAAACTTGTAGGCTTTTTCAAGTCATTCACGTTCATTGACTTAAATTCAGTATAGCAATAAGTTATGAATAAACCATGAACAAACCTATAATATATTGTAAATATTCATAAATACTACTCAGATTATAGGGTCTGATTCGTTAAAATGTATGAAATCGACAGGAAAGCCGATTAGTTATCATTCTCGTCATCCTCAGACATATTATAGACAGAACGTTTTCTGGCCATTTCATCACTTTCTAAATACTCATCATAGGTCGTGATCTTATCAATGATCGAGCCGTTCGGCATAATCTCTAAAATGCGGTTCGCTGTCGTCTGAACGACCTGATGATCTCTGGATGAAAAGATGATGACACCAGAAAATTTGATCAGTCCATTATTTAATGCTGTGATCGATTCCATGTCCAGGTGGTCAGTAGGCTCATCAAGAATCAGGACATTTGAGGCTTCGATCATCATTCTTGATAACAGGACACGTACCTTTTCTCCTCCTGATAGGACCTTCATTTTCTTGATTCCATCCTCGCCTGCAAAAAGCATTCTTCCGAGGAAACCGCGAACATAGGTGGCGTCTTTGATCTCAGAGAACTGAGTCAGCCAGTCAACAATGATATCCTCTGTGGAAAAAATTGAGGTATTGTCTTTTGGAAAGTAGGACTGTGAAGTCGTGATGCCCCATTTATAGGAGCCTTCATCAGGTTCCATTTCCCCTGCAAGAATTTTAAATAGGATCGTTTTAGCAGACTCATTTCCGCCAACCAGTGCTACCTTATCTTCCCGATTGAGCATAAAAGATATATTGTCGAGGACCTTTACTCCATCTATTGTTTTTGAAAGATTTTCAACTGTAAGGACTTCGTTACCAATTTCCCGGGAAGGACGGAAGTCGATATATGGATATTTACGGCTGGAAGGACGTATTTCGTCCAACTCGATTTTTTCAAGAGCTTTTTTTCTGGAGGTTGCCTGTTTTGACTTTGATGCATTGGCAGAGAAGCGGGAGATAAAGTCCTGCAGCTCTTTTATTTTTTCTTCTTTTTTCTTATTTGCTTCCTTCATCTGCTTCACCAGCAGCTGACTGGATTCATACCAGAAGTCATAATTACCGGAGTATACCTGAATCTTTCCATAATCGATATCTGCAATATTCGTGCACACCTTATTAAGGAAGTAACGGTCATGCGAAACAACGATGACGGTATTCTCAAAATTGATCAGAAACTCTTCCAGCCATGCAATGGCATCCAGATCCAAATGGTTCGTTGGCTCATCGAGAAGAAGAATATCCGGGTTTCCAAAAAGTGCCTGCGATAACAGCACCTTGACCTTTTCAGCACCGGAAAGGTCTGCCATGAGCATATAGTGAAGCTCTGCAGGAATCCCCAGACCATTTAACAGAGTCGCTGCATCCGATTCTGCATTCCAGCCATCCATATCTGCAAATTCGCCCTCCAGCTCGCTGGCGCGGATTCCATCCTCGTCTGTAAAGTCTTCTTTCATGTAAATGACTTCTTTTTCTTTCATTATGTCATAAAGACGCTGATTTCCCATAATGACCGTATCCAAAACAGTGAAACCATCATATTTGTAATGATCCTGCTGAAGGAAGGAAAGTCGCTGCCCCGGTGTAATGATAATATCTCCATTGGTCTGCTCGATCTGTCCGGACAGTATCTTCAGGAATGTAGATTTCCCGGCGCCATTGGCACCGATCAGTCCATAGCAGTTCCCCTCTGTAAATTTAATGTTCACCTCTTCAAAAAGTGCTTTCTTTCCGAGGCGTAATGTGATATTACTTGCCTGTATCATAGGTATCCTTTCTTCTAAAAAATAGAATGTATAGCAATCGCTATTTATTTTACATCAAAATACACATTTTGCAAGACTTTTTCTTGCTTTGGTTCTTAATTTAGTACAAAGAAATCTCAATGAAAGCCTTGCATTTTTGTATTTTCAACTATATATTAGTAAATAGAGGCATTTTATTAATATTGCCTGAATCTAGGAACATTTTTAATCTTTTAAGGAGGAAAATCATAATGTCTAGAGCAAAACAGTCTATGGACGGGAATACAGCTGCGGCTCACGTAGCGTATGCGTTCACCGATGTTGCAGCTATTTACCCTATTACACCTTCGAGCCCAATGGCAGATGCCGTTGATCAGTGGTCAGTAGCTGGACAGGAGAATATTTTCGGAAACCAGGTTAAGGTAGTTGAGATGCAGTCAGAAGCAGGAGCAGCTGGTGCAGTTCACGGTTCTCTTACAGCTGGTGCAATGACAACGACATTTACAGCATCCCAGGGTCTTTTACTGATGATTCCAAATATGTATAAAATCGCAGGTGAGCAGCTCCCATGTGTATTTGATGTATCAGCACGTACGGTAGCTACACAGGCTCTGAATATCTTCGGAGACCACAGCGATGTTTATAGTTGTCGTCAGACAGGTTTCGCTATGTTATGTGAAACAAATACACAGGAAGTCATGGATCTAAGCCCAGTTGCACATCTTGCAACAGTAGAGGGCAGAGTACCTTTCCTGAACTTTTTTGACGGATTCCGTACCTCACATGAGATTCAGAAGATCGAGGTCTGGGATTATGCAGATTTTAAAGAAATGATCAATATGGATGCTGTGAAAGCATTCCGTGACCATGCACTGAATCCAGAACATCCTGCAATGCGCGGTTCTCATGAGAATGGGGACATTTTCTTCCAGCATCGTGAGGCTTGTAACACAGTATATGATGAGCTTCCTGCTATTGTAGAGAAGTACATGAATAAGGTGAACGAGAAGCTTGGCACGAATTATGGACTGTTCAATTATTATGGTGCAGAGGATGCAGAACGTGTCATCGTTGCAATGGGATCGATCAATGACGTAACAGAAGAAGTAATTGATTATCTTGTAGCAAAAGGTGAAAAAGTCGGACTTGTCAAGGTACGTCTGTATCGTCCATGGGTTTCAGATGCATTCTTAAAAGCGCTTCCGAAAACAGCGAAGAAAGTTGCTGTCCTAGACAGAACAAAAGAACCAGGATCACTTGGTGAACCATTATATATCGATATTGCTACAACACTCCGTGAAGCTGGCTTGAATGATATCATCCTAACTGGCGGACGTTATGGTCTTGGATCTAAAGATACTCCTCCTTCAAGTGTATTCGCACTATATAAAGAGCTTGAGAAAGACGCTCCAAAATCACGCTTTACCCTTGGTATAGTTGATGATGTAACGAACTTGAGCTTACCAGAAGTAAAACCTGCACCGATCACATCTGCAGAAGGAACCGTAGAATGTAAATTCTGGGGACTGGGCGGCGATGGAACAGTTGGTGCGAATAAGAACTCGACTAAGATCATCGGTGACCATACAGATAAATATATTCAGGCTTACTTCCAGTATGACTCCAAGAAGACAGGTGGTGTTACGATCTCCCATCTTAGATTTGGGGATAGACCGATCAAGAGCCCATATTACATCAATCAGGCTGATTTTGTTGCCTGTCATAATCCTTCTTATGTTGTAAAAGGATTTAAGATGGTACAGGATGTAAAACCAGGCGGAGCATTCCTGATCAACTGTCAGTGGACAGACGAAGAGCTTGACAGTAAGCTGAACGCAGCTGCCAAGAAATACATCGCTGATAATAATATTCAGCTATATACGATCAATGCCATCGATAAAGCTATTGAAATCGGAATGGGCAAACGTACCAATACGATTTTACAGTCTGCATTTTTCAAACTTGCGAATGTAATGCCGATCGATGATGCGATTGATTTCATGAAGAGTGCCGCAAAGAAATCCTACGGAAAGAAAGGCGATGCGATCGTTGAGATGAACTACAAAGCGATCGATGCCGGTGTGGATGCAATTCATAAGGTAGAAGTACCAGCATCCTGGACAAATCCAGCAGCAGATCCAGCAGCACCAGAATTAGTTGGCCTTCCAAAAACAGTAGCACTCGTAAAAGAGCTTCTTGAGCCAATCGCACTTATGGATGGCGATAGTCTTCCAGTATCTGCTTTTGCAGATAAAGCAGATGGACAGTTCGAGCATGGAGCATCTCAGTACGAGAGACGTGGTACAGCAGTCATGGTTCCTGAATGGGATCCTACAAAATGTATCCAGTGCTGCCAGTGTTCCTTCGTTTGTTCACATGCAACGATTCGTCCTTTCATGCTGAATGAAGAGGAAGCTAAGAACGCACCTGAGATGATCAAGCTTGCTGATACAAAACCAAAAGCAAGTGAGTACAAATTTACAATTAGTGTTACACCTCTTGACTGTATGGGATGTGGTGAGTGTATTACAGTATGTCCTGTAGGAGCAATCGAGATGCAGTCACAAGAATCTCAGCTTTACATGCAGCCTGCATTTGACTACTTAAAAGAAAATGTACGTAAGAAACCAAACGTGCCTGCTGCGACCACAGTAAAAGGTTCCCAGTTCAATCAGCCGCTCCTTGAGTTCTCAGGCAGCTGTGCAGGATGTGCTGAAACATCATACGGACGTCTGATCACACAGCTCTTTGGTGAGAGCATGTACATTGCGAATGCAACAGGATGTTCCTCGATCTGGGGCGGACCTGCAGCAACATCACCATATGTTGTAAACAAGGATTCCTTAAAAGGACCAGCTTGGGCTAACTCCTTATTTGAAGACAATGCTGAATTTGGTTTTGGTATGCAGATCGGACAGAAAGTTCTTCGTGAGCAGCTCATGACAAAGCTTGAGAAAGCAGCTGAACTAGAGGAAACACCGGATGTTGCAAAAGCAGCGATCGCAAAATATTTTGCTACAAAAGACGATACCACTGCAAACCGTGAAGCAGTAGCAGAATTAATTCCTGTATTAGAGGAAGGCGTAAAAGCTGGCTGTGAGATCTCTAAAGATGTACTTGAGAAGAAAGACTTCCTTAGCAAGAAATCCGTTTGGATCTTTGGTGGAGACGGATGGGCTTATGATATCGGTTATGGCGGATTGGATCATGTTCTTGCTTCTGGTGAGAATGTGAATGTAATGGTATTTGATACAGAGATGTATTCTAATACAGGCGGTCAGGCATCTAAGGCTTCTAACCTTGGAGAAGTTTGTCAGTTCGCTGCAGCTGGTAAAGATATCGGCAAGAAGAGTCTTTCTGAAATCGCAATGACTTATGGTTACGTATATGTAGCTCAGGTCGCACTTGGTGCAAATATGGCGAATACAGTGAAAGTCATCGCAGAAGCAGAAGCATATGACGGACCTTCGCTGATCATTGGATACGCTCCATGTGAACTTCATGGTATCAAAGGCGGAATGAACCACTGCCAGACAGAGATGAAGAAAGCAGTTGCATCAGGTTACTGGAACCTCTTCTCCTTCAACCCAGCTTTAAAGGCAGAAGGAAAGAATCCATTCACACTGACAAGTAAACCTGGAGATGGAACATATCAGGAATTCCTGGGCAACGAGACACGTTATACTCGTCTGGAAAGAGCATTCCCAGAACGTGCTGACAAATTGTTCAATGAATCAGAGCAGGCTGCAAAAGACAGATATGAGCATTTATTAAGACTGGTTGAGTTATACAAATAGGAGTTCTAGTCTAACAAGACTACATTTTAAAATGATTTCGACCATAAACGATTTCGTCCTAAGATGATCAGTACCTTAAACAAAATCCATCCTCTATACATTCAAGAGAATAATCGCTTGGATTGTAGTAGGATGGATTTTCTTATTTCTTAGAAAGATAGTCCTGGGATATAAATAGTGTCTGCTGATTAATGTAAAAACCGGCTTTAATCCTTGATTTTGCGGATTTTCTCACTCATAAATAATATAATTAAGTGCACGGTTTATGAAGAAATGAAACACTTTTTCGTGCAGTTTTCTCTAGAAAAGTATTCTTTTAGGAGTGAAAATTCAATGTACAAATATACCGATAATACACAAAGCACCTTTCTTAGTTTCGACCTGCTAATGGGACTTCATATGAATCCGAACAATCAATGGATCCGAATGGCCGATGCCATTCCATGGGTGATCTTTGAAAGAAAACTTCAAAGAAAAGGAATCCAAAGATAAAAAAGATGATGATTATATGGATCCACCTGGAGGTAGTTCTTCAAATAGCGAATCTGAAACAGAAACTGATAACATATCGATCTGCTGAAATGCAACCAGAAATGGTTTAGTCAGCAGACACTAAATATGGATTCGTATGGTTGGAGCCGTTGTAACTAGATGAAATGCCGTTTGAAGATCAGTAACGGAGACATAAAATACTTCTCTTAAATTCAATTGTATTATGTATAAATGAATCGCAGTACATATTGGAGAATTAGTGGTCAATTTGATATCGATTTGTCCGAAATTGTGAATGCTAGGCGTCTAATTTGAGTAATTTATAACTTGGACTGTCGTTTTGGACAAAAATTGATGTGTTGAGGACAAACTTGTCCAAATAAAGAAAAAAATTGGATATCAAGCACCTAAAAATCTTCAAGTTCATATTTTTTATGGAGCCATTTGCATTTTGGACGGATGCACTGCATACTTTAAGATTGCAAATAGGTAGGATATTGTATCCCAATGGTAGGTTTTCTGAGTTGGAAAAAAGATATGGTCTGCTATAATTAATTTCATACAAACATATGTTTTTATGCATTATGAAAACCAAGCAATCGAAGGGAGAAGAAATATGAAGAGAAAAAGTGTGGCACTAATATTAGCATTTGCTATGTTAGCAGGTCTACTTGGAGGATGTGGAAACGATGGTTCTAGTGTGGGCAGCGACCAGACAACACAAGTAGAAGAGGGCAATCAGTTAACAGAAAGCGATAGTTATGGAACAACGGAAGCAATCGATACCTCTGAAAAAGAACCTATAGAAATGAGTGTTTTATGGTGGGGAAGCCAGTTGAGAAATGAAAGAACTCAGCAAATTCTTGATATGTATGCTGAAGAAAATAGTTATATTACATTTGATGGACAATTTTCAGATGATTATTTTACAAGGCTTGCAACCTTAGCAGCAGGACAAGCAATGCCAGATGTGGTTCAGATGGTTTATGCGTATCTTCCACAATATGCTGGGGAAAATACCTTGATCGATTTAACACCTTATATTGAGGATGGGACAATTGATGTAAGTAATGTAGCAGAGAGTGTTTTGGCAACAGGAGAAATCGATGGTGGTATCTATGGAATTTGTAACGGAATTAATTCCTTGGCTCTTTTATACAACAACACATTGTTGGAGGAAGCAGGTATTACCATTAACGATTATATGACTGTAGAGGAATTTAAAAATGTTTGTAGAGACGTTTATGAAAAAACAGGTTATAAAACGAGTTTAAGTTATGGTAGTAACGAGAATCAACAGTTTATGCAATTTATCGTTCGTTCGCAGGGACAACATTTATATGGCGTTGATGGAATGTTCGGCGTAGAAAGTGCAGATGCATTTCTTCCATTTTTCCAATTATACGAGGATGGGATAAAAGAAGGGTGGCAGTTGGACCCGAGCCTATATGTGGAACGAGTTCGAGGACAGGTACAAGAAGATCCTATGGTATATGGAAGCAGTCCCGAGAATATGTCTTGGTGTGGATTCTACTCTTCTAATCAGTTAGCATCTATGCAAGCAGCAGCTCCAGAAGGAACAGATATCGGTATTACCACTTACCCCTCCGACGATGCTAAGAAATCTCTTTGGTTGAATCCAAGCCAATTTTTCTCAATAAGCACCAATAGTGAGAATCCAGAGGAAGCAGCTGGACTAATTAACTATATTACCAATTCTATTGAATGCAACAATGTATTGTTGGGAGAAAGAGGAGTACCGATCTCTAGTGTAGTTGCGGAAACTATTGCAGAAAATCAATCTGCAGACGATCAGGAAGTGGTTTCATATATAAATAATGTTGTAACTCCAAATAGTAGTACAATCGATGCCCCATTGCCAAGTGCTTCAAGTGAAGTTATGAGTCTGTTAGATTCTATCACTGAAAAAGTATTGTATGGTCAATTAACAGCACAGGAAGCAGCAGACCAATATTATGAACAAGGTAATGCGATTCTAGCAGAATAGAAATGCTACTCATTGCAAACAAGTGTGAAAAGGAATTCTAAAATCAATAATATACATTGATTAGTAATGTTCAAATTTCACACTGGAGGAGGCATAAGTGAAGGCTTCATCTAAAAGTTTGTATTTACCACAAGAAACGGTATGTTTTGAAACATGAATAGTAGATTAATGTTGAGTCATTGCAGGTAAATTGTAATGGCTCAATTATTTCATAAGCTAGAAAGGACGACCTCTATGAAGAAGATAAAAAGTTTCGTTTTGAAAGAAAATATTTCCGGGATTTTCTTTGTAATGCCTTTTATTATTGGACTGTTTTTATTTTTGATTGTTCCATTGGGCATATCACTTTACTATGCATTTTGTGATTATAATATTTTGTCTCCGGCAGTTTTTACTGGATTAGAAAATTTTAAAAAAATACTTGGTGATGAATTATTCTGGAAATCTCTCGGTGTTACAATATTTTATACAGTGGTTTCTGTTCCTCTAAAACTCACCTTTGCATTGCTAGTTGCTATGTTGTTTTTGAAAACATCAAAAATGTCTGCCGTTTATCGTGCAGTGTACTATCTACCTTCTATTATTGGTGGCTCTGTTGCTGTGGCTGTTTTATGGAAAAGAATGTTTGCAACAGATGGAACGATCAACCAAATTTTACATGCAATTGGGGTAGATAGTACCATTTCTTGGTTAGGAGATACAAACACAGCGATTTGGACGTTGGTGCTGTTAAGTGTATGGCAATTCGGCTCATCCATGCTCATTTTTTTAGCATCCCTTAAGCAAATTCCACAGTCATATTATGAAGCGACTATGGTAGATGGTGCTGGGAAATGGAGACAGTTTTTTAGTATTACATTTCCACTTTTAACTCCAACTATTTTTTTTAATTTAGTTATGCAAGTAATTTATGGGCTTTTAGCATATACTCAATGCTTTATTATTACACAGGGAAAACCTTTAAATTCCACATTATTTTATATGGTTCATATGTACAATCAAAGTTTTGTATATTATAAGGCAGGGTATGGTGCCGCCTTAGCATGGGTGATGATATTGGTTGTTGGCATGTTTACAGCATTTTTATTTGCAACAAAGAAAAAATGGGTCTATGATGGGGGAGTTTAAATGAATAAAAAAATAAAGAGTATAGTATATAATGTATTAGTTGCTGTGATTGGATTTATTATGATTTACCCGCTTTTATGGATGGTTATGAGCTCCTTTAAGGAAACTAATACCATATTTTTAACCGCTAGTTCCTTAATTCCTGAGAAATTCACCTTTTCAAATTATGTAACTGGATGGAAGGGCTTCGCCAAAATAGGTTTTGGGACTTTTTTTAAGAACTCAGCTTTTATCTCGGTAATCGCAACCTTTGGTACGGTAATTTCATCTTCTTTAGTAGCATTTGGATTATCTAGATGTCGGTTTCGTGGAAGAAAGGTTTTATTTACAGCTGTTTTACTTACGATGATGGTACCTTCTCAAGTTATCATGGTACCGCAATATATTTGGTATCAAAAACTTGGTTGGGTGGGCACCTATCTTCCATTAATTGTACCTTATTTTTTTGCCATCCAGGGTTTTTTTGTTTATATGATTTATAATTTTCTGGAAGGGATACCAAAGGAACTTGATGAAGCAGCAAAGATTGACGGATGCTCTTTTTATGGTGTTTATGTTAAAGTTGCAATGCCCCTTGCAGTTCCATCATTAGTGACTACTGGAATTTTTTCCTTTATTTGGAGATGGGACGATTTTATGTCTGCTTTACTTTATATAGACAAGGCTGCAAAATATCCCGTATCATTGGCATTAAAATTATTTGCGGATCCAGCTTCCACATCTGATTATGGGGCTATGTTTGCGATGTCAACCCTGTCAATCCTACCAATTTTAATTATATTTATGTTCTTTCAAAAATATCTGGTAGACGGTGTTGCTACATCAGGATTAAAAGGATGAATATATAGCGCTAACAATAATGCGCGGAAATGGAGAAAAATATGCTTAGAACATTTGAAAATCATGAGATACGAGATGAAATAGAATTATCCGGAAAATTATGGAATTTAACACTTTTGGAAGAAGAATATAAAAGCAAAGAATTAAAAGCAATGGTACCTGGTTGTGTGGAAAGCATTCCTGGATTAGAAAATTATAGAGGATGGGTTTCTTTCGAAACTTCATTCGAAGCGGAAGGGAATGTGCGATTAGAGTTTAAAGGAGTAAGCCACTATGCTAAAGTATTTATTGATGAAATAGAAGTAGCAGACCATTATGGTTCTTATACCCCCTTTGATGTTTGTATCCGAGACTTGGCAAGTGGTTGGCATTCCTTGAAAGTTATGGTAGACAATGAATTTCGAGAGGAATATGCTCTGGACATGCCGAATGACTATATGTCCTATGGCGGCATCTCTAGAGGAGTTGTCCTTGAAAAATTACCAGATGTTTATATTAAATATGCACACTTTACACCAATTTGTGAAAAAGATGGAACTTGGAGTGGAAGAGCAGAGATTGTTTGCCATAATTTATTGAATAGTGAATTTAAGGGAACGTTAAAGCTTAACATAGCCGACCAAGAAGTTTGTTGTGAAGAATATAATTTTACTTCAGGCGAAAACAAAATTTGCATTCACAATCTTAAATTTTCAAATGTTTCACCTTGGAGCATGGAAGTGCCGACTCTTTATATGATGAAAGTATTGTTGATGCATAATGAAAAAATGATTGATGACTGGATGGACCGTATCGGATTTCGTACTATAGAGGTGTACGGAAGACAAGTATTACTAAACGGAAGACCAATAAGAATCAAAGGTTTCTGCCGTCATGAGGATCACCCGCACTATGGTTGCGCATTGCCCGTAGAAGCTATTTCTTATGACTTGCAATTGATCAAGGATATGGGTGGTAATTCTATAAGAACTTCTCACTACCCCAATGATGAATTATTCTTAGATCTATGTGATGAAATGGGAATTTTAGTCTGGGAAGAAAATCATGCAAGAGGAATCATCAGTGAAAAAATGGAAAATCCATATTTTGAACCTCAATGTGAACAAGTAATACGAGAAATGATTACCTGTCACTATAATCATCCCTCCATTTATATTTGGGGAATTTTAAATGAGTGTGGAAGTGACACTGAATATGGCAGAAGTTGCTATAAAGCTCAGTATGAGTTGATACGTTCCTTAGATTCAAGTAGGCCAACAAGTTCTGCATCTTGTAGGTTTCAAATTGATATCTGTCAGGATCTTCCAGACATTTGTTCTTGGAATATTTATCCCTATTGGTACGAACAAAAAACAGCAGCTAATATGGCTCATGAATTGCAAGAATGGGTAGAAACTAATGGTGGGCAAGGAAAACCATTCTTAATCACCGAAATTGGTGCGGGGGGGATTTATGGATTTCGCGATCCAGCACATGATATATGGAGTGAAGAACTACAAGCTGAAATCATAAGAAAACAATTGGATGAAATATTTGCACTTCATGATTGTATTGGATTGTATATATGGCAGTTTTGCGATGTAAGGGTAAGTCGCCTTGAATGGGGATTGGTCCGTCCAAGAAGTCGCAATAATAAAGGAATGGTAGATGAATATCGAAGACCAAAAATGGCTTACTATGATGTGAAAAAAATATTTGGTGAGTTATCAAATTATCTGGATTGAAGTATGACAAAATAGTTGTAATTTTACTGAACTTAGTCCGGATGTCATTACTATTCACAACTATTCCAGAAGTGTGTTAATCGTGATTGATCGCAAACTTTTGCTATAAAACAGGTTGAAGTCGGAGGAGGTTACAGCTATATGATAAAAAAAATAAATAATCTTCCTTTAAAAACAAAAATACTCTCCATTATATTTGTGGGGTTATCCATTATGGCAATTATGTCATTTGTAATTATTCAACTATTAACCTCCTCCTATAATAAAATGTTATATCAGTCTATGTCTGAGTCCATGTCATATTCAGCAAAGGAAATTACTGACTACTTAAATCGAATGGAAGATTTAACAAAAATTTTTTTGTCAGACAACAAAGTGCAAGAAAACATGTCTCTTTTAATGAGTGGATATGAAGCAGGGGAGACCAATCTGGATGCTTTAAAAAGCATGGAAATTTATGTGGGAAATTATTATTTTAATTATGCAGATGGAATTTTGAAATATATTAGTTTATATACTCCATCTGCAGTATTGAAAACAAACTTGGTTGCAACGGATAAGATTCCACAAGAGATTCAACAACAATTACTTTTAGAATCGGATAGCAAAAACGGGGCACCTTGTTGGGTAGATACCTATATGCATGAATATGGGCTATTTCTTGTACGAAATATAAGGCAAATCGAGTTACTAAGATTAGAGACTCTTGGTACAATCCTATTGAATATAGACATGGATGCATTGATTAAGGAAAGCACACAATTTGAAAAGCAATACGGTGAAACCATGTATATTTTGCTATCAAATAATAATGTTCTCTATCATACGGAAGATCTCTCTTTGGAGAATATAGAGTCTCTTTCTTTAACTGAAATTGACCAATATCATGTAGCGTCAATAAATAAAAATGAGTATTTTATCACCCATGGAACCATTGAAGAATATGGGTGGGATTATTACTATCTAATTTCTTATAATGATATTGGTAATGAAATAAAGAAAATTAGCAATATTTGTCTTTGGATTATTGCCTTGGATTTCATATTAGCAATGTGGATAGCAACCAAATTAATTGGAAAGCTTATGATTCATATTTACAGATTGAAAACCCGAATGCAACAATTTGCAATTGATAATACAAAAGCTCCAGAAACAACATATGACTATACTGGCAGGGGAGACGAGCTTGGCACATTAAACCTTCAATTTAATGAAATGAGTGAAACCATTATTCAATTGATTCAAAAAAATTATATTAATGAGTTGTTAAAAAAGGAAGCACAAATTAAAGCATTAGAGAACCAAATCAATCCTCATTTTCTTTACAATACATTGGATTCAATCCGTTGGCGAGCACAATTGATTGGAGAATCAAATATTTCGAATATGGTAGAGTCTTTAAGTATATTGCTCCGAAATTCCCTGAATAATAAAAACGAAAAAAATTATACAGTTGGTAAGGAAATAGAAGTTGTCTCTGCTTACATCACCATACAGAAAATAAGGTATGAAAGTCGATTGAATTTTGAAAATGCAATTTCACATTTCTGGCATACATATATCATACCTAAGTTTGTAATTCAACCATTAATAGAAAATGCTATCTTTTATGGATTGGAAATGGAAGTAGATGAATGTTACATTGATTTGTCGATCCATGAAGATCAGAATGGTCTTCATATTTATATAAAAAATACAGGATCCGAGATGGAAGATGATCTTTTAAACAAATTAAGTCTAGGGACAATAATACCTCATGGTCATGGCATAGGATTATTGAATATTGATAGAAGAATTAAAATGCAATACGGAGAACACTATGGATTGAAATTTTATAATGAAAATGAATATGCGGTAGCTGAAATAATACTTCCGATGAAGGGAGAGATATGAAATTACTAAAATTAATCATCGCTGATGACGAACGCGTTATTAGAGAAACCATTTCTTCTCAGATTGATTGGAGTAGCCTCAATATAGAAGTCATCGGATTATGTAAAGACGGAATAGAAGCATATAATATGATTTTAGATGAATCGCCTGATATTGTAATGACTGATATTCGAATGCCTGGACTTTCCGGTTTGGATTTGATCAGAGATATTTCAAAAGCAAACCAGCAAATACAGTTTATTCTCTTATCTGGTTATGAGGAATTTGAGTATGCCAGAGTAGCAATGGAGTATGGTGTAAAATATTATCTGTTAAAACCTTGCAATAAGCAAAAAATTATAGATACCATTCAACAAGCAGGAAAGGATTGCAGGGAAAAAAAGACGCTATTGGAAGCACAGCTTAGAAGAAACGATTTATTTCGTTTAATGCAACAAGAAATCATCTATCATTTACTGATCGATGGTATTGCACTGAAAGAAATGGAGGATTCAAATATTCAATCTCTATATGGTGAACAGATGAATTCCTATGGAAAGTATCAGGTTTTTGAACATAATGAATGCTATCTTAATTATGTTTATTTTTTAGAAGATAACGTACTTGAACCTTTTCTAGAATGCCTAGAAATCAATGAAAATTCAAAAAAAGATCCTAGTATTTTTTACGGCATCTATGTTAACAGCACTCTTTTGCTTTTTAGCTATGAAGAAGTGCAAGTAAATTATTTAAAAAATTGTTGTGAGCAAAAAAGTTCATTATTGGAAGTGAAAAGCGAAAAATATGACAACCTTCCACATCTTTTAGAAATGGTATTAAAGAAGATACGGCGGTATGATGTAATCTATGCTATTCACAATTTTAAAATCAATGTTGTATATAATAATCAGAACACATATCGATATATTCAGACACTATTTAGTCAATTAGAAAGTAAAGATAGTGAAAAATCTATCAAATGTTTGAATGAGTTGCGTACTATGACCAGAGAGGCTACGCAACCAGAATTTCTACATATGCTGGGAAATAGTATCTGTTCAAAGTTATCAGAAATTGGCGTTTATTCTATGCAGGAGGCTATTAATTTTTTTCGAAACATAAATCAAGAAAAGGATATTGAAACCATTCGAGTAGATATTATATTTATGATTACAAATGCTGAGAATGAGTTAACTCAAAGTAGTCATGATTATGGTATTATGATTGAAATGGTAATGAAATATGTAGATGAACATATTTCCGAATGTGATTTGACATTAAAAAAGATTGCAGAAGAATACTTATATATGAATGTTGATTATGTAAGTAGAAAGTTCCATCAAACTACAGGAGAAAAATTTTCTACCTATATTACCAAGAAAAAGGTGGAAAAAGCAAAAATGATTCTTATTGATGAAAATGATGCAAAATTACAATATGTCGCAGAACGGGTTGGATGTGGAAATAATCATAAATATTTTAGTCAGATTTTTAAGAAAACCGAAGGTATTTCACCTGGAAAGTGGATAACACAGGTACGAGAAAAAGATTATTTATTTAAATGATGGAGTTACCTTGTTTCAAGAGGCATATTGTGGTGATTATTCCAACTATACTCCTTGGATGATGCATAGTTGTTTAGTGTGGTAAGGAAATATCAACAATAAAATTGAAAAGCGGATTATTCAGGTAAGCGGTTATATTCGTTTGTCAAATGTTCTGATCAAAAATAATCAAGTATTCGAGGAATATAATAAAGTAGCAAATTAAAGTATCATATGATACAATGAGCTTATAAAAACCCATTGAAAATCTGCAATACATATGATATACTTAACAAAGTTGTGAACATTATTACAAAAATGGGAGGTGTCACACGTGGTTATTTTAAAATATGTACTTATGGTTATCTTTATACTTATCAGTATTGCAATTACAATCATTATCTTAATGCAGGAAGGCAAGTCAGCAGGACTTGGAGCGATATCCGGAGCAGCAGATTCTTATTGGGGTAAGAACAAGGGACGTTCGATGGAAGGTATGCTTGTCAAGATCACAAGAATTCTGGTTGCACTATTTATCATTATAGCTTGTGTTTTAAATATTGGATTTATTCAAGGTTAAGTGTGAGACTGTCGTATAGTGCGGCAGTCTTTTTTAGAAGAAGGAGCTTCCGCCTCACCATTGGAAAATTGGAGGATTATGAATTCAGAAGAATTTGAAATAAAAAAGAAAATGATCCATGATCTGCTTCGAAGTGATTTTTATGTGCCAATGAAACTGAAGGAAATGGCGATATTTCTTTCCGTTCCAAAGGAGCAAAAGCAGGAACTAAGACAGATCATGGAATCGTTGATACAAGACGGGAAGGCAGAAGTGACTGCCAAAGGAAAGTATGTTAAGGCATCAGGAAAGTTCCTTCAGGGTAAATTCATCGGACATGCCAAGGGATTTGGATTTGTCGAAATAGAGGAGAGAGAGGACGATATCTTTATTCCTGCTAATCAGGTGAACGGAGCCATGAACGGAGATATTGTCAGCGTAAAACTGAGTCAGCAACAGTCAGGAAATCGCATTGAGGGCAGCGTTGTTAAAGTCATCGAACGGAATACGAAAACGATTGTTGGAACATATGAGAAAACAAAAACATTTGGATTTGTAGTGCCAGATGATGTAAAGATTACAAAAGATATTTTTATACCGCAAGAGCGATCCAAAGGGGCATTAAGCGGGCATAAGGTTGTAGTTGAGATAACGAAATTTGCGGATGGAGATAAAAATCCAGAAGGCAAGATTCTTGAGATTCTAGGTCATATCACAGATCCTGGAACCGATATTCTAGCTATCATCAAATCACATAATATTGAGATTGAGTTTCCGGAAAAAGTAATCAATCAGGCAGAACGAGTGGCGAAGGAAGTGACAGGTGCTGATATGGCAGGTCGCTTCGATATTCGTGAATGGCAGACGGTTACAATTGATGGGGAAGATGCGAAAGATCTTGATGATGCCATTACTTTAACAAAAAATCAAAAGGGATATACTTTGGGAGTTCATATTGCCGATGTTACGAATTATGTGCAGGAAAACAGTGCACTTGATCATGAGGCATCAGAACGTGCAACCAGTGTATATCTTGTAGATAGAGTGATTCCAATGCTTCCGAGAGTATTGTCGAATGGAATGTGTTCCTTGAATCAAGGGGAAGACAGACTGGCATTGAGCTGTATTATGGAGATCGATAAAAAAGGAAACGTGACAGGTCATAAGATTTCTGAAACAGTGATTAATGTAGATCGAAGAATGACGTATACTGCTGTAAAGCAGATTTTAGAAGATAACGATTCGAGCAAAATGGAAGAATACAGTGAGTTTATACCCATGTTCAAGGACATGGAAGAACTGGCATCCATCTTAAGAAAGAAACGGCGGAAAAGAGGATCCATCGATTTTGATTTTCCTGAAACTAAAATAAAACTGGATGATATGGGCAAGCCGATTTACATCGCTCCATATGACAGAAATACCGCAACAAAGATCATAGAAGATTTTATGTTGCTTGCAAATGAAACGGTAGCAGAAGATTACTTTTGGCAGGAAATCCCTTTTGTTTACAGGACGCATGAGACTCCCGATCCAGAGAGGATTCAAAAACTGTCGACCTTTATCAATAATTTTGGATATACATTGAGAATGACTCAGGATGCGGTTCATCCTAAGGAGCTGCAAAAGCTGCTGGATAAGATCGAAGGAACTGACGAAGAACCATTGATCAGCCGTTTGACGCTGCGATCCATGAGACAAGCCAAATATGATATAGAGAATGCAGGCCATTTCGGACTTGCAACCAAGTATTATTGCCACTTCACCTCGCCGATCAGAAGATATCCTGACCTACAGATTCACAGGATCATAAAGGAAAATCTGCGTGGGAAGATGAATGCAAAACGGATCGAGCATTATGAAAGGATCCTTCCTGAGATAGCAAAGCACTGCAGCGAAAGAGAACGTCGTGCTGATGAAACAGAACGTGAGACGACGAAACTTAAAAAAGCGGAATTTATGGCGAGTTATCTGGGAGAGGAATTCGAAGGTGTAATTTCTAGTGTTACCGGCTGGGGAATCTATGTCGAACTACCCAATACAATCGAAGGGCTGGTGCATATTACTGCATTGAATGACGATTACTATGTTTTTAATGAAGAAACCTATGAACTGGTTGGAAGTGCCACGAACAGACGCTATAAGCTGGGACAAAAAGTCAACGTGACAGTCACCAATGTAGATCTTCAGATGAGGACGATCGACTTTGAATTGACAGAAACACTAGGTGAACAGCCTGGTATGAGGAAGAAAAATGGGTAAAGATGACAGAAAACTGATTGCGAATAATAAAAAGGCGCGTCATGAATTTTTTTTAGAGGAGATCACTGAGGCAGGAATCAGCCTGCATGGAACGGAAGTTAAATCCCTACGTATGGGTAAGTGCAGCATTAAGGAATCCTTTGTCCGTATTCAAAATGGCGAAGTATATATTTATGGCATGCATATTTCTCCTTATGAGAAGGGCAATATATTTAACAGAGACCCCCTGCGTCCCAAAAAGCTCTTACTTCATAAACAGGAGATCAGAAGACTTCAGCAAAAGATTGCGGAAAAGGGATATACACTGGTACCTGTTCAGGTCTATTTCAAAGGCAGTCTCGTAAAAATAGAGATAGCACTCGCTAAAGGAAAGAAGCTGCATGATAAGCGCCAGGACATTGCCAAGAAGGATCAGCGAAGAGAATCTGAAAGAGAGTTCAAGATAAGAAATATCTAGGCATCCCATGAGCCGGGGTGTCAGAAGAAATTTATTCATATGGGGCTTCAGAAGCAATATCTCATCTTGACGAGCAGCTCATAACGTAATATAATTAATATCTGTCAGCAAAAGACAGGACCTTTAAGGGCTAGTAAAGGTTTCGACAGGGATCGTGAAGCTGGAGAAGCGAGTCGCACGGAATGCGTCAAATGCCAAAATTAAATTTAAACGCTGAAGATAATTTAGCTTACGCTGCCTAAAGGCAGTAGTCTGACCTAGAGCACTCACACTTTAGGAACCAGGCTTCGACTTTGTGAGAAACGACTTATGCAAAGCTTTGAGCATATGGGCGTATAATGAAGCTACTGAAACCGGAAGGATGTCTTTCTCCGTCCGGCAGAGGGAATGTTAAAGGATAGACTACACTCGTAGAAGTACAGGGGATTGATTTTTGGACACGGGTTCGATTCCCGTCTGGTCCACCAAATAGTGCAAATCCGAACACCTTATTTTTCGTAAAGCACTGTTTCGGATTTGTTTTTATAATAGAGGAGGTCTAACTGCCGTTAGGCTTCTTCTTTTTGCGTTGATTTTAGTTTCAATACAGCGGCTTCAATGAGATTATCAATCTCCTCGGTATTAAGCGTGAACCCTTTACTATTCAAAAACTTAACAACGTAGGCTTTCTTTTCCTCACCTCGACCAGTGCCATTGTAAATCATTTCAGCCGCTTCAACTGCAATGTTTACCCAAAACGTGATTGTATCAAGCTGTTCGGTACTGATTTTTGTTTTCAGATAAGGAATAAGAAAAGCAGATACCAGTGAAAAAATAAGTGTAAGAACTGCAATAATTACCTGTGTCAAATCAACCATTGTTGTATCCTCCATTTTCTGCGAACGACTGCTCGCTTGGTTCAACCTTATAGTGCTTCATCAGTTTGATACGGTTTTCGACTTTTGCTTTGGAATAATAGAATCCTGTTCCTGTTGCAACTTCGGCGGCAACTGCTGGAATGAGATATGCCAATGGCGATGTATCAAGCGTCTTCCATACAATGATGAAAGTGAATATCACCACAGCAATATTTATAATTGCCGCAACAACCAGTATTTTCTTAGAAAACTCTATAGGTGCTCTCTTGTTTCTGCGTCTCATTAGACTTTTTCGGTGTAGTCAAGAGAAATCCAGCCAGCCCCGGACTTCAATTTACCCCACTTCTTAGCTCCTGTGCCGCTTGCTTCTGCTACGATGGTATAAACACCTTTATCATTGATAGAACCATTCGTACCATAATTCGTGCCAGCTCCTTTACGGATATTAAGTACATCGGCAGTTACTTTCACTTTGTATGAACTGAAAGTATTAGTGTTTACCGCCGCTTTTCCTGTGTAAACTGCATTACCGGATTCATCAAATACAATGTAGCCCGAATTTTTGTCAACCATTACTTTTGCATTAGCGAGGTCTTTGTAAGCACCTATCTGACTTTTGCTGTCAGCCCATGTTTTACGAACACGGTACATAGTGCCATTGGAAGGTGTCGAAGGAGCAGAGCTTGTACCGCCCAATCTCTTTGTTACCTCTGCCGCCAAATCTCCGAGACGATTATACAGCCAGTCTCCCGGACAGCTCTTGTTCGCAAACCATCGATGAACCGTGATAATCATTTCATCGGATTTCGGGGAGTAGTTGAGGGTCTTGTCCTTATCACCGAACCAAATCAGCTTGCTCTTTCCATAACGCTTGCAAATATCCACGCACAGCTTGATAAGTGATTCGTACACACTACCATTCATAGCATACGGAGCGGTCTTATCAGATGCACACTCGATGGTGATAGCTCTGTGGTCGTTTGCACCGCTGGAAGAACACCAGCTACGGTCTTTCTCCTCTACACAGAGGGAAATTCGACCATCAGTGCCGATACCATAGTTACAACTTGCCTGTCTCGAAGGGCTTATGAAGCACCCACAGATACTCTCTGCGGAAAGCTGACCTACAACACAATGAGGGGTGATTCTATCGACCCCCTGTGTGCGAGGGCTTGTCTTGTTTGGAGAAATGCTTGTATAAGTTGCTAATGAACTGTTGCTCATTTCAATGACCTCCTTTTTGTCATACTGCCTTAAATTGTACTTCTCAATCACACTCATAAGATTCTGAACATAATTGAGGGAAGTAGCGTAACCATCTGCCTTGATGTTAGCGAGATAGGTTTCCGGGTCTTCCACACCCTTGATGTTGGTATAATTGGAAGTGTTCGTAAAATCGAAATAACCAATAACACCGTTTTCCATGTTCGAGAATTTACACCATTGCATTACGGAGCTTTCGTAAGTTCCATCTACTTTTTGCTCACTACCTGTTTTCGTGTAAACACCGATAGCAGTCTTACATCGACCTTCTCGGTATTTTAATCCGAAATAATTGTGAGCGTTTATTGCCAGCTCCGAAGTTCCGCTTGCACTCTCTAAAACAGCTTGAGCGATGATGGGAGAATACACCGTTATCCCATACAGGTATGCGTACTTTTTTACACAATCGGCAATGGATTCTATGAAAGCCTTATTGCTCATGACGCACCTCCTTTGTATTCGATATAGGCAAGTCTGCCACATCATTTACAATTTTCTCTGCTGTTCCGTTACCACCTAACTTTTTGTAAGGTACATACAGGTAATCGTGAAGGTTCTCGTATTCATCTTTCGTTATGTACCCACGGTTAATATAACTTTCTCCAAGATAACAAATGCGGTCGTGTCCGAGACCTTTTAACATTTGAGCTTCCGCACTATCCTTAGTATCTTTCCTCTGAACGAGGTATGTGATAAAAGCCCAAAATCCAGTACTTGCGAAGATAGCGGCAACAATACTTCCGATTAAAGTCATTTCTGATACCATTATTGTTGTTCTCCTTTACTTTAATAAGATAAAGGGAGAGCCGAGCATATCAGCTCCCCATATGTGCCGCCTTATTCAGTGATAAGGTCTTCGAGTTCAAGGTCAACCAGCATTTCCTTAACATTCGGCTTGATAACTGCCGGAATGTCAGCGTAGCTTCTCTTGCCTTTGATGATAAGTGCCACATAGATAACTGCCATATTTTCCACCTCCCTTCGTCCTAAAATGAATAGGTATTTTCTGAATAATCGGATAGCCATATTAGCTCTCCTCCAACAGCTTTTTTACTTCCTCTCGGAGCTGTGCCGGAACATCGTCAATGGTCTTGA
>JBKECO010000019.1:0-21312 GCA_047974745.1 Lachnospiraceae bacterium
ACATTCAAGCTATGTAGCAGTTGCCCCTATAAGGCTGCTTTTATAGAGACATTGAATAATATAAGTCGGATTCCGAAACTGGAATGACAAGAACCTGTTCCTTGATATCTCAAAAAAGATAATCTTCTGATGATACAGGGATTTTCTACCCTTTTTGGGGAAGGAATCGGCTGTTGGGTCACAAAAATTAGCTTTAAAGAAAATCGATGGTCAGAATATTTTTTTCTGCATCATCATGAATAATTCAGGTTAAAGGTACTATTTAGTTTTTCTTCCTCTGTAATTGAAATGTCAAAATTTTTATTTTCCACTTGTGCCTGAGTATCGTCCGTCTGCTGTACTGTCTGTGAATCATTTATCTGCTGTGTTGTCTGGGAATCATCTGTTTGCTGTACTCCGCAGGATGTCAGCAAAATTGTAGTTGCACATAGAAGTGATACCATCTTTTTCATATATAATTACCCCCTAAAAATCAATCATTTCCCCTAGTTTTTCTGCCAAATCCCTATCCCCGGCAAACATAATATCTTTATTTTGTATACTTGCTGTGTAAGACTTTTCACCTGCAATGATTCCACATAATGTATCATGAGTCATTGAGACTTTTACATCACCCGTTACTGCTTGATCTAAAAATTCAGCCACGCCATATCTAATATGTAAACCACATGTGACCCCAATATCTGTCAGATCAAATATAACTACTTTATTTACATCTTCACAGAGCTCTGGAATCAAATCCACTCCAAATGCTTTGATGAACATTTGTGGAGGGCATACTTTAGCTACCTGATAAGGAACACGGGGACGAACTGTATTTGGATCAAAGCCGCCCATTAAAGTATTTGCTTGGGTCGTATACCAGTATCTGGTTGTTGTAGCCGTTGTTCTGTGTGCCATTTCATAGAAGGCAAAGGCTTTTACTTTTTTTGCTTCTGGGTTTTCAACATCCACTTTTAATACATAAGTAGCTAACTGTGCTGCCCAGGAATATTCCTTTCTATCGAGGGCTTCTTGTGCAGTTTTCACCACAACGTCTTTTCCCCCGAACCCTTCTATAATTCTTTCTGCTTCAAACTCCTTCGTAACTGGATGTAATTCCACTGCATCATTTCCGAACCAACCGATGAAGCCTCTGTAAATACCTTTAACATAGTATTCCATTTCACCGTAAATCTCTTTCGTTATTTCACCAGTAACTAAATGTTTTGGCACTTTTAAATCCCGTATAATTTCATCTGGTGCTTTCCCTTGATTCATGCCTTTGATTGTTCTGTCATATAAGAACTGAATACCGTCTCTATATTCTGTTAAAACTTTATCTAGTCTTTCTTTGCCTGAGATTGGTACACCATGACAGCCTGTTAGATGTTCAATCCCCTTTTCACGCATCACATCAATACCATGGATCCATTTAAGTGGGTGCCTGAATAATTCTCCTCGTAATGTATAAAGATTTGCAAACACTGGCCAGGCATGGTTTGAATGTGCAACTTTCTTCTCCGGAATGTAAATAATGATACTATCACTGCTCTCCGAAAAACTTGGATGGAACTCAAACTCAACTCCGTCAATCACCTGCTTCGTCACTGTTTCGTTGGAAATAACTTTATTTGGAGCCATGTATTCCTGGGTTGGGTTCTCCACATATGGACTTGTGTAGAATGGTCCTAAAGCTCCGCCGCAATATCCATTTTCCCCTTCTCTTTCAATAAAGTTACCTGTATTTACATAAAGTCTGCGGAAGTAAGAAGGCATACTGTCCGCAAAGGCGTCCATTACATCAGGCAAGTGGTCTTGATGTGCCCAGATCTCAATATCCTGTTCCTTTCCAGCCGGAACATAGGCTCTTGTCCCCATAACGTAATGCCAGTGGGAATAGATAATTGCCGAAACAGGTTTATCACAGACTTTTTTAAATTCGTTATAATCCATGTTTGCTGCTTCGATACTATCGTTGGTATCGATAATGATCATACCTGTTTTACCTTCTACCATAACTGCATTACACAAACCAAAACCTACGCTTTGGTAAACGCCATCGCAAACCTTGTAACATTTTTGCTCGAACTGCTTGTGATGATCCAGCAGCACTTTATTCGCGATCTGACCCTTGCTGCCCGTTTCAAGAACTAGTGCATCACCCTTATAATCTATATCCTCTCCCATATAGATTGGATTAAAAGTAGTTTTTGCAACTTTACTGCTCATTCTAGTAACCTCCGTTTTTCAGATAATTTTCATTCGTTCTTATGTTCGTTCGTTCGTGTTTATGAGTATATTGTTATGTTAGCATACCATTTTTACTTTAACAATGGGTTTTTGCACAAAAACGTGCACAGAATTATGGGTTGATTTTTATACACATTGTATATTGAACAATTTTATATATGTTGTTACGATTTTTACAGCGTATTTGTCAAAGCACAAATATTGCATAAAATTTTAAGGAGAGCATTGATAAATTATGAATACCAAAATACCGAACTACATCGTTTTTTGTGATTTTGATGGTACGATCACGAACTTTGAAACAGCGGAAGGCCTGTGGGAATACTATTTAGGCGATGACTTTAAGAGGATTGCTGCAGATATGGTACAGAGAGGCGTCAATCTTTCAGAGGCCGTTAAATATCTCTTTGGACAAATTCCCTCTTCAAGATATAACGAAATGACTGCTTTTTTAGAAACCATGGAGATGCGTGATGGTTTCGTTGAATTTTTAGATTATCTTGATTCTCAACATATTCCTATTGTTATCATTTCTGGTGGTATAGGTGAAATGATCCAGCATCTGTTAAAACCTTATCTGAGCCGTTTCGCCGGTTGTCATTTCTGTAATCTTTCTACGGATCAAGAATTCCTTACCATATCTTCCCCTTATGATGATGGCGTTGATTTAATACGAAAGGAACTTGTTATGAAAGAATATCCACATGAAACTTCTATTTTCTTTGGAGATTCTTATACGGACAGAAACCCTGCACAAGTTTCCGATATTGTATTTGCGAGAGATCGCCTGGATGCATTTCTAACTGATTTAGGAAAAGACCACTTTACCTTCGAAACATTTTTTGATGCGATTCAAGTATTCAAAGAAAAGGGATTTACAAATCTATAAAGAAAAAAAGAACCTCAATTTTATCTCTTAAAATTGAGGTTCTTTGCATGTTACACTATAGGATTCTCATTTGTATTTCAATTTTCGCATGATCGTATTGTCCTTTTTGATTATATTTTGATATTTTATTTGATATTTTTTGTATTTACAGTTACATTTTCTGTTATAAATCTACATTTTCTGCAATTTGCATTGCAATTAATCTGATTTTGATATACTGTTATTCAAAATAATCATAAAGGAGTATTTTATGAAAGTTTTCATACTTATATTATTTTATGTTCTATTGGTATTTACTGCATGTAATAGTACTGAAACTGATTATTTAAAGCCTATAGATAACTCTAGCGAGTTATATGAAATTATTTCCAAATCAGACGCATCTTATATATATTTTGGTCGTCCTACTTGCCCTGATTGTGAAGAATTTCAACCAATTCTAGAAGAAGTACTGACAATTAAAAACCAATATATATTTTACTATAATACAGATGACAGAAAAAATGATGATATATACGATGAGTTTATAGAGTTATTTGACATTACGTGGATACCAACAATATATAAAGTTAAGGATAATGCGATTATAGCTGAGTTTCCCCTGAAATTTGAACATGGTACAAATGAAACAGAGAAAGAAGAATGTAGGATTGCAATAGAAAGCTTTCTTGCAAACTAATACTTAAAAGGAGAAATATGAATAAAAATGAAATCAATAATAGACAAAAATTATATTCTGTTCTATCAATAACATTTATTGTTGCAGGCGTCATTTTTTTAATTCCATATATAGTATTTAATGTTACAAACATCTTTTTATACCTAACATTTCCTACAGGTATGATAGCATTAGTTTTTGGGATATTGTCAAAAAAATCTATATTGATCATATTTAGTGCTTTAGTTGTCGGAAGCCTATACATATTAATCTTTATTGCATATATTTTTGAGGCGATTTCAGGACCATATGCAGACAGAGAAGTTTTAACCTTTTACGCACCTGAATATACAATTCCTGTTGCTATGGAAGGGGAAATAGATACGATCATAGAATCAAGCTATGAGAGTGAAATCTATCTTTACTTTGGCAGAAAAGATTGTGATTACTGCATTACATTTGAAGAAACATTTGAGACAATATTGAGAGAGGACGAGAATTTTCGCCTAATATATTACTACAATACTACAGAAATGCCGCGCAAAGAAGCAACTGAAGTTCTAGAAAAATACAATATTGATCGTGTACCATATTTAATAAAGTTAGATCAGGGTGATGTTGTGAAGTCAGTAACTATTGCAGACGAAGCGTTGTTAGTAGATTTTTTCAACTAAGGAGGAGACTATGCAAAAAAGAGTTTTAGCTTTCATTTGTGCACTTTTGGTATTAGTGAGCATCAGTAATGATACTTTCGCTAATGTACTTAAAGTGAACAGTGTTGAGAACCAGGTGACAAAAGAAAAAGTACCCGCTGAACTAAAAAAAATTCAAAAGAAAGTTGAAAAATATTTATCCACCTCTGAAGAGGGAGTTGTTTACTTCGATGAAGAAGCGGCACTAAACGACGGACTTGAAGAGGAAATGCTTGTTATTGGAAGGAATTTAAATCAGTTTAGTACAGCTATGCAGATTAATCCGGATCAGGCTACAACTAGGCTATCTATACCCATCTACGGAAATTGGTGCGGACCCGGACATAGCGGTCCAGCAGGACCAATTGATTTGTTAGATAGACTGTGTCAAATACATGATTATTGTTATGCTAATCGAGGATACTTTTCATGCTATTGTGACGCACGGTTAGAGAAGAGTATTATGGTAAACTGGTTAAGTATATCTTTGTCGCAGAAAGCTGTTGCCGCTGCAATATATTTATATTTTGATTCAGTCCCATGTAATCCCTTTGTATAAATATTTTTGTAAATAGTTTAGCTGAACACAACTTACACATAAAAGAGTTAGTGCGAGGTAACTGTTAAAGCTCCTTGCATTAACTCTTTATATGTTTCCAACTTTAACATTTTTATTTCATTTACCCAAAAAATATGCATCCGATCAATGTACTCTATTCACGAGTGATTTGACGCTTACTTATTTTGATAATAAACCATATAGTTACTATAAGGTCAAGAGGGATTTATTACAAAATGTTAATTGAATAAAATGATATTTAAATCTTCTCCTTCAACAACTCGTCAATAGTTACCATGCCCTGTCTGCCTTCTGTAACCACCACAGCTGGAAGTTCCTCAAAATCCATGCTGTCTCGGCATAGAACTGCCTGCATGAGCGCAAGTACATTTATCCCAGCGACAACCTTTATATTTTTTCCTGTGTTTTCTGTACACAGCTGAGTCGCAACATTAAAGGGCGATCCTCCCAGAATGTCAACCATCATCAATATATTCTCGGATTCAGACTCTTCTAATGCATTTTGCATATGTGTCCTTAACTCCTCTATTCCCTCACCGTTTACAAAATTAATAGCACGGATCTGTTCTGACTTGCCTAATATTAGCTCTACATCACTGACCATTCCCTCTGCGAACTTTCCATGTCCGGATACAATTATACTGACCAACAATTACCTCCCTATACATATACGCCATTCATGTACCCAATTGCAGTCAGAACAGCCGCTAATACAAATATAAGTCCCATAAGCTTCAATGGAGACCACTTATTCTTTGTATATAATTTATAAACTCCAAGTGTCAGCAAAAGTGGAACCAGTCCCGGAAATATACTATTGATCGTATTGTCTGCATTGAATAATACCTGTGCTGGTAATACCGTCTGTGTCGATGCATCATATACATCTTTTACGATCTGGAAAGGTATGGAACACGCAACGAATGAAGCAGTAAGTGCACCTACAACAAGCAATCCAAGAAAGTTCATAGAATTTGTTAATATATCCATGGTTCCTGTCGCCATAAATCCTGACATTCCTTCTAACCCAGATCGGTACCCATAAAAAAATAGCTTTCTGGAAAGGATACTTGTTAGTATAGGATAAGATACCAGGTAAATCACTGCTCCCACCCATGCAATGGATGCGTCAAGTCCCTGTGAGATGGAAAGGCATATGGTCAGTAAAATCGGTATGATCGTAGCGACCCAAAGAGAATCTCCGATCGCCGAGGTCGGTCCAATCAACGCCACCTTGACAGTATTGATCACCTCAGGTGTACACTGATCGTTGGCATTTGCCTCCTCCATACCACACACGATACCATTACAGATCGAGCCTACCTGTGCCTCGGTATTGAACAATGTGATATGTCTTTGGAGCGCTTCCGCTTTCTCCTCTTTGGTATCATATAATTCTTCAATCACTGGAGCCATGGATTGTCCAAAGGCCATGCCCAACATACTTTCTGCCTGCTGAGAGCAGCCGTTCCAAAAGAACCAGTTCCAAAACGATTTATTCAGTGTTTTCTTACTTAGTTTTTTACTCATTCTTTTGCCTCCTTCTGACCGATCTGGAATACATAATACATCACTGCCAGTAACGTAGCGATCACTGCTACTGCCATTGTGTTAAGACTAAAGTAGGTCACCATTATGAAACCGAGGAGAAAGATACATATCTGCCATTGTTTTTTAAGCAGGAAGGAAAGGATGATTCCCATTCCAAGTGCTGCCATCATACCGCCAAAGGTGCTGAGCAAAACGGTGACCCATCCAGGTATTATGGTTGCAAAATCAGTTTGAGCTGACGCTATTGTCATGGAAGAAAGCAATAAGACTGCCGGGATAAATCGAAAGGAAAATCCGATCAGCTGCCCCAGCACCATGTTGGGTATGAACATTTTTTTCGTCTCCCCTGCTTTTGCATATCCGTTTGCTATACGATTTAGCGGAAGATTTAACGCATAAGTCAGGTTCCACATCATTTGTCCAACAAGCCCTCCAATTCCTGCAAATACGACTGCCAGTCCAATTAACTGTGTAATGTCCATTCCCTTGCCAAAAACGATCGCTCCTGCTGTTCCCACATATGTGGCATAGGACAGATCCCAGGCTACTGCACCTCCAGGTGTTACATTGCCCATATACATGATCTGTAATGCGATACCTACTGCAATTGCTGTCTGAAGATCCCCCAAAATAACACCAACAACGAAGGATGCGACCAACGGTCTTCCCAGTGTATACCAACCAATCGTGTTCCCCACCAAAGAGCCAATTGATCCTAGATACACAAATAAAGAAATTGTCAAAATCTGCAATACACTCATTTTTCCCCTCTCCTTTACATTAAATGGTTTTCTTAAATGCTTCCCAGCCGGTTTTAGATGTAGCAGGAAGCTGCTGAAAATAGATATCCATTCCCTCATTGGATAACTCATCTAATATTTTTACATCTTCATCGCTTAGGTAAAAGATACCTGTGGCTCCATCCAGCTTATACTTTGAGTCTTCTTTTTTTGCCAGATTTCCCAATATAATTGATTTTATGCCACTAAGTTCCTCTCCAAGCTGATCTAAGATGGTCGGCTGTTTGACAATTACCAACCGTGTGACTGCACTGGGCGACTTTAATAATTCCTTGGCTTCCTTTGTCGTCACGATGTGTGTTTTGTAATTTCCAGGCACCCCCATAGTCATTACCGTCTTCAACATGGGATTGAGTGCACTTACGTCATCGATCGCAATGATCTCTTTGATCTGCAGTGTCGGACACCATGCAATAATCGTCTGTCCGTGAATCAGTCTGTCATCTATTCTTACATAAATCTCAGCCATCTCGAATCTCCCCTTTCCTATAATAGATTTTATTCAGTAAGGCTGCGCCGAACAAACCCCTTGTTCTGCTTCAAACGTATTTTCGCCTCTTCTAAAGATACCTCAGCATTAATCATTACGATAGCCTCCTTGATGTTTCCCTGTGTTTGTGCCAAGACCTCCTGCGCCATATCAGAACTGCAGTCACATGCAATGGAAACGATCCTCTTTGCTCTTTCGATCAGTTTTAAATTCGTCGCTTTCATATCTACCATGAGATTACCATATACTTTTCCGATACCCACCATGGATGCAGTGGATATCATGTTCAGCACCATTTTTTCCGAGGTTCCCGCTTTCAGTCTGGTGGAGCCTGTGAGAACCTCTGGACCTGCATCAATCTCTATCGCAATATCAGCATAGTTCGAGAGCAATGCAGGTCCATTACAGGAGATTCCCACACTTGCTGCCCCCACACTTCTGGCATATTCCAAGGCACCTATGCAATAGGGGGTGCGTCCAGATGCTGTTAATGCAACCACAACATCACTGGAACAGAGTTTTAATTCTTCTAATGTATCCTTTGCCTCATCTTTAGAGTCCTCTGCACCTTCCACTGCTCTTACAAAAGCTGCTTCACCTCCTGCCATAATACCAAGCACTTCATCTGTTGTTGAAAATGTAGGAATACACTCTACTGCATCTAATATTCCAAGCCTTCCACTCGTGCCCGCTCCGGCATAAATGAGCCTGCCGCCTTGACTCAGGGCACGGATTACAAGTTCCACCGTTCTTTCAACTTCAGGAATTACTTTTTTCACAGCTTCAATCGTATGTTTATCCTCTTCATTCATAATGGTGAGAAGCTCTTTTATACTCATAAGGTCAAGATCCAGTGTTCTCGGATTTCTATGTTCTGTTTTCAGCTCCAAAAGCAGTTCTTTTTCGTTATCCTTCAGTTCTACCATAAGTTTTCCTCGATCTGGCTGGCATACATATACCCGACTGTATCACAGGTGTTACCAGATTCTATCATTCTGACTTTAAGGTTTGTGGTGTAATAAGGGATATACGGGAAATCATTAATTTCTCCTTTGAACACCTGGTATTCTCTAAGTCCTTTAAACCATCGTTGTACTTCTTCATTGCTGAGTCCAAAATAAGCCTGTGGCAGAAACCCTTGCAGATCTTCAAAGGTCTCACCATACATAAGGCGTATATTATGTCCGTTTTTTCTCATATTCTTTACAGCCAAAGTCACTGCATCATGTGTATTGATATGCCTGGGATGCATGGAACCTCTCCAATGTGTGATTACCAGTTCCACCTTCTCTTTTAAAAAATATGCCTCCAGATCTATGGCGAACTCTTCCAGAGTCGGCATACAGCTAGACACATATCCAAGCCATATCGTATCACCGCCTAAGATCTCTGCCGCCCTCTTATTCTGATCAAGAAGAGATTTCAGATACGCAGACTTTTCTGACTCTGAAGCATCTGGATCCTCAAGTCTTCCCTGCGTCACATGAAGTAGTGTACAGTGCGCACCTGCATTTGCGTACTTTATAATCAGTGGTCCTCCCAACAATTCAGCATCAAGGGAATGCGCACCGATACTTACTACTCTTTTTGCGATATCCATAATTAAATGTCCTTTCTATAGTCTGCAAATGTTCTAAAAACATGAACCCCATGCCTCTCATAAAATCGACGCCCCGGTTCATCGGTTGACATGAAATACAAATGATATACCCCTCTTTTTACCATTTCAAGTTGTGCCAGATCAAATAAAATACTACCAAGTCCCTTATTTCTGACTTTCTCTGATGTACCGATTGGTCCAAAACGCATCGGATTCCCGTCTATCATTCTGGTACAGAATCCACAGATTCGATTCTCGGGATCCAGTACTAACAGGATGCATTCCTCTGCTCGGTCATTTTGCATTGTCAGAATACAATTCCGCTTCCAGCCTCCACCAAATTCGTCACGGGCAAATTCCATCAGATCGATTGCATACTGATAACTGAACATCTCAAATCTGTAACCTGCTTCACTCGCTTTGCGGAGTCTTTCCTTTGCCTCCTCCGACAATTGATAACCGTGAAGGTCTTTACACATGGAATAGCTGGTCTTACCTTTTATATATTCATTTTTTTTAAAAAAATCTGCTGCAGCTACGTAATTTTCGATGTCCACTCCGGGAAAAAAGTAGCTTGGACTATAAGCCGCTAGGGTGATATTGGTCACATTTAATCTCTTAAGATCTGACTCTGCTCTCTTTAACAGCTGCGTTCCAATTCCGCTTCTTTGATATTCTCTTGCTACAAACAATACGTTAATCCAGCCTCTGTCCGGTTCCAGACCTCTCTCCAGATAAGGGAATTTTCTTTTTGAAGCCAGAAGAAATCCAACAACGTTTCCGTTTTCCAGAGCCACATAACACAGTTGCGGCTCAAAATTGTCATCAAGCAATACCTGTTTACGAAACTTTGTGACAGTCAGCGTATCTATCATGAGTTCTTTATTCCAAAGTTCAACTACTTCTTTTTCAAAAATCTGGTTATAACATGTAATTTGCATTTGTAATATCCCACCCTTCCCACAGCTTACTAATCAGTATTATTTTTATTTTTTTCAATTACATTTCCTTTTAAAATATTCATGTTCCTATCATGGTTCTGATTCACATATGCGGAAAAAAGAATGTCGATCATATTGAGCTGAGAAATTCGTGATGCCGTCGCTGCTGTACGTACCAACAGCTCATTTGCAGAGACATAAAGTTTATAGTCTGACATCCGTGTCAGTTCATTTTCAGCAAATCTCGTAATCGTAATAACTGGTACATTTTGGTTTTTTAGCAGCTTCGCACTGCTGATGATTTCCTGTGTCAGACCAGAATAGCTAAAAATAACTGCAGCATCCATACTGGTTAAGTTCTTTGCATAAATGATCTGTAAGTGCAGGTCATCACAGCAGATACATGGCTTGTTCAGTCTGAGAAATTTCAAATACATATCCTTCGCTGCAAGAAGAGATGAACCGATCCCAAAAAGCCCGACTGTTTTCGCTGCTACAAGAACATCGATGCACCTTTGCATTTCATCAAGATCCACCAACTTTCTGGTGTCCTCTAATGCCTGAATATTGCGGTAAGTGACCTTGTCGACGATGTCTTCAAGGCTGTCCCCTTTGTTGATTTCTTCCCCAATATCTTTATTTTTAGAGCTTCTCAGTGCCAGTTCATAATTCAGCGAAACAATGAACTCCTTGTAGCCCCTGAAGCCCAGCTTTTTACAAAATCGTATAATCGTTGCCGGCGAGGTATACGATTTCTCTGAAAGCACATGTATACTCAGTTTAGCCGTTTCATCTGGATGCTCTAAAAAGTAATTTATCAGTGCTATTTCAGCACCGTGGGCTTGGGTCCTATACTCTTGTACTCGAACTAATACACTCTTCATTTGTATCCCCCATATCTTTGTCTCTATTATAGATTTTGGCTCATAAATGTCAATATATTCCAATAATTGTAAAACTTTATTTCATAACGTGCAACATTCTTCCACATATTGGCAAATTGACTGAAATTTATTTACAATATTTAAAATGTTAGCTTCCACGATTTTGGCTCCTGAAAAGAACTAAAATTGACAATCCTAACAAAACACCCTATACTGTCAACAGCTGATGCAATCTGCTTTTTAGATCCTTGTTAGGAGGCAATTATGTTTGAAATCAATACTTGCGGTCACAATTCTCATCACTCAAAACCTTGTGATATTGAGCACAGTAATGGATTATCTGATTATCTGATTCTGTTTATAAAAAAGGAATCCTGGTTCATCCACAATAATCAAAAACATGTCATTCCATCTAACTCTATTCTTTGTTTTCCTCCAGATACTTATATCCATTATGGGTGCGATGAACCAGGCTATAATGATGACTGGATTCATTTTCAATTCAATGAAAAAGAGCTTGAATTTTTTCAAGCTCTCAAGATTCCATTTCATCAATTGATCCGTCCCTATGATTTTCATAAAATATCTGAATATGTTCGCATAATGTCAAATACATTTTTCGGAGCATCCTTACGCAAGAAAGAGATACTGGATCACCTCTTGCAAATACTTCTATTAACATTGCAGGAAGAATTAGTACGAACTTCTGAGTATCCAACTCTGCAAAAATACTATCGTGACTTTTCAATCCTAAGAACAAACATCTACAATAATCCTTCCTACAATTGGCGAATTCCGGATTTGTCCAATAAACTGAGTCTGAGTTTGTCCTATTTTCAGCACCTATATAAGGGGTTTTTTAACTGCTCTTGTCAAAATGACATTATTACCGCACGTCTAGATCTTGCCAAATATTATCTTACCTACAGCGAAATGAGCATCACAGGAATTTCAGATTTTTGCGGGTATGAAAATGACTCTCATTTTATGCGCCAATTTAAAAAATTTACAGGTACTACCCCTTCGGTCTACAGACAGAATACGAGAACCTAAACTGAGTTTCTAATTCAATAAGCCTCATTCAACAGACCTTATTTGGCAATTTCTATTTTACAGTCATTCTTTTATATTGTTTCAGGTCGATAGGATTATTCGGAAGCCCTCCAGTAAAGTATAATTCCATATCCCGAATTACCTCTTTAGCCTGCTGCGATCTCCAATATCGATTCGTTCCTGCTGCATGCGGTGTAATAATCACATTTTTCATGTTACGAAGCGGGTTGTCAGCCTGAAGTGGTTCCTGATGAAACACATCCAGGATAGCACGAAACCGGCCTGTCTGCAGCTCGTTCCAAAGAGCCTGTTCTTGGATCAGTCCAGCTCTGGCTGTATTTATCAAGATCGCCCCATCTTTTATTTTACTTAATTCTTTCGCTCCAAGCATATTATATGTGTGCTCATTCAGTGTAGAGTGCAATGATACCAGATCACAACCCAGCACCTGTTCCAAGTCTGCTAATTGAAACCCTTCCTCAAGTGCAGTTATCTCAGAACAATGAGAGGAATACACTAATATTTTGACATCATAGGTGGCTAGCAAGCGAATATACTCTTTGGAAATGCTGCCATAACCTATGATTCCAATAGTCTTTCCTCCAATTCCATCCACAATATCTTCATTCGACCGCCAGTTCCCCTCTTTCACTGTATTCACAATATCAATCATTTCCCAGAACCCGACCAGTGTCATCATCATACAATATTCTGCAACTGCAGATGACAGCACTTCATTTGCGTTTGTCAGCATTATGGAGTGCTTAAAAAAATCATCCGTCACCAAATGGCTGACGCTTCCCGCAGTATGTCCGATGAACTTTAGCTTTGGTAACCGCTCGATAACCTTTTCTGTGATCTGATGCGTTCCCCAACCTGTGATTATAGCATCTTTCTCATATCCATATGTAATGATTTCCCACTCATCCAATTCTCGATCCAGAGGATTAAATTCAAATTCTGCTATTTCACCAAGTCGATCTATCGTTTCCGGTAAAAAAAGCTGCGCCCTTAAATTATTATCTGGAATTGTAATGAATACAGTTATTTTTTTTCTCATAGTTTGTTCCTGCCATAGGTTTCAATCTGCACAAGTGCTGGAAATGGGGAGGCATCCTCCGCTTTCTCCAGATCATGAAATTCTATCCACTCCGTTTCAATTGCTGCAAAAGTGAGCTCCTGCAAGTCTTTTGTTTTTGTCAATGAGATCACCTGTACTGAGTAATCAGAAAAAGAAATTTTTGCGTTTTCCCACCAGCTGTCATGTGGAAAATCAGCCCTTATACGTAGTATTACCCTGTCGATCACCACAACTCTTCCATATTCAATTCGCAACTTAGCATCTTTTCTCTGATTGATTCCCCAAGACTCGTAAGGCCATTCACCATGACTGGTGTTCGCAAAGATACCATCCGTTGCGTTGTGTGCAGCGAATACCGCCTCATCTCTAGTCTCTACATTAGCAGTCACATGTGGATACATGTTCTCAATGTTATGCTGATCACATACATTTTCAGCCAGATTATAATATGCTGTCACCTCAAAATCTCTGGCCTCTCTTACATAAATCAAATGTTTCTCTCCATGAAATACTTTCGGAGATATATTGATTCTGTTTTTTCCAAAAGGAATTCTATAGAATATAGACCCCGTCAAAAAAATAAGGGATTTTCCTTTTGCATCATCCACGGAAAACCAGACGAATCTATTCTTTTCTGAAATCTCTAAAACGATCTGATCCCCTTCCTGATATTGCTGCGAGTATACTAAAAATGCTTCCTGTTCTCCATGAGAAACTGCTTTTGTCTGCATTTCTTTATTGAGAATCTTTAAACAAAATTCCACTTTATGCCTCCAATCTTAATGGTTCCCGTTCAGACGAATTCTTTTACGGTATGCATTGGGTGTTTCACCATGATATCGCTGAAATACTTCGGAAAATGTTCTTGCATCTGTAAATCCTACTTCTATTGCTATTTCATAAGTCTTCTTTGAAGTATTAAGTAGCATGGGGATGGATTTCTCAACACGGATTTGATTCAGGTAGTCCTTAAAATTCTCACCAGAATGCTTTTTGAAAAAAGTGCTGAAATAATATGGATTCATATGTACCTGTTCTGCCATGACATGAAGTGATATGTTTTCAAAAAAATGTTCCTCAATATATTTCTTTGCTGCTAAAATGTTCTTCTTCTCTTCACTGACCGAATTTTCGCCAAGGTACCTTGACAATCGCATAATTTCCTGAAAATAGATCTCCATCATTTTTGAATAAGCACTGCAGCTCCGTCCAATACTTAATAATTCTTTTATATCAAAATAATTCTGACCCGTTCTCAAATGAGCTGTTTTTTCATCCAAATAATTGAGAAAGGAACAAGTGTAATAACAGGCATCTTCTTTTCTACCTTCCGAAATTTTACACACCATATTTTTAAAATGTCCAAAATCCTTTTCCAGCTCTGCATGTTTCTGTGATATGACCTCAGATAGTACGTTAGCTTTTATCACTTCGAAATGGGCTGCATCGATATTTTTATCAAAAATTCCCGTTCTTACAGATACCATGGCTTCAGGCAGATACTCATCAAAAAATAGATATTCTTTTTTCCTGATACATTCCTGGTAAGAAGCGGGGATCCTCTGGATCTCTTCCACTTCTTCTCCAATTATAAATGATATTTGATAGGAAATCGTCTCCTTGATGCGGTCTCGAATGGTTAATATCGTATCCCTGACCTGATGACCATCCAGCCCTTTTAGTATAATTGCCACCTGCTCTTCACGCAAAAAAATGATACCCAGATTTTTTGTTTCCAAATAGTCTTCCATAAAACTTTTAAAAGAAAACTGCACCAATCTTTTCATCTGTTCTGTACAATTTTCAGGAAACATGATTTCTGCATAGATGGGAACATAATTGGTATCTTCCAATTCATATAATCCGGCCATTTCCCCATGTATCGGTTGAATTGCTAATTCAGGCAGCAGCTCATGACCTGATTCTGGTTTTTCAAAACTGTAAAATCGTTCCACCGCATTCATAAGTTCCTCACGAATGATCGGTTTTAATAGATAATCGATCGCTCCATATTTGATCGCATTCTTTGCATATTCAAAATCCTGAAAGCCGCTGATAAATATGATTCGCGTCTTTAAACCGATATCATTACATTTTGTTATGATATCAATACCAGTCAGAAATGGCATCGAAATATCTAGCAGTGCAAGGTCTGGCTTCTGTGAAATCATCCCCTCCAAAGCTGCTTTCCCATCTGTATATACTCCTACAATTTCAAATCCCAATTCATTCCAATTAATTAGTTTCTGTATTCCATTGGTTATTACCGGTTCATCATCAGCTATTATCATTCGCATTGTCTGTCCCTCACTGTAAGAGGCATTATGATCCGTATCATGGTTCCCACTTTCACTGTACTAGTGATTTCTATACCAAACTCTTCTCCATAAAGCAGTTTAAGGCGATCACTTACATTCTTCAAACCAATGCTCTGCCAGTCAAATTCATTTTTTATTCCAATTTCATCACTTTCCAATAATCGATACAGTTCATCTACTTTTTTCTGACTCATTCCTATTCCGTTGTCTAAAACGCTGATCGATAAAATACCATCCATTTCTCTCATCTCAATCAGAATCGTACCAACTCCATTTTTTGGTTTTAGCCCGTGCATGTACGCATTCTCAATGATCGGCTGAAGAATCAGCTTCGGTATTAAAATTTGCTCAGATACTGTGGATTCCACCTTCAATGCAACTTTTCCATTAATTCTGCAGTTTAAAAGATAAATGTATTTTTTGACAATATCTAATTCCTTTGCGATAGACACCATATCCTTCATCGGACCGATCAGATAATGAATCTGCTCTGAAAGAGCTTCGATCATTATTGGAACATTGCTGTCATCTTTTTCCTCGAGGGAAGTCATTCGTATGATTTCCAATGTATTGTATAGGAAATGAGGATAGATCTGAGATTTCAGTGCTGTTAATTCAGCCTCATTTTGTTTGATCTGAGCCAGATAATATTTGTTGATATAGCTCTTTAAGGCCTTGCTCATTTGATTGAATCTGTCAGAAAGGATTCCAATCTCGTCAGTACTTTCAACTGGAATGTCAATATCAAAATTACCGGTTTCAATTTTTTCCATTTCATGCATGAGCTGATGGATTGGCTGTGTCAGTCGTCTGGAAAATAGAATGGAAGCTGCAAATAACGCTGCTGCAGAAAGTATGATCGCAACACTAATCATATCGCGGCTTTTTTTAATGCTCAGCAATGCTTCTTCGGCATCATAAGACACCGTTACAGCCAGTCCATATTTATTGTATTCCGTACTGATCTTCAATTCAGAATCTGATATCCCCAACTGTTGAAGCTGCTCCGTAATATCTTTTCCGATTAGATTTTCATTGTTACTGTAAAAGCAGATTCCGTTCTGATCAGTAACATAGAGAACCTCATTGTTCTTTAATTTTAAGCTACTGTATAATTTTTCGAATTCCTGTAGGTTAATATCCAGAAATAAAGTTCCCACATATTTTGTATCTCCGACCTGACCTCTTAAATCAAAGTAATTCCTTGCTACTGTAAATGCCAGTTCCGATTCGCTTATAAAATAATCCAGAGAATGTGTTGGTATTAAAATCAGATGCTTGCTAGTCTTATCAATTTCATCATATTTTACTGCATTTTCAAATACAGTTTCACTTCTTATAAAATTGGTAGAATTATTTCTGTGAAAACTGAACTTATTATTTTCCAGATCCAGTCCAATAAAATGTGTACCGACAATATTAGAATCAGTAGTTCCAATATTTAGCAAAAATCGGTCCATATCTCTTCTCCGATATTCCTCTAGGTTTTCCGGTTCGTAATTTTCTCCATAAATTATTTTTCGAAAGTGATCGTAGGATAGATAAATTGCAATACTATCACTGGGGTCGAAATTATAATAGTAGGGCATTTTTGAGATCGTATTATACTGATCAATCATAGTTACTACACTCTCGGAAACATAGACTGTAGCATTTGTATATTGCTTGATCATTGCCTTTTTATACTCGTTGATCATCTGCATTGAGATAAAAATAGAAAGCAACAGCATGGGCAATAATCCTACTACAATAAATGTTATAGCGAATTTTTGAAACATACTCAGGTTGATTGTTTTGCCTCTCAATACTTTTTGCATTTCCCACCTCATGACTTCGATATTACTGAAATCATAACAATTTTCACTATGAAATACCATAAAAAGTAAACATTTTCTCAGATGCAGCAGAAAGAAAATGTTTACTTTTTAATAATCAGCCTTTGGCAGCCCCGGCAGTAATTCCTTTTACAAAATATTTCTGGAATGCAATAAAGATACAAAGTGCAGGCACAATGGAGATGACTGTTCCGGCAAATACGATATCCCATCTTGCGGAATACTGACCTACAAAAGAAGCGATCTCAACTGTAATCGTTTTTGCTTGTCCACTTGGAAGTACAAGGTAAGGCATCAGATAATCATTCCAGATTCCAAGACCATTCAGGATTACCATTGCTCCAGTACAAGGAGCGAGTAGGGGAAATACTACTTTCCAGAAAGTCTGGAAGGGTGTGCATCCGTCGATCATGGCGGCTTCTTCGATCTCTATCGGTATCCCCTTTAAAAAGCTGGTATATAGCAAAGTTCCAAACGCAATCGAGCCAGAAATATAAATAACGATCGGTCCTGCCAGATTACCGAACAGGTGAAATACCTTCAACTGTTTAAACAAAGGAAACATATAAAGCTGGAAGGGAATCATCATGCCTGCCAGAAAAAAGGTGTAGATAAAGGAAGTCATTTTTCCACTTCGCCTTGCAAGGGCATAGGAAGAAAGTGGTACCACACAGACGATCAGGACTTCTGAAACAACTGTTAAAATTATCGAGTGCAAAATTGCTGTTGCAAAATCCGTTTGAGAAAAAAGGTCTTTAAAATTCTGTAGATATAAGCTTGTGGGAAATGCCATAGGATCTTTCAATATATCGCCATTGCTTTTAAAAGCGGAAATAAGGGCAAAGATGACGGGATAGATAAAGGCAAATCCTATAATAAGACCGAAAATCAACAGAATAACTTCTGATATTCTTATCTGTTTGAATTTTTTCATCAGAGCTGTACCTCCCTGCTTTTTAAGAATTTCTGCTGAATTGTATTAAATATAATGATTATTATCAAAAGCATTATTCCTACAGCAGTACCAAATCCCTGGCGACCCTCGTTAAATCCGACCTTATATAACAAATAAACTAGAGTTTCAGATGCAAATCCTGGACCCCCATCTGTCATAACATTAATCTGGTCAAAGACTTTAAGTCCGTTGATCAGTGATAAAGTAAAGTTGATAGTGAAGGCACCTGAAATGAGTGGTATGGTGATTGATTTGAATCTCTGAAACGCAGTGGCTCCATCTATCATAGACGCTTCTACCAACTCTGTTGGGATCCCCTGCAGAGATGCAAGATATATGATCATATAAAAGCCCGCACCTTTCCAAATCAGTACGATTCCTATGCTGATCAGTGTGAATCTAGTATCCCCTAACCAATCCTGTCGAAGTCCTTCGAGTCCTAAGTTTTTAAGTATTACATTAAAGGTACCAAAATTATAGTTATACATGATCTTCCAGATAAAACCTGATACGATACCACTGATGAGGACCGGAATGTAATAGGTGCTTCGCAAAAAATTGCTTAACCATTTTATATGATCCACGATCATCGCTAATGCCAATGCCAATATATTTTCGAAAATGGAAATAAATATTGTTAAGATTAATGTATTTTTTAATGCATTTCCAAAACGAGAACTCGTAAATATTTCTTTATAATTGGCAAGCCCGATAAATGTAATATCAGGGCTAATACCATCCCATGATGTAAAACTGTAGTACACGCTGCTGATAGTAGGAATGATAAGAAATACAGTAAATAATATGAACGACGGTGCGATAAACATGATCGCAACTTTATCTATTCCATTCTTAGACTTAGAATTCATATATACTCTCTTTCTTTATACTTGTTTTATGTAAGAATCCCCTGAAACAGGGGATTCTTACTTGAAATCAGTTTATTCCAATACCCGTAACAGGGTTAAAGCTCTGTATATTTACCTGCCATGTTTTATTTAATTCGTCACATGCCGAGTCAATATCCCTGGTTCCCTGCAATACTTCAATTAAAGTCTTGTAAGTGAAATTTCTAAAATCAGGTGGCAATTCGTTTTCGCCCTGAAGACTATTCCACATAGGAGAAAGCTCATCTGCTGATTTTGTCGCATCAATAACTTCGTTAAGTACGTCAGGAACATCTAAATCAGGTGCATCCACTGTTGTAGGAATAAAATTTAGTGTTTCGCAATATAGTTTATAATTTTCAGGTGCAAAAAAGAACTTGATAAATGCTTCTGCTCCGGCTTTTTTTACAGGATCTGCTGATGCTTCTGCTGAAATTGACAGTCCACCAGCTCCTGCTCCACCAACCAGACGAGTTTTTCCGTCTGGACTTTGAACTGGGAACCATCCCATTTCAAAGTCTGGATCTGCTGATATGATTTGTGAGAACATATGTGTTCCAGAAAATAACATTGCAGACATATCGCCAACTAAGAATGTAGTGATCTGAGCGTCTGGAGTAGATACCCAGCCATCCTGGGCAAACTGCATAATCTCCTGCATTTCCGTAAAAGTAGCTTTGAATGTTTCATCAGAAAAATTTTTGGATCCGTCATAGCAATGTGAGATAAAATCAGGATCTGTACTTAGTACCTGATCATTGTATGCTTTGTTGAACCAGAATCCCATATGCCAGATATCCTGTCCCCCAACCACAAGCGGGACATGTCTCCGAGCTCTTTAATCTGTTCACAAAGTGCAATAAATTCATCATATGTAGTCGGTTCCGACAAACCATTTTCATCAAAATATGTTTTGTTATAGATTATTCCCTGTGTATTCTCGGCTGCCATCGGAGCTGTATAAACGCTGCCATCAAAAGCAGTCGTTGAGGAGAACATGTTGACAATGTCTTCCGACAATGGTGCAAGTTTTCCAGCCCTTACATATATTGCTGTATCTCTCATTTCAAGAATATCGGGGAACTCACCTACACTGTCTTTTGTCTTTAAAAATTCTCCATATGCTCCGCCATTTCCTGGTTCTACTCTTACCACTACGTCTGTCTGTGAATTGTTGAAATCGTCCACGATTTTATTAATTGATGTTTTTGCTCCTGCATCTCCATCAGCATAGATGAACGTTAGTTCAATAGGTTCCGTGTCAGATGTTGTTCCGGCATCTGTTGATGCCTCTGAAGTTGCAACCTCGGTTTCAGAACCCGACTCAGTCTGAGTTGTACTTCCATCACTATTTCCGCAACCAGCCAGCAAAGATGACGCTATTGCTATTAAAGTCAGCCCCACAATAAATTTTCTTTTCATGTCTTCCTCCTTAAAATTTTCATATACTATTGTTTTGTACCTATCCAATATATCAGCTAGATCAACGTATCAACATATATTTTTTTCATTTCAAACTACGCTTTTTTAAGATATTGATAAATAAATGCACTTTTTTCTATAAAAAACCACTTTCTAATAAAATCATATTTGTTATCCTGATGATAATTCGTAATTGAAAGGAGACCAGCTATGAAAAGTCAATCCTAAATTAGCAAAAAATTTCTTTTCTCAATCGGTGGTAAAAAAGGGTAACTTTAAGAAAGCTCCCGTAGGGTGCATTTTCAAAATCTATCGATGTTGGTATACAGGCCTCTTAATCGAGGTTGAATTCTATTTCGTCAGTGAGCATCTTCCAGATAATCCTGACAAGCTTGCCGGCACAGTGCCCGAGAGCATTATAGTGTGTACGGCCTTCCGCCATCT
>JBKECO010000066.1:0-50677 GCA_047974745.1 Lachnospiraceae bacterium
TCACTATAAGTGAGTAAGACCCCTTGAAGACTACAAGGTAGATAGGGCAGAGGTGGAAGTGCAGTAATGCATGGAGCTGACTGTTACTAATCGGTCGAGGGCTTGACCAAGATGGTAATGTTTTCGGATTCGTTTCTGTATGGAATTTTGAAGGTATATGAAGGTTAGATCAGAATGACGTTGCTTATAAATCAGAAAGTAGACGTCATTTTGTTTACAGATTTCTTTCCTATACTTAAGTAATCCTCGATAGCTCAATGGTAGAGCACACGGCTGTTAACCGTGGGGTTGTAGGTTCGAGCCCTACTCGGGGAGCTTTTAAGGCCCCATGGTCAAGCGGTCAAGACATCGCCCTTTCACGGCGGTAACACGGGTTCGATTCCCGTTGGGGTCATTACGGCGACATAGCCAAGTGGTAAGGCACGGGTCTGCAACACCCTTATCACCGGTTCAAATCCGGTTGTCGCCTCTATATGGACGAAATCCTCAATCCAGCTGTTAGCAAGGGATTGAGGATTTTTTTGTTTTAAAATTGGAGGCTGTTGAAGACGTTTAAAATCGTTTAAAAACGAAAAATAAGGTGTCAAACTAGTTTGGAGTTGGCTAATATAGTAAATATTTGCATAGTGAATATGTGAATACACAACTCAATTGTGTGATATAATAATATGGATATATCAAATAGAACAAAAATAATTATCAGAATGTATGATTCGTCTCCAGAAGATAATAAAAAAATTATTAATTCAATAGTTTGTAATTTAATCGTTTAAAGCAAAAGAAAAGGAGTTATACAAATGGGCAGATTATGGAATATGATTTTTGGATGGGAGGAAGTACTTGCGACGTCAAATATTGACCAGTATATGAAAATGAAAATTGAATTGGATAATAAAGGAATAGAATCACAGACAAAATTTGTAAATAATCCAGGCAGCCATCGGGGCGTTGGAACAATGAACAATGTTGGGATGTATTATCTATATATTAAAAAAGCTAAAAACTGACCTAATGCGAGGAGTTATAATAAATATATTAAAACGAATAATCAACCGTATTTTTATGGTGTTCACGCGGAATTTGCAATATATACGAATAATGTCGAATTAGCATTTGAAAATATCCAATACTGTAAGTTTCCGATTGCGGATGGAAAACTTGTTTTACTCAGATATCCAGTGAAAATAGTGAAGTAAATGGGGCTCTAGCAGATGCAGCCATTGTTAAATAACTAAATCCAACGAAATATATTAGCTGCGCAGATACGGCAAAGCACTGGAGAACAATGGGTGTAAAGTAGATTTTTCGCTTCCATGGGGCATTCCACATAGTGGGGACTATGACTTAGATGAGTTATTTGCATGGATCGACGAAATTTGCAGATAGGATGATGAAAGGCAAAATACGGAAAAATTGTATTTTTCATAATTACCAAAGACAAAAAAGTATATACGTCTAATAAGTATCGTGCTATCATTATACATGATAAGAAGATCTCATTTAAAAAGAAAGCGAGGATATTTATAATGGCAGATTTAAAAGGTACAAAGACAGAGGCAAATCTTGAGGCAGCATTTGCAGGTGAATCAATGGCTCGCAATAAATATACTTATTTTGCAAGTCAGGCAAAGAAGGATGGATTTGTTCAGATCGCAAATATCTTTGAAGAGACAGCTGGAAATGAAAAAGAGCATGCTAAAATCTGGTTCAAACTGCTATCTGGCGGGTCTTTAGGCAAGACCGTTGAGAATTTAAAGATCGCAGCGGCAGGCGAGCATTATGAGTGGACAGAAATGTATGCAAATTTTGCAAAAGATGCAGATGCAGAAGGATTTACAGAAATCGCAGCCCTGTTTCGTATGGTAGCTGATATTGAAAAAACACATGATGAGAGATATCAAAAATTACTTGCAAATATTGAAAATGATCTTGTTTTTAATAAGGAAGGCGAGATCGCATGGATCTGCAGCAACTGTGGACATATTCACTATGGACTAGAAGCACCTCAGGTCTGTCCGGTATGTAAGCATCCTAGAAGCTATTTTGAAGAAAGAAGCGAGAATTACTAGAAAGATAATAAATTTAGACAAGCAATATAAAAAGAGGTAGGAGATGTGACGTCTCCTACCTCTTTTTTGCAATTCTCAGAATCTTAATGGCAACCTCTACCGTCCGCTGATTTTCTATTGGACGCGAAAGTTCTACTTCTCCACAAACAGGATCTTACAGAACTTCTTCTTTCCACGTCGTAACACAAATTCTGTGGATAAGAAAGAGTTTTTATCATACATTACGTTGATATCTTCGACCTTCTCTCCATTTACCGTAACGCCGCCCTGGAGAATATTCCTTCTTGCTTCTGATTTTGAGGTCGCAAGTTCGGCAATAACAAGAAGATCCATGATGTTGATTCCATGTTCGGACAAATCAGCTGAGGTGATTTGAAAAGCAGGCATATCGACAGCATTGCCACTGCTAAATAGAGCCTTAGAGCTATCCAGCGCCTTTTGCGCCTCTTCTTTTCCGTGAACAAGCTGAGTCAGTTCAAATGCCAGGATTTCCTTTGCCTTGTTCAATTCAGAACCCTCCCAGGCCTCCATGGCTTCAATTTCCTCGAGAGGAAGGAAGGTGAGCATTTTCAGACATTTCATAACATCATCATCGGTCACATTTCTCCAGTATTGGAAAAATTCAAAAGGAGTTGTTTTATCAGGATCGAGCCAGACAGCACCAGACTGTGTCTTACCCATTTTTTTCCCTTCTGAATTCAATAAAAGATTGATCGTCATTGCATAAGCATCTTTGCCGAGCTTACGGCGAATCAGTTCTGTACCACCGAGCATATTGCTCCATTGATCATCTCCGCCGAACTGCATATTACAGCCATATTTTTGAAAGAGTGCATAAAAATCATAGCTTTGCATAATCATATAGTTGAATTCGAGGAAGCTGAGACCCTTTTCCATACGCTGTTTGTAGCATTCAGCAGTGAGCATTCGATTCACAGAAAAATGAGAGCCAACTTCACGAAGCAGATCCACGTAATTTAGATCCAGCAGCCATTCCGCATTGTTTACCATCATGGCTTTTCCTTCAGAAAAATCGATGAACCGGCTCATTTGACGCTTGAAACATTCGCCATTATGCTCTATTGTCTCAGGAGTCATCATCTGCCGCATATCACTTCTTCCGGAGGGATCTCCGATCATGGCAGTTCCGCCGCCGATCAGAGCGATTGGTTTATTGCCTGCCATTTGCAGACGTTTCATGAGACAAAGGGCCATAAAGTGACCCACATGCAGGCTGTCTGCTGTTGGATCAAAGCCGATATAGAAGACGGCCTTTCCTTCATTGATCATTTCCCTGATCTCATCTTCATCCGTAACCTGTGCAATCAAGCCACGGGCAATCAATTCTTCATAAATTTTCATAATTCCTTCCTTTCAGCTGACCGTATCCATATGTGAATGTTTATTCGTATCACAGCGAATCAGCCATAAAATAAAAAAACTCCGTCCTATAAAGGACGAAGAAACTCTCGTGTTACCACCTTAATTCACAACTGTCTCACGACAGCTGCCTTAGCAGGTATCCATCAATACCCTGTGCGATAACGGGCACCACCGTCACTTCCTACTTCTTGTTTCAGAGTGAAGCTCCAAGATGTATTCGATCTAAACTATTCCTGCACCTCTCATCTACCGGTCACTTTCTGTTGGAAATCATTTATTCTACTTGTTCTTTTCATTGCTTCTGAAAAATTCAATTAAGCGTATTATATATGCACAGAGGAACTTTGTCAACTGTATACCAGGACTCACTTTGGCAGAGCGTCTATTGATAAAAAAAAATATTTCAGATAAAATAAAGGGATATTGATTACGGAGGTAAATAGTTTGTTAACACAATCTGATGTTCGAAAACGCTGCTCTAGTACGGCTTTTCATAAAGGCCTTGAGCTGTCTAATTTTGGCAGAGTCAAGGAATTTGAATATAGTATCTATATGGCGAATGATCTTCTGACCGCTGATCTTTCGGCAATGATCGTGGACTTTGACGAGTCCGTTTATAAGGTGTCTGTGACTGTGGATGAAGAATATGATGACATTTCAACATCCACTTGTAATTGCGATGAGATCTTTCGCTCTGACGGCATGTGCAGGCACTGTGCAGCCTTGCTTTCTGAGTACTTGCGGCAGCGAAAAGCAAAAGAAGTTCTGGATGTGAAGTGGAAAAAAGAGTCCAGTATCCAGCGTGGATATTTCGAAAAGACACAGCCAGGACTGAATGTAATTCTGCAAAAATACAAGGGGATAGACACGGCAGACTTTTTGATGTCTTCGCATATAAAAAATAAAGTCAGGCTGATTCCCTGCGTCACAGTCGTTACGAGGAATCACTGTGTCGTTGAATTTAAAATCGGTACCAATCAGACCTATGTTTTAAAGAGCATAGCATCTTTTTTAAGCGCTATTTCCCTCTCTGAAATGGTGAAATATGGTAAAAATCTGGAATTTATTCATGCCATGGGAGCGTTTGATGAACGATCTCAAAATCTGATTGCTTTGATGCAGGATCTAGAGAGAAAAGAGTCACGTGTCAATTTTTCGAAAGGGATACAAACATATTATACCCATGCGGATCGCATCCGAAGTCTTAAAATCGAAGACGGTGCTATCGACGCTTTTTTTGAAGTAACGAAAAACAGCAGTATACGATATCAGGACACCTATCGTGAAGAAGACGATTGGAGGGTTGATGATAAGAATATGCGGCCTGAACTTATACTGGATGGAAAAGAGAATGGATTATTCATCACATTAAAGACGACGAATATGATCTGTGGGTCCAAAAGATTCTACCTGGTAGATTCACAAACAGATACCATTTTTTTCTGCAGGGAGTCACTTCGAAAAGAAATAGGAGACTTCCTGGAATATCTTTTGAATGAAGAATTTCACAAAACATTTATAGCAGCCGCAGATCTCCCTGCTTTTTGCAGGACAATGCTGCCCTATATAAAAAGCCATTTTTCAATGGTAATAAATGATTTTGACGAACAGCTATTTCTGCCTGAGAAGCCGGAGTTCGAGCTCTATCTCGATAAGTCTGCCTATAATGTCATAGCAGCGCGATTAGTAGCTGTATACAGCAGGGAAAAATATAACGTACTGGATCAGGAGAAGGACGGAGACTACCGAAATCAGAAGGAAGAAATACGGGCTAAACATATGGTAGAGCGATTTTTTGACTCCCATGATGCAAAAAGGACATTATTCATAACAAAAGAAGAAGCTTCTATTTATGAACTGCTCTACTCAGGACTGATAGAGTTAAACGAGAACATGACGATATTTGCATCGGATGATTTTTCTAAAATGAAGATACATACATCTTCAAATGTATCCGTAGGAATTTCATTAAAATCCAATCTTTTGGAATTTTCCATGACAGCAGATAATCTTTCGAATGAAGATCTGTCCTTCCTACTATCGAGATATGACAGAAAGAAGCATTATATCAGACTAAAAAATGGGGATTTTTTAAATCTGGAGCAAGATGATGGAATAGAAGCGCTTGCTGCGTTAAAAGAATCTCTGAATCTTTCGGACGCTCAGATGAAGAATGGAAGCGCCCTGCTTCCTACATACCGCAGTATGTTCCTGGATGAGAGACTAAAGAACAGGGCCCATCTTTCTATTGATAAGAACAGTGAATTCAAATCACTAGTCCGTAATATGAAAACGATCGAAGACAGCGATTTTGAAGTTCCGTCCACTTTAAAAAAGATCATGAGAGGATATCAAAAAAATGGATTTCGGTGGATGAAAACATTGAAACGCAATTGTTTTGGAGGAATTCTCGCAGATGACATGGGACTGGGAAAGACACTTCAGGTGATCAGCCTGTTGCTGGATGAGGAGGGGGAAAATGCCCTGATCATCTGCCCTGCATCTCTCGTATATAACTGGAAAAAAGAAATCGAAAATTTTGCACCATCGCTGACCACACGGATTATTGCCGGATCGGCCAAAGAAAGGGAGGAGCAGATTGCTGCAATAGGGGCGGATGATATTGTGATCACTTCCTATGATTTGGTCAAAAGAGACCTGATGCATTACAAGGATAGGATCTTTTCCACACAAGTCATTGATGAGGCTCAGTATATTAAAAATGCAAATACACAGGCGGCCAGAGCAGTGAAAAAAATCAATGCCAAATTTCGAATTGCCCTCACAGGTACACCCATCGAAAACCGTCTGAGCGAGCTTTGGAGTATCTTCGATTTTTTGATGCCGGGATTTCTATATTCCTACCGACACTTTAAGGAGGAGATCGAACTGCCAGTCATCGTCAATAAAGATGAGGAAAAGATGGAGCGGCTGATGCAGCTGGTCAGACCGTTTATTTTGCGAAGATTAAAGGGTGATGTTCTGAAGGATCTTCCTGATAAAATTGAAGAAACTGTATATGCGGACCTGCAGGGAGATCAAAAGAACTTGTATCAGGCACATGTGCAGAGTTTAAAGCAGCAGATCTCGAAGACGAGTGATCAGGATTTTAGAAATGAGAAATTTCAGATTCTGGCAGAGCTTACGCGATTAAGGCAGATCTGTTGTGACCCATCGCTGCTTTATCAGGACTACCTTGGAGGGTCAGAAAAGCTTGAAGTATGTCTCGAGCTGATCAAAAACGCAGTGGAGGGTGGACATAAGGTTCTTGTTTTTTCACAATTTACAACCATGCTTCATATCGTCGAACAAAGGCTCGAGAAGGAAGGCATTACTTTTTTTACCCTGACAGGAGCAATAAAAAAAGAAGAAAGATTGCAGATGGTCGATACATTCAATCAGGACGATACGCAGGTGTTCTTTATTTCTCTAAAGGCGGGTGGGACGGGATTAAATCTGACATCAGCAGATATTGTGATCCACTACGACCCATGGTGGAACGTTGCAGTTCAGAACCAGGCGACAGATCGGGCACATAGAATCGGACAAAAGAAGGTCGTCACCGTATACAAACTTGTGGCACAGGGAACGATTGAAGAGAAAATCATGGAGATTCAGACAAAAAAGCAGGAACTGGCGAACAGAATCCTGCAAGGGGAAGGTATGGATTCGATTTCTTTTTCAAAAGAGGAGATCCTCTCCATGCTCATGTAAATTAGGAAAAAATGGTTAAGGTGGTAAAACATGCCGACCTTTTCTTTATTGATTACGGATTGTTTCGTGCCTTGCACTCCCACAATCCTCCCCCAATTCGGATTCTCATGGGGCAAAAGCCCCACTTCATCCTCATTGGGGGGCGTGTCATAAAGTGTTTTACCACTTACATGTGAGCATGACGTGGTAAAACACTTTTGACACTGTAATCAACAATATTTTACATAATTTTTACATAAGGCTGCTCTTATATTTTACTTATTCATAATATAGTATATCTTGCAAAGAAGAAAAATAGACGGAGGATTAAAAATATTATGAAGAAGAAAAAATTATCTGTTTTGTTACTGGCAGGAATGCTGGCAGTCAGCTCACTTGTTTTGGCAGGATGTGGCGGATCAAGCAGTACAACAACAGACAGCACAACAGACAGCACAACAGACAGCACAACAGATACCACAGCAGACAGCAGTACGACTGATACAGCAGCCGAGGAAGCAGCATCAGATTTTGACACCTCGGAGTATATCAGTGTGATTTCACGAGAAGATGGTTCTGGTACCAGAGGAGCATTCATTGAATTATTTGGCGTTGAAGAAAAAAATGATGCCGGAGAAAAAATCGATAATACAACATTGGAAGCTATTATCTCTAACAGCACGAGTGTCGTTATGACATCTGTGTCTGGTGATGATTACGCAATTGGATATATTTCGTTGGGATCACTGAATGAGACAGTAAAGGCAGTTCAGATCGATGGTGCAGATGCGACGGTTGAAAATATCAAGAGTGGCAGCTATACAATTCAGAGACCATTCAATATCGCAACAACTGGTGAAATATCTGCAGTTGCACAGGACTTTATCAATTATATTCTAAGTGCTGACGGACAGGCTGTTGTTGAAGATAATGGATACATTTCTTCAGTGGATGGAGCAGCTGCCTTCACATCTGATAATTCGGAGGGCAAAATCGTGATTGCAGGATCTTCATCAGTCACTCCTGTTATGGAAAAACTGGTAGAAGCATATACAGCAATCAACACGAGTGCTGAGATCGAATTACAGGAAAGTGATTCAACAACTGGTATGACATCTGCGATTGACGGAACCTGCGACATTGGTATGGCTTCCAGAGAGTTAAAGGATTCTGAACTTGAGAGTGGACTGACAGCAACAGTCATTGCATTAGATGGTATCGCAGTGATCGTCAATAATAATAACCCGATTACTTCGCTTACAACAGATCAGGTAAAAGAAATCTATGTTGGAGCAATCACAACATGGGATGAAGTTCAGTAACACATGTAAAGATAAGGTGAAAATATGAGACAAACAAGAGAAAAAATCATGCAAGCCGTATTTTTTCTTACTGCATGTGTTTCTATTATAGCCGTAGCGCTTATCTGCCTCTTCCTGTTTGCCAATGGTGTACCAGCCATTGGCGAAATAGGTGTGGCAGATTTTCTGCTGGGTATGAACTGGAAACCGAGTAATGATCTATATGGCATATTTCCAATGATCCTTGGAAGTATTTATGTAACTGCAGGTGCAATTGTAGTTGGCGTTCCGATTGGAATTTTTATGGCACTGTTCATGTCAAACTTCTGTCATCCAAAGCTTCATGGCTTTTTGAAGCCAATCGTAGATCTACTGGCCGGAATCCCTTCCATTGTTTATGGATTTTTTGGTCTAGTAGTTATGGTTCCACTGGTAAGAGAATACTTTCCGGGAAATGGCAGCAGCATTTTAACAGCATCTCTTCTGCTGGGAATCATGATTCTGCCTACGATAATCGGGGTCTCTGAAGCAGCATTACGTGCTGTGCCTGAGCAGTATTATGAAGGTTCTCTGGCATTGGGCGCCACACATGAACGAAGTGTTTTTTCAGTTGTACTTCCTGCTGCAAAATCAGGTGTGCTCTCAGCAGTCGTTCTCGGTGTTGGACGAGCGATCGGAGAGACAATGGCTGTTATTATGGTAGCTGGAAATCAGGCCAGAATCCCAACTTCAATTTTCAAGGGTGCCAGAACCTTGACTGCAAATATCGTTATGGAAATGGGATATGCAACGGATTTGCACAGAGAAGCTCTGATTGCCACAGGTGTTGTACTATTTGTATTTATTCTGATTATCAACATCAGCTTTTCCATACTCAAAAATAGAAGTCAGGAGGTATCCTAATGAATGCAAAGGAGAAGATCAACGGGCTGACGCTAAAGCAGCGCCTGATCGCATATAAACGGCATCCAATTTCTTTTATTCTCTACCTTCTGGTGACAGTTTCTGCAATCATTACAGTAGGAGTACTGATCTTTATAGTTGCATATATACTGATAAACGGAATTCCAAATTTGAAACCAAGTCTGTTTGCATGGGAGTATACATCTGACAATGTGTCGATGCTTCCTTCTATTATCAATACAATCTTTCTGACGGCACTGACGCTGCTTTTTACGGTTCCCATTGGAATTGGTTCTGCGATCTATCTTGCAGAGTATGCAAAAAAGGATAGTAGATTTGTTAAGGTGATTCGTCTGATGACAGAAACACTCTCTGGAATTCCATCCATCATCTATGGCCTATTCGGACTTTTGTTTTTTGTAGGGTCGTTGCAATTCGGTTATTCGATTCTGGCTGGAGCTATGACGCTGGCGATCATGGTGCTGCCTTTGATCATACGAACCACAGAGGAAGCGCTTATGTCTGTATCGGATACTTATAGAGAAGGCAGCTTTGGACTTGGAGCAGGAAAGCTCCGTACGATCTTTGTAATTGTCCTGCCGGCAGCAATGCCCGGAGTCTTATCCGGTATCATCCTTGCAACTGGCCGAATCGTTGGCGAGACTGCCGCACTGATCTATACCTCTGGAACAGTTGCGGATGTGGCTACAAGTGTATTTTCATCAGGAAGATCTTTGGCAGTACACATGTATTCCTTGTCAAGAGAAGGACTCAATATCGATGAGGCATATGCAACAGCGGTGGTTCTCTTAATATTTGTATTATTGATGAATGCGATTTCTTCTCGTGTTGCCAAAAAGCTGGCAGCACCGTCGAAATAGTTTGAAAGGGAAAAGTATGAATGATAAATTTACAGTGCGTGGATTAGATCTTTTTTATGGAGATTTTCAGGCACTAAAAAATATTGATATGGATATAAAGGACAATCGGATCACGGCATTTATTGGACCTTCCGGTTGTGGAAAATCGACGTTTTTAAAGTCTCTGAATCGTATGAACGACCTGATTGCAGGCTGCAGGATCACAGGAAAAGTGCAGCTGGACGGCAATGACATTTATGGAGATATGGATGTCAATCTTTTGAGAAAAAAAGTGGGAATGGTATTTCAAAAACCAAATCCATTTCCTATGAGCATATATGATAATATTGCTTACGGACCCCGGACACATGGGATCAGGAGCAAATCAAAACTGGATGAAATCGTGGAGCAGTCACTGCGCAATGCTGCGATCTGGGATGAAGTAAAAGACAGACTAAAGAAAAGTGCCCTAGGACTCTCAGGTGGTCAGCAGCAGAGAATGTGCATCGCCCGTGCACTGGCCGTAGAGCCGGAAGTAATACTAATGGATGAACCGACATCTGCGCTGGATCCGATCTCAACATCTAAGATCGAGGATCTTGTGATAGAATTAAAAAAACAGTACACGATCGTTATGGTGACGCACAACATGCAGCAGGCGACCCGTGTATCGGATGAGACCGTTTTTTTCTTATTGGGAGAAGTGATCGAAGCAGGGGACACTGATAAACTATTTTCAGTGCCGCAGGACAAGAGAACTGAAGATTATATCACCGGAAGATTTGGTTGATGAAGGAGGATTCATATGAGAAATCGTTTTGACAGGCAGCTACAGCAGCTTAATATTGAGCTGATCAATATGGGAAATATGATTGAACGAGCGATTGAACTGGCAGTGACAGCATTTGTAAAGCAGGATGCAGACAAAGCAAAGGAAGCAATCGAGTATGATTCTGAAATCAATGCAATGGAAAGAGATATTGAGACCTTATGTTTAAAACTACTGTTAGAACAACAGCCGGTGGCAAAGGATCTGAGAATGATTTCTTCCGCATTAAAAATGATAACAGACATGGAACGAATTGGAGATCATGCTTCAGATATCTCATCCATAACACTGGAAATGATCAATATGGATTTTATTATTCAGCCAGAGTATATTCAAAAAATGGCTATCGAGACAACGGATATGCTGATTCGCAGCATCAATGCTTATGTAAACAAGGATATCGAACTGGCACAGTGGGTCATTGACCATGATGATGTGGTAGATGAGCTGTTCAATCAAGCAAAGAGCAGACTGATCAAACTCATCAATGAGAATCAGGATGCAGGTGAGCAGGCAACAGATATGCTTATGGTCGCAAAGTATTTTGAGCGAATTGGAGATCATGCGACCAATATAGCTGAGTGGGTCATATTTTCCATAACAGGCGCACATGTTGATGATATTAGCACAAATTAAGTAGAAAACAGGTACTCTTCTCATGAAATTTACATAAACTTTACGTTTTAGTAGATTGTTTGTAATTTCTATACTATAATTAAAATTGTATGTATATATTCAATCAATGAGGAGAGTACAAATGGATATTTTTGGAATTTTGGCCATGATCGGGGGATTAGCTCTATTTTTGTTCGGAATGAACTTTATGGGAGCAGGGCTGGAGAAACTGTCTGGCGGAAGGCTGGAGAGGATTTTAGAGAAGCTGACTTCAAATCCATTTAAGGCGGTTTTCCTGGGGGCAGGAGTAACAGCTGTCATACAATCATCATCAGCCACGACCGTCATGGTGGTCGGATTTGTTAATTCAGGAATTATGAAATTATCTCAGGCAATCGGAATCATAATGGGTGCCAATGTTGGTACAACGATTACAGCCTGGATTTTGAGTTTAACGGGAATTGAGAGCAGTAATGTACTGGTAAATATGCTCAAACCATCTTCTTTTGCGCCAATACTGGCAATGGTGGGCATTATTATGTACATGTCTGCAAAGAGCGAGAAGAAGAAAGATGTGGGCGGGATCCTGGTTGGATTTGCTATCCTGATGACAGGAATGGAGATGATGAGTTCATCGGTGGAGCCTCTGGCGGATTCACCTGAATTTGTCAGTATTCTGACGAAATTTTCAAATCCAATTCTTGGAATCATTGCAGGTGCTTTGCTGACAGCTGTCATTCAGTCTTCTTCTGCATCAGTAGGTATTCTGCAGGCCTTATCTGTAACAGGTGCCTTTACCTATTCTTCTGTCATTCCAATTATCATGGGACAGAACATTGGAACCTGTATCACGGCAATTTTATCTGCGATCGGGGGCAACCGGAACGCAAAAAGAACTGCAGCTGTTCATCTATTTTTCAACCTGCTCGGTACACTGGTATTTATATTAATTTATTCTGCACTAAATGCAATGATTCATTTTTCGTTTGCGGATGAGGTGGTCGGAATTGCAGGAATCGCTTTGATCCACACAACATTTAATATTATGACGACACTGATGCTGCTTCCTTTTACAAAGGGACTGGAAAAATTGGCGTATTTGGTATTTCCTGTTCTGGACTATGAGCTGGAAGCACAGGACAATACATTTCTGGTATTGGATGACAGATTTTTAAATACACCAGGTTATGCGATCGATCAGAGCCAGATGCTGGTAAATCAAATGGGTGAGATCGCAAAGACTTGTTTTGTAAAGGCGATGGCAGTGCTGAAACAATACTCAGAGTTAGAAGCTGAGGAGGTCATCTCTTTAGAACAAAGAATTGACCTGTACGATGACAAAATAAATCGATATCTGACAAAGCTGAGCGGTCAAGGCCTTTCTGTTCAGGAAAGTCAGAATGTTTCTATGCTGATGCATACCATCACGGATTTTGAGCGTATTACGGATCATGCGATTCATATTGTGGAATCCGCAAAAACGATGGATAAAAAAGGATATTCCTTTTCTCCAAAGGCTCAGGAAGAGATGAATGTCTATGGCAGGGCAGTGGAAGATATCCTGAACCGAACAGTGGATACTTTTTCTAAGACAGACATGGAAGAAGCCAGAAAAATAGAACCATTAGAGGAATATATCGATTCATTAAATAAAGAAATCAAAAAGAGACATCTTAAAAGATTAAGAAAAGGACGCTGTTCGATAGATGTCGGTCTTATTTTATCTGATATAGCAACTGATTATGAAAGAGTGGCAGATCACTGTTCCAACATTGCTGTTTATTTAATGCAGGAAAAAGATGCTGATATTGAAGCACATTCCTATATGAGCAGCCTGAATGGAAGTGAAAAAGAGGAATTTGCACGACAGGTAGAGGAATACGCAAAGATCTACGCACTGCCTGAACGCTAGATTGTGAGTCCTTTTCCCTGACCACCTTGTGGAGTAGGAGGGCTTATGTCGTATATCTATATCGTTGAGGACGATAAGAATATTCGTGAAATTGAAAGATATGCATTGAAGAATGGTGGCTTCGATGTTGAGGAATTTGAAAGTGGAAAGCAGTTGTTTTCTGCTTTAAACAATGAGATCCCCAAATTGATACTCTTAGACATTATGCTTCCGGATGAGGATGGACTTGAAATTCTGCGACAACTCAGAGCTCAGAAGGAGACGAAGGACGTGCCGATCATAATGGTAACAGCGAAAACGACAGAGATCGACATGGTCAAGGGTCTCGACATGGGAGCGGATGACTATATTGCCAAACCCTTTGGAGTCATGGAGCTGATATCACGAGTCAAGGCGGTCTTAAGAAGAACTGAAAAGACGGAAGAGATGGATAGTCTGATCTGTCAGGGAGTATTTCTGGATAATAGAAAGCATGCAGTGACTTCGAATGGTGTGCCCTGTGAACTGACCTATAAGGAATTCGAGCTTTTAAGCTATCTTATGGCAAATGAAGGAATTGTTCTTTCCCGAGACAAGATCATGGATCATGTATGGGGATTTGAATATGAAGGCGAAAGCCGCACGGTAGATATGCATATTAAAACACTGAGGCAGAAGCTGGGAGAAAACGGGAAAATCATTAAAACGGTAAGAAATGTGGGATATATGGTAGAATCATGAAGGAGCAGATAGTCCTATGAAAAAGAAAATCAATATCCGATTTATGATCATCTCAGCGGCTGCAATTATTATTACAGCCGCTGCTTCTTTGTTTCTTTTTTACCAGATCCTGACGCAGCAGATTTTTAATGATCTGAAAGGATATGCAGATCTTTTGGAATACGTAGATGATTATGAGACACAGATCGGAAATACACAGGTCCGTGTCACAATCATTGCTCCAGATGGAACGATTCTTTTTGATAACATGGCAGACCCTGAGACGATGGAAAATCATAGTGACAGACCGGAAGTGATGGATGCCGCAGCAAATGGCGAAGGCTCAGCTGTCCGCTATTCATCGACTCTGTCCGAGCATACGTTTTATTATGCCATGATACTAGATGACGGGAATATTTTACGTGTGTCTAAGATGACAGACAGCATGGTATCCATCATGCAGAACAGTATATTGATTATTTTTATCATGTCGATCGTTATCTTCCTTCTCTCCTGGATCATATCCAAGATACTGACGGAAAAAATGGTAGGACCAATCGAACGAATGGCAGAAAATCTGTTGATCATAGACGAAAAGGATGTATATGATGAGATCAGGCCTTACATCAATACCATAAAAGAGCAGCATATCGATATATTGAACCACGCAAAGATCCGGCAGGAGTTCACGGCAAATGTCTCACATGAATTAAAAACTCCGTTGACATCGATTTCAGGTTATGCAGAATTGATTGAAAACGGCATGGTTGATGCAGATGATACAAAGCGGTTTGCACATCAGATTCAGAAAAATGCAAAGAGACTGCTGAGCTTGATCAATGATATCATAAAACTGTCTGAGCTGGATGACCGTGAATATGAGGTACCTTTTGAACCGGTAGATATTTATGAAATTGCAGAAAACTGCATATCTATGTTAGAATTCAATGCACAACGACATGATATTACCCTGATGCTAAAGGGGCTTCATAAAAATATAAATGGAAACAGAGAGTTGCTGGATGAGCTTTTGTTCAATCTATGCAGCAATGCCATTCGCTATAACAAGCCCGGTGGAAAAGTCATGGTCAGTGTTGTAGAAGAAAATGGTGCTGTCGTTCTGACGGTAGAGGATACTGGCATAGGTATTTCAAAAGAAAACCAGGAACGTGTATTCGAGCGATTTTACCGTGTGGATAAGAGCCGCTCGAAGCTCACCGGTGGAACGGGACTTGGACTGGCTATCGTCAAGCATATCGCAGCGCAGCATGATGCATCGATTACGTTGGATAGTGGGCTGGATCAGGGAACCAGGATAAGAGTACATTTTTTCAGATAGATTTATTAAAAAATATGATACAATTACTTTGGAGGAGATCATGTTTATATTAACACAATTGTTTTTTATCGGTTTCGGTCTGTCTATGGACGCATTTGCTGTAGCTATCTGCAAGGGATTGTCCATGAAGAAAATCAGAATTACAGACACCTTGATCATTGCAGCAGTTTTCGGTGCATTTCAGGCCGTCATGCCGTGGATCGGTTGGATGTTAGGCAATCAGTTCTCCGTTTATATGAAGTCGATCGATCACTGGATCGCCTTTTTTCTGCTGCTTTTGATCGGTGGTAAAATGATCTTTGAAGCGGTCAGAAGAGATCCGAACGAGGCCTGTAAGGTGGTTCGGATCAATGTGAAGGAACTTTTTGTACTTGGAGTGGCTACAAGTATTGATGCGCTTGCTGTTGGTCTTACATTTGCATTTCTTGAGATACCCATACTACAGGCGATGCTCGTAATTGGAGTCACTACCTTTGTGATTTCAATACTTGGGGTCTATATTGGAAATCATTTTGGCAATCGCTTTGAGAAAAGGGCGGAGATTGCAGGCGGTGGGATTTTAATTTTGATCGGACTAAAGATTCTTCTGGAGCACACAGGGTTCCTGTCGATGATCTTTACCTGAACAAATGTAAATAAGGGAGGGAAACTATGGTCTATATCATGCTCTTTGCAGGATTTGTATTTCTAATTAAAGGTGCGGATTTCTTTGTGGAGGGCAGTTCTTCTATCGCAAAGAGATTTCAGGTTCCGGTCATTATCATTGGTATGACGATTGTGGCAATGGGAACATCACTGCCTGAAGCAGCTGTCAGTATCAGCGCTGCACTATCCGGGAACAACGAGCTTGCGATTGCAAATGCAGTGGGATCCAATGTGTTCAACCTTATGGTAGTGGCGGGAACCTGCTCGTTATTTACACCTTTGACCGTTCATGCAAAAACATTAAAAAAGGAATTTCCATTCTCCGTTGCAGCAGCAGTCCTGCTTCTTATTCTTGGAAGTACAGGGCTTTACCTAAGTCGATGGGAGGGATTGATTCTATTGATCGTCTTTACTGGTTTTATCATCTGGATGATTCGGTCTGCAAAAAAAGCAAAAGAAATTGTTGTTCTGGCGGATGAAGAAGAGTTCCAAATTCTGCCGGGGGCAAAAAGCGCCATCTACATTGCAGGTGGAGCAGCTGCAATTGCCATCGGAGGACAATTCGTGGTTAGCTCGGCATCTTCTATTGCCAGAAGCTTTGGGCTGAGTCAGAATCTTATCGGCCTGACGATCGTGGCACTTGGAACATCACTTCCTGAGCTGGTCACATCAATCGTCGCAGCACGTAAGGGCGAAGTAGATATGGCTATGGGAAATATTATAGGATCGAATATTTTCAACATTCTTTTTGTAATCGGTTCAGCAGGTACGATCAGCGGAATTGTATTCAGCAGAGATAATATAATCGATATTACAATTTTGATCTTTATGAGTTTTGTTGTCTGGATCGTTGCATGGACACAGTATAAGATCTATAGGTACGAAGGAATACTTATGCTATTGCTGTATGCAGGGTTCATGACCTATATCATTCTGAGGTAGAAAATCGATAACCTTACCAGTATTGGAAAGCAATGATTGAAAAAAAGATTCTATGACTTTATAATAGATTGTAGATAGGAAACAAATAGACGTGAATCTATTGGTAGGGTTAAGTAAAGGAGAAAACAATGGACATTTTTAATAAGATCGGTGAAACTCTGTTAAGTACAGGAAGAGGTGTTTCAAAAAAGGCGAAGGATGTTTCTGGAGTGGCGAAACTAAAACTGGATCTGATTGATAAGCAGGATCAGGTAAAGAGCCTTTATCAAGAACTGGGAAAAAATTATTATGATAATCATAAAGATGATGAGAGTCAGGATCAGTTCTACCAGTTTGATCAGATCCGAGATATCAATAAACAGATCAATGAAATAAATGAGAGAATTCTGGATCTACGGAAAGTCAGAAAATGTCCAAAATGCGGTAATGAAGTACAAGCAACTGCAGAGTTCTGCAGCTTCTGCGGTGAGAAATTAAGCGTATTTGAGGAAGAATAATATAAGATAGGCCGACTTCGAGTGCACGGCATTCAGGAGGCTGATGTGAAGATTAGGCACGCTTGACATTAGAAGATGTCCGTGATAGTCTAAGACAAGAAAAACGCAGTGATAAAGAGAGTACATAATAGCTTTGTTTCAGAGAAATTCCTGCTGCATTTGCAGAGCTGTGAGGGAATAACAAAACAATATGGAAGATGGCTTTTGAGCGGCCGATATGAACTACACGGTAGATAAGATCGGACGGGGGCGCCTGTTACAGCGCAGTGTAATGGATAGCTTGATTATCAAAATTACATAATGAGATCTGTATTGAAAGATATAGATGAATTGAAGTGGTAACACGGGAAACCCTCGTCTTCTTAATATTAAGAAGGCGAGTTTTTATATTAAAGGAGGAATTTATTCATGAAGGAAAAGTTTTACCTTACAACAGCGATAGCATATACATCCGGAAAGCCTCATATCGGCAATACTTATGAAATTGTTCTTGCAGATGCAATTGCAAGATTTAAACGTATGGAAGGCTTTGATGTCTATTTTCAGACTGGGACAGATGAGCATGGGCAGAAAATAGAGGAAAAAGCAGAAGCAGCTGGTGTATCACCAAAGGAATATGTGGATCAGGTCGCAAAAGTGGTACAGGATATCTGGGATCTGATGAATACTTCCTATGATAGCTTTGTTCGCACAACTGATACAGACCATGAGCTTCAGGTACAGAAAATATTCAAGAAATTATATGAGCAGGGAGATATCTACAAAGGTGCTTATGAAGGACTGTACTGTACGCCATGCGAGTCCTTCTGGACAGAGTCACAGCTCGTGGACGGAAAATGTCCGGACTGCGGCGGACCTGTACAGCCAGCAAGTGAAGAAGCATATTTCTTTGAGATGAGCAAGTACGCAGATCGCCTGATCGATCATATCAATACACATCCGGAATTCATTCAGCCTGTATCCAGAAAAAATGAGATGATGAACAACTTCCTTCTGCAGGGACTGCAGGATCTTTGTGTATCGAGAACTTCTTTTAAATGGGGGATACCAGTAGACTTCGATCCAAAACATGTTGTTTATGTATGGCTGGATGCGCTGACGAATTACATTACGAAGATTGGTTATGATGCAGATGGGAATCACTCTGACTTATTTTTAAAATACTGGCCTGCAGATGTACATCTGATCGGAAAAGATATTGTTCGATTTCACACAATTTACTGGCCAATATTCCTGATGGCACTTGACGTTCCACTCCCAAGACAGGTGTTTGGTCATCCCTGGCTGCTGCAGGGGGAAGGCAAGATGAGCAAGTCGAAGGGAAATGTTATGTACGCTGACGAACTAGTGGAGTTTTTTGGTGTAGATGCGGTGCGCTACTTTGTTCTGCATGAAATGCCTTTTGATAATGACGGAGTGATCTCCTGGGAACTGATGGTAGAAAGACTCAATTCAGACCTTGCCAATACCCTGGGAAATCTGGTAAACAGAACGATCTCCATGAGCAATAAGTATTTTGACGGAATTGTGGAGAATAAAGATGTCGAAGGAGTTGCTGATGCTGACCTAAAGAGAGTCGTTACAGGTTCAGTGGCAAAAGTGGAAGCAAAAATGGAAGATCTGAGGGTGGCAGATGCCATTACTGAGGTATTTCAGATATTCAAGCGCTGCAATAAATATATTGATGAGACAACACCATGGATTTTGGCGAAAGATGAGGGGTCAAAAGATAGACTTGCAACCGTACTTTATAATCTGACAGAGAGTATTACCATAGGTGCAACACTGCTCTATAGCTTTATGCCTGAAACCTCTGAAAAAATTCTTGCTCAGCTGAACACAAAGCTGCGTGAATATAATACCCTTGGAGAGTTTGGTCTCTACCCGAGTGGAAATAAAGTGACAGAAACCCCGGAGATCTTATTTGCTAGACTTGATCTGGAAGAAGTATTGAAAAAAGTAGAAGAAAAGTATGAGGATACTACTGCGGTCGACCCAACAGATGATGCTGCCAGTGAAATCTCAGAAGTCGGAATCGAGATCGAGGAAAAAGAGGAAATCACATACGATGACTTTATGAAAATGCAATTCCAGGTTGGTGAAATCATCGCATGTGAAGCTGTACCAAAATCTAAGAAGCTTCTTTGTTCTCAGGTCATGATCGGCAGCAAGATAAAACAGATCGTCTCCGGGATCAGTAAATATTACTCTCCTGAAGAGATGGTGGGCAAGAAGGTCATGGTCCTTGTAAATTTAAAACCTGCTAAGCTTGCGGGTGTCGTCTCGGAAGGAATGCTTCTGTGTGCCGAAAACGAAGAAGGTGAACTCGCTCTTATGATACCAGAGAAAAATATGCCAAATGGAGCTGAGATCTGCTAGGTAAGAGCGATGGAGATAGGTCAGTGTGATTTTGGAAAAGCTGCAGCTTCGGGATCGAACACAGCTTGCAGTGTACTATTACAGGAATAAATGAAGTCAGGAAATAGCAAAAATTTGAGAAAAGGTGATATTATGATTTTCGAAACACATGCCCACTATGATGATGAGCAGTTCAATGAGGATAGAGAGATTCTATTGGAAGAATTGCATACAAGTGGAATTGATAAAATAATCAATGCTGGTGCATCACTGGATAGTACAAGAAAAGGAATTCTGATTGCAGAGCAGCTTCCCTATTTTTATGCTGCTGCCGGGGTGCATCCAAGTGACATCCGTGACCTGAATGAAGATTCCTTTAAGTGGCTGAGGGAGCAGTGCGCCAATCCAAAGGTTGTTGCAGTAGGAGAAATCGGACTGGACTATTATTGGGACAAGGAAGAGGATGTCAAATCCCTGCAACGTTACTGGTTCAAACGACAGATGGAACTGGCGAGAGAGACATCGCTTCCAGTGATCATCCATTCTAGGGACGCAGCAGCAGATACTCTGCATTGTATGAAGGAAATCCATGCTGAAGAAATCAGCGGCGTGATCCACTGCTATTCATATTCGATCGAACTTGCGAGAGAATTTCTGAAAATGGGCTATTTCATCGGTATAGGCGGAGTCGTGACATTTAAGAACGCCAAAAAACTGAAAGAAGTCGTGGCAGAAGTTCCACTCGAATCACTGGTACTTGAGACGGATGCACCATATCTGGCACCGGAACCCTTCCGCGGACAAAGAAACAGATCAGACTACCTGATATATGTGGCGGCAAAAATTGCAGAAATAAAAGATATCCCTGTGGAAACCGTTCAGGAAGTCACGTATCAAAACGCAAAACATTTATTCACAAAGACGACTTTAATTCCGTAGTATCACGCCAGTACCGCTTTGGAATATTTTTTTGCTGCAGCTTCTTATTCTTCCTCTGCTCGATGGCAATGTGCTCAAAAAAAGTACACCATAGATTCTGAATCTGGGCTTCCCGGTCAGAGAATCCATTTACATTAGAGGGAAGGGGAAGCAACCGGTCACTGACAATCAGAAAGGGAGTCTCTCGCTGATGAATGACAGCCTCTTCATGATCCGGATCGTGTATGATAAAACGCTCCAGTGGCATTCTATCGGAAAAATGATCGCCAAGAATTGGCAGGATACGATTCTTGGGATGAATAACAGCATAGAGAATGCCCCCCTGCATCTCCTGAAAGCGCAGGAAACCGAGATGGTGGTGTCCTTCCCGAGCAGTCTGTCGGTTCAACTCGAAGACTGTAAAAATACAAGGTTCTTGAATTTTGGACAAGATGTGCTTTCCTCCGGCTGGCGAAAGAGCCAGGGCAATTGTCTGAAAGATTGCATTGCCTTTATTCAGCGGTAGCTTTTTGCTGCTAGGTTCTGCCATGGCGGCGGTGGCGACTGTCTCGAAGAATTCTGACCCGAAACGTGTACGGAGCGTATTCCCGACCTTTATGCTTTTGTCTATATCCGTTATGACGGTGATATATTCGCAGAAAAAAGTACATTGTCCGTCCGATCCAGACTGGACAGAACAGTTCTTGATTCCAAATCCAGAATTGAAAACATCATAGACAGCGGTAAATATCCCGTCCAGATTATCTTCACATAAGAATTGATATACCATGGCTTCCCTCCGGGTTATCAAATAATGAGATCTGCTGATAAGAGGAATTACGTATTTCTGCGGGAATCTGCTGCTTATCATACATCAGATTCCGACAGATATAATCCTCCTCCAGCTTTGTTGGATACATCATTTTTCCTGAACATGTAATGAAGTAAAGTGCACGCTTTAAGACGACGCCCATCTTCTTTAAATCGGGAAAACTGATCGTTGCTCCGCGCCGGGCTTTTACGATCCTTTGGGCAGAGGTGGTTCCGATTCCCGGAACACGCAGCAGTACATTTAGTGGTGCCGAACAGACTTCCACCGGAAAACATTCCAAATGTCGAAGAGCCCAGTCACACTTTGGATCCAGAAAGGTATTGAAATTCGGCCGCTCGGATGACAGAAGCTCATCCACTGTAAAATCGTAGAACCGTAGCAGCCAGTCAGCCTGATAAAGGCGATGCTCCCGCAGCAAGGGAGGTCCATTCGGGACGGCAGGCAGCAGGCTGTTCCCAGTCACATTCATAAAAGCAGAATAGAAAACACGCTTCATCTGATATCCTTGATAAAGCCGTTCTGTCACCTTCATGATATCGAGGTCGTTCTCCTTTGTTGCGCCAATGATCATCTGTGTGCTCTGACCTGCGGGAACAAAGGCAGGTTTCTTTTGATAAGAAACGATCTCCTGCTTAGAGCGGAGGATTCCGGTCTGGATCTGCTTCATGGGAGCCATGATCTTACTGTGAGATTTACAGGGAGCCAGAGCGTGAAGACTCTCTCTTGTTGGCAGTTCCAGATTGATACTCATCCGATCCGCAAGAAATCCTGTCTTCTCGATCAGAACAGGATCAGCACCCGGAATGGCCTTCACATGAATATATCCATAAAAATGATAGGCAGTCCGCAGCAGATACAAGGTCTGATAGATCTGTTCCATTGTGTAATCCGGACTGATATGGACACCTGAGCTTAGGAAGAGACCTTCTATATAATTTCGTCTGTAGAACTCGATCGTAAGCCGGCACACCTCTTCTGGTGTAAAGGTAGCTCGTCGAATATCCGAATTCCGATTGTTCTGACAGTAAACACAGTCAAAGATACATTCATTCGTCAATAGAATTTTTAACAAAGAAATGCACCTGCCGTCTTCGGAAAAACTATGACAGATTCCGGCTGCTACCGCATTGCCAAGGGATCCTGCCTTGCCGTTACGACTTACGCCACTGGATGTACAGGCAACATCATATTTGGCTGCGTCAGCGAGAATGGAAAGTTTCTCAGTAAGTGTGTCATCCTCTGCAGTCGGTGAATTCGTGATACGGGCTGTGCTGACAAAAGTAAGAGCATCACCCTGCAGCGGTGCGGGCACAGTCTGCTTCGGATTATCTAAAAACATAGATCTAAAACCCTCCAATAAGCTTCGATAAATAGAACAAGTGTTCGATTCATTTGATTATAACATCCTTTTAGTAGGATTACAAGAGCTGAAAGAAAAATTGCATTTTCGGAAAAGCTCTTGTATAGTACAGATAGACCAAAGTGAAAAGAGGTAAGGAGAAAAGCGCATGGCGTATCTCGGAAATCCGAAAAATACAGTAGAAATCTTACAAAAATATAATTTCAATTTTCAAAAAAAATATGGTCAGAATTTCCTGATCGATGGCAGTATGCTCGAAAAGATCATTCAGTCCGCAGAGATTACAAAGGAGGATTTTGTACTTGAGATCGGACCAGGAATCGGAACAATGACCCAGTATCTTTGTGAGACGGCCAGAGAAGTCGTAGCTGTCGAAATCGATAAAAATCTGATTCCGATTCTCAGGGATACTTTAAGTGATTATACGAATGTGGAAATCATAAATGAAGATATTTTGAAACTTGATATACGCCGGCTGGCAGAGGAAAAGAACCAGGGAAGACCAGTCAAAGTCGTGGCAAATCTTCCTTACTACATAACGACCCCGATCATCATGGGATTGTTCGAAAGCAGAGTTCCCTTAGAAAGCATCACGATCATGGTGCAGAAAGAGGTGGCAGATCGTATGCAGTCTGGTCCCGGTACAAAGGATTACGGCGCATTGTCACTTGCAGTCCAGTACTATTCTATTCCAAAAATTGCAGCGATCGTGCCTCCGAACTGTTTTATTCCCCGACCGAATGTGGGGAGTGCTGTAATTAAGCTCACTTGTCACGAGGAAAAAGCGGTGAAGGTGAGGGACGAGAAGATACTGTTCAAGGTCATTCGGGCATCCTTCAATCAGAGACGCAAAACTCTTGCCAACGGGCTGAAGAATTCTCTGGAGATCCCCTTGGAAAAAGATGTGATCGAAACCTGTATCACAAATCTTGGGGTGCCGGTCAATATTAGAGGCGAAGCTTTAACGCTGCAGCAGTTTGCAGTATTGGCAGACCTGCTGGCGGACCAGATGCCAAAGTAAAGGATTGAACTTCCATGAATTACACCTATATTTTAAAATGCAGTGATAATTCCTATTATACAGGCTGGACAAATCAGCTGACGGAACGAATACAGAACCATAATCAAAAAAAAGGTGCAAAATACACAAAAGCCAGATTGCCTGTAAAATTGGTTTTTTTCCAGAGCTTTTTAACAAAAAAAGAAGCGATGCAACGGGAAGCACAGATCAAGACCTTAAGCAGAAAGAAGAAAGAGTCTCTGATACACGATAGAACAGTCAATGAGAATTTGTGGAGCGAAGAAATGAGAGAGAAAAGGCTGACAGAACTGACGGAGAACAGACATATTAAAGGTGTTACCAAACTGACAGAGAATCCCTTTTTAAATCTTTACGATATTGATGCCAGAGATCAGAAGTCGAATCCATTTCACTATTATTTTGCTTCCAGAAATAAGGAGTCCCAGATCAAATTGCGCACCCACGAACTAGCGCCGGAAGGGATTGTCATATATGCGGTAAAAAAGGGAAAAGAAGACAAACTCGTTATGGTGCGTCAATACCGTTATCCGATGGATGACTACATCTATGAGCTTCCAGCTGGACTGATTGATGGAGGAGAAACGGCGGCGGAGGCATCGGCCAGAGAATTAAAGGAAGAGACGGGATATTTGTTCAGTGAATATACAGAAGGGGAAATCAGCCTGAGACGTCCTTTTTATATGGCGCAAGGCTTGACGGATGAGACATCCTCCACGGTATTTGGATGGGCCGGAAAGAAACAAAAACGAGAACTTGAAGACAGCGAAGACATGGAGGTGCTTCTGGTCAACAGAAAAAAGGCAGAGCAGATCTTACGAAAAGAGCGCGTATCTCTTCGTGCAGCCTTTTTGCTGACATTGTTCATTCTTACACCGGAAGGTTCGCCATTTGCTTTCCTTGACAAGGATGGCAAAAGCTGATATAATTATGAAGATTTGCCGCTATACGGATAAAATGAGTGAAAGTGCAGGTTACCATCCCGCACTTTTTTAATTGCAATAGAAAACATATATTTTTTATTCAATTAAAATTTTCCAGAGTGTTCCCCGGAGGAACCTTTTCATCTGGAATTAATATCTTAGCGATTTAAATAAATTCGAGTAGAAATGCTGCTTTTGGTTGTTGGGGACATAGGGAGCATTTGATTGGCTTTTATGATCCGTAAGCAAATACGAACAATGAAAACAGATTCGAAAGGAATTATATGGAAACAATCAGATTTGACGAACTTGATCTCATGCCTGAACTTCTTCGCGGAGTGCAGAAAATGGGATTTGAAGAAGCCACACCGATACAGACACAGGCTATTCCTGCGGTAATGACTGGACAGGATATTATAGGACAGGCGCAGACAGGAACTGGAAAAACAGCTGCATTCGGGATACCCGTACTGCAGAAAGTGGATACGGATACGAAGAGGACCCAGGTCATTATCCTCTCACCTACCAGAGAGCTGGCTATTCAGGTATCAGAAGAAATCCGTGAACTGAGCCACTTTATGCATGGAGTTAAAATATTACCGGTCTATGGCGGACAGGATATCAATAAGCAGATCCGTTCCCTAAAAAGCGGGGTACAGATCATTGTTGGAACACCGGGACGTGTCATGGATCATCTTAGAAGAAAGACGATCCGCTGTGAAGAAGTACATACGATTGTCCTTGATGAAGCGGACGAGATGCTCAACATGGGATTCCGCGAGGACATTGAGACGATTCTGGAATATATTCCAGGAGAACATCAAACCGTTCTTTTCTCTGCGACCATGCCAAAACCGATCCTGGATATTACAAAAAAATTCCAGAAAGATGCGATTACGATCAAGGTAGTGAAAAAAGAACTGACGGTTCCGAATATCGAGCAGTTCTACTATGATGTAAAGAGAAAAGATAAGGTGGAAGTTCTCTCCAGACTTCTGGACTTCTATGATCCGAAAGTATCGATCGTGTTTTGTAATACAAAGCGCGGGGTCGACGAGCTCACGCAGGAACTAAAGGACAGAGGATATTTTGCAGAAGGTCTTCATGGAGATATGAAGCAGATGCAGAGAGACCGTGTCATGTCCAACTTCAGAAAAGGAAAAACAGAGATCCTCATAGCGACCGATGTGGCAGCCCGGGGTATCGACGTGGATGATGTTGAGGCTGTATTCAATTACGACCTCCCACAGGATGATGAGTACTATGTACATAGAATTGGACGTACTGGTCGTGCCGGCAGATCCGGAAAAGCATTCAGCTTTGTAAAAGGCAAGGAAGTCTACAAGCTAAAAGATATCATGCGATATTGCAAAACAAAGATCCTGGCTCAGCCGATTCCTTCCTCGGTTGATGTTGCTCAGATCAAAGCAGAAAAAGTCTTTGAAAAGATCACGACGATTATTGAAGAAGAAGATCTGCGAGAGATGATCAATTATATTGATCAGAAGGTGAATGAGACGGATGTGACAGCGATTGAAATTGCAGCCGCCCTGTTAAAGCAATTCTCAGGCGGTGTGCAGACGACAGTTGCTACAGAAATTCCAGGTGGTTTCGACTTTACGAACACTGGTGCAGAGGATGGAATGGTTAGACTTTTCATCAATATCGGAAAAAAACAGAGAGTAAAGCCAGGTGATATTCTCGGAGCCATTGCAGGAGAATCAGGAATGCCGGGAAATCTCGTTGGAGCCATCGATATGTATGATAAATACACCTTTGTAGAAGTTCCGAGCGAATATGGCAAAGAAGTGCTGGAGGCTATGAAGACAGCAAAGATCAAAGGAAACTCGATCAATGTAGAACCAGCAAATACAAAATAATAAGATTGAAATATCATTTTTTTAGGGAAGACAAAGCACTGACAGCCGGAAGGTGGATGTGTCAAGTCTTCTTTTTTTGAAGAAAAGAATAGAAAGTTCAATTTCAACAGAAAAAACAAAAAAATAAAGTATAATAATGGTAGGGTGACATGTCCGTATTGAAAATCGGAGGAAACAGATGGTCAGTTTTACGAACGAATTAACAGTTGATGAATTTAATGCCCTGCGCTATGCAGTTGGCTGGAAAACAATGGAACAGGAGAAAGCGGTGGAGGTACTTGGAAAATCGGTATTCACCACCGTAGCAAGAATTGATAACAGAGCAATTGGTATGGGAAGAGTTATCTCTGCAAACAGTTTTGAAGCATCCATATTTGATGTTGCTGTAGAACCCGAACTGCAAGGACAGGGTATTGGTGGTCAGATCATGAACCAGATCATGAATTATCTGGAAGCATCCCTGGACAAAAATCAGCTGATGATGGTTAATCTTCTGGCGGCACAAGGAAAAGAGGGATTCTATAGAAAATATGGATTCGTGGAAAAACCAATGGAAGGAAAGGGTATAGGTATGATCAAATATATCCAAAGAATAGGTTAGGAAGTCAGAACACATAGTTTTCCAAAAAAATGCAGCCGAGTGGGGGGACTCGGCTGCTTTATAAGGGGAGAGTTTATGAAAAAAATTGTTTATCAGTTCTTCATCTGATATTTCATATTATAACGACCAAATGTGAAACAAATTTGACGGAGTATTGAATAAACTGTGTTCAAAAAATAAAGGAATTATAAACTTGCAGTAGAAAGATCAGAGGTGGATAAATGAAAAAAAGAAGGATCCCAATACTATTAATACTTTCTATATTCCTGATTTCCTGTAGTACAGAAGCTAGTACTTCATCGGAGTCAGAGTCAGGGCAAGAAACAGAAACGACATCTCAAAGGATAACAGATTTGGATTCGGAGTCAGAGATAGATGGAAACGAAGAAACAGCAAATTCCAATACGATTTCATTTTCAGGCTATGCTGGTACGATCAATGTACAGATTCCTGATGGATGGACCAGTATTTCACTGCCAAGTCAGGAGGAGAATGGTTCTTATTCGATTCAGTTTTACCCGGATCAGGTTGAAGATGGATTTGTAACCTTGGCATATATGGATACCTTCGGGGTGTGCGGAACGGGACTGGAGTCAGAGAATATTGCGCTTTCAGGTGATCAGGCAACAGTGGGAACCTATGATGGACACACATATTGGGACTATATCAGTTACAGTGGAAAAAATCAGGGACTGGTAGCCCAAACTAACAATGTCGAAAGCTGGTGGGAGGAATATGCGGAAGAAGTAATGGATATCCTCGATACAGCATTCCTTGAGACAGAAGAAGCTGCGAAGAATACAAAAGACCCATTTTATTATACAAGTATCGACGAATTGGGATTGTCACTAAATATCGACAGCATCAGACCAACGGGAGCAGATCTATATTTTTTACAATATGATGGATCACCAAAGGGCAGCCTTCAATATGGAGATTACTTCATTGTCGAGAAAAAGGAAAATGGAAACTGGATAGAAGCGCCATTGGTGGCGGAGGGGGGAGCCGCATTCACAGACGTGGCATATCAGATCACAAACGATGGTACAACGTCGTTCATAACAGATTGGGAATGGCTGTATGGAGCATTGGCACCAGGTGAATACAGAGCAGGTAAGGAAGTTCTGGATTTCACGGAAACAGGGGTTTTTGATACCTATAGGATCTATGTGTATTTTACAGTAAACTAAATCAGTCGAATAAAAATCAAAATGCAAAGCAGAGTGACACCTACAGGGTGATTTGCTATCATTCTCATAGAATTTATGCATGTAATCTTTTTTACCAGAACAAAATATATGGTCTGCCGATTGTTCTGACAATCGTTTTGATGATCCTTACCGGACTTGTGATTGGAATACTAGTCGTAATTTTCCAGGATGCAGGAAAAACCATGACCAAAAGACAAAAGTCACAGACCAAGTACGGATGAACAAATCAAAATAACTCGGCGCTTTCGATCTAGAGACTGCTTAAAGACACTTGTCATGACTACAGCTTCGAAAATGCGGTCACGATTGTCACGGAGGAAATACAGCAATGCGGGAAAAATTGGGAGTATACTCATGTATGAATTGATACAGGTCGCTGAAAATAGTTATTACATACAGAGTCCGGCTAAAATCGGACTGGTAAGACTGACAGAAAAAGATGTCTGTCTGATCGATAGTGGAAATGACAAAGATGCCGGACGAAAGGTGCGGCAGATCTTAGAAGAAAATAATTGGTCACTGAAAATGATCTGTAACACACATTCTAACGCAGACCATATTGGTGGAAACCAGTATTTGCAAAAGCAGACAGGTTGTATGATCTATGCGCCGGGAATAGAATGTGATTTTACAAGACATCCAAGCTTAGAACCGAGTTTTCTTTATGGAGGATTCCCGCCAAATGATCTGCGGCATAAATTTCTGATGGCGCAGGAAAGTGAGGCCATATATTTGTCAGAGACAGCTCTACCAAAAACACTGAAAAAGATTCCCCTGCAGGGACACTTTTTTGATATGGTCGGATTTCGGACTCAGGACGATGTTGTGTATCTGGCAGATTGTCTGTTCAGTGAAGAAAGTCTGAACAAATATCAAATCAGTTTTCTTTATGATGTAAAATCCTACCTTGAAACATTGGGTCGAGTCAAAAATATGGAAGCAAAGCTATTCATTCCATCCCATGCAGACCCGACCGATCATATTGCACCCTTGGCTCAAAAAAATATTGACAAGGTCAATGAAATTGCGGAGAAGATCACAGACCTATGCAAGGAACCGATTAATTTTGAAAAAATACTGCAGCAGCTTTTTACCGATTATCATCTGAATATGAATTTTGAGCAGAATGTACTTGTAGGCAGTACTGTGCGTTCCTATCTTTCCTGGCTCAGGGATCTGGGGAAGATCGCCCCTTTCTTTGAAGTTAATATGTTATTGTGGAAGCGGATCTAGTATGGAAAGAGTGCAAAATGCAACCATCAGGTGACAAATTTTACAGTTGACTTGCTGGATATAATCTGGTTTCATTTGGTATGATTTGATAAATGAACAGAGAGGAAGGTAGCAGAATGATATTGTCAGAAAAAATAAGTTCCCTTAGAAAGAGAAATGGATGGTCCCAGGAAGACTTGGCAGAAATGATAAATGTTTCAAGACAGTCTGTGTCAAAATGGGAGAGCGGAACGTCCATACCAGACCTGGAAAAAATACTCGTGCTTAGCAAAATCTTTGAGGTAAGCACAGATTACTTGCTGAAAGATGATGTGGATTCTTTTACTCCACAAGAAGATAAATATGAGGGCAGAGAAGAACTGTGTAAAGTTTCACTTGAAGAGGCAAATCAGTATATGGATCTCACAAAAATGACAGCAAAACGGTTCGCATTAGGTGCCATGCTTTATGTGCTGTCACCGATCTGCCTTGTCTTACTGGCAGGGATGCAAGAATATGGAAAAATATCATTGACAGAGGACCAGGCCGCAGGCTTTGGGATCGTCGTACTAATTACGATCGTTGCAATTGCTACAGGGATCATGATATCAACAGGAATGCGAATGTCTAAGTTTGAGTATCTGGAAAAAGATGTTTTTTCACTGGCATATGGAGCCCAGGGAGTGGTGGAAAAAAGGAAAGATAGTTTTGAACCCTCTTACAGGACTTGTATCGTAGTTGGCGTAATGGGATGTATTGTAGGCGTGATTCCAATTATGATTGCGATGGGATTTGAAGCAGAGGACATAATTTTCATTTATTGTACAGCTCTGATTTTAATCCTGATATCCATATCCGTTTACTTATTTGTATGGTCCGGAACGATAAACAGTACTTTTGAAGTACTACTGCAGGAGGGCAGCTACACACAGGAGAAAAAGAGAGTGAACAAAAAAACATCATTCTTTCCTGGGATCTACTGGTGTGCAATCGTTGCATTATATTTGGGAGTCAGCTTATATTCCAATAAGTGGGGAATTACCTGGATCATATGGCCAGTTGCATCACTGCTCTTTGTATCGTTAATGGGGCTGATTGAATTTATAATGCGAGATAAATCGGCATAAAGATAACGCATTCGTCGATAACTTGTAAATTCTGCATCTTTGTTGTATAGTATCAAGTGCACTGCTCGACTGTGAAGAGAGCAGCAGTGAAAAGAGTGTGTTCGAAACCTTCCACACGTAAAACAAAACTAAAGGAGAATAATTTCATGAGAAACAAAAATGTAAGATTTATCACACAGGCGGCCATGATTGCGGCACTGTATGTGGTACTGACACTGTTTGCCAACTCACTGGGTCTTGCGAGTTATGCGATACAAGTGAGATTTTCAGAGGCGCTGACGATCCTCCCATTTTTTACGGCAGCAGCCATTCCCGGACTCTGGGTCGGATGCGTACTTGCAAATCTATTGACAGGAAGTATGCCACTGGATATTGTATTTGGGAGCCTGGCAACACTGATCGGAGCGATCGGAACCTATATGCTTCGCAGAAATAAATGGATGGCACCCATTCCGCCCATTGTGGCAAATACGCTGATCGTGCCTCTGATTCTAGCATTTGTATATCAGTTCGAAGGCTCGATTCCTTATTTCATGGTAACCGTTGGAATTGGCGAGCTTATATCCTGCGGCATATTGGGGATGATATTACTACAAGTGATGAATAAGTATAAAGCTGTGATTTTTAACATCGAAAAATAGGAAAAATAAAGAAGTGATAAGGTGGTAAGCCTCATCACTTCTTTTTACGAAGGATTGAATACGAAGGTATTCCAAAAATTATCCAAAATATCTGTTTAATAATGCTTCAAAAGCTTTTCCGTGACGAGCTTCGTCTCTAGCCATTTCATGAACAGTGTCATGGATTGCGTCAAGGTTTGCTGCTTTTGCACGTTTTGCAAGATCGAATTTTCCTGCTGTAGCGCCGTTCTCAGCATCTGTACGCAACTGAAGGTTCTTCTTTGTGCTGTCAGTGATAACTTCGCCCAATAATTCAGCAAATTTTGATGCATGCTCTGCTTCTTCCCATGCAGCTTTTTCATAGTAAGCACCTACTTCAGGATAGCCTTCTCTGTAAGCGACGCGAGCCATTGCGAGATACATACCAACTTCAGTACATTCACCGTTAAAGTTTGCTCTTAAATCTTCCATGATATCTTCGCTGGAACCCTGTGCTACACCAACAACATGCTCAGCTGCCCAAGTTCTTTCGCCTTCTTGTTTCTTGAATTTTTCTGAAGGTGCTCCACACTGTGGACATTTCTCCGGTGCACTGTCTCCCTCGTGAACATAACCGCATACGGAACATACATACTTTGCCATAATAATATTCTCCTTTTTCTCAATTAGTAGTTGTTATTTGTTTCTGTTTGTAGCACTCTGAACATAGCCCATAAAATTGTGTGACATGTCCATTGATCAGGCCGTCAAATCGTTCGTTTGCAGCATCTTCAAGCTTGTGCTGTAAATCGATATCAACATCAGATACCGCACCACACTCTGTACAGACTACATGATAATGGTTCTCATGTTTACCATCGAAATGATCTGGACCTACACCTGTGGAAATACGAAGAATTTCGCCCATATCTGCAAGTAAATTCAGATTACGATACACAGTTCCCAGGCTGATATTCGGGAAATCCTTTTTGATATCAAGGTACACAGTTTCGGCCGTTGGATGGGTGAAATGTGTATCAAGATATTGCTTAATGGATTCGCGCTGCCGGCTGTATTTCATCATAAGGCGTATCCTTTCTTAATAATAGTAATCATTACTGTTTCCAATGTCTAATATAAAGCATATTGCCAGGGTTGTCAACCGCATTCGGGAAATTAATGATAAAGAATATCAGAAAAATGCACCACGAAGATAAGTAGAAGGTAAGATAATTCGTGCAGATGTGATAATATCCTGCAATTCATTTTCCGTAAAACCATGCAGACCAGGAGTCAGAACCTGCTCGGAGTTTTGAAAATTTTGTATAAAATACTTGTCTGCACCGATTAGCATAGCTGCCATGGTGGAAAAATCTTCGATATGATGAAGCTCCCGAACTGCAGTCGTGCGAAACTCTTTGTCTGCTTTGCTGTGAAGAATGATGGAGATCGATTCCTGTATCTTTTCGGTCTGCACATGGGTTAATCCGGCTGCAATATGATACTTATCCGGAACATGCTTGATATCCATAGCCACAGCATCCAAAAGATCTTGTTGTAACAGGGAGTAAAGGCGCATTGGCTCATAGCCATTCGTATCCAGCTTGATCATTAGGCCAAGCTCTTTGATCTTATATAGGAACGTATCCAAATCGGATATCAGTGTGGGCTCTCCTCCAGTAATGCAGACACCATCCAGCAAAGTCCGCCTTGACTTTAAAAAATCAAGTACGTCATCCTCGGACAGGCTCGGCGTAGCACGGTCAAGCGTAATCAAATCTCTGTTATGGCAAAATGGACAACGAAAATTACATCCGCCTGTAAATACTGTGGCGGCTAGGTGACCAGGGTAATCAAGGAGTGTGGATTTGACCAGACCATAAATGTACATGACTTCTGTCCTCTGATAATAAAAAGAATGCCTGAAACAAAACTATTCTGTATAATTATCTATTATACTCATTTTAAATCATTATGAAAAGGAGTTATTATGTTAAATGAGAAAGAAAAATTTATGAGAGCCGCAATTAAGGAGGCAAATAAGGCATATAAACTGAATGAAGTTCCAATTGGTTGTGTAATTGTTATGAATGATAAAATTATTGCCAGAGGATATAATAGAAGGAATACAGAAAAAAATGCACTAGCCCACGCAGAACTGTCTGCGATTCGAAAGGCTAGTAAAAAGACAGGAGACTGGAGACTCGAAGAATGTACAATGTACGTGACCCTCGAGCCGTGTCAAATGTGTGCAGGAGCTATCGTACAAAGCAGGATGAAACGAGTGGAGATCGGCTGCATGAATCCAAAAGCGGGGTGCGGGGGTTCCGTTTTGAATTTACTTCAAATGGCAGAATTCAATCATCAGGTGGAGATCGGAAGGGGTATTCTGGAAGAATCCTGCTCAGCAATGCTGTCTCAGTTTTTCAAGGAATTAAGAGAGAAAAAGAGGAAGCCTGCTGATTGACAAAAGCTATAATTCGGGCTATAATTATCTTTCCGGGCAGCCGGGGTGGCAGCGGTACCTTATACCAGCAATCCGCTATAGCTGGGGTGATACTCTGCAGAGGGCTTGTAATTGTGAAGCAGCCCTTTATAAGTGGCGATGACGTTTGGGTCTTGCGCAACAGAAATTTATGAACCGGGTCAGGTCAGGAATGGAGCAGCCCTAAGTAAAACCTTTTGTGTGCCGCAGGGTCGCCTGAACTGAGTTAACTGTAAAGGAAGCGTTTGGGGTTACAGTTCGAAGGAGAGTGCCCGGTTTAAAATATAGGTCAATAAGGATACCCTGAAAGATTAATTTCTTTTGGGGTTTTTATTTTATAAAATCTATGGAAATATTTGCCATAGAGTAATATATTATTAGTAGTGTGTTTGCGAGTCAGTACATCATGGAGGAGATATATGGAAACTTTGAAAAATCTGCCAATATGGGCTAAAATCCTTATAGCGATAGGTCTGCTTCTGACACTGCCGCTCTGGGTTACTGCAATTGGCATTGGAGTTGGAACGGTTGCATTATTCTTGTGCTTGTTGATATTCATTCTTTTGGTCTGTGCACTTTTGATCAGCTTGCTGCTTCTGTTTGGCGGTCAGGTCGTATGGCTTGGAGTAGGTAGCCTTTTTTCAGGATTGACATGGGTCGGTGTATTTGCAATGGGAGTGGGATTTTTGATGCTGGCGGCAGGCATTTTAGGAATTCTAGTTTCTGTGTGGGTGTATGGTGTCTTTGTTCCATGGCTGTATCGTTCACTCAATGCGCTGTGTCACCGGATCCTGGATAAAAAGGAGGAGACAGCATGAAGCTCTTTACAAAAATAGCATTGGTCCTAGCCAGTGTACTTCTGATTTTTGGTCTTTTATTTTCGGCAATTGGATTTAAACAGGGAGTGGCCAAAGCAAAAAGTGAAATCGTGATAATTGTGAATCAATTCCGGGAAAGTCTTCCTCTGGGACTCGGCAATCTGATCGGAAGCAGCTGGATCAATACGAATGTCATCCACGATATACAAACATTTCAGGTGAACGAAGTAGAGTCCATTCAAATCAGTTCACTTTATGGTGAGATTGTCTTCGAAGGAACAGAAGGAGACGCAATAGAAGTACTTATCGATGCGCCGGCAGACTATGCCTATACCTGTGAAGCGATCAACGGAGTACTGGACTTTAAGGATATGACGGAGCAGGAAGTATTCAAGAACAGAGATATAACGATTACCTTTAAAATACCATATAGTATGACCTTTTCCGGCATCGAGATGGCTGCATCTGCGGGAAGTATACATATTGGTTATCCGATGAAGGCAGCTGACCTTACAGTCAGTATGGATGCAGGGCAATTTGACACAACTGAGAAAATCACAGCAGGCACAGCCTCGTTTACCATCTCCGCAGGACAGATTCAGATTGATGAGATCGAAGCTGATTCACTTATGCTCTTTTGTGATGTCGGCAATATGAGTCTTTCTGGTTCGATCAATGGGGATCTGACCGCAGAGACCAGGGTCGGAGAAATCGAATTGATCCTGACAGGCGAAGAATCAGACTTTAATTATGAAGTCTCAAGAACGCTGGGAAGCGTTTATATCAATGGAGAAGAACCAAAACGTATCGCAAGGGACTACACAATTAATAACAAAGCAGAGAAGACAATGACGCTGCAGTGCGAAATTGGTTCCATTGAGGTCGTGGTAGAGAATTAAGGCGAAGATGAACAATCAAATGAAGGAAAACCCAAAACAGTACGTGGATGGAGCAGTGTTTCCCTTTGGAGATACAACACTGACGATCAAACATATCAGGAATCGTGATATGAATAAAATACGAGTCTATTTAAGAACACAGGAAAATGAAGCTCCTGTACTTTGTCTGGCCACAGGAATTATGGGTCAGCCAGATTTGTTTCGCCAGGCTGTGGCAAAATTTTTGAAAGAATATGCAAGGAGGAGCCTTGGAGAAAAGGTAACGCTGTTTTCTGAAAAAATGAAAGTCAAAATCAATACCATCCGAATTAAAGAACAAAGGACAAGATGGGGGAGCTGCAGCAGCAAAGGAAATTTAAATTTCAACTGGAAACTTGTCTTTATGCCGGATACGGTCCAGAATTATATCGTTGTGCATGAGCTCGCTCATAGAAAACAGATGAATCATTCTGTACAATTTTGGAATGAGGTCGAAAACATTCTTCCGGACTATAAGGAACGGCAAAAACTACTCAGATCAGTTGAAAAAGAAGTACTTTTCTACTGAGATCCGGAGGAGGAACAATGGAACAAAGCTACAAATTTTTTAGTAACAATGCATGTAAATATTTTCCGTGCCATAAGAATCTCGATGTCGAGTACTTCAACTGTCTTTTCTGCTATTGCCCAATGCACTGTAAGAAAAATTGCCTGGGGAATCCTAACTTTATCATCTCAAAGCGTGGAGTGAGAATCAAAGACTGTAGCTACTGCAGTTTTCCACATGACGGCAGAAATTATGAGGTGATCGTGAAGTTCTTGTCAGAGAATCCTGAAGTTTTTCAAGAGGAGTATGAATGATTAATTTTGCAACAATTGGAACAAGTAGTATTACAGAGAAAATGATAGATGCAATAGCCAGAGTGGATGGAGCCAGAGTCACAGCGGTCTATTCCAGAAATGCAGACACAGGACGGGAATTTGGAGAAAAATTTGGGATTTCGACCTATTTTGACTCTATAGAGTCATTGGCAGGTGATAAATCTATTGATGCAGTCTATGTAGCATCGCCGAACAGTATTCATTTTGAACAAGTCATTACACTGCTGAAGGGCAGGAAACATGTATTGTGTGAAAAATCAATTGCCTCCAATGCAGCAGAAGCAGAAAAGATGTTTCAGACAGCATATAAGAATGGAGTAATTCTTCTAGAAGCAATGCGCTCGCTCTATGATCCAGGCTATGCCATGATCAAAAGTCACCTTGCCGACCTTGGAAAAATTAGAAGAGCAAGGATAGAATACTGCAAGTACTCGAGTAAGTACGACAGCTTTAAGGCGGGAAACGAAAAGAATATTTTTATGAGAGAGTTATCGGCTGGTGCGCTTATGGATATTGGCGTCTACTGTGTAGAAATCACGATCGGACTGTTTCATAGACCTGAGACAGTTCGGTCGGCATCTGTACTCGTACGTGGCGGGGCAGACGGATGCGGAACCATTCTGGCACATTATCCGGATAAGATCGCAGAGCTTTGTTATTCCAAAATCACAGATAGTGAAAATGTCAGTGAAATTCAGGGTGAAGATGGTGTCATGTATATCGATCAGATAGACAGTCCCACCAGAATCCGCATCAAGCTTCGAAATGGAGAAGAGTCTGATATCAAGATACCTATACATGAAAATAATATGCAGTTCGAAGTGGAATTTTTTACAGAGGTAATTAAGAATAAAGGAAGCCGGACTCAAGACGATCTGCTTTTACAGATGCAGACGATCTCTCTGCAGGCTATGGAGATTCTTGAGGATGCCAGAAAGCAGTGCGGCATCAACTTTCCTGCTGATCAAAACATCATTTAGGAGAATAATATTGAATAGTACAACAATGATTTTATTAGATCCAATCTTCAAAGATATGATTTGGGGCGGAGAAAAATTAAGAATGGTGTTTCACTATCCGGTGACTGGCAAGGCTGTTGGTGAGAGCTGGGGAATTGCTGCAAACGAGGATGGAGACTGCAAAATTGTAAAAGGACCCTTTAAAGACAAGACTTTATCCTGGTTCTATGAGAATCACAGAGCGTTTTTTGGTAATGTAGAAAATGAAAAATTCCCACTATTAGTCAAAATCATTGACGCCAGGCAGGACCTTAGCATACAGGTTCATCCGGATGACAATTATGCAAAAGAGCATGAGAAGGGCTCTTATGGCAAAATGGAATGCTGGTATATTTTGGATTGCGAAGAAGAATCTAAACTGGTAGTTGGACACAATGCCAAGACCAAAAGTGAGCTTTGCACCATGATCGAAGGGGGAAAGTGGGATCAATTGATTCGAGAGATCCCGGTAAAAAAGGGAGATTTCATACAGATCGCACCTGGTACAATGCATGCAATAAAGGGCGGCATCCTGCTGTTGGAAACACAGCAGAATAGTAATATAACATACAGGGTATATGATTATGGAAGACTGGAAAACAACAAACCGAGACAACTGCATATAAAAGAGAGTCTGGATGTTATACAGATTCCGGCATTACCAGCTGAAGAAACAGTGATATCAGTGCAGAATAAAAATCCAAATCAGTGGACAGAGTTGATCACTTGTGAATATTATCGGGTATTTCGGATGCAGGTGGAAGGGAAGGCACAGTTTGTGCAGAATCATCCATTCCTATGTGTGACCGTGACAGAAGGCAGTGGCATGATAAATGGGGAAATCATAGAAAAAGGCACGAATCTGATTTTATCAGCAAATGCTGGAAACGTGGTGCTTGAGGGAGATATGGAGCTGATTGCTTCAACAGCAAATCAAGGTTAAGTTCCTGTTTGTAAAATAGAAAGTGAGGTTACTATGTTATTTGGCGGAATAGAAGCAGGTGGAACAAAAATGGTCTGTGCAATCGGAGATGGAGAGGGAACAATTATTGACAGAACCTCCTTTCCGACCACATCTCCGGAGGAGACATTTGAAAAGGTCATTGCATATTTTAAAAAGCGGGACATCGTGTCGCTTGGTCTGGGTTCTTTTGGACCGGTCGATCTGGATCATAGATCGGCTACCTATGGCTATATCACAGAAACACCAAAATCTGGCTGGCGTAATTTTAATGCAGTTGGAACTTTAAAAAAAGAATTTCCGATTCCGATCGGATTTGATACAGATGTCAATGGAGCGATCCTTGGAGAAGTTGCCTGGGGAGCGGCACAAGGCTGTGAGAATGCAATTTATATTACGATCGGAACGGGGGTTGGAATAGGCGCATACATCAACGGAAAGCTCGTTCATGGTCTGATGCACCCGGAAGCTGGACACATCCTGTTATATAAGGATCAAAAGGATACCTTTCCAGGCATATGCCCCTATCACAGCAACTGCATGGAAGGTCTGGCAAGTGGTCCGGCGATTGAAGCCCGATGGGGAAAGAAAGCCATAGAACTGGCTGATCAGGAGGAGGTATGGAATCTGGAAGCATTCTATATCGCACAGTCCATCGTCTCCTATATACTGACCTATTCACCCCAGAAGATCATACTATGGGGCGGGGTCATGCATCAGGCACAGCTCTTTGCACTGGTGCGTGATAAGGTCGTAGAGCTGTTAAATGGATATGTACATAACGACATAATCCTAAAACACATAGATGAATACATTATTCCACCTGCACTGGGAGAGGATCCAGGAATTATCGGAGCAGTAGAGCTGGCAGTGGAGGCATATAAGAGAGAGAAGAGATAAAAGAAAAATCAGATAAAGGAAAAAGGCCACAGCGGCTAACTCACGGCAACTGTGGCTTGAATATTTATCCGTTCTGTGATATATTCATATCTGGTCAAAATGAAACATGATCAAAACTGAATCATGGAGATGTATCGAAGTGGTCATAACGAGCTCGACTCGAAATCGAGTTGTCCGCAAGGGCACGTGGGTTCGAATCCCACCATCTCCGTTTGGAACCTGTTGCAGTGGATTCACGCAACAGGTTCTTTTTTTTGTCATAGGAAAATGCCCCGATGCGATCGCCCCGGTGAGGTAAATTGCCGCAAAGCGGCCTGCGGTGTTATACTATGGTGTCGTGAATCGAATATTGTTTAAAATGGTTTCATAGTCATCTGCAAGGGTATCGAAGGTATCCTCAAGGCCGCCGAATGTTATAATATAGGTCTGATCTGCAGCGAAGAGAAAGACATATATGAATTTCATTTTCATACCGCTGACCGTACAGGTAAAAATTAGCTTTCTGGCGTCTTTTTCATCTACTGTGCTTGGCTCTGACTCGCCTATAACCTCGAAGTCGTCAAAGGAGTTTTTAAATATCCCAGAAGCTTCTTGCACGACCTCATCCAGAGTAGCACTGCTATAGAGTTCCTGTTTTACAATAAAACTTGTAGTATTTTTCAGATATTGGACAGGGACAGTGGAACCTTCTACCGATACCCAGCCCTCAGGCGGCGTAATCTCAATCACTACATCACCCGCCTGCTTTTCCAGAGTTGATGTATCGGCAATCTCAAGATCTAATGTTTCGCTTTCATATTCACTGATTTCTTCACTTTCTTTTTCACTTGTGACAGTATTTGTGCTGGATAACTCTGTAACTTCCGATGCTGATGGGGTCACCTGAGATTCGCAGGCACAGAGTGAAACGAGCATGGTCAATAGAATAAGCAATATCAAATTTTTTTTCATAAACACCTCCAAAAAATACGGGATTCTATTATTTTAAAATAGTAAACTTGCCAATCAAAGGCAGTTGTTTTGCCTTTCCGCCAAATCCATTAATAAGACCCATGATACCAAGAACCAGTACGCAAATTCCGAAAATCGGCAGAAGCATCCATCCGATAACAGGAATGATACTCAGAATGATGTTACCGGCTATGGCCACTATCAGTAGTATTAGGGACTGATTGGCATGAAATTTAGCGTATTTGGAATCGGGACATACTATTAAAGGCAGAAAGAAAAGAAGATAGGATAGCCCTGCCATAGTCTTACCTTTCTCTATATCTTCATCGGTAAATGGGTTTTCCTGAGAAGAGCTGGGATCTGTCTTTGGTATAGAAGTTTCGTTTTCAAAACTGTTATTTTGCTCAGACATAAAAATTACCTCCTAATAATTGTGAAGTTCCTATTTTGTAAGGTATCTTGTAATAAATTGGTCAGGATATAGATTCATCCTGAGGCAGATCTTTTTCTGTAAGCTTGACCTCACGGTAGACTCTGCTGACTTCGACTTCGTCCTTTACACAAAGCTTGTGATAGACCGAATCAAATAGTCCTCTGGCAGTCTTTTTGTCAAGCAGCATCGTTTCAGCTGTCCAACGTGCTGTGTATCCCTGTCGAAACCACTCAAATACTTCCCGCTCATCCCTTGTAAGCTGAGCTATTCTCCACTGTTTTTCCTGATCTGCGTCCATACCTTTCGGGGGAAGAACAGTACCTGATTTGTGTGGCAGGATTGATTTGAACCAGCACACAGTACCCCTCCTTTCCTATCTCCTTTCTACACATGTTGTTTTCGGCCTTTTGCTACTACAATATCCCCAACATATGTACAAGGAGTCAGGGAACAAGAGGCGCAAGTTCGATCTCCGAAGGAACATCTCCGGTCTCTAATCGCTCAATTTTTCCGTTGAAGCTGCCGAAGACATCTGTAATCAACTCTATTCTGGAATTAACGCTGTTGAGCTTACATGTTGCGGCCATGTCAAGATCTAAATTCTGTCCGAATTCAAAACCACTTGCTGCTCCGGTGTAATTCGCAGGATTATCCCCTTTGGTCGGCATAAGGAATTCAGCGCTGGCAGATTCCTGCAACAAGGAATCTGATCCTTCCGTCAATGGTGCCAGATCATTTGGGATAAGACGGAAAGTACACGGCTGGATAACATGGTCTGCTTCAAATTCCAGAGCATCTACATCTGGCATTTCGTAATCCTCCTTCACATTCCAATACGAGTGAATCCTTCCAGACAATGTAAACTCTCCTTCATAGGGGGAAGGGCTATTGTCGTTGACAGCGTAAAGCTCTATGGTATATGTGCAGGGAACCTCACTGCTACCATAAATGCCCATCAACGTCCCTTCTTTTTCTTCCTCAATGGTAATAAGCCAGAGGTATTCCCCAGCATCTGTTGCAGAGACTGCATCCTGTTCGGCTTTTTCCAACATGATGCTTGCTGCATTTTGGTCTTCGCCGGCAGTCCAATAAGCGTGAACCCAATCACCATTTTCGTTATAAGCTCGAAAATCAATAGAACTTGACTCCTTGGTTTCATCAACGTCCACTGTATAGCCGCCTTCTCTTAGTTGTTCTACATAGTTTTCAAAGTCGGATTTTTCGACATACTCTAAGTCTACATAAACAGATTCCTCATTGACTACGACATCGACAATTTTTCCCTGCAACTCGGGAATCCCATTCATATACTCGGTAGGCCAGGGGGTTAAGTCAGTCATATCTACAGTCGCAGCAGAAGTTGTTTCGGTGTTCATAAGATTGTTGTTTTGTGTACCATCATCGCTTTGACTCGCTTTATCCGAACCACAAGCTGCCAGCATCAAATTCAGACAAAGCCAGGTAACTACCAAACCTGTTGTTTTAAAATATGTTTTCATATAGCCTTCCTCCTTTTCCTTATTTTGCTGTCGTTTATTTGTTGTTTCAATATCCCTGTTTTGGGAGTAACCATAAAAAGCCCCCTCTCAGTTATGGGAGGGGGCTTTGAAAATGGAGACGATATCCTGCTTATTTATGCTTGGACGAATCGCTATTCTTTACAGAAGTAGAAGAACCAAATAATATAAACAATTCTGCCCGGCTGTTGATTCCGAGTTTTTTGTAAATCGTCCTGCTATATGTAGCAACAGTAGACTGAGTAAGACCAAGCTCTGGAGCGACTTGTCTGAGGGTCATGCCTTGAAGAAGGAGTGCGACTACCTGCTTTTCCCTAGGCGATAAGTTCGTTTCATCCAGACTATGTGTCAGACTTTGTTCTGCTGTTCTGGTGGCAAAGGGATCTTGAGAAAGTGGGGACATATTTATCTGACGAAATTCTCTCGACCAATCTGCAAAAAACAGATATTGGGAAAAGTAGGGAGAAAGCAAAAGGAATATTGCAAATAAGACGGATGCGATTATAACAGCGATCGACTGAGTAGACATCTTCATATGCAGAATGTCTATTCCTAGATACAGTACGGCAATCATTGCAATACATATAAGAACGAGATGTTTATGTACACGAAAATCACAGAATTTATTCGTAACAGAGCCCAGTAGATAAAAAGTGATTAAAAAACCGACTTCCTTCAGCTCAGAAAAAAGATAGGCAGCTTCTGGAAAGTGGAGATACCACATTAAGTGGCTCAAAATCGATGCGATAAAAAATATATTGCACATCGTCCAGATGCTTCGTTTAAATAAAACATGAAGTAAAATGCAGCAAAGGATCAAAATAAAGGCAAGCATGCCCCATGACCGTACAGCAGTTGTGTGCTGAAATGCGGAAGCATAGAAGCCCGTTATCCGGATAGCAAAGTAAGAGAAGAAGATAAACAGCACGAGCCAGATACTGGGATCAAATTTTGCAAATTTCTTACGTTCTGCCCTGTGATAATCCTTGCTTTTTGAAAAGAACATGCAGAGACATAATGCAGCAATCATGAACAGAATCGAAATTTTTTGCACAAGTTCGGGAAGGATAATATATTCAGAACTCAGCTCCACAAATTCAATAGCTAACAACATCAGTGTACTGCCAAAGAAGCGTTCGGTATTATTTAGCATAAATACAAATGAAAAACTGCTGCTGGATAAACACCCTCCTATGCCAGCCATAAAAACTATCTCAAATGCAAATGTAAAAAAGGAGTAAGGGAATAGGAGCCATGATAGAAATCCGAAGGCGGTAAGGATGGCAGTAATTTTTGAGATGACCGCAATATTAGATTCGGTTGAAAATGCGAACATGATGATAGCTCCGAGAGCAAAGGAAAGAAATGTAATAGTAGTATGCGCCAGTCCAAATAGGACGCGACCATCATCCACTATGAAATCCTGTATGTTGATAAAAATCATTGCCAGCGGAAAAGCAAAAAAATACTGGATATGATCTTTTCTGATATTGCGAAGTGCCAGTATCTCCTGCGCACTCAAAAGATTGCGAAGGGAGTATATCAGCTTCGGGATATAGCCTTTTTTTCGTACTTTTAGTTCCGACATATATGATTCTCCTGCGACCTCATATAAAATGAAAGTAAGTGCGCCTATCTCCTGTAGGATTCTATTATAGTATAGCATAGTTTGTTATTTCCTGTTATAGCTGTTTCAAAAGTTACTGTCTTTTTTTACAGTTTTCTTCCATTCTTGTAGTGAAGATTAAAATGTAATATAATACTGAAATAGACAGAGGCGTATGCAAAAGCAGAAGTATAGTGCAGTAATGAAAGGATGGCTACAGATGAAAAGAATAGGAATATTAACCAGTGGCGGAGACTGCCAGGCATTGAATGCTGCGATGCGGGGCGTGGTAAAGGGTCTGAGCAACAATGTAGATGAACTGGAAATCTACGGATTTTATGATGGATATAAAGGATTGATCTATGGAAAATACAGGCTTCTTACCAGCAATGATTTTTCTGGTATTCTGACAAAAGGGGGCACCATATTAGGATCCTCCAGACAGCCTTTTAAACTGATGCGTGTGCCGGATGAAAATGGAGTGGACAAGGTTGAGGCCATGAAGTCCACATATTACAAGCTGAATCTGGAATGTCTCGTCATACTTGGAGGCAATGGAACTCAAAAAACGGCGAATCTTCTTCGAGAAGAGGGCCTGAATATTATTCACCTTCCGAAGACGATTGACAACGATATTTATGGTACAGATATTACATTTGGATTTCAGAGTGCGATCAATATCGCAACGACGGCAATCGATCTGATTCATACAACAGCAGCTTCGCATAACCGTGTCTTTATTGTGGAGATCATGGGGCATAAGGTTGGCTGGCTCGCCTTGCATGCAGGGATTGCAGCAGGAGCTGATATTATACTCTTGCCTGAAATTCCTTATGATACAGAAAAAGTCGTAGAAGCAATCAATCGAAGAACAACTGCAGGTAAGGGATTTACAATTCTTGCAGTAGCAGAAGGAGCTATCTCTCAGGAGGATGCAAAGCTTGGGAAAAAGGAGTATAAGAAGAAGCTGGAAAAATCTCCATACCCATCTGTTTCGTATGAAATTGCTGCAAAAGTCAGCGAACTTGCAGGCAGAGAGGTAAGAGTTGCTGTACCGGGGCATACACAAAGAGGCGGAAGCCCATGTCCCTTCGACCGTTCGCTCTGCAGCCGATTGGGAGCAGAAGCTGCCCGTGCTATTTTGGACAAAGATTATGGACATATGATCGGGCTGGTAGATGGAAATACAAAACGCGTGCCACTTGAAGAGGTCGCTGGCAAATTAAAGGCAGTTGATCCGGATGCACCAATCGTCAGAGAAGCAAAAATGATAGGAATCAGCTTTGGAGACTAATAAAATAAAACAAAGGAATTCCATAGTGTTTTTGAATAGAAAAGAGGAAATGTCATGTCTTATACTGCGCTATACCGAAAATTTCGCCCAAGCGAATTTGTAGAAGTAAAAGGGCAGGAAGCCATAGTTACGACGTTAAAAAATCAGATCACAGCAGACAGGATAGGTCATGCGTACTTATTCTGCGGTACCAGAGGAACTGGGAAGACAACGATCGCTAAAATATTTGCTAAGGCTGTGAATTGTGAAGCACCAGTAGACGGGAATCCCTGCGGAGTGTGTGAATCCTGCAGGGCTATTGCCCAGGGAAGCTCCATGAATGTCATCGAGATCGACGCAGCATCGAATAATGGCGTAGAAAATATTCGAGAGATACGTGAAGAAGTGGCTTACTCACCAGCCACCGGGAAATATAAAGTATATATCATAGATGAGGTGCACATGCTTTCAATTGGAGCATTCAACGCACTTTTAAAAACATTGGAAGAACCGCCTCCTTATGTTATATTTATACTTGCAACCACAGAAGTACATAAGATACCGGTGACGATTCTGTCCAGATGCCAGAGATACGATTTCAAAAGAATATCTGTCAATACCATTACAGAACGAATTAATGAGCTGCTCATTGCAGAGGGTGTGGAGGCAGAACCAGATGCTGTGGCATATATTTCCAGAATGGCGGATGGCGCTTTGCGGGATGCACTGAGTCTGCTGGATCAGTGTATTGCTTTTTTGCCGGGAAAAGTACTGACACATGAGAGTGTGCTTCAGATACTTGGGGCAGTGGACACACAGGTCTTTAGCAGACTGCTGAGAAATATACTGGATGAACAGGTAAATGATGTCATTCAGACAGTGGAACAGCTGATTGCAGATGGCCGGGAGCTGAGTCAATTCGTAACAGATTTTGCATGGTATTTAAGAAATCTTTTGCTGATTAAAAATTCGGAAGGGATAGAATCTGTCCTGGATGTATCAAAAGAGAGCCTGATTTCGCTCAAGGAAGAAGCAGAACTTCTTACAGATGAAACCCTGATTCGATATATCCGTATATTTTCAGAGTTATCAAATCAGTTGAAATATGCAACACAAAAGAGGATTCTGCTGGAAGTTGCATTGATCAAGATGTGCCGTCCCCAGATGGAGACAGACGTTACATCCTTGTCTCAGAGAATAGATAAAGTCGAGCGTAAATTGGAGAAAGGTCTGATCACACAGTCAGCACAGCCAATTTCGCAGCATATTCCTATGCCCGAGGAGTCGGTGAGTCAGAAATCGCCAGTGCTTACAAAGGCAGTTCCAAAAGATGTAGAGACGGCGGTCAAAGGATTTCGAAATATTATCTCTAGAATGCCTGGTCTTTCAAAAAGCTATCTTTCCAAAGCAAGACTATCACTGGGAGCGAATGGAGACCTTTTAATTGTATTTGATGATAATATGGCTGCTTCATATTTTAGCAGAGAAGAAGAAAAGCAGAACCTGGAGCAGGTGATTTCGGATTACACTGGACATAAAATCGAAGTTACCGTCCAGACCACTGAAGCAGAAAGAAATTTTGAAGATACCCATGTGGATCTCGAACAGATCATCCATATGGATATTACATATGATAATGAAGAGTAGCAGGAGGAATTAAAAATGGCAAAAAGAGGTGGATTTCCAGGTGGCATGCCTGGAAACATGAATAACCTGATGAAACAGGCTCAGAAAATGCAGAAACAGATGGAAGATGCACAAAAAGAGCTGGAAGAAAAAGAGGTTACTGCAACAGCTGGAGGCGGAGCTGTGGCTGTTACTGTTTCTGGAAAAAAAGAAATTACGAAAATCAAATTATCAGAAGAAGTAGTGGATCCTGAGGATATTGAAATGCTGGAAGATCTTATTGTGGCAGCAGTAAATGAAGCGCTCCGAGAGATGGAAGATGTTTCATCTGCATCTATGTCTAAGATCACAGGTGGCATGGGCGGATTAGGAGGGCTTCCTTTCTAGGAGAAAAGTATGGAATATTATAGCAAGCAGATAAATCGTCTTGTGGAGGAGCTTTCAACATTGCCTGGGATTGGAAGTAAAACGGCACAAAGACTTGCTTTTCACATACTGAACCAGCCTCAGGAGAATGTACAGAGGCTTTCAGAAGCAATCATCAATGCACGTCAAAATGTATGTTACTGCAAGGAATGTTTTACACTTACTGACGTAGACATCTGTCCAATCTGTAAGAATGCCACGAGAGACCACAAGGTCATCATGGTCGTGGAAACGACAAGAGATCTTGCAGCATATGAGAAGACAGGAAAATTTGAGGGCGTATACCATGTACTTCATGGAGCGATATCACCACTTCTTGGAATAGGTCCAAATGATATAAAGCTCAAAGAACTGATGACACGGCTGCAGCAGGATGTGGATGAAGTGATTATTGCAACGAATTCCAGCCTGGAAGGGGAGACAACAGCCATGTACATAGGCAAGCTGATCAAACCGACCGGGATCAAAGTAACAAGAATCGCCAGCGGCGTGCCTGTTGGCGGAGACCTTGAATATATTGATGAAGTGACATTACTTCGTGCACTTGAAGGAAGAACCGAGTTATAGTAAAAAAGATAAGATTCCTGAAGAATCATTCTATCTTCAGGGATTTTTTGCAGAAAGAATTCTATAAGCACCACACATTGCAGAGGTAATAAATGGATAATATAAAAAAACAGGGATTCCATACTGTGAATACGAATGTAGATGAGCTGGATGAAAAAATCAAAAAGCACAGACGAAAAATCTTTTTCAGAACCTTACTTGTGGTGTTACTGCTTCTGATTGTTTCAGGAGGAGTATTTGGATATTTTTATTTTAAGACCTACACAGATTATCGGGTCGTTTCTGAAATTGAAAAAACGGATAATTCTGGCACAAAATATGTTGAATACGGAGACGGAGTTATTTCCTACAATCACGATGGTGCGGCGTACTATCAGCTCAATGGAACCATGATCTGGAATCAGGCATTTGAAATGCAAAATCCCAGGATCGACATATGTGAAGGATATGCGGCAATTTATGATGAATCTGGGGAATATATCTATATCATGAATCAAAATGGTAAACAGGGAGTGATCGAGACAAATAAAATCATAAGGAAGGCAAGTGTTGCAAATCAGGGAACCGTGGCAGTCCTGACCAGGATGGAGAAGGGTAATTACCTTGATCTTTATGCAAAAGATGGAACAAGTCTTGCGTCTGGAACACTTCGTGCGGGCAATAGTGGCAATCCAATCGCAATCTCACTTTCAAATAATGCAAATAAACTTGCAGTTTCAATGATCGATATAGAACAAGGTCAGGTCAATTCCTCGGTGATCTTCTATAATTTTGGAGCCGTAGGACAAAACGAAATCGATAATATCGTGGGCAGCTATCAGTACAGCGACACACTGATACCGCAACTCGATTTCGTCACCAATGATAAGCTGCTTGCATTTGGTGATGATAAGATCCTAATATTTGAAGGAACACAAAAGCCAGAGGTAACAAGAATGATTGAGCTTGTGAATCAGGTGGATAGCGTGTTCGTTTCGGATCGAGCATTTGGACTGATTACAGAAGGGTCGACGACACAGAATGCGAAATTGCTTCAGGTTTATGACTTAAATGGAAATTTGGACCTGGAAAAGGAGTTTGGCATGGACTATTCCTCGGTCAGCTTTTTAGACGGTGGACAAGTCTGTATAAAATCAGATTTAGAATGTATGATTTTTTCAAGAGGAGGAATCGAGAAATTCCATTTTAATTTTGAAGAAGAGATATTTTATATTTTTTCTGATAGATGGGGCTTTCAGTATACCTTTGTCTTTACCGATAAAATACAAAAAATAAGATTGTCTTAGGCTGACGAAACGGGACGGGCAGTGCATAGCAATACAAGTTTAGGAGAATGCATGTTAGAAACAATTATACCAATATGGAATACTTTTATAGAAGAAATGAATATTGTACTTGTAGTCTGCCTGCTGTTCTTGGTTCTGTGCATCTACCGTTCCTATCAGCGAGGGCTTCTGCACTCTCTTTTTTCAATGTTCTCGTGGATACTGGTTCTGATCATTGCGCTAGTCGCAGCACCGGTGATCTCTAGTGTGCTCCAAGAACACACACCTGTTTTTACAACGGTGCAGGAACGAGTTCTTACTTATATAGAAGAAACAGTCGAGGAAGAAGATACAGCGCAAGAAAGTGGTACAGTTGTTCCGTCGGGTGAAAGTACAACTGCCCAGGAGGAGCTTTCCCAGCAGTTGCTTGAGGCAGGTATCGAAGTGCCGGAATATATTCTGGTAAGAATGGCAGATACATTGTCTGAACAAGGCAAAGAATTACTTCTTGGCAGCAGTATACCGGTCAGACTTTCTGTATCGGTAGCAGGGTTGATCATTCAGTTGATCTCAATCCTGATCGCATTTATACTGGCATCGATACTGATACAGATTCTGGTCTCTGCGCTGGATATTGTGGCACATCTGCCAATTTTGAATATTACGAACCATATGTTGGGTGGAGGTTTTGGCGTGCTTCGCTGGTTCTTTTATATGTACCTGTTCCTTTTTATTCTTTCGCTGATCCGATCAACAGCCTGGTCATCCTTCTTATTATATAATATAGAAAATAATAGTCTGCTCCTTCGGCTCTATGAAAATAATTTGCTGGTCAATCTGTTTGAACGTCTCTTTGATTTTGTTATATGATCTACGAGTGCAGGAGAAAATCAAAAGACAATAAAAAGTTTTTAAAATTTAGAAATAGCGGTTGACAGCTATGGATATTGATGATATTATAGTCAAGCTGACGCATGCGAAAAGCACTACAAATAAGCTGTTTTGGCGATATTTACAGAAGTTTTATAAAGCAGATTTTTACATAAAGCTTCCATAAAAAAAATCAAAAAGTTGTTGACAACAGCTGAGTCAAATGATAAGATATCAGAGTTGCCGCTCAGACAGGAACGAGCGAAAACAACCAAGAGAACAAGCAAAGAACCTTGATAACTGAACAGTGAAATGACCTTGAAAAGATTTTGAGAAAAATTTATTCATGCAGTCGAGAGATCGACTGAAGAACGTTCCTATGAAAGTAGGAACAACCTAAAAAACAGTAAAGATCACGAAAGTGATCACGGAACAAAGATTGCCAAGAGGGAATCTTGATCCAAAAGATCAAAA
>JBKECO010000005.1:0-157418 GCA_047974745.1 Lachnospiraceae bacterium
AGGATGTAATGACATCAAGAGAACGTCTGTTATGCGTAATGAATGGACAAATTCCAGATCGAGTGCCGATTAGCCCATTTGTTCAAGAAGAATATCTTTCGTATTATTTCAATAAAAAAAATACAAGCAGACTGTACGATGCGGTACAGTTGTGTAAAGAACTTGAGTTTGATCTGATTACAAGACAATACATCAATGTTGTGCCATTTTTTTTACAGCATGACTATGAGAATTGGAAAGTGGTAGAATCAAAGGAAATCAAGGGTGGAAACTATATCCGACGAACGATCATTACAACACCAGAGGGAGAATTGATTCAGATCGAAGGCGCAGAATATAATGAGAAGATTCTGGAAGGGATTCACTTTAGTACAATTAAGTATATGCTTGAAACAGAAGATGACTTTTTGATTTTTAAAAAGTACTGCCCAAAACGAAGCGAGGAGGATAATAATAAAATCCTCGAAGCAGGTATAGAAGCTAAAAATACAATTGGGGATCTCGGAATATCATGTCCGTGGGCGATAGGAGGAGTATTTAACCTTATCGCAACATATATGGATGTGCAAAATATACTGTGTGATGCGCTTATGGATGAGGAATACTATAAGGAATATATGGAATTCTTTACAAATATGGTAATCGAGGAAAATAGAATTTTTGCAAAAAGTACCTTTGATGCGGTTGGAATACAGGGTAATATCGCAAATGGAGCAATTATGAGTGCTGAATATTTCGATCAGCATGTCCTTCCATACGAAAAACGTGGAATCGATGTATTCAAAGAATCTGGGAAGCCAACTATTTATCACAACTGTGGAAATGCGAAAGTCTTATACCCATGCTATAAAAAGCTTGGAATTACAGTTTGGGAAACCGTTTCGCCTTCGCCTCAAGGAGATAATGATCTATCTGATGCAAAGGAGTATTTCAAGCAAGATTTGGTTCTTTCAGGCAATTTTGACCAGATACATTTTTTGAAAAATGAGAGCAGTGAAGCAGTGGAAGAGGCAGCCTTTAAACTTATGCAGACAGGTAAAAAAGAAGGTCATTTTATCTTCTCCTGCTCAGATTATCTGGAGGTTGGAACACCGATCGAAAATGTAAAAGCTTTGTTTCGCGGAGCAAAACGCGGCGCAGAGTACTGAATTGGTATTGCGTATGGTAATTGGAAACATTTTTGAAAAAAGTGGGTTCGATGTACGATATTGTACATCTCAGTGGAGAATCGCATTACATAGTTACAATATGGCTGTAAATTCGATGGAAGCACTTAAAAGCTGGGGCGTCCATTGGGATTCTGAGGAAGGTTTTTTTCTACTCAATGGAAATGCCACACTTCTAACGATAACTGACAATAAAGTTACGAAATATCAGCTTCTAAAGGAAACATTCTGTATTGTTGAAAAGGGTGAATGGCATGCTATCGTTCTAGAACCGGACAGCGAAGTACTTATTATTGAGAATGCTGATATGAGTCAGTCAGAAACCATTCCAATAGGACAGAATTTTGTAATTCAATAATATTGAGCTTCTCTTGGGCATATGCTCTGTTATATCCTCCATCTAGCCCCTGACTGGGAAAATCGGTCAGGGGTAATTTGTTGCAAAATTATTTCCGGTGTCAAAACGCTTTTGTCCTGTAAACAAAAATCATTATTCTACATATCAACTCTATTATTTTCCATATGCAAATCATTTTATTCCATATTTACATCATTATATTCCTATAGTTTTTAATGTCTGACTGATATACTGAACCATGTAAATGAATTATGTTTTTTGACATAATTCGAAAGATTGTGCAGTTACATGTTTCTTAGTATTTGAAGGAGAGGTATATGAGTAGGACAAAGACAGTCAGAAAGAAAACGGTCTGGAAGAGATGGGTACCCCTGTTTCTCATGGGATTGCCAGGGCTTTTGTATCTGTTCATCAATAACTATATTCCGATGTACGGGCTGATCATTGCCTTTAAGAATTATAACTATTCCCTTGGAATCTGGGGAAGCGAATGGGCTGGATTTTCTAATTTTAAATTCTTATTTGCAACGAATGATGCGTGGATCATCACGCGAAATACAATACTGTATAATCTGGTATTTATTTTGCTGGATGTTATCTGTGGTGTTACCCTTGCTATTTTCTTAAATGAGGTCAGAAAAAAGTCCACGAAAAAGATCTACCAGACCTTGATCCTCCTTCCCTATCTAATGTCAATGGTGAATGAAAAAGCATCAAACCCAGCATATAGGTTTGATGCTTTTTTAATCGATGCGGAAGATGGGACTTGAACCCACACAAGCGCAATGCTTACAAGATCCTTAGTCTTGCTCGTCTGCCAGTTCCGACACTTCCGCATATCATCTGGATATTTTTGTTCCAGCGACTTGATTATAATAACAAATCGAATGGGAGTTGTCAATAATAAATTGGGGGATTTTGTGTGAATTTTTCGAAAAAATGTTTCAATTTACTATTGACTTCTTAATATAAAAATAGTATGATACTTTTTGTCAGTTAGCAGGAGTGGCGGAATGGCAGACGCGCAGGCTTCAGGTGCCTGTGGCAGCAATGTCGTGTGGGTTCAAGTCCCATCTCCTGCATTATGAGCGAGCTTTGAGAAATCAGAGCTCTTTTTTTTATATCATATGATGAAGATGTCAATTCACCCTGTCAATATATGGATTGTTTCGTGCTTTGGACATTTTTGCACTCTTTAGGGCATGTGATGCCCAAATTTCTTGAAATTTTGGACAGAATTGCTTTGGACTCGTTAGTTTTGTCCAAAGCCAAATTTGGTTCCTTGATTTATAGGTCGTTGATTTCAGTTCCAGCTCGCTGTATTTCTTTTTTCTATATGTTGACAGTGCGGGAGTTTATTTTCGCATGCAGTCTGTGACGGCGCAAAAAATAACTTGCCAGAAAAATAGTACAGGTTGTATCATAGAATCTATGAACAAGTGAGACATAAATTGGAATATACAATCGTTTACAAATAATTGGTTTTCAAAATATCAGGAGGGTCGAAATAGAATGAATGATATTAAAAAATGGATTCAGGATGGACATGCAGTAGTGGGAATTGAGCTCGGTTCAACTCGGATCAAGTCAGTAATGATTGGAGAAGATAACCAGCCGATCGCTTCAGGAAGTCATGAGTGGGAGAACCAGCTGGAGAATCAGATCTGGACCTATAGTCTGGACAGCATCTGGGAGGGTCTCCAGAAATCTTTTGCAGATCTGTGCCTGCAGGTCCAGCAGAAATTTGCTTTAAAAATAAATAAGCTGGCAGGGATTGGCATCAGTGGAATGATGCATGGTTATATGGCTTTTGACGAGAATCAGGAATTGCTGGTTCCCTTTAGAACCTGGAGAAATACGATTACTGAGGAGTCATCAAAAAGTCTGACGAATCTTTTTCAGTATCAGATACCACAGCGATGGAGCATTGCACACTTGTATCAGGCTATATTAAATAAAGAAGATCATGTAGCTTCCCTTGATTATTTCACAACCCTTGCCGGATATATTCACTGGAAGCTGACCGGCAATAAAGTTCTGGGTGTTGGGGAAGCATCTGGCATGTTTCCAATCGATATCAATACCGGTACATTCGACCTGGGTATGATAGAAGCCTTTGAGCATAGGATTGCTGACTGCAATTTTGCATGGAAACTCAAGAACATTATGCCAAAAGTATTATCAGCCGGAGAAGCGGCTGGTGCACTGAGTGAAGAAGGTGCCCGTCTTTTGGATCCGAGTGGTTCCCTTTGTCCGGGAATTCCCATGTGTCCGCCGGAGGGTGATGCAGGAACAGGTATGGTAGCGACGAATAGTGTGGCACAGAGGACTGGTAATGTGTCAGCAGGTACGTCTGTGTTTGCGATGGTGGTGCTAGAGCATGAGCTTTCCAAAATGCATGAGGAATTAGATCTGGTTACTACACCAGATGGAAGTCTGGTAGCGATGGTGCATTGTAATAACTGTACCTCAGAGCTGAATGCCTGGATGAATCTTTTCGATGAGTTTTCAAAGACATTTGGAATGCAGATCGATAAAAATGAACTGTATACCACCCTGTTTCAAAAAGCTCTTGAGGCGGATCAGGAATGTGGCGGATTACTTGCCTATAACTATTTTTCCGGAGAGCATATCACTGGCTTCAATGAAGGCAGACCACTTTTGGTGAGAAAGCCGGATGCAGTGTTCTCTCTGGCCAATCTCATGAAGGTACAGTTATATACATCACTGGGCGCATTAAAGATCGGACTGGACATTTTGCAGAAAGAGGAAAAGGTAGAAGTGGATCGAATTGTCGGACACGGCGGTCTGTTTAAAACCGAGGGTGTAGGCCAGAGTATTCTGGCTGCTGCAATGAATACTCCGGTGGCAGTCATGGAAACAGCAGGCGAAGGTGGTGCATGGGGGATTGCGCTTCTGGCGTCATATATGGTATATAAGAAAGAAGAGAAATTAGCTGAATTTTTACAGGATACGGTATTTGGCATAAATTCCGGTAAAACCATGAAACCTGAGGAAAGGGAGGTAGCATCTTTTGAGTCCTTTATGAATACATATAAAAATGGACTCGCAATAGAAAGAGCAGCAGTTGATTATTTTGGGTAGATATAAGGGGAAGTAGTGAAATGAAACCAATGAAGGTGAGAAATGTTAGTATAGGGGTCGGGATGCCAAAGATTTGTGTTCCTGTCGTTGGCAGAACAAAAGAAGAAATCATAAATGAAATGAAAGAAATCAAAGCAACGGATGCGGATATGGTCGAATGGAGAGTTGACTGGTTCGAAGATGTGGCGAACAACCTGGAGGTAGGCAGGTTATTAGAACAGATACGTACTATATTAGAGGATATGCCTTTGTTATTCACGTTCCGAAGTTTTCGCGAGGGAGGAAATTTCGAGGTAACAGATGAAGTGTATGAAAATCTGAATATTTTTGCAGTGGAAACCGGATGTGTAGATCTGATCGATGTTGAGCTTTTTTTTGGAGCAGAGCTCATTGAGAGGGTTCGTTGCAGAGCTCATGCCGCAAATGTCAAGATTGTGATTTCAAATCATGATTTTCATAACACTCCACCTAAAAAAGAGATCATAAAACGACTGACCAGGATGAAAGAGTTAGGCGCAGATATTGCTAAAATGGCAGTCATGCCTTCAGACAAGCAGGATGTGCTATGCCTGATGGCTGCGACTGTAGAGATGACGGAGCATGATTCGGATTGTCTGGTCGTGACTATGTCCATGTCTGAGCATGGATTATTATCTAGAATCAGCGGTGAAATCACAGGTTCTGCAATTACCTTTGGAGCATTAATAAAGGCATCTGCACCTGGTCAGATCCCAATAACAGATCTTTCGAAATTGCTGAATATCATCCACAGACAGTCTGGTCAAAAAGGCTTGATCTAAAAGCATACAGCTTGCATCCCGTATGTTCTTATCATTAGGAACATGCAGGGTGCTTTTTTGTCGAAACACTTTTTTCGCAAAAAAAAGGAAATCGGGTTAAGCCGCAGAAAATATAATCATAGGGGAATCAAAGAAAGGCAAGTTGGCCGGACAGGAGTTGCTTATGATGATACGAGAGAAGATGGAACAACTAGAAGTTAAAAATCTTTCTGAATTTGCCAGTTTAAGTTCAAAGTCAAAGGGACGGGAAAGACAAGAGGAACCCTGTGATATCAGACCTGTTTTTCAAAGAGACAGAGACCGGATCCTGCATTGCAAGTCATTTCGCCGACTGAAGAATAAGACACAGGTATTTCTCACGCCAAAGGGGGACCACTACCGTACGAGACTCTCCCATACACTAGAGGTCTCACAGAATGCCCGCACGATTGCGAAAGCTTTGCGTATGAATGAAGATTTGGTCGAAGCGATAGCACTAGGCCATGATCTGGGGCATACACCCTTTGGACATGCAGGAGAAAAAGTCCTGAATAAGCTTTGTGAGGATGGTTTTCATCATAATGAGCAGAGCGTTCGAATTGTGGAAAGGCTTGAAAACAATGGAGCAGGTCTAAATCTGACATGGGAGGTAAGAGATGGTATTCGCAACCATCAGACACATACAATGCCAGCCACTTTAGAGGGGCAGATCGTTAGATTTTCGGATAAGATCGCTTATATCAATCATGATATCGATGATGCGATCAGGGCACAAATTATGGTAGAGGAAGATATTCCTATCGAGATGCGCAGAGTACTTGGATCTTCAACAAAAGAGAGACTGAATATGCTGATCCATAATATTATCACAAATAGTAGTGACATGGATCAGATCAAAATGTCGGATGAAGTGCAGCAGGCGATGTTCGATCTGCGTAAGTTCATGTTTGCCAATGTCTATATGAATCCTGTGGCAAAGGGAGAAGAAGTAAAAGCAAAAGCCTTGATCGAACAACTATTTTACTATTATATGGAGCATCTGGAGCTGATTCCAGACAAATATATAAGGATACCAGCAGAGAATACCAGCAAAGAACGCATCGTCTGTGATTATATTTCCGGTATGACAGATCAGTACGCAATTCAAAAGTTCAATGAGTTCTATCTGCCTCAAGCATGGCAGGTGGATGGGTATTAATAGTCTAGATTTATGGGAGGAGGCGTTAGTTTGCCTTATTATGAGGAAGACCTGGTGGAAGAAGTCAGGTCGAGAAATGATATTTTGGATGTAATTTCTGGCTATGTAAGACTGCAGAAAAAGGGCAGTACTTATTTTGGTCTCTGCCCTTTTCATAATGAGAAATCTCCTTCTTTTTCCGTTTCCCAGGGAAAACAGATGTACCACTGTTTCGGATGCGGTGCCGGTGGGAATGTGTTTACTTTTTTAATGGAGTATGAGAATTTTTCCTTTGTCGAAGCGATGCAGTCGCTGGCAGAACGGTCCGGCATCGATTTGCCAAAGCAGGAGATGACTTCTCAAATGAGACAGGAAGCTGATCTGCGACAAAAGCTGCTGGAAGTCAACAAGGAGGCGGGCAAGTATTTCTACTCCATGCTGAGGAGTCAGAACGGTGCAAATGCACTTGAGTATTTTAAAGAACGAGGACTTTCAGATGAAATAATGCGCAAATTTGGTCTGGGATATTCTGACAGATACAGCAATGATCTCTATCAGTACCTCAGAAAAAAAGGATATGAGGATGAATTACTAAAGCAAAGCGGGCTGGTCTCCATCGATGAAGTAAGGGGCGGCCATGATAAGTTCTGGAACCGGGCAATGTTTCCCATCATGGAGGTGCATCATAAGATCATCGGTTTTGGTGGGCGAGTCATGGGGGAGGGTGAACCAAAATACCTGAACTCTCCGGAAACAAAGATCTTTGACAAAGGCCGAAATCTGTATGGTCTGAATTTTGCCAGACAAAGCAGAAAGACTCAGATCCTGCTCTGCGAAGGTTATATGGATGTAATTGCCTTGCATCAGGCAGGATTTGACAATGCGGTTGCATCACTGGGTACGGCTTTTACCTCAGGCCATGCCAGTCTGCTGAAGAGATATACAAAAGAGGTCTATCTTGTATTTGATAGTGACAGTGCAGGAATTCGAGCTGCATTGCGTGCAATTCCAATTTTAAAAGAGGTGGAGCTGCATTGTCGTGTCATAGATCTAAAGCCATACAAGGATCCGGACGAGTTCATCAAAGCAATGGGTGCAAAGGCATTTGAAGAGCGGATCGCACAGGCGAAGAACAGTTTTTTATTTGAAATCGAAATACTTCAACAGGAATATGATCTCAATGATCCGGAAGGAAAGACCAGCTTCTATAATGAAACTGCAAAAAAACTTCTGCAATTTACAGAAGAACTGGAGCGAAACAATTATATTGAAGCAGTCGCAAGAGAGTTCGTGATCAGTTATGAGAATCTAAGAAATCTGGTGGTCTATTTTGGAACTAAGACAGGTCTAGTCAATGACAGAGCCAGGCCCCAGTCCACATTTTCTGAGAAAAAGAAGGAAGATGGTATGAAGCAGTCACAAAAACTGATGCTCACCTGGCTTGTTGAAGATACCACATTGTTCGATACCACGTCTTCTTATATTTCACCATCCGATTTTACAGAAGAAATATATGAGAAGGTAGCAGAAATCTTATTTTTACAATATAAAGAGACAAAAACGGTCAATCCGGCAAAAATCATCAGTATGTTCTCGGATGAAACAGAGCAGAGAGAAATTGCTTCTATTTTTAATGCAAGAATATTAAATCTTGAATCAGAACATGATCTGCAGAAGGCATTGTGGGAAACGATACTGCGGATCAAACGAAACAGTATCCAGTACCGATCCAAAAATCTAAGACCGGACGATATAGCAGGTCTGCAGTCACTTATGACTGATAAGAAGCAACTCGAGCAAATGGAGAAACAGCAGCTGATCTAACAAAGGAAGTTGTCTTGTGCAGCAAAGCAGCAAACAGAATTATGAGGAGAAATCAAAATGGAAGAAAAGAAATCAAAGCAGCCTAAAAAAGGTGCGGAGCCAGAAGAAACAGAAATCGTATCTTCGGAAGTCGCAGCGAGAGCGGAAAAACTCGCCGAGAGATTAAATGAACTCATTCAAATTGGTAAAAAGAAGAAAAGTATGCTGGAATACCAAGAAATCAGTGACTTTTTCCAGGCACTCAACTTAAATGCTGAGGAATATGAAAAAATCCTGGATACCTTAGAATCCAATAATATTGACGTACTTCGAATCGGAGATGAAGAGGAAGATATTTTAATCGATGACGAAGATGATGATATCGAAGTCGAAAAGATCGACCTTTCGGTTCCGGATGGGATTAGTATTGAAGATCCTGTCAGAATGTACCTAAAGGAAATCGGAAAGGTTCCACTTTTAAATGCCGAGGAAGAAATCGAGCTTGCAAAAAGAATGGAGCTTGGGGATCAGGAGGCAAAAAAGAGACTGGCAGAAGCAAATCTACGTCTTGTAGTATCCATCGCAAAACGATATGTTGGTCGTGGAATGTTGTTTCTGGATCTGATTCAGGAGGGAAATCTGGGTCTGATCAAAGCAGTTGAAAAGTTCGACTATCGGAAAGGATATAAATTCTCTACCTATGCTACATGGTGGATTCGTCAGGCGATAACCAGAGCCATCGCAGATCAGGCCAGAACGATTCGTATTCCGGTTCATATGGTGGAGACCATCAATAAGCTGATCCGTGTCAGCCGGCAGCTGCTGCAGGAACTGGGCAGAGAGCCTTCACCGGAAGAAATTGCAGAAGAGATGAATATGCCGGTAGACCGAGTAAGGGAAATTTTAAAGATCTCTCAGGAACCGGTTTCTCTGGAAACTCCGATCGGTGAAGAAGAGGACAGCCATCTGGGGGATTTTATTCAGGATGATAATGTTCCGGTACCAGCAGAAGCAGCAGCCTTTACCTTATTAAAAGAACAATTACAGGAAGTTCTTGGAACCCTGACAGAAAGAGAGCAAAAGGTACTTACCTTGCGTTTTGGACTTGAGGATGGACGGGCAAGAACCTTAGAAGAGGTCGGAAAAGAGTTCAACGTTACAAGGGAACGAATTCGTCAGATCGAAGCAAAAGCATTGAGGAAGTTAAGGCACCCAAGCCGCAGCAGAAAATTAAAGGACTATTTGGAGTAAACACTTTGAGCCTACAAAATACAACGAATAACGAAGTCGAACAGATAAAACTATCGGAGCGAATGCTTGCACTTGCTAAACTGGTCAGACATGGGAATATTCTTGCTGATATTGGTACGGATCATGCCTATATACCGATTTATCTTGTACGTAGTAATTGGATACCCAAAGCCATAGCCATGGACATTGGAAGGGGGCCATTAGATCGGGCACAGGCACATATTACCCAGTACCATTGTGAAGAGAGGATTGAAACCAGACTATCAGATGGACTGGATAGAGTCGAAGTGGGTGAAGTCGATACGATACTGATGGCTGGTATGGGCGGGGGACTGATCCTGCAGATTCTGATGGAGGGGCAGGAAATTTGTCAGAATGCCGATGAAATCATTTTACAGCCACAATCTGAAATCGAAAAAGTGAGAAGATATCTATATGAAAATGGATATATGATCGATCGGGAGGATATGGTTCTGGAAGATGGAAAATACTACCCCATGATGCATATTAAACCGGATGATCTGGAACATGCAATGGAATGGGTCGATGAGACTGCAAGAGAGCTTGTTTTCCGATTTGGACCCTGCCTTCTGGCAGACAGGAATGAGGTTCTGCACAGCTATCTGATGAAACATCTATCCATATCAGAACACATTCTAGAGCAGCTTAACATGGCAAATGATACTGGGAAAAAGCCAGTTCGCCAGCGCATCAGGGAAGTGGAGACAGAGCGCAGCTATCTAAAGATGGCACTTGCTTTTTGGGAGGATATGGAATGAGATGTGAGGAAATTCTGAATGTTCTGGAGTCGCTTTCTGGACCTGAACTTGCATTTGACTGGGATAATGTTGGGCTTCTGGTGGGGGAGCGCAACCAGCAGATTCATAGTATTTATGTGGCACTGGATGCTTCAGATGAAGTGATTGAGCATGCAATAAAAAGTAAGGCAGATCTGCTTATTACCCATCATCCTCTTATTTTTTCAGGACTCAAAAAAGTGACATCGGAGGAAATGATCGGCAGGCGTACCATGCAGTTGATTCGACATCATATATCTTATATTGCTATGCACACGAATTTTGACGTGACAGTCATGGCAGATCTCGCAGCCGCAAGAATGCATCTTTTTGAGTGTCAAATTTTGCAGAAGTCAGCTCAGTCAGGAAATGCAACCTATGGAATTGGCAAGATCGGTCTACTGCCCTCACAAATGACCTTAAAAGAATGTGCAGAAATGGTAAAAAGGGTATTTGAACTAGAGGGTGTCAAAGTGTTCGGAGATCTGGAACAAATAGTCAAAAAGGCAGCAATCACACCAGGTTCCGGAAAAAGTACGATACCCGATGCCATACGGGCCTCTGCAGACGTTCTGATTACAGGAGACATAGATCATCACAATGGGATCGACGCTGTGGCGAATGGTCTCTGCATCATTGATGCAGGGCATTATGGGATCGAACATATTTTTACATCTTATATGACACAGTTCCTGCAACAACAGTTTCCGGATCTTTTGGTCACCAAAGAGCCTGATCTACATCCTTACAAACTTGTCTAGACGGAGGTTACTCATGGAAATTTCGACAGTACAACTTACAATACATGGACAGATTAAAGAAATTGCGAAAGGCACGACATATAAAGAAATCGTAGCACAATACCAGAAGGAATATGAGGACGATATTCTGCTGGTTTCGCTCAATAATAAGCTTCGGGAACTGCATCACAAAGCAAAGAAAAGCGGTGAACTTATTTTTTTGACTGCAAAAGATGATGCTGGGAGAAAGGCATATCGCAGAAGTGTAACGCTGCTTATGCAAAAAGCGCTGTACAATCTTTTGGGAAAAGAAAACTCCAGAGTGCGAATACTCTATAGTGTGAGTCAGGCATATTACTGTGAACTCCCTGAATATGGAAAGCCGGATAACAAGCTGATTGAACGTCTTTTATCAGAAATGAGACGGCTGGCAGCTTTGAATATACCAATTATAAAAAGCAGTATCAGCACAGATGAGGCTGTGAATCTTTTTCGTGAACTGGGGATGACGGATAAAGAGAAGCTATTCCGGTACCGAAGGAGTTCAAGAGTCAATATCTATGATCTGGATGGATATCTGGATTACTTTTATGGCTACATGGTTCCGGATACCTCCTATTTGAATTATTTTGACGCAGAAGAATTCGAAGAAGGATTTGTACTTCGATTTCCTGATAAAGAGACAAAAACGGTAGCTTCGTTCCAACCATCCAAAAAACATTTTTATGCAAGACAGCGTTCCAGTGAGTGGGGTACGACAATGGGGATTGACACCATTGGAGCTTTGAATGATGCAATTGCAAAGGGTGAGACCCAGAAGCTGATCCTGGTTCAGGAGGCGATTATGGAGCGCCGGATCGGACAGCTGGCACAAAGTATTGTTTCCGGCGGAAATAAGAAGTTCGTTATGATCGCTGGACCCTCTTCCTCCGGGAAAACCACATTTGCACACAGACTCGCTATTCAGTTGTCTGCCCTTGGTCTGAATCCGCATCCAGTGTCGCTGGATAATTATTATCTGAACCGGTCAACGATTCCAGTGGGAGAGGATGGGAAAGTGGATCTGGAATGTTTAGAAGCCCTGGATCTGCCCCAGTTCAATGAAGATATGATGAGAATGCTCAATGGAGAGCAGGTTCAGATGCCCACCTTTAACTTCGTGACAGGAGAAAGGGAATACAAGGGCAATACCCTGGAACTCACAGAAGATAATATTTTACTGATTGAAGGAATACATGGCCTGAATGACAAATTGACACAGACACTACCGGATGAAAGTAAGTTTAAAATTTTTATCAGCCCACTGACTCAGCTGAATATAGATGAACACAACTACCTTCCCACGACAGATGGAAGACTGATTCGAAGAATTGTAAGAGATGCAAGAACCAGGAACACGATAGCAGCTGACACGATCGCTATGTGGGATTCTGTCAGACGAGGAGAGGAGCAGCATATTTTTCCTTTCCAGGACAGTGCAGATGTTATGTTCAATTCTGCTTTAATTTACGAGTTAGCTGTGCTAAAATGTTATGCAGAGCCTTTGTTGTTCCAGATCGATAAGATGTCACCAGAATATTTGGAAGCAAAAAGACTTTTGAAATTTTTGGATTATTTTCTTCCGATTCCGGGAGAAGGTATCAACGGAAATTCCATTCTGCGTGAATTTATCGGCGGAAGCTGTTTTCACGTGTAGAGAAGTATTTAAGTAGAGCAAATGATCGCGGCTGCAAAGGTCGAAAGGCTGCAGACGAGGAAAGTCCGGGCTTCACAGGGCAGGATGCCGGATAACGTCCGGTGGAGGCGACTCCAAGGAAAGTGCAACAGAAATATACCGCCGGCAATGCCGGTAAGGTTGGAAGGGCAGTGTAAGAGACTACCGCCCTCCTGGTAACAGGAGGGGCATATGTAAACCCCATCCGAAGCAAGACCGAATATAGACGATGACGTTGCCCGCCAGTCTAAGGTAGGTCGCTTGAGACGTTTGGTAACAATCGTCCTAGATAGATGATCATTCTCGACATGACCCGGCTTATCGCTCTGCTTAAATATTTTCAATTGTGCAATCAGTACATTAGTACTGGTTTTTTTTTGTGTTTTGGGCGAAAACTCTTCTTTATAAGAAAAAGAATGGTTCAAATGTACTAAAAAAATAATAAAGTATTCCTATAAGGAGTATTACTAGGATAGAATAATACTATGAATTACTTATGGTCTTGACATAATTAGGAAACGAGGTGACGGGATGGCAGTTCGCAGAGAAAAGAAGAAACTAGGAGATATTTTAGTTAGAGAACAGGTTATCAAACAGGAACAACTAGAGCAGGCTTTAGCCCTTGCAAGAGAGAGTGGCAAAAAGATCGGCGAAGTATTGATTGAGCTTGGGTACACCTCCGAACAAGCCATTGCGAAGGCCCTGGCATCTCAACTTGGGCTGGAAAGCATCTCGCTATTAGGGCTCAATATACCGAAGGATATTATAAATCTTGTATCCGAAAGCATTTTAAGAAAGCATGTGATTCTGCCTTTTGCCTATGATGCAATGAACCCAAATATTATCAAGGTGGCTATGGCAGATCCGATGGATATGAATGCACTAGACGACATTTCTATCATTACAAATCTATGGCCAGAGCCTGTGATAGCGACATCGGCACAAATCATGGCTGCATTAGACAAGCATTTTGGTGACGCACAGGCATCACTTGCAGCTGCAGAGTATGCAAAAGAGAGAGAAGATCAGCTTGCAAGAAATCAGGATGAAGAAACGAATGATGATATCAATAATTCTCCGGTCGTGCAGCTCGTACGTACACTGATTGAGCAGGCGGCACGACAAAGAGCAAGTGATATTCATATAGAAGCACTTGAAAACATGGTTCGTATCCGTTATCGGATCGATGGTGCGCTGTATGAAAAATCCTCGTACAACATTCATCTCTTGCCGGCGATCATGGCTCGAATCAAAATAATCGGCGGAATGGATATTTCTGAAAAGAGAAAACCCCAGGATGGACGGATCACAATCAACGTTGATAATAAAGAATATGATATTCGTGTTTCTATACTTCCGACGGTCTATGGTGAAAAGTGCGTGATGCGACTTGCACAAAAGAAAGCACTTACCAGGAAGAAGAGTGAACTCGGCCTGTCGGAGCAGGAGATGAAACTGTTCGATCAGATATTACAGAATCCAAATGGAATTTTACTCGTCACAGGACCCACAGGAAGTGGTAAATCAACAACACTTTATACGGCTCTCAGCGAGTTGAATCGAGAAGATGTGAACATTATAACCGTTGAGGATCCCGTGGAAGCAAATATTGATGGGATCAATCAGGTACAGGTCAATGTGAAGGCGGATCTAACATTTGCAACAGCGCTGCGCTCGATCCTTCGCCAGGATCCGGATATTATCATGATCGGTGAAATCCGCGACAGTGAAACGGCAAATATAGCAGTGCAGGCATCCATCACAGGTCATCTGGTCGTGAGCACGCTTCACACCAACAGTGCGGCAGGAACACTGGTCAGGTTATTAGAAATGGGCATTGAAAGTTACCTTTTGGCGGATGCAATGATAGGAGTAATCGCACAGCGGCTCGTAAGAAAACTCTGTGACCACTGTAAAGCTCCAAGGCAAGCGACGGAAGAAGAATGCAAACGAATGGGAATTGATTCCTTAGAACCAGTTACAGTATATGAGCACAGAGGATGTGAAAATTGTGATCACACTGGATATCTGGGTCGAACCGGAATCTATGAGATCATGGTGATCAATGAAAGACTCAGAGAATTGATTTCTAAAAATTCGTCCGCAGAGCAGCTGAAAAAGGCAGCGCAGGAAATCGGAATGAAGACATTGCGGGATAGTGCTGCTAGATTTGTAATCCATGGAGAGACCTCATTTGAGGAAATGATGCGTATTACGTACGAGAACGAATAGACAGCTTTGCAGTACAGATGAAATAGGGGGAGAGGCAGTTATGGAAATTGAAGATATTTTGCAGCTTGCTGCAAAAAAATCAGCCTCAGATATACATATGTCACCGGGAAGTCCTTTGATGCTTCGCATTGACGGTGAAATGGTTCCGCAGTCAGATGAAAAGATTCGACCGGATGAGGTTCAAAAAACAATATTGCCGATCATGACATTAGAGCAGATACAATTGCTCAAAGATAAAGGAGAATTAGATTTTGCCTTTTCTATTGCGGGATTTTCACGTATTCGGGTAAATGTATTTTCTCAAAGAGGTACTTATGCGGCAGCACTTCGATTATTATCTTTTGAAATTCCAGATGCTGAAAATCTGGGATTGCCCCAATCCATAACAGCTCTTACAGGGAAGAAACGAGGGCTGATTCTGGTTACAGGTGCCACAGGAAGTGGAAAGTCTACCACCTTAGCCAGTCTGATTGATATCATATCAAAAAAATACGCAAAAAATATCATAACATTGGAAGATCCGATTGAATATCTCCATTCGCACCAGCGCAGCATTGTCAGTCAAAGAGAGATTGGAAGTGATACTCGGTCTTATTCAAATGCGCTCAGAGCTGCACTTCGTCAGGATCCAGATGTTATTCTGGTGGGTGAGATGCGAGATTTAGAGACGATCTCGATTGCAATTACTGCCGCAGAGACAGGGCATCTTGTACTTTCCTCACTTCACACAAATAGTGCAGCGGAGACGATCAATCGTATCATCGATGTATTTCCGCCTTATCAGCAGCAACAAATACGAATTCAGCTAGCCGGTGTGATTGAAGGAATCGTCGCACAGCAGCTGCTTCCAAAATGTGATGGGGTTGGCAGGACAGCAGTCTTTGAAGTCATGCTTGCAAATCCTGCAATCAGGAACTTGATCAGGGATGCAAAAGCATTTCAAATTCCAACTGTCATACAGACGTGTAAAAAAGAAGGCATGTTAACAATGGATGATGCAATAGCAGAATCCTATCGTAAAGGTTTGATCAAGCAGAATACAGCAGTAATTTTTGCACATGATCCTGAAGCAATGAGCCGAAAACTAAATCATTTTTAAGGGGGAGTCAAATTGGCAGAATATACCTATGCAGGCATAGATGAATATGGAAAAGAGAAAAAAGGAAGAATCAATTCGAATTCCGTGGAAGAAGCAAAGAAGCATTTAAAATCAGATGGAATCATTGCCCTCGATATCAATCCGGCAACGGTTCTGAATAAGAGTATTGAACTAAGTATTGGCTCACAGGTCAAGGCAAGGGATCTCAGCGTATTCTGTCGTCAGTTTGTCAGCATGATCTCAGCAGGTGTAACAATTATTGATGCCCTGGAGATGCTTGGAGAACAGACTGAAAATAAAATGATGTCGAAAGCAATCAGAGGCGTACAGACGGAGATAGAAAAAGGAGAAACACTGGCCACCGCCATGGAACAATATCCAAAAGTATTTCCATCACTGATGATCAGTATGGTTGCGGCGGGTGAAGCATCCGGTAAATTAGAACTGATCCTGGGACGAATGGCCAGTCACTTTGAAAAATCAGCAAAACTAAAAGCATTGATGACAAAGGCTTCGGTATATCCGATTATTGTATCTTTAGTGGCAATTACAGTTGTAATCGTGATGCTAGTAAAAATTGTTCCTAGCTATACGGATATGTTTGATCAAATGGGAACAGAACTGCCGAAAATCACCCAGATGATCGTGGCAGCAAGTGATTTTTTATTAGCCTACTGGTATTTTTTATTGCCGGTGGTTATCGTCATTCTGCTTGGATTCCGGGCATTTCGCAGAATGGAGGCAGGCCAGATATTCTTTGGAAATTTAGCAAGAAAAATGCCGATCTTTGGAAAACTTACCATTAAGACTGCGGCGTCACAATATGCAAGAACGTTAAGTACCATGCTTTTTTCGGGTATGCCAATGATTCAGGCACTTGGAATCACGGCAAATACAATGAGCAACTATCTCTATAAAAGAGCTTTGCTCCAGGCAAAGGATGTGGTTGCGAAAGGAGTCCCTTTATCAGAACCGATTGCTGAGAGTGGAATATTTCCAAGTATGGTAACACATATGACAAAGATCGGTGAAGAAACTGGAGACCTGGAAGATATGTTGAATCGGTTAGCTGATTACTATGATGAAGAGGTCGAAATGACAACACAGACGGTCATGGCAGCACTAGAACCAATGATCATACTGGTATTGGCTGTGGTAGTGGGAGTGCTGATTGCAGCAGTCATGTCACCAATGCTTGCAATGTACCAGTCGCTGGACAGCCTGTAAGCTGAAAGCAATCAAACTTGAATTAAGAGAACTCTGAATGGTATAGGGGCAGAGTACTTTTAAGATAAACAGAATCACACAAAAAGGAGAACACGAGTATGAACAGACTAAAGAAAATAATGAAAAAGAATCACAACAATAAGGGATTTTCACTTGTTGAATTGATCGTTGTAATTGCTATCATGGCAGTTCTTGTTGGAATTCTTGCTCCGCAATTCTTAAAATATGTGGAGAGATCCAGACAGGCAACGGATATCAAGAACGTGCAGGAAGTCATCACAGCAATACAGATCTACTATGCGGATGAAGAAAATGCAATGCCTACCAGCGATGTGACATATACATACGGGACAGCACCGGGAACGGATGCAATTGGTCTCGCTTTAACGGATGCAGGAATCACTTCAACAGAACAAAAATCAGATGCATGGGGCGTGATCTCTGTGAAATTAGATGTTACAACGACCGCAGGAACGATCATCATTACAGTGGAATCAGATGGTGATGAAGACATTAAAGATAAAATGTAACAGAGTAAACTTCTTTTGAAAGGAATGACCATGCCCATGGAGCAGATTCTCATCTACTTTGTCATTTTCCTATTTGGCATAGTAATCGGAAGTTTTTTAAATGTATGTATCATACGGATTCCGGAGCATACGACGATTATCACGGATCGATCTCATTGTATGATGTGTGGGTATCAGCTGGCGTGGTTTGATCTGATTCCAATTTTCTCTTACCTTTTTTTAAAGGGACGATGTCGAAAATGCGCCGTTGCGATCTCCCCTCAATACCCTATCGTTGAGGGTGTCAATGGCATTGGATACATTCTGGTCTTTTCGGTATATGGGTTAAGTGCCCAGAGTATACTATACTGCCTGTTAACATCAGCACTAATTGTTTTAACAGTAATAGACTGGAGAATATATGAAATTCCGTTAGGAATTAATGTTTTTATACTGATGCTTGGAATTCTGCGGCTCGCATTAGAGCCTTCAAACTGGAAAAATGCGATAGCAGGATTTCTGATTGTCAGTATCTTTCTGGAATTGATTTTAATCGCAAGCAAAGGACGTGCGATCGGTGGTGGAGATGTCAAACTGATGGCAGTAGCAGGTCTGCTGCTTGGATGGAAGCTGATCTTACTGTCTTTTTTTCTGGGTTGCTTATTTGGCTCAGTCATTCATCTGATTCGAATGAAAAAAAGTGGACAGGATCGAACACTTGCATTAGGTCCGTATCTGTCGGCGGGAATTTTCATTTCAGCCCTGTGGGGAGAAGAATTGATCCAGCTGTATTTGAAACTAGCAATTTATTGAACAGGAGAGTGGGAACGTGGCAAACAAAATATTGAGCATTGAGATCGGTACGAATTTGACCCATGTCGTCGAAATGTCTTATAAATCGAAAAGTCCAAGGGTGTATCACTGTTTTTCTTTTGACACACCAGAGGATGTACAAGAAGATGGCAGGATCAATTATTCAGATCGATTCGGGAATCTTTTTCGTCAAGAATTAGCCAAACGAAAAATCAATACAAAGCGTGTCATTTTTGTGATTAGCACTAGCAGAGTCGCAAACAGAGAAATCATGATTCCGCTTGTAAAAGAAAATAAAATTTTAAGCCTGATCGAAGCGAATTCTGCGGAGTATTTTCCGGTGGATCTGTCGCAATATCAGCTTGCCTATCAGATCTTAGATAAAATAGATACCAAAGATACAAAAAAATACAGATTATCAATTTTCGCCATTCCAAGAGATATCAGTACATCTTACAAATATTTGGCTGATAAATGTAACCTTACGTTGGAAGCAATCGATTATGAGGGAAATAGTATTCTACAGGGCATGCAGGCAGAGTATGCAAAAGTGCCTCTGGCTGTCACACTGAAAGTGGATGAAAACAGCACATTGCTTACAATTACAAAAAACGGAAATTCTACATTTCAGAGAAGTATCGCTTATGGACTCGACGATGCCGTTAATGTGGTATGGGACAGTAAGGAAAGGATCTCTTTTTCTGACGCAATGAATCTGATGCGTGGAAAAAACTATTTAAATACGAATCTTCTGATAAAACCGTCTGATTCAATGTCACAATCGGACGAACTGGAAAACGAACATATCAAAGACGATGTCACAGCGGCGTTAGGATCCCTGATCAACAATGTGATTCGTGTTTTAGATTATTATACATCCCGGAATCCTGATGAAAAAATCGAGATCATTCATTTGCTTGGTCTTGGTGCTGACTGCAATGGGCTGAGCAAACTTTTGACAAATGAACTCGGACTGCAGGTGGAACCACTCATAAAACTCACGAATCCGAATCTGGTACCGAAATCAGCAGCAAGTGATTTTTGTATTGCTGAATATGTGGACGAGATAGGAGCAGCATTCTCACCATTGCAGATCAATCTGAATGAAACCTTGGAATCAAAAAAAGCAAATACTCCCGAAGTTTCCTTTGTTCTTCCGATTCTGGTATGTGGACTATGTTTTATTGCTGCAGCTGTACTCACTGTCCTATCCGTTTTTCAAACCTTGAGTTTGAAGAGAGAAAATACAGCATTGTTAGCTAGTCTAACGAGTCTTTCCTCTGCACAACAGACCTTTGATGAATTTGAAGCTGCCGATAACAAATATCAGGAAGCTATGCTTATGGAGCAGGAAACCCTGACAGCAGATGATCAGCTGTTACAATTTCTTGCTGGTCTAGAGGATAGCATGCCCACGAATGTACTTACGAACAGTATGACAGCATCGGCGGATGGCATCACTATGGTAATGGTCGCAGATCAGAAAGAGTCTGTTGCAAAAATACTGACACAATTAAGGTCATTTGAAGAAATCAGTCATACATCCGTTATGAGTATAGCTGAAAAAACAGCTGAAAACGGAATGGTCACAATTGAGTTTACATTGAATCTGCGATTTGCAGGAACAGAGGAGTTGTCCACGACAGAGGAAGTGCCTGTTGAGTCGGACTCGGAAGTACCAGTTGACACAGAAATTGTAGAATAGGAGGAGCACATGAAAATAGGAATATCAAAAAAGGATGCAAGGCTTTTCTTATATGTTTTAGGAATTCTGTGTTTTATTGTTGTTTATATGCTTGTGTTTGTACCGTTTCAAGAAAAGAATGAAGAACTGGCAGCTCAGAACGCTTCGATAGATGCTCAGATAGATACTTTACAGGTGCTGGCGAAACAGCAAGAGGAGTATGAGCAGAGAACCTTAGAGCTGAATCAAAAGACACAAGAACTGTTCTCTGATTATCCAGCTGATTTTAAGGAAGAGGATGGAATTATGTATGCAGTCGATCTGGAGTCTACAGCAGATATGACAATTACCAATATAACAATTGGAGAAAAAAACCTTCTGTATACCTTAGGTGCAACTCCATCTTCGATCAATGAAACAGAGGAGAATGCTGCAGATTCCTATTTATTTGGATCAAATTATATCTATACCTTCACATCTTCCTATGATGGATTCAAAGAAATCATTGAGAAGATTCAAGGCGAGAGTAGTAAGAAAAATGTAGATTCCATTACCATTTCATTTGATAATAATAGTGGTCTTTTGATTGGAACCATCAGTATGAACGCATTTTCTGTTATGGGCAGTGAAATGATTTATAAAGAACCACATATTCCAAGCATGCCGATTGGTTCAGAAAATATTTTTGGGACGATGACACCACCGGATGCCGGAGCAGAAAGTGAATAGGATTCCTTTGCAAATAACGGATGGAGGCGAGTGAATGCTAAAAAAAAAATGGAGTGACGATCAAAGAGGATTTTCACTAATTGAACTTCTTGTGGCGCTTTCAATTCTAATGATAATTACGGCACCCCTGTTGCATGGATTCCTTACAAGTGCCAGGGTGAACTCCAAAGCCAGAAAAGTACTGGAAGCAACTACGGTAGGAAGCAATATCTTAGAACAGCTCAAATCTGTAGATCTTAATCAGGTAAGTGGGAGTGATATCACAGTCACAAAGGATTCGAATGGTGTCTACCGATTGCTCTACGTGAATCAGGAAGTCGATGGGAAAAAATATACAGCAGTTGTCACGGCTGACCCAACTCCCTACCAGATGGGAAGTGCCGGGACAGTGGCAAAGTATAATGATGAAGTCATACCGGAAATATACGATATGAATGCTGCACAGTCGGCTTTTTTTATAGAATCTGCAAATGAGGCTGCGGATATGGCGGATGAATTTGGAACCGACACAATAACAATTTTAAATTCATTTGTTCGAACGCAGCAAATTACAATTAAGAATGATCTAAATAAAGTCTATATAGATTATGACTGCTATTATACCTATAATGGCAGGCGCAAATATGCGGTCTCAAATCTAAGACTGTATTCTGGAACGACGGATTCTGATCCGCTGCAGAACATATATCTGTTGTTTGAGCCAATGTATAGCGCAGGAAGTTCTGATTTAAAAGAATTTATACAAATAGAGAATACCGATAACTATCCTGTTAATGTATATCTTGTAAAACAGGAGAACACGAATTCTACAGCGGTCAATGAAGCACAGTATCAGGTCGATGTCAATGTTTTAGAAACCAGAACAGAATTTCTTGTAGATGGTGAGCTGACATTTGTTACAAATCTGAGAACGAATCTTTTACCATCTTCACAATTGCAGCTGCATTATAACAATGCATCGAATCAGATTGTGAATGGTACGAACTACTCAGCACAGGATCTGCTGAATGTCCGGAATCTGACACAGGGAATTGCAAAGGACAGGATATTTGAAATCACAGTTGATGTTTATGAAATATATTTAGGTGAGGGTGATGTTGGAAATGAAAAAGTGGCTACTGTTGAGGGCACAAAAGAAGAATAATAAAGGCTCATCGCTGGTACTCGTGGTTGCAGCAATGAGTCTGATTGGAATCCTTGTTTCTGTCATGCTGTCTATGACATTGATCAATTACAGAATGAAACATTCCAATCTGGCTTCTGCAAATAATTTTTATTCAGCAGAATCAGCGTTGGATGAGATCAAGACAGGTCTGTCCATAGAAGTTGGCAACGCAGCTTCCTCTTCATATGTGAAAACAATGACTGTATTCAATTCCATAAGGAAAGAGGACCGAACTCCTTATTTTCAGACGAACTTTGCAGCAGATCTTAGAGGGATCCTCTGTGAAGGGGAACCAGACAGTTCCACATACAGTCTCGCCTATCTCGACTCATTACTCGTTGAGACAGCAACAGGAGCAGTGATTTCATCTCCTGGAGGAAATGCTGTGAATATCACTGCTCAGGGAGTCGTACTTAAGAATGTATGTATAACTTATACTGACAGTAAACAGTATGAGACGCAGATTCAGACTGACATTATTTTAAATTTTCCCGGGATAGATTTTTCGCAGCAGACAGATATGCCGGATCTCCTGAATTATTCCATTGTTGCAAATGATAGTTTTCTGGCTTCCGGTGTGATTGCAGATACGGTCAAAGGCAATGTATATCTTGGGAAAAATGGTGTGGTCATAGACAATGCTTCCAGTGTACTTTTTACAAAAAGTGATGATACTTCTGACATGGGACTGGTGATTACAAATCAGATATTTCAAGTGTCCAATGGTTCCCAGGTCAAAATGGATCAGACAGAGACCTGGGCGAAAAGTATTCTTGTTGACAGCAGCAAGTTTCAGGCAAATGGATCCACCTATCTAAGTAATGATGTCATCGCAGATAATACACTTTGGAATTCAGACAGTATGTCAAAGCCTGAGGTCGTTGTCTCCTTTACAGGGGACTTAATTGCTTATGGCAATCTGGAATCAGCGAGTGACGCAGATTCACTTTCGGATACCATCAGTCAGATCAACAGTGATCCAGCAGCCTATAGCAGTTCCATCATTGTCAATGGAATCAATACTACAATAGATTTGGCACAACTTACAAAAATGATCATTTCGGGTAATTCCTATATTGCGACATCAGATGTAACAATCGATGAGGAGACAGCAACTGCTTCTAATTCTGATGTTGCCATGGGCGAATCCATTTCCATGAAAGCAGATCAGAGAGCCTATCTTGTTCCTACTGAATGTATTGCACCTGAAAATGAATTTGGGGGTGCAAATCCAATGACCCGTGATCAATACGCAAATTTGATCCAGCATTTGGGCACGGAGCCCCTCGTGGACTACTATACAAAAGTACCGGAATACGGGCAGTCACTGAAAGACCTTGGTGTCAGCAGTTATCAGACAGAATATTATCCTGTCGCAAAAATTGGAAGTATGGTCTATCTGTTTATGATATTTGATTCAGAAACCGATGCAAATGCCTTTTTTAATAAGTATTACACCAGAGAAAGAAATCAACTTCAAGAAAATCTGGATCTGTATACGAACGCTATTTTACTCCCTTCCGATTTGATAGCAGGAAGCAGCGGATCTGATGAAGAATTAAATTTTTACTATAATGGCAATATCCTGATCAATCAAAGTTCTGAAAAAGGATTTCTGCTTCCTTCTGAAGTCTCTGGAATCACGACAGCGCAGGATAAAGAAATTTTACTTCAGAATGAAAGTGCATATCAGAATAAATTTGCTGCACTGCAAAAAAAGCTGGTTACCAAATTTCACCAGTTAACACCAGCTGAAAAAAGCAATGATGTCTATGATAATCTGGTCTATCCGATGATCAGTGCAAATGCAGATCTCAACATACCGGAGGGGTCGGCCAAGGAGTTTGCATCCCCAGGAGATGCGGCGGATGCATTGAGCGCTATCGTGGTCAATGGCGACTATACGATCGATACTATGACTGCACCCCAGGTCTGTGTCGTGATTGCAGAGGGTAATATTACAGTGAAAAGAGATTTTAGTGGTCTGATCTTAGCGAAAGGTACTGTAACACTTTCTAGAAGCAATCTTACAATTTCGCCGAATGCAAAAAATGTCAGTGTCGCATTAAAAATTAAGAACGATGATGACATAGCAGCAGCAGACTATCTGTTAGATGGGGGCTCCTATCTTGTAGGAGGAATGACAGAGGCAGATGGTGTCGGCAGTAGTTTCGACTATCTGGATCTGATCACCTATAAAAACTGGTACAAACAATAAGAAGAGGCACGCTTACTATGAAAAAAAAACAGGGCGGTTACTCCTTGATTGAGCTGATTGTAGTGATATCCATTATTGCCATTGTTTCCGGGGCATTATTTACTGGAATCAATGCTTTGGTTCGCTCGAACAGGACGACATGTGCGAATTTGATCTATAGAGGACTTCAAGAAACAAAGACAGATGCATTAAGTAAATCAGCAGCATATCTGACGATTTCTTTTGACCCTGCAAAGGAGAAGTATGGTATCCAGACACTGGGCAAGGATATTGTTTATACTGGAAACAGTAATATGAAGATCACCTATATTGTTGAAGATGCAGATCATAATGAAGCGATTCTCGATGTTACATCCAGGAATCTGATACTTTCCTATCAAAAGGGGAGTGGATCGTTTCTTCCGGTCATAGAGAGCGTAAATGCAGATGGTTCTTACGTCTATTTAAGCGACTCAGATGGAGATAAACTATTTTGCAAGTCGATAACGATAACAGCTGGTGGTAAGACCAGTGATCTGACATTGAACAAATCAACGGGAAAGACAGTATTGAATTAGAAGGATTATTAATTGCAGGATAGGAGGTTCGATTTGAAGAATAATAAGGGAATCAGCTTGATCGAACTTATTGTAGCAGTGTCGATGGTTGCCATTGTAGGCGGCGCACTGCTATCTTTTATAGTGACCAGCACCAATATGTATAAGAGGCAAAATTCAGAAATAAGTCTTCAGGAAGAGGCACAGCTAGCAGTCAATCAAGTCGAGAATCTCATCATCAATGCTACAAATGGAGTGAGATTTTTGGAGGTCTCAGATGCGGGATCTGGTCTTGTGACAGAGCGTACACTTTATATGTACAACAAAGAGACTGGCGGAAATATTGTGACTAAGATCAGTTGGATGACCAGTACGAAACAGTTGCTTTACTCCACTTATCAATATACGACAGATATTTCAGGAGCAGATATCTTAACGCCAATTATAACGGACGAACTCATGGCTGAATATGTAAATTCATTTTCTGTGGATCTCAGTGACCTGGAGTCCAGGAATCTGATAAAATTATCACTGGATTTTTTGTTTGATAGTCGTAACTATAAAACAGATAAGGATATAAAAATCAGAAATGATATTCTGCAGGTGGCATCCGATGAAGAAGCATTTACCTCCGGCGGAGATCAGATATTGATTCCAAATGTGACAGATGTCGTTATTTCTCCAAGCACCGCCTATACTTGGCAGGGAAGTGTCACCTCTGGATTTTCTGCTGCAGTGATTGGAACCAATTTTCCAATGCAGGATGTGATATGGGATTTCACAGATGAGACAAAGGCAAGAATCAATGATACAAATACTGTCATTTCGTCCTTTGGAGTTGTAACACTTGGTGAAAACGAGACCTGTACACCGATCAATATCCAGGCTATTTCCACGCAAAGTGTAATCAATGCAGAGGGAGATGCTTCGCAGTATATTGCGGATACGGCATCCGTTCTGACTAAGAGTATCCAGACGATTTCGTTGTCCAATAGTAAACAGACGGATGCTTTAGAATTCAAAGCGGATCTGATATTTAGTGGTCAGAATTTCGAATCCACTGATAACTTTACATCTGGCATTTATTTTACATATACCTATGAGGGAAATCCGATCAACGATGTAAGTGCAACGGTCGAACAGTTGGATGCTGCAACATCACAGGCAAGATATAAAACGGTCTTTTCAACAGAGAATACTGCCTACGAAGGAAAGACCATTCAGGTCACACCGATCTATCAAAGAGATGCAAAGATCTATACAGGAGTGACATCCTCTTTCACCTTTGGGATCGAAGCAATCAGAGATATTGCGATTGTGATTAAAGACAGCAATGGCAACTGGACGGATTATACAAATATGAGTTATACAAGTGCAAGGGGAGCTGGTTTTGATATAACACTAAAGGTCAAAAGGAGTACGAGCTGGTCTGGAGAGATTTCAGAAGAATACATACCGTTTGGATCAGCCACATGGAAACAGATCAAATGGAGTCTGGTAGATTCCTCCGAAAATCCGGTTTCACTTCTAGGGACACCTTCATCTGGCCGACTGAATGTACCAGTTAACTGGAGGGAATTAACTGCCGATCAGGAGTATAAATATCTTCTGCAAGCAACCTATAATGGATGGAAGGTAGATCCTGTTACTGTGATTATTCCAAAAGTCTCATTTGTGATCAATGAAAAAGCAGAAGGTCAGGACAGATACCCTCTGCAAGTAAATCGTGATCAGGACATTACGTTTCGAGTGACAGGACTGACGAGCAGAAACTATAGTGTATATTGCTTGGATAATAAAAATGCAGCAAATATCAGCACCGATGGGGCGACCATCCTAGGTCAAGAGAGTAGTACATCTTATAACAATCCGCAGATTTTTACCTTTGGGATTAAGGATAGCTCTGGAAATGTGATTGCCGGAATTACAGATCATCTTAGAATTGATTATGGAACATCGAATCTATTTCAGACAACCTGGATCATCTATCCGGTCAAGTACACATTAACGGACTTAAATCTGTATTTATTTCCAGGTGAATGGGAAACAATCTTGAAGGAGTATAAAGGCAGCAGTTACTATTTACTCGATGGTACAAAAGTCACTTGCCAGTTCCTGAATAATGAATTCAGGTACACAGTTAATGGGACAGAGTACCAATATAGCGCAGGTAGTTTGATTTGGTATTCGAATTGAAAGGAGTGAGGCCAATGAACCAGAATCACTTTAAAATAAATAAGAAAACAAGAGCAATTGCATTTATACTCCTTGTGTCTGTTCTGCTCACTCTGTTCGCTGAACCTTTTGACCGACCGGTGGAAGTTGCAGCAAGTACTGGAAACAATTCCATTCAGAAGTTGGATGATACACACACAGTTATGGATAAGAACAAGGATATAAAGATTGGAACGAATGAAAATCCATTTACCATACTGGAAATCGTGCCGAACCCCAGTATGGCTTCCATCGGATATCTGATTCCTGGCTGCGAGCCAATTGATATGCGAAAGCTGGCACTGGATTCCGGCGCATTGATCGATCAGTATATAGCTCAGTTTGCCACAGCTTCGTCGGGAATTGCGACAGTGACAAAGGGAACAGTTTTTTTGGATCAGCTATTGGAACTAGGATTTGATTCAGCTGAGGCATTGGAATATCCAGAGCCGGTCACTCAAAATGGGTATTATCAAAAGGTCGACGATCAGTCTGGAACCTTTCTATCCACCGAAGTAATAACAGAAATACCACCAGAAACAGAACTGCCAGCAGAAACAGAACTGCCAGCAGAAACAGAACTGCCAGCAGGAACGGAACTGCCAGCAGGAACCGAAATACCAGCTGGAACCGAAATACCAGCAGGAACCGAAATTCCGATTGAGGCTCCAACGCTCACCTTTGAGTATGTAGGAGCAGGAAATGGCAACTACATCTGGGTACAAAACGACGGACCAGCGGATGAAGATGCTGCAAAGACATGGACGTCACGAACAGAAGTAGCCTATTACTTCAATGAGATCATAAACAATGATGTTTTTATAAAAAATGCGTTCGCGGGGAATGTATCAGAGGCGTTTACAACACAGGTCATATCACTGACTCCAAAAGATATGGGATCACAAGCAGCACTTAACTTAATTGCAAGCGCAGATATGATCATGATACATGCTTCTAGTGGTTCGGAAATCACAGCATTATGGAATGCTTTAAACAAAGAAAGTGAGCCAGCCATTAGTGAAGATACTTCTTCGATATTCGAACTGTCACAGCATTCAAACACTGATATTCCCTGGAGTGCGGCCTGGGCAATACTAGAAAGAGAGGCATCTGCAGATCCGGCGGTTATGATGATAGACCAGTATGCTGTATATAATCACTACAATTCTGGACAGGCAGATACGAATCTAAAAAAGTTGTATCTAATGCTGATGCTTGTAGGACCGAATGCATTCCGTAGTACATTTCAGGATGAAATCACGATTGGAAGCTATTCCTCTGTGAGTTGGCCAACTGGAATTTATAAAGGAAACCGGAATTGGAATCAAAGTATTTTTCTACGGAGTCATGAAACGAATTATATGCTGATGCCAGTATCCGAAATGAGCAATTTTGAGCCATATGTATCGGATACTATGTATTCTTATACACAGAATCGAGAGAGTGGAAATATATTTTCTGAACTTTTTTCTGAATACCGTATAGATCGGACCTATACAGATGCCCAGGGGAATACCCTGGAATATAAGTATGTCAGTGATCTTTTTGATGAGCTGGGAGATAGTAGTTCTGCCTCACAGGCAAATGTTCTTACCTATCTTTTCTCCGAAAGAAATTATAAGACAAAATTGAATGTTCTAGAAATCGAAGCTTGTAAAAGCTTTTACGCCGATACCTATTCTGGGGATTTCAACTGGACACTATATTTTTTGTCTATGGTACCGTGGTTTCGAGGAGATATTAATTCAGACGTTACGGTTACAAAAATGCCTGTTTGGGAATTGAATGGGAACATAGAAGATCTGACTGCGACATATGACCTTATTCTGATTGGCGATAAGCAAACAGCAACAAATGGGCTAAAAGGATATAATGACAAGAGTCTTGGAAATCTCGTGTATACAGGTCTGGGAGATCTGACGACCGCAGCAACAAAGCAGTCAGATGGAAGCTATAATAGCGGTACAAATGCCAGATACAGTGCATATGATATCACCGTAAAGAAACTTCGTGAAATCAGAAACTTTATAGGTGCAAAAAAGCCTGTGGTAATGATGGGAGAGTTGTATGATACTTCAGTCACGCCCCTTAGCCCTCTTCAAAATGTAATTGATCCAAGCTCTAATATATATATGCTGGCATCAATGCATACCGGTACAGAAGAAGTGACACTGTACAACCGTAATACGGATGGTGTAGATCTGATCAAACAGGCATTGGCAAAGGAGAGTTGTAAAATTGAGTTCTTTACCTTGGATGGTGGGACTGGAAAACCTTTAGAATACACCTATGATACCACTTCAGCCGGGACGATCACCAATGTAGCCTATGGGTCCAAAACACTGACGTATCGGTTTAAGATCAATGGACCTGCGGATTCTGTCTATTCAGTGAATCTCCTTATTGATCAGGATGGAGATGGTATTTATGATGGCTCTTCCAAGGAACAGATGGAAAAGGAGGCGAATGGATATCTGCAAACAAATTCAGAGCTTCTAACAGATCTTTCGATTACAGATGATCTAACAGGTAATACAGTATCCGTTCTCTATGCGAATACCTATTACACATTAACACGAACTCTGCCGGAAAGTTTTCTGGGTATTCAGCCTTGGAGACTTGAGGTGGTCAGTACATCAAATAAGTTTCTTAGAGACAGCGAAACAGGTTATACCTGTATCAAAGCCCAGACAACCCAAAAGGAAAAGATCAAAATTCTGGAAATGAACCTGATGTCGACCATGAAAGTAGAGGCCAGCAAGAATTTTACAGACCATATTTCATGGGGATCTGTTTTTTTGAATTTTGCTGATACCAGGACTGCTACAGGTGCAAAATTTAGAAAATACCTGGATTGTGTTGATGAATTTGATATTACCCTTACGTATCAAAAAAACGTTGACTGGTATGCTAAATTTGGAGATGGTGCTCGAGATTCATTTGGAAACGTTATGACAAAGGAACAAAGAATTGCAGCCTGGCAGCAGGAGCTGGATGGTTACGATATGCTGATCCTGGGTTTTAATGACATGTGTATGTTTACCAGTAACGAAGTATTTTATGAAGGTTTTCTGTACTTTAAAAATCAAGGGAAAAGTATTATTATGAGTCATGATATGGTCATGTCAGGTAATGTATATCCAAAATATAATATAAGCGGTGGAAATATCTTCTATGCATCCTATGTGGATGAAGTAAGAACATTAGTTGGTCAAAGACGCAGTTACCTTTCATGGAATGAAGCGGAAGGAAGCTATGATCAATCCTATGCAAATGCGATAGTTGCAAATCGTAAAGTTTCTGTCGTTCCGACCAATTCTTGGTTGAATGCACAGGGGAGCAATAAAAAATATTACACATCCACTACAGCAAACATGGATAATATATTAGAAACCGTTTCAGAATATCCAGATAATTCAAATTATGGTGCAATGCAGGCGAATATGTCACATCCTTATAGTGTGGACGACAGAATTACAGCAATCGGAATGAATAAGTTCAATAATTTCAAGACAACTGTGGTAGGTGTAGCAAATCAGGGTCAAATCACAGAATATCCATATAACATACCGGAATCCATTCAAGTCGCCCTGACCCATACGCAATATTTTGCGCTTGATCTGGAATCTTCACCAGATGGAGACGTAGCTGTTTGGTACAACCTGACAGATGGCAGAAGTGAAAAGTATTTTGGCTCAGATGGCTTGGGAATCTATTCTTCCAGGGAAACAGACAGCGCAAGTAATTTTTATATCTACAATAAAGGAAATATTACATATACTGGTCTTGGACATGGAGGGGAAGGAAAAGTAAATGGATATCGAGCGATTCTGCCTGATCCCGGAATGCCAGATGATGAGGTCAAGTTGTTCGTTAATACGATGATCGCAGCATATCGAGCATCGGCTTCAAAGCCAGAGATTCAAGTGACCAATGAGGATGCATCAGATAATAGTCAGAAAAGCATACGATATGTGACCCTTGATCAGGGGAATATTAACTATAGGAACCATATCATCCCAGTTACATTTGAAATTGGAGATGATAGTGTTTTTCAAGTGGCAAATGAGCGGACATATCAATTACAGTATCTGGATTCGACTGGTGTTTTGAATAATCTTACCACATTCATGAAGGGTTCCGAAACACCCCTTACGTTGACAGATCAATATTATGTTGCAGATACAGATATGGAATATCAGATCAATATTCCCTATAATGACATCATAGCAAACGGACAGTATTCCTTTACGATCAAAGTAACATCCACCTATTATAATAGTAAGAATGTGGCGGTTACAACTGTCTCGTATAAAGAGGTTCTGCTTTTACCGATGCCGCTCTTCGATCTAAATTAAAAAACAGATTCAAACAATAACGAAATCTGGATCGTTTCTTAAATCTTTCTTAAAAGACAGTAGGTTTATTGACAGTAGAGTCTACTCAGAGTTACCATATTGTTATCAGCAAAAAAGACGGTATCATTCCTTGGGTCTGAATGCCGTCTTTTTATGATACAAATAAGAAGGATAGAAACCCCTTTTGCAACAATATCATATTATGAGGAGAATGGAAATAATGAAAGAGAGATTTCGTAGATTTATGATCGGAAGATATGGGTATGATGAACTTTCAAAGTATACACTGGGCTTTACGATTCTGCTGATGATTCTGTCGATGTTCCTGGATTCTACGATTTTATATATCTTATCCATAGCATTGTTAATCGTGATCTACCTGCGTACTTTTTCAAAAAATATCCAGAGACGATATACAGAAAATCAGAAATTCAATCTAGTTCGAACTAAAGTGACAACACTATTTTTGGTCAGGAAAAAGGAATTCGAGCAGAGAAAACAATATCGTTTTTATCGGTGTCCAGACTGCAGACAGAGGGTAAGAGTGCCTCGTGGAAAGGGGAAGATCAGTATAACCTGTCCAAAGTGCAGAGGACAATTCATTAGAAAAAGTTAGGTAAGCAGATATGTTTGGATATATTAATATTAATAGAAACGAGTTAAGCAAAGAGAATCAAAAAATCTATCAGTCATTCTACTGTGGATTATGCCGAACACTGAAAATTTCATGTGGAACAAAGGGGCAGATACTGCTGAATTATGACATGACGTTTCTGATTCTGCTTTTATCTGGTCTTTATGAGCTGGAGAATGAGGTGACGGATTTTTCCTGCGCAATGCATCCAACGAAAAAACAAACAGCCTGGGTCAATGAAGCCAGCAGATATGCAGCAGATATGAATGTGCTTTTGGCTTATCAGAATCTAGAGCATGACTGGAAGGACGAAAAGTCCGTTACAAAGAAGGCATTCGCAGCTTTTATAAAAAAAGACTATGAGAGTATAGTACAAAAATACCCAGGGCAGAAAGCCGCCTTGGAGAGGTATCAGAAGCAACAACGGAAATTCGAAGAAGAAAGGGAATCGAATTTAGATAAGGTATCTGGGCTCATGGGTGAAATCGTTGCTGAGATCTTTGCATGGCGCAATGATCTTTGGACAGAAGAGCTCAGGAGCATGGGATTTTACATGGGTAAATTCATGTATATAATGGATGCCTTTGAAGATCTGGAAAAGGATATCAAGCAGGACAAATACAATCCATTACGTTATATGCTGCAAAAGGAGCCAGAAGGCTTTGAGACTTTTTGCAAATTGATGCTGGCCAGCATGATTCATGAAAGTGAGAAATCCTTCGGACGACTCCCAGTGATTCAATATTCTGAAATAATCCAGAATATTCTTGGTTCCGGAATCTGGACTAAATATAAAGAACTGCGGTTGAAGAAACAAAGAAAGACAAAGAAAAAAGACGGTATCGATGACTGATACCGTCTTTTAGCTATTCTACTGTAACTGATTTTGCTAAATTTCTTGGCTGATCTGGATTTAACCCTTTCCCAGTAGAGGTATAATAAGCGATTAGCTGGAATACAACCACTGCTGTAAAGATAGAGAAATCATCTTCTACCTCAGGCAAACGGATATGAACATCACAGATTGAAGAATCAGAAATAATCTTGTCCTTGCTTAATAGAATAACATAAGCGCCTCTGGCCTTTACTTCTCTTATATTGGAAAGCACCTTATTGTATACATGCTTTTGCGTTGCCACTGCAAGGACAGGAATGCCTTCGCTAATGAGCGCGATGGTTCCATGTTTTAGTTCTCCCGCCGCATAAGCTTCTGCATGAATATAGGAAATTTCCTTTAGCTTTAATGCACCTTCCATGCACAGAGTATAATCTAGTCCGCGTCCGATAAAAAAGGCATTGGAAGCATTTGTCATACGTTTTGTAAGATCTTTTAAATGATCAGCCATAGAAAGTATTTCTTCGATATCGGCAGGTACCTTCAGAAGTAACTGGATGAATTCCTGCGCCTGTGACTGGGTCATTGCGTTCTGACAAAGCCCAAGCTTGGCAGTAATCAGGTAAAAGCTAGAAAGCTGTACTGTATATGCTTTTGTACTTGCGACTGCGATTTCAGGACCTGCATGTGTATAGAACACATAGTTGCTTTCCCGCGCAATGGAAGATCCTTTCACATTGACAAGTGATAGTGTCTTTTGTGTATATCGGTTCGCCAGACGGAGTGCTTCTAGTGTATCTATCGTCTCTCCGGACTGTGATACCACAATCACAAGTGTTTTATCCGTAATAACAGGCTCCTCATAGCGGAATTCAGATGCGATAGAGACTGTCACCGGAATATGAAGCTTGCTCTGGATCAATGACCTTCCGACCATACCGGCATACATAGCAGTACCGCAGGCGATAATGGTGATATCAGTACAGTCTGCAAACAAGGAATCCGGGATTTGATCTGCCTGAAAGTCTGGAAGCCCTTTCGTGATGCGAGGGGTAATCGTATTACGTATAGCCACTGGCTGCTCATTAATCTCCTTAAGCATATAGTGAGGGTAACCTTCTTTTTGCGCAGCGGTCATATCCCAGCTCACTTCGAGATATTCAGGTTCGAATAGATTACCATCTAGATCCTCTAAAGTTATGCTATCAGCAGTCATTGTGATCAAATGATATTCAGGGACGATAAAATATTGTTTTGAATACTGAATAAATGCAGTCAGATCCGATGCGATGAAGGAACCGGAATTACAGTGGACAGCCACCATGGGGCTTACATTACGAATTGCAAAAATTTTCCCCGGATGATCCCGGAACAGAATACAGAATGCAAAGGAACCTTCAAAAAGAGGAACAGTTCTGCGGATCGTAGAAACCGGGTCACCATCATACATAATATCAAAAAGTGCAGCAGCAACTTCCGTATCCGTTTCTGAAATAAGTCTGTCAAATAGTCCATATGTCTGAATCAGATCATGATAGTTTTCAATAATCCCATTGTGGATCAGTGAGATATTTCCGACTTTATGGGGATGTGCGTTTGCGTTTGTCACTCCACCATGTGTTGCCCACCTTGTATGACCAATTCCACAAACGGAAGTATTATCTTCATCACAAATCGCATTTAGATCAGCGACTTTACCAACAGTCTTTCTAAGCGAGATTTTTCCATTTTCTTTAAAATATGATATTCCAGCACTGTCATAGCCTCTGTATTCCAGACTGGCCAGTCCATTGATCAAAATGTTCTGTGCTTCAAGTTTCCCTGTATATCCAATAATTCCACACATATTGTAATCTCCTTTATCTATGTGTAATTGTCAAAGTTCAATACGGGTGTCAGTGATTTGTCGAGCTGTTACCAGCCAATTTGCACTGCATTCGCAGCCGTATCTGCGTCCGGACATCCGCCGAAAATTCGATCATCCGGAACCTCGTCAGCCGTTCCAGCTTCTGAAACGGCACATGGCGCTAAAGTTTTTAACTTTTAGAAATCCTTATCCTCCTAGTAAAGACAGTTCATTTTAACATAGGGGATTGAAATTCTCAATCCCCCCTTCATGATCAAAGTGTGTCTGGCTTATTTTGCCTTTTTCTCTTCGCAATACTTACATCGGTATATTTCATTCTCATCGTCGGTCAGAATGAAAATCTGTTCCAGACCGCTCTCTACAGACGTAATGCACCTTGGATTGTGGCACTTAATGATATTTGTGACCTGTTTTGGAAGATGCAGCTGTTTTTTATCTACGATCTTGTCATTTTTAATCACGTTGACAGTGATTCTGTGGTCAATATATCCTAGGATATCCAGATCCAGTTCATCGATGGGACATTCCACCTTAATGATATCTTTTTTGCCCATTTTATTGCTTTTTGCATTTTTTATAATAGCTACGGTACAGTCTAATCTGTCCAGCTTTAGATCCCTATAGATTGAAAGACTCATTCCTGCTTTGATATGATCCAGCACAAAGCCCTCTCTGATACCACTGATATTTAGCATACTCTTACCTCCAATAATGTAAGGATCAATGCCATCCTTACATATACTCCGTATTGAACCTGCTGAAAATATACAGCCCGGGGATCGTCATCTACATCAATATCGATTTCATTGACTCTTGGGAGAGGATGAAGAATGAGCATATCCTCCTTGGCAAGCTCCAGCTTTGCTTTGTTCAGAATGTAATAATCCTTCATACGGACATAGTCTTCTTCATTAAAGAAACGCTCTTTTTGCACACGGGTCATATATAGGATATCAAGCTGTGGCAGAGAATCCTCGAGTCGTTCCATTTCTTCGTATTGTATGTTATTCTTTTTCAGCACATCTTCTCTGATGTAGTCGGGTACTCGAAGTTCTTCAGGAGAAATCAGCAAAAATCGGACCCCGGGATATCGAATAAGGGCATGTATCAGTGAATGAACAGTACGCCCAAATTTCAGATCTCCACAGAGTCCGATGGTCAGGTTGTTTAAACGACCTTTTAAGGATCGAATGGTCAGCAGATCTGTTAGGGTCTGCGTTGGATGTTGATGCCCACCGTCTCCAGCATTTACAACAGGAATAGAGGAATACATGGAAGCAACGAGTGCAGAACCTTCCTTCGGATGACGGATGGCACAAATATCAGCATATGCAGAAATGACTCGAATTGTATCGGCAACACTTTCTCCTTTGGTGGCGGAACTGCTGTCTGAACTGTGAAAACCAAGAACAGAACCTCCAAGTCCGAGCATTGCAGATTCAAAACTCAATCTCGTTCGGGTGCTGGGTTCATAAAAGCAGGTCGCAAGTTTTTTGCCCTCACATGCTTTCGCATATTTACTGGGATTTTTTTCAATATCATTGGCCAGTGTCAAGAGATCGCTGAGTTCTTTGACAGACAGATCCATGGGGCTCATCAGATGGCGCATAGGAATCCTCCTCTTCATTTTAATTCAGTTGAATGTCTAAAGCATATTTCTCACACCCAGACATTTTCACTATCATATAATGAAGAGTCATAAATTTCAAGAGTATATTAATACCTGATTTCAATTGCAGGGTCATCTTATTGAATGTATAATGAAAGTCATTGGCAAAATGAGCTTGGGACAACATAGGAGTCTAGAAACATAGGTCAAATGAAAGATATCAAAGAAATGAAAGATTAAAAGAAATGAAAGATAAAGAAGAATTTATTTACTGGAGTAATCGAAACGAGAAGGAAGCTGTGTTACATCGGATGTTCGGGAAATCACCGAATGTTCTGGTTCCTGAGCAAATCCAGGGACACAGTGTGACAGAGATCGGGGTATATGCTTTTTCTGATAAAAATGCAGTGCCGGAAACGGTAGTGGGAGACAGGAAACCAGATATTTGGCTAAAGGAGTTGTGCGGCGATTATATTGAGCAGATCACTTTGCCTGAATCCGTGATCTCCATCGCAGATCTGGCTTTTTACAATTGCAGAAATCTCAAGGAAATTACTGTTGGCGCCGGAATCAGAAGTCTCGGTGCGGATGCGTTTATGAATTGCCGAAAGCTGCATCAGATTAGAATACGAGCGAGAATAGAAGAGGTAACTGGCCTGCGGATTCTTCTTCGCCAGCTGAATCAGAATGTAAGAGTCGTATTTGAATCCGAAGGAATCATGACAGCCGCCTTCTTTTTTCCGGAATTTATGGATGGGTTAGATGAAATCGCACCGGCACATGTATTCCGGCGTAAAATTATTGGCGAGGGGTTTCGAGCAAGACAGAGCTTTACAGATGAGAGGATCGTTCCAGAGGCCTATGATGCCGTATTCGCACAAGCCTTGGTGGAAGAATCAGAAGAAAATCTGCTGATGATGGCAGTGGATCGATTTATATACCCTCTTTATCTGCGAAATGTCTATAAGAAGAAATATGAAGAATATATGCGCAGCCATGACAAAGTGCTCATGGAACTCCTGCTTCATGACCAAAGAATAGAAGCAATTCCGCCCCTGCTTTTGGCAGATATTTTTTCGGAATCAGCACTGGATCATGGCATACGTCTGGCACAGAAATGGAATATGACCAGAGTATTAGCGGATCTCATGTTAATAATATCAGAGAATAGAAGAAAACCAGGAAGAAGCAGATATAGTATGGATGACATTTAGAAATGAGGTATCAAGTTGAGTCATATTCAGACACAAACAGAATGGGAAAATGAAATGGCTATAAAAATCGCAGGCAATATACGGGATGAATTGTATCTGGATCTGCGTTTTCTGGAGATTCCTCTGTCCGCACTGTCGTTTGCAGTGATAAATGGTCTGCACACGACTGCTACAGATGGAAGGAACCTGTATTTTTCATCGGAACAGATGCTTCGAGTCTTTCGTTCAAATGCCCAGTTCCTGAACAGAGCCTATTTACATACAGTACTGCATTGCCTTTTTTTTCATCTTTGGACCAGAATGGAGAAGGATGAGCGGATCTGGAATCTGGCATGTGATGTGGCAGTTGAATATACAATTGATCATATGAAGCTTTCAAGCATTAAACAGATCAAAAGCTGGATCAGGCAACAGCTCTATAGCAGCCTGGAAGCTCAGAAGAAGGGAATTTCAGCAGCGGTCATCTATCATCTGATCAGCTCTGAAAAGGAAGACAGACTGGGTCACATAGCAAGTGAGTTCTACATTGATGATCACCGTTTCTGGCCAAAAATGGAAAATCCCGGGATGCAGAATCCAGATCACTCGAACTGGAATAAAATCGCAAGACAGTCAAAGATTTCTGAGGAGAGAAAGGGACAAGAGGACGAGAGCGGTGCAGCGTCTTTTTTGTCACAAGTCAAAATTGAAAAAAGCCGACGCAGTTACAGGGATTTTTTGCAAAAATTCTCTGTATTGCGGGAAGAGATGAAAAGTGACCCGGATGAGTACGATATGAATTATTACACTTATGGTCTGCGCCTTTATCATAATATGCCGCTGATCGAGCCGGTCGAGAGCAGGGAATCCAAAAAAATCCAGGAATTCGTGATCGTTATAGATACCAGCTACTCCACGAATGGCACCCTAGTAAAAAATTTTCTGAAGGAGACCTTCCGGATACTGACCCTGGAAAATAGTTTTTTTCATAAAAGCCATATCAGGATCCTTCAATGTGATGAGAAGGTACAAATGGATGAGTCCGTCCACACCAAAGGGCAATTGCAGGCACTGATTGACAAATTTGCAATTATAGGTGGAGGTGGGACTGATTTTCGTCCTGCATTTTCCTATGTGGATGAACTGATTTCTAATGGTGTACTCAAGGATCTTTGCGGGCTGCTCTATTTTACGGATGGAAAAGGGACCTATCCGCGAAAAAAACCGAATTACAAGACTGCATTTCTATTTTTGGATACTTATGAGGAGACTCAGGTGCCAGCGTGGGCAATTCAACTGAAATTAGAACCGGATGAATTTTATGGAAAAGGGGAAATAGATGAACATTCAACAGGCAAAGCAGGAGATTAAACATACAGTAAAAGCCTACCTGCAAAAGGATACCACAGGGAATTACAAAATTCCATTGCTCAGACAAAGACCTATTCTGATGATGGGTCCTCCCGGGATCGGTAAAACACAGATCATGGAACAGATTGCAAGTGAGTGCGGAATCGGACTTGTCGCATACACGATCACCCATCACACGAGACAGAGTGCAGTTGGACTACCTTTTATTAAAGAGGAAGAATTCAACTCAAAGAGGTATTCCATAACGGAATATACCATGAGCGAAATCATTGCAAGTATATATAAAAAAATGAAGGATACTGACATACAGGAGGGAATCCTTTTCATTGATGAAATAAACTGTGTATCAGAGACACTGGCACCTACAATGCTTCAATTTCTGCAGTATAAGACCTTTGGTAATCAGGCTGTACCGGATGGCTGGATCATTGTCACCGCAGGAAATCCCCCGGAGTATAATAAATCTGTCCGGGATTTCGATATGGTGACTCTTGATCGAGTCCGTCGCATGGATCTAGAACCTGATCTGCCGGCCTGGAAGGAGTATGCACGGGAGCAGGGAATACTGCCTTCGATCTTAAGCTATCTGGATATACGTCCAAAAAATTTCTACCGAGTAGAATCGGATGTGGACGGACTTTCCTTTGTAACTGCCAGAGGATGGGAAGATCTAAGCACATTGCTTGCGGTATATAAGGAACTGAATATCGCAGTGACAGAAGAGATCGTTTCCGAATTTTTATCCCACGAAGATGTAGCACAGGATTTTACAGCGTATTATGACCTTTACAGAAAATATGAGGATGATTATGGGATTTCTGACATTTTACATGGAAATGTAAGACCGGATATTTATGCCCGGATCTTTGAAGCGCAGTTCGACGAGCGAATCACAGTGGTACATCTCTTATATGACGGTCTTAGGCAGAAGTTCGCCAAGATATACAAAACAAAGACTTTTGTGGATGAGTGGTTCAGGGAACTGCAAATGGAACAAGGGCAACAGAATGACTCAAAGGAACAATTTCAGGAACAGGCTGCTTGGCTTGAACAAATGGAACTAGAAGCAGAGACAATGCTGTCTCAGGCATTCAATTTTATGGAGCAAGCTTTTGAAAATGGTCAGGAGATGGTCGTATTTGTAACAGAATTGACAATGGGCGCCGAGTCAGCATCTTTTCTCAAGGATTATCCAAATGAAAAATATATAAACTATAATCGGGAATTATTGATCGGAACCAAAAAAGCAGAGTTATTGAAAGAATTGCAGGAATAGGCAAAACTTGTCAACAGAACGATTCTATCATATAATAAATGGAATGGACTGGAGGAATACACAGCATGAATAATTTGAAGAAGCTATTGGAAAGACTGGATTTTGAACATCTTTCAGGAAGCCTGGATGTTGAAATTACAAATATCAATTATGATTCGCGATGTGTGGAAAAAGATGCTTTATTTGTATGCATCAGAGGCACCATTGTGGACGGACACACCTTTGCAAAAGAAGTTGCGAACAAAGGCGCAGCAGTCCTGGTTGTGGAAGAGAACGTGGATGTTCCTTCTAATATCACAGTGATCAAAGTAAAGGATACAAGACTGGCACTTGCAATGCTGTCTGCAGCATATTTTGATTATCCTGCAGACACCCTAAAGGTGATTGGTGTGACCGGAACCAAGGGTAAGACAACCACGACCCACATGGTCAGATCGATTTTGGAACAGGCTGGATATCAGACTGGACTGATCGGGACGATAGAAGTCAGATACCGTGATAATGTGATTCCGGCGGAGCATACAACACCAGAATCATATCTGGTTCAAAAATATTTCAGGGAAATGCTGGATTCAGGATGTGACAGCTGTGTCATGGAGGTATCCTCACAAGGGCTAATGATGCACCGAACAGCAGGTTTTGTGTTTGAAATAGGCATTTTTACCAATATCGAACCAGACCATATTGGACCAAGAGAGCACGCCTCCTTTGAAGAATACATGGAATGCAAGAGTCTTCTTTTCAGACAGTGCAGACTTGGCATCTTAAATGCGGATGATCCGCATATCCAGGATATTTTAAAAGGACATACCTGTCTTGTAGAGACCTTTGGCTTTCATGAGAGTGCAAGTCTGAGGGCAGATGAGCTTCATCTCCTGCGAGAGCCGGGGATATTAGGAGTCAGATATCACGTCACGGGAAGTCTTGATTTTCATGTGGAGATCCATGTACCTGGACGATTTAGTGTTTATAATTCCCTGACGGCCATTGCGATCTGCAAGCATTTCAATGTCAGTACTGATGTTATGAAGAGTGCCTTGAAAAATGCTGTGACTAAGGGTCGGATCGAATTAATTCCAATTTCAGATTCCTATACTTTGATGATCGACTATGCGCATAATGCCATGAGCCTGAACAGTCTGCTTGTGACTTTAAAGGAATATGAGCCAAAGAGACTTGTTTGTATGTTCGGCTGCGGAGGCAACCGATCCAGATACAGAAGATTTGAGATGGGAGAGGTGTCCGGAAATCTGGCGGATCTGACAGTGATCACCTCGGATAACCCGCGGGATGAAGATCCTCAGGCCATTATTGATGATATCAGGACAGGGATTCAAAAAACCTCAGGGGCTTATGAAGAGATCATTGATCGAAAGGATGCGATCCGATATTGTATCCGGAATGCCAAAGAGGGCGACATTATTGTTCTTGCTGGAAAAGGACATGAAGATTACCAGGAAATAAAGGGAGTGAAATACCCTATGGATGAAAGAGTCCTGATTGCTGAGATTTTGTCAGAACAGGAATTTAAAAGCAACTCGTTGTGACAAAAAAGTCAGGCAGGTGAATCAATGGCATTTTTTGCCAATATTATTATTGATATTTCCCAGGAAAAACTGGATAGACCTTTTCAGTATAAGATCCCGGATCGATTATATGATCAGATCATTCCAGGGACAAGTGTACTGGTGCCCTTCGGGCGCGGCAACACGATGCGAAGTGGGTTTGTTCTGGAAATAACAGAAAAGGCTGAGTTCGAAATAGAGCGAATCAAGGAGATTGCCGGTATTACACCGGGAAGTGTTCCGATCGAGTCTCAGTTGATCGCACTTGCTTCCTGGATGCATGTTCATTATGGATCGACCATGAATCAGGCTCTAAAGACCGTACTGCCTATCAAGAAGCAGACCCGTCAGATCCAGTCGAGAAGCATTAAACTTTTGCTGGATGAAGAGATGGCAAAGCAGCAGCTGGAAGTATTTATAAAGAAGAATCAGACTGCAAGAGCCAGACTTTTGTCGGCTCTATTAGATCATCATGAGTTAAAGTATGAGATGGTGACCCAGAAGTTGAACGTATCGACTTCTGTCATTCAATATTTTAATGAACAGAAGCTGGCAGAGATCATAAGCAGCATCAGTTACCGTAATCCCGTTGAGCATCTGACACAGAGAGATTATCAATTGGTTCTCAACGAAGAACAGACGGCTGCAGTGGATTTGATCATGACGGACTACAATAAAGAGGAATACAATACGTATCTTATTCATGGAATCACTGGCAGTGGAAAGACAGAAGTCTACATGGAACTGATCGCCCAGGTAATTTTGCAGGGCAGGCAGGCTATCGTTCTGATTCCTGAAATAGCACTTACTTATCAGACGGTGATGCGTTTTTATGACAGATTTGGCGATCGTGTTTCTATTATGAATTCCAAGCTGTCACAGGGTGAGCGATATGATCAGTTTGAACGGGCCAAAAAGGGAGAGATCGATATTGTGATCGGACCCAGATCAGCCCTTTTTACACCATTTGCAAAACTAGGGATCATTATTATAGATGAAGAACATGAAAGCACTTATAAAAGTGAACCACTTCCAAGATATCATGCAAGAGAGACTGGGATCGAACGAGCAAGAATGGCCAATGCAAGTGTCATTCTCGGATCAGCAACACCATCCATTGACAGCTATTATCGTGCACTGCAGGGCGAATATAAACTAATCGAATTGCTTCGCAGAGGCCAGGGGCAGCCATTGCCATCCTGTCAGGTGATCGATCTAAGACAAGAGTTAAGGGAGGGAAATCGCTCTATACTCAGTCTCAGACTGCAGGAACTGATTGCAGATCGTTTGCAGAAAAAACAGCAGATCATGCTTTTTTTGAACAGGAGAGGAGTATCTGGCTTTATTTCCTGCCGTGCCTGTGGTCATGTCATGAAGTGTCCTCATTGCGACGTATCTCTTAGTCTGCATAACAACAACCGGCTCGTCTGCCATTATTGTGGTCATGATGAGGCTGAGCCAGCAAGCTGCCCCGCATGCGGTTCAAAATATATTACTGGTTTTAAAGCCGGAACGCAGAAAATTGAAGAGATCATAACAAAACTTTATCCCCAGGCGCGTGTTCTGCGCATGGACTTTGATACAACAAGAACAAAAAATGGATATGAAAAAATTTTGTCGGAATTTGCGAATCAGGAGGCAGATATCTTAGTGGGCACACAAATGATCGTAAAAGGTCATGATTTTTCCAATGTGACTCTGGTTGGTATTCTTGCAGCAGATATGTCACTCTATGTGAATGACTACAGGGCATCAGAAAGGACATTCCAGTTGCTGACACAGGCAGCTGGAAGGGCCGGAAGAGGTGGTATTCCCGGAGAAGTGGTCGTTCAGACATATACCCCGGACCATTACAGTATTACAACTGCAAAGTCACAGGATTACAAAGCATTTTATCAAGAAGAGATGCACTTTCGAGCATTGCTGTCGTATCCGCCTGTGTCGCATCTGCTTCTGATCGTTATTTCAGGAAAATCAGAAGAAACAGTATCGGAAACAGCACTGCGAGTCAAGTCGCATCTGGAATATAAACTATCGGAACAAAATATAACGGATCGGCCTGCTATCATAGGACCGGCAGATGCGTCGATATTTAAAATAAGCGATATATACCGCAAGGTAATTTATTGCAAACACTATAATTATCAATTATTAATTCAGCTTAAGGATTGGATTGAAGAAGAAGGCTTTGAAGGAATTCTTTTTGACTTTGATCCTATGCATGGGTTTTGAATGGAGGTAACATGGCAATTCGTAAAATCAGGATCCAGGGGGATCCAGTACTGGAAAAGAACTGCAAGGAGGTAAAAGAAATCACACCGAGAATCAGGGTGTTGATCGAGGATATGATCGATACGATGTATGATGCATTCGGTGTGGGTCTGGCAGCACCGCAGGTAGGAATACTCAAACGCATCATAGTCATTGATGTTGGGGAAGGACCAATGGTTCTGATCAATCCACAGATTATCGAGGAGGATGGAGAACAGACTGGCAGCGAAGGCTGTTTATCACTTCCTGGCAAAGCAGGAATCGTTACTCGTCCCAATCATGTTATTGTCAAGGCATATGATGAAACGATGAAGGAAGTGATCGTAGAGGGAGAAGAATTACTGGCGCGGGCACTCTGCCATGAGATCGATCATCTGAATGGTCATTTTTATACAGAGCTTGTTGAAGGCGATATTTATGATGTTACACATGAAGCTGAGGAGGATCCGGATACATGCGAGTGATTTTTATGGGTACACCTGATTTCGCAGTATCTGCACTGGAGGCGATCCTACAGAACGGACATGAGGTCCTTCTGGTAGTGACAAAACCAGATAAGCCAAAAGGAAGAGGCAAAGCAATGCAGAGTCCGGCAGTCAAGGAATGTGCCGTATCACATGGCCTCAAGGTATTTCAGCCTGTCAGGATCAGAGAACCGGAACCGACGGAGTATCTTCGATCATTCGGGGCAGATATTTTTATCGTCGCTGCTTTTGGGCAGATACTTTCTAAAGAAATACTGCAAATGCCAAACTATGGCTGTATCAATATTCATGCATCCCTGTTACCAAAGTACAGAGGTGCAGCTCCGATTCAATGGGCGATCATAAATGGAGATCCAGTAACAGGGGTCACTACGATGCGTATGGATGTGGGCGTGGATACAGGTGATATGATCTTAAAGAAGGAAGTGGAGATCGCCCCTGATGAAACGGGAGGCTCTTTATTTGCCAAGCTGCAGGAGTCCGGAGCACAGTTGATCGTAGAGACGATGGCGGCGCTTAAAGATCATACAGCTGTTTATGAAGAACAGGTGGAGTCAGAAGCAACGCATGTTGGTATGATTCAAAAGCAGATGGGTAAAATCGATTGGCAGAAAAAAGCAATAGAAATCGAACGTCTGATACGTGGACTCGATCCGTGGCCCAGTGCATATACAGCCTTTGAAGGGAAGGTATTAAAGCTCTGGAAGGCGAAAGTCAACCCATATTCAGAGCCAGGCGCTATCCCTGGTCAGGTCATTGAGACAGACAAAGAATACATAAGAGTACAGACAGGGGAAGGTAGCCTGGATATCTTTGAGCTGCAGCTCGAAGGCAAAAAGAGACTCGATACAGAAACATTTTTACTCGGTCACAAAATCAAGAAAGGAATCGTCTTTGGCGATTCATAAGGAGGAAATATTATGCCATTATATTTTGCACTATGGGATCCGACCTATATTTTAGTAATTATCGGAGTGATCATTACCCTTGCAGCATCTGCACGTGTAAAGTCAACATTTCAAAAATATTCGAAGGAACGAAGCATGTCGAATATGACTGGAGCTCAGGCGGCAGAGCGGGTTCTGCGTTCTGCGGGAATCAATGATGTGGAGGTACGCCATGTTACAGGAAATCTTACCGATCATTATGATCCAAGAAATAAGACACTGAATCTGTCAGATCCTGTGTACAATTCTACATCTGTTGCGGCAATTGGAGTTGCAGCACATGAATGCGGACATGCGATTCAGCATCAGAAAGCATATCTTCCATTGACAATGAGAAGTGCGATCGTACCGGTTGCCAATTTTGGCTCTGTACTTGCCTGGCCACTGATTATTATCGGACTATTCTTTACGTCTAATACCGGAAGCACACTGATTACACTTGGAATCATCTGTTTTTCATTTGCGGTACTGTTTCAGATCGTCACACTTCCGGTGGAATTCGATGCATCAGCCAGAGCAGTCAGAATTCTGGGAGAAACAGGAATATTGAATAGCGAAGAACTTCCTAAGACGAAAAAAGTACTTCAGGCAGCAGCACTCACTTATGTAGCAGGTGCAGCAGCAGCAATACTTCAACTCCTTCGACTGATCTTATTATTCGGTGGCAGAAATAATGACTGATCATGTCAATAGTAGAGAGCTCGTACTTTCCATTCTTCTTTCTGTCATAAAGGATCAGGAATATAGTCATATTGCATTGCATGACGTCCTGACCAAATATGGATATCTCTCAAAGCAAGAAAGAAGCTTTATCACGAGACTGTCTGAGGGAACCCTTGAGCGAATGATCGAACTTGATTATGTGATCGATCAGTATTCCAATACAAAGGTCAGCAAAATGAAGTCGGTTATATGCTGTATCCTGAGAATGGGTGTATACCAGATTCTCTATATGAATGCGATTCCAGACTCAGCGGCCTGTAACGAAGCAGTCAGATTAGCTGAAAAAAAGGGATTTCGCAATCTCAAGGGATTCGTAAATGGTGTCCTTCGGACTGTCAGCAGAAATGCAGATCATATTCCATATCCAGACGAGATAACCGATCACTATGCCTATCTCAGTGTAAAATATGCCATGCCAGTTTGGATCATCCGTCAATGGGAAACAGATTATGGCATCAGTGCGACAAGAAAGATACTGGAATCCTTTTATTCCGGATTTCAGACAACGATCCGTACAAATCTTTTAAGAATAACACCCTCAGAGCTGATGAAAAACCTGCAAATAGCAGGTGTTACAGTTGAACCTGTGGTCTATCAGGATTTCCCTGAACTGACCTATGCATTTCGAATCAGCGATTATGATAATCTGGCTTCCCTCTCCAGCTTTCAAAAGGGTGAATTCAGTGTGCAGGATATCAGTTCAATGCTGGTTGCTGAGATTGCAGGTGTGAAAGATAACGATTATGTAATCGATGTCTGTGCAGCACCGGGAGGAAAGAGTATACATATTGCAGAAAAAATGCATGGTACGGGAATGGTCGAAGCGAGGGATCTGACTGAATATAAGGTCAGTCTGATCAAGGACACGATTCAGCGGCTGCAGATATCGAATGTAAGAACAAAACAAATGGATGCGACGGTCTTTGATGAAGGCTCTGTGGAAGCAGCGGATATTCTGATCGCAGATCTGCCCTGCTCAGGCCTTGGTGTCATGCGAAGGAAAACAGATATCAAATATAAAATGACACCGGAAAAAGAAGCTGACCTTGCAGCATTGCAAAAAGAAATTCTTTCAGTGGTGTACAGATATGTTAAAATAGGCGGACATCTGTTATTTTCTACCTGTACCTTGAACAAACAGGAAAATGAGGACAATACGATCTGGTTCCTGAATCAATTTCCGGAGTTCGAAAAGGTCAGTGAGAGGCAGATATTTCCCTTTGAAGAAGATGGAGATGGATTTTATATTGCAAAGTTTAAACGAAAATCAAGCGCAGGGTAATTACCCCGGTGAGGGAGTGGACATCAAGTCTATGACACTGCCGCAGCTGACTGCATTCATAAGCGGCGTGGATGAAAAAGCATTTCGTGCCAAACAGCTATATCAGTGGATGCATCAGAAGCTGGCGGCTGATTTTGATGAAATGTCGAATCTTCCAACAGCACTGCGTACAAAGCTAAAAGAAAAAACAGAATATACAGCACTTGAACTGATAGAAAAGCAAGTGTCAAAGGAAGATGGCACCAGAAAGTATCTGTTCCGGTTAGAGGATGGACAGGTCATTGAGAGTGTTCTGATGAAATACAAGCATGGTAATTCCATCTGTATCTCATCCCAGGCAGGCTGCCGTATGGGCTGTACCTTTTGTGCATCTGCACTGAATGGGCTGCAGAGGAACTTAAGACCTTCGGAAATGCTGGATCAGATCTACAGGATTCAGCGTGACAGCGGCGAAAGGATATCGAATATCGTTGTCATGGGCACGGGAGAACCCTTGGATAATTATGACAATCTGATCCGGTTCCTCAGTCTGATATCCGATGAGAACGGCCTCAACATCAGTCAGAGACACATTACGGTTTCTACCTGTGGCATCGTGCCAAGGATCTATGATCTGGCCAAAGAAAACCTTCAGATCACCCTTGCCTTATCACTACATGCACCGACCCAGGCCAAGCGGCAGGAATTGCTGCCGATCGCTAAATCATATGGACTGGATGAGCTCATGGAGTCGGTAAAATATTACTTCGAGCAGACCGGGAGAAGGATCACGATCGAGTATAGTCTCGTGAAGGGTAAGAACGATACCTCGGAGGATGCAGCACAGCTGAGCGCCTTGCTAAAGAACATGAATTGTCACGTAAATCTCATTCCGGTAAACCCGATCAAAGAAAGAGAATATGTCCAGCCCGACCAGCATTTGATCCTCGCTTTTAAAAATAAACTTGAAAAAAATGGAATAAATGTTACTATTAGAAGGGAAATGGGAAGAGATATTGAGGGAGCTTGTGGGCAGCTTCGAAAGAGCTATATGGAAAGGTAGGACAAACAAATTTATGAAGACATTTTCCATTACCGATGTCGGGCAATTACGAGGGAGTAATCAGGACAGCTGTCATGTGTCCGATTCATCTATTGGTAATTTACCAAATTTGTTTCTTGTAGCTGATGGAATGGGCGGTCACCAGGCTGGTGAATTTGCTGCGAACTATACAGTTACTTGTATCGTTGATACAGTAAAGGATTCACAGGAGCATGATCCGGAATCCATTTTAATTGAAGCAATCAATGCTGCGAACAGAAATCTGATCGAAAATGCATCAATGGACGAATCCAGGCATGGAATGGGTACGACCGTAGTTGCAGCGTCCGTGACGAATGGTCATCTGACCGTAGCAAATGTAGGGGACAGCAGACTTTATATTGTCAACCAGTCGATCAGACAGGTGACAAGAGACCATTCACTGGTAGAGGAAATGGTCAGATTAGGTGAAATGAACAGAGAAGAAGCCAAAAGACACCCAGACAGAAACATTATAACTCGTGCTGTCGGAGCGTCCAATGAGATTCGAATCGATATTTTTCATGAAGAAGTCTGCATGGGGGATTTCATTCTGATGTGTTCAGATGGACTCACAAATATGATAGAGGATGAAACGATCCTTTCTATTTTTATGAGCCAGCCGAATATAACCAAAATAGCTGAAAAATTAGTCGAGACTGCAAATTCTAACGGCGGTGCAGACAATATCACGGTCGTGTTAGTGGAACCATTTTCTGATGAGGTGAAAGAATGATAGCAATGGGTATGTTTGTAGCAGATCGCTACGAGATTGTAGAAAAAATCGGTGCCGGAGGCATGTCAGATGTATATAAAGCGAGAGATCACGTTCTGGGAAGATTCGTTGCAGTAAAGATACTAAAGAATGAATTCAGCGAAGATGTGAACTTTGTTACAAAATTTCGAACTGAGGCGCAGTCAGCAGCCAGTCTTGAGCATCCGAATATCGTAAATATTTACGATGTCGGCAGCGAGGCCGGCATTTATTATATAGTGATGGAATTTGTGGAAGGCGTGACATTAAAGACCTATATCGAGAAAAAAGGCCAGTTGTCCTACAAAGAAGCAGTCAGTATTGCCATTCAGGTAGGAAGAGGAATCGAGGCTGCTCATGCAAAGCACATCATACATAGAGATATTAAGCCTCAAAATATTCTGATCTCCACCGAAGGGAAAGCGAAGGTGACAGATTTTGGTATCGCCAGAGCAGTTTCCAGCAATACCATCAGTGCAGATGTGATGGGATCTGTCCATTATGCATCTCCAGAGCAGGCAAGAAATGGATTTGTAGATGGGAAAAGTGATATATATTCTCTGGGAATCGTAATGTATGAGATGGTGACTGGAAGAGTACCTTATGATGGAGATACGACGGTAGCCATTGCGATACAGCATCTTCAGGATGAAATGGTGACTCCGAGCGCATATGCACCTGACCTGCCAATCAGTTTTGAGAAGATCATACTGAAATGTACACAAAAAAGTCCGGACAGAAGGTATGCCAATATCAGTGATCTGCTGATCGATTTGAAAAAAGTCCTGATCAGTCCAAACGAAGACTTCGTCACGATCATACCGAGTCTGACCCAGACAAAAACACGGGAAATCAATGAAACAGAATTATCGCAGATTAAAAATGCCCGATTCGTGGAAACACCGGAAAGAGGGAGTGAATCTGTAAAGGCATCTGCCTCGGAGGACGAGGAAGATGATGAAGATACAGGAATGCTGAATCCCAAGATGGAAAAAGCAGTGACAATTGCTGGAATCGTAGCAGCAGTCATCATTTTTATCATAGTGATCGTACTTGTCGGGAATATCACAGGTCTGTTCGGATCGGGCAGAACCAGTACGGAAACCACAGAGACCGAACTGACAGAGACGCAGACAGAGACAGAGACAAGCACCGAAGAGACAGTAGCAATGATCGATATCACTGGAATGACATTTGACGACGCGAAGCAGGCACTCTCAGAACTGGAGCTTGGAATTAAAAAAGCAGGGACTGATTATTCCGATACCATTGAAGAGGGAAGCATCCTGTCACAGGATGTGGAAAGAGGAGAAAAAGTAGAGAAAAATACGACGATCAATGTTGTCGTAAGCTCAGGACCTGAAGAAACAGAGGAAGTGATCGAAACGGTATCGGTACCTGATGTATCGGGACAAAGTGAGTCCGCAGCGAGATCGACTCTGACGGCAGCAGGATTAAAGGTCGACAGTGTTACTTCTGAATACAGTTCATCCGTTGACTCTGGGGATGTTATCTCTCAGACACCGACAGCTGGAAGTACGTTGAATAAAGGAGACTCCGTGAGTCTCGTGGTAAGCCAGGGCGAAGAATCCATTTCTGTGCCATATGTGATCAATATGTCTGAAGCGGAAGCGATCAGCACACTAGAAGCAGCCGGACTCGTGGTGTCAAATAATTCGACTGAGTATAATGACAGTGTTCCGGACGGAGAAGTCATCAGCCAGAGCATCAGCTCAGGATCACTCGTTGAGCGTGGAACCAAGATCAAGCTGGTCATCAGTCTCGGAGCCAAGATCAATTACTATACCTGCGAAGCTACGATCAGTGCGCCTGAAAGTACTAATGTTACAAGTGCAGATATTTTACTGACAGACAAGGATGGAAATGAACTGCAGAGCTGGAAAGGAATAGCGATCGCAGAATTCCCATATACGATTTCCGTCACAGATATTGAGGAAAGCAGTACAGGTACGATCACCATAACCTGGTATCTGGATGATGCAACAACAAGTGTACAAACCCAGTCAGTTTCATTTACGAAGCAATAGGAATACTATGACAGGTAAGATTATTAAAGGAATTTCCGGATTCTACTACGTTCACGTGGCAGGATCCGGAATTTATGAATGTAAGGCGAAGGGTGTTTTTCGACAGCAGAATATCAAACCATTGGTAGGTGACGATGTCTGCATAGACGTCTTGGATGAAGAGAAGCGAACGGGAAATCTGGTGGAGATCCTGGCACGGAGAAATGAACTGGTCAGACCTGCTGTTGCTAACATAGATCTGGCAGTACTTATATTTGCCGCATCATTTCCAGAGCCGAATTTTAATCTGCTGGATCGATTTTTACTTGTAATGCAGTTTCAGAAGGTTCCTGTTACCCTTTGTTTTAATAAGATCGATCTGGTGAAGGATATTCAGATACGGGAGATAAAAGAAAGATATGCCCAGTGCGGATGCAGCCTCTTATTTACCTCAGCATCTGAAAACAGTGGGATCGAACCTTTGCTACAGGTGCTGGAGCATAAGACAACAGCTGTGGCAGGACCCTCTGGAGTAGGAAAATCTTCACTGATCAATCTGCTTGTTCCGGAAGCTTTTCAGGAAATCGGGGAAATCAGCAAAAAAATTGGAAGAGGAAAACATACAACACGTCATACAGAGCTGATTCCAATCAATAGCAGCAGCTATATCATGGATACTCCCGGCTTTAGCTCTCTTGCAATTCCCGGACTGAACAAAGAGGATCTAAGAGACTATTTTCCTGAGTTCATTCCGTTTGAACCACAATGCCGATTTCAAGGCTGTCAGCATATGAACGAGCCGGATTGCGGAGTAAAAGAAGCAGTTGCCCAAGAAAAAATTGCAAAGGGAAGATATGAGAACTATGTTCTTTTCTATAATGAATTAAAAGATTTAAAACTGTATTGAGCTGCACGATGCAAACAGTAAGGAGATTGCAAATGAATTCAAGATGTCTGTCACCATCAATTCTATCTGCTGATTTTTCAGAGCTTGGAAGCCAAATCTGCCAGGCAGACACAGCAGGGGCGCAGTATATTCATATTGATGTTATGGATGGAATGTTCGTTCCAAGCATTTCGCTTGGATTGCCAGTCATCAGATCCATACGGCCAGTAACAGAAAAGATCTTTGATGTACATCTGATGATCGAGAGACCGGACAGATACCTGGCGGACTTTGCTGAGGCAGGCGCGGATATCATTACCGTGCATGCAGAAGCCTGTACACATCTGGATCGAACCATTCAGATGATCAAAGAAAAAAACATACTTGCAGGCGTTGCTCTCAATCCTGCAACACCTATTTCTGTACTGGAACAGATTCTTCCTGAGCTGGATATGGTACTGATCATGACAGTGAATCCGGGATTTGGAGGTCAGAAGCTGATTCCATATACCCTTGATAAAATAAAGGATCTCAAGTCAATGATTCTGCAGAAGGGTCTTAAGACGGATATCCAGGTGGACGGTGGAATCACATTAGAGAATGTTGAGACAGTGATGGATGCAGGTGCAAATATCATTGTAGCCGGCAGTGCTGTTTTTCTTGGGGATATTGAAGAAAATGTAAAGGCATTTTTGGAGATCATGAAGCATGAGAACTAGAGCAGTCATAATTTGCGGCGGCAGGACAGATGCTGATTTTGCAGCTGAGTGCATCAGGCAATCTTTGCCATGTACATTGATCGCAGCCGATTCCGGTCTGGAGACATTTCATATTGCAAAGATCATGCCGGATGTCATCATCGGCGATTTTGATTCCGTTGAACAGTCTATTTTAAACGAGTATACCAATGAGGAACGTGTAAAACAGATCCGGTTAAATCAGGAAAAGGATGAAACGGATACAGAATCAGCAGTGGAATTAGCGATTTCCTATGGCTGTGAGGATATCATTTTACTTGGTGCGACTGGAACACGAATCGACCATCTCCTTGGAAATATACACCTCCTGGGTATCGGACTTGATCGAGACGTATCTCTATGTATGATGGATCAAAATAACAGAGTCCGACTTATAAACAGACCGATCACCCTAAAAAGAGCAGAGCAGTATGGAACGTTCGTGTCCCTGATTCCATTTCATGGGGATGTTACTGGCGTGACACTAAAAGGAATGAAATATCCGCTGTATCAGGCGGAACTTAACTATTACAGATCACTTGGCATCAGTAATGAGATCGTTGAGGAAGAAGCAGAGATCTCATTTGAACATGGAACACTACTAGTCATCGAGTCGAAAGATTGATCGACTGGATACCTGAATAATAGAGAAACGACATCGTTATACGATTTACGGAGGAAAATATGAAACTTGGAATTGTTGGTCTGCCAAATGTAGGAAAAAGCACCTTATTCAACTCTTTAACCAAGGCAGGTGCTGAGTCTGCGAATTACCCATTTTGTACCATCGATCCAAACATCGGGATTGTTACTGTACCGGATATCAGATTGAAACTACTGGGAGATATGTATCATTCTAAAAAAGTGACACCCGCTGTCATTGAATTCGTTGATATCGCCGGTCTGGTCAAAGGAGCAAGTAAAGGGGAAGGACTGGGAAATCAGTTTCTGGCAAATATTCGTGAGGTAGATGCAATTGTACATGTTGTACGCTGCTTTGAGGATGCCAATGTTGTTCATGTGGATGGCAGTGTGGATCCCGTCAGAGATATTGAGACCATTGACCTGGAGCTTGTTTTTTCAGATCTGGAGATCCTGGAGCGTAGGATCATGAAATGTGCAAAGAGCGCCAGAAATGATAAATCGGCTGCAAAGGAGCTGGATTTTTTAAAGACGATACAGACTCATCTGGAGAATGGAGGAATGGCAAAAACATTTGCATTATCCGATGATGAGGAAGAAAAAGAGTGGTTCCTGGCATACAATCTCCTGACGGCCAAGCCTGTGATCTATGCGGCAAATGTTGCTGAAGAGGATCTCTCATCCGATGGCGCTGATAATGCCTTTGTGCAAAAGGTACGCGAGCTGGCAGAGAAAGAAAAGAGCGAAGTATTTGTCATCTGCGCACAGATCGAACAGGAAATTGCGGAATTAGATGAGGATGAAAAATCAATGTTCCTTGAGGATCTTGGCCTAAAGGAATCTGGACTTGAAAAAATGATTGAAGCAAGCTATCGCATTCTGGGTCTGATCAGCTATCTGACGGCAGGCGAAGATGAGACTCGTGCGTGGACCATTACTCTGGGAACGAAAGCGCCCCAGGCAGCTGGCAAGATCCATACGGATTTTGAGCGAGGTTTTATTCGTGCTGAGGTGGTCAATTATCAAGATCTCCTAGATTCAAAAAGCCTTTCTGCAGCAAAGGAAAAGGGCATTGTTCGACTAGAAGGAAAAGAATATGTAGTTAAAGATGGTGATGTAATGTTATTTCGATTTAATGTGTAGCAGGATGAGTCTCTGAGATATCTACTGTCATTTTTTGAGTTGACGTAATTATTTCTGAAAGTTATACTATTTTTATTAAAACAAGAATTGAAGGATAATAAGGTATACGGAGGAATAGTATGAAATGTCCATATTGCAGCAGCGAAAATACTCGTGTAATAGATTCAAGACCGGCTGATGACAGTAATTCAATCAGGAGACGGCGTCTCTGTGATTCCTGCAGCAAACGGTTTACTACGTATGAGAAAATAGAGACAATTCCGCTGATCGTGATCAAGAAGGACAATAACAGAGAGCAATATGATCGTTCTAAAATAGAGGCAGGTATTTTACGAGCTTGTCATAAAAGACCTATTTCGGCGAAGCAGATCAACAGTCTGATAGATGAGATCGAAACGGAGATTTTCGACAGAGAAGAAAAAGAAATTTCTAGCGCCATTATCGGTGAGATCGTTATGGATAAACTAAAAGATCTCGAAGCTGTCGCTTATGTAAGATTCGCTTCTGTGTATCGAGAGTTTAAAGATGTGAATACTTTTATGGATGAATTAAAAAAAATGCTAGATAAATGAAATGCTAGATAAATGATGACTTAAATTCGAAGCTGCTGCAGAAACAGCAGCTTCTGCCATTGTAACAGGAGGCTTTACGAATGAGCAACATACTTTATCCAGACGAATATTTAGAATCTGCATATCAGATCAATTTCAGGCAGTTATATCATAAAGGCTATAGAGGAGTTATATTTGATATCGACAATACACTCGTACCCCATGGAGCACCGGCTGATGCAAGGAGCATTACGCTGATATCGGATTTAAAGAAAATGGGCTATCAAGTCGTGCTGATGTCGAACAATCGAAAGGAACGTGTCAAAAGCTTTCAAAAGAATATGCGGGTTCCCTACATCTGGAAGGCTGGAAAACCAAACCCTAAGAATTACAGAAGATCCATGCGAATCATGAAGACAAATCATAAGAATACGCTCTTTGTCGGAGATCAGATCTTTACAGATATATCCGGAGCCAATCTGGCAAAGATTCGAACGATTTTAGTAAAACCGATCAATCCACAGGAGGAAATCCAGATTGTTTTGAAACGGTATCTCGAGAGGATCGTTCTGCTTTTCTACAAACGTAGGTTAAGAAAGAGAACCTTGCACGGCAGCAGAAAGGAATTAGGTTGATATATGAAAATTGCAATAGCAAATGACCATACTGCAGTAGAATTAAAACTGGATATTTGTGAATATTTAAGCGAGCTTGGACATGAGGTGACTGATCTGGGTGCTATGACATCCGAAAGCAGTGATTATCCGGCCTTTGGTGAGATGGTAGGCAGAGCGGTAGCATCAGGAGCTGCAGACTGTGGCGTGCTGATTTGTGGGACTGGAATCGGAATCTCACTGGCTGCCAATAAAATCAATGGGATTCGAGCAGCGGTCTGCTCCGAACCGGTAACAGCAAGATTGGCCAAGGAACATAACAATGCCAATATCATTGCATTTGGTGCCCGTATCGTTGGGAATGAGATGGCAAGAGCGATCGTGAGAGAATATCTCAATGCAGAGTTCGCGAAAGGCCGCCATGAGAGCAGAGTTCAGATGATCATGGATCTAGAGAATAAAGATTGTGAATAAAAAAACCTTGTCAACAGCAATCATTTATTATATCATAGGAATATCGGGCACAGCCCATTCGTATTAAGGAGGATAAATTATGATTTCAGCGGGAGATTTTCGGAACGGTATTACAATCGAGTATGAAGGTAATATTTTTCAGATTATTGAATTCCAGCATGTTAAGCCAGGTAAAGGCGCAGCATTTGTTAGAACTAAATTAAGAAATATTATTAGCGGTGGTGTGGTCGAGAAAACATTCCGGCCATCTGAGAAGTGCCCACAGGCAAGAATCGATCGCAAAGATATGCAGTATTTGTATAACGATGGAGATCTGTATTATTTTATGGATGTTGAGACCTATGATCAGATACCACTTAGTGAGTCGGCAATTGGCGATTCGCTGAAGTTCGTGAAAGAAAATGAAATGGTTAAGATCTGCAGTCACAATTCCAGTGTATTTGCAATCGAGCCTCCACTGTTCGTTGAACTGGCGATCACAGAAACAGAGCCAGGATTCAAAGGAGATACAGCACAGGGTGCTACAAAGCCGGCAACTGTGGAAACAGGTGCCGTGGTATATGTTCCGTTGTTCGTAGAGCAGGGTGATGTCATTAAAATAGATACACGTTCTGGAGAATATCTTTCCAGAGTATAGGTCAGGTCTGACAAAGTATGAACGGATTAGCATGTCAAGGGTCGAATGGAGTAGGGGTACTACTTTGTTCGACCCTTTTAAATGATTTTTGGCTGAAAGGAGGAGAGCTTGATAAAAATACTAATATTGGAATCCAGTGAGAGAATAAGAACCGCATTAGAAAACATGCGATCAGAAATAGAGGACATGGAATTGTTTTTTTGCGGCTATGATTGCAATGAGATCTGGAAGATTCTGGACATTCAGTCAATATCCTGTATTGCCATGGAATTGACTCCCAGCGTCAATGTATGGAGCATTATGGACGAAGTAAAGTCTCGAATCCAGATGGAATTTCTGCTTTTTGCGACGGAAAAGAACTTTTCCGATGCATATCAGGCCTTTCAGCACAGAGCTTTCCACTTTTTTACGGAGCCTGTGGACAGGGATCAGCTGACTCTTTCAATGAGAGAACTGGAACGGATTCAGTCTGAGCATCTGCAGAGGAAAAAGGACAGGCAGAGGATCGAGTTGATCGAACTAAAACAGCAGCAGCAGCTGATGGAACGGATTCTTGTAAATGTGCTGGAGAAGCCGATAGAATTAGAAATGATGCTGAGTGAGTTCAATCAGAGATATCAGACAAAAATCACAAATGATACCTTTCAGGTACTGCTGATTCATTTCAACCGCAAAGAGCTGTTTGCCATACATTCCACATTTATCAGTAAACTGAATGAGCTGATGCATGTTGCATTTCCCTACGCCAGTCAGATCATTGACGGGTCGATCCAGTCCTATGGCTTTACTTCGATCATCAATCTAAAGGAAGGCGATACCTTAGAATACCGAAAAGAGGATGTTCAAAAACTGTATCTTGGGATCGAGGCACTACAGGAGAGCTATGGCAGTTTTGAATTTATAATTGCTGTTGGCATTCCGATTCTTACAATGAAAGCTATTAATGAGTCACTGCAGGAAGCACTGCGGGTCGAAAAATACAAACTGGTCGAGTATGAGAATCGAATTTATTTTGCCTCACGGATCAGGGATCATGAGCTGACTCTATCGGATATTATCACAACAGAGCAGCGAAAAGGTATCGTTCACAGCATTAAGACAATGGATGCGGAGGGCGTATCCCATTGGATCACTCGATTCCTAAAGGAGTTGAACGCTAATTATTTTAATTTGCCGAATACTTACCTGCTCCTAAAGGACTATTTGATCTTTGTATGTCAGCAGGAATACTCGGAGGCGGATCGATCAGACTGTTTTTTACCATTTGAAGAAGAACTGCTGGAGATGGATTATATTTTCTCAGGAACACAGCTTTTGATTCACTTAAAAGAAGTGATCCTAAAGGTCATGGAGCAAAGAAGGCATGAATATCAAAAAGAGTATAGTGATGTGATCGCAATGGCTGTGAAATACATCGATACAAATTTTCAAAACAGCATTACCCTGGAGGAGACTTCCCTGGAATGTGGGCTGAGCCCAAATTATTTCAGTGCTGTTTTTAAACAGGAGGTCGGCATGAATTATATTGAATATCTGACATCTGTAAGACTTACAGCGGCAAAAGAGATGCTTTTAACAACGGATAAAGGCATCCGAGACATTGCAGAAGCGGTCGGTTATATCGATGACAAATATTTTTCGAAAATTTTCAAACAAAGATTTGATATAACACCGGGTAAATTCAGAAAAAACAGAGGTGACAAATGAATCACAAAAAAGTAGTTGTTGGAATGTCGGGAGGTGTCGATTCTTCTGTGGCTGCCTATTTGCTGAAAAAGCAGGGATATGATGTCGTGGGCGTGACGATGCGGCTGTGGCAGGAGGATGAGACAAGAGAAGAAACGGGCAGAGAATGTTGTTCGCTGAGTGCGGTCGATGATGCTCGAAGAGTAGCTGACAAACTGGAAATACCCTTTTATGTCATGAACTTTGGAGATGATTTCAAGTCTGAGGTGGTCGACTATTTTGTTGAGGAATATCTTCAGGGAAGAACTCCAAATCCGTGTATTGCATGCAATCGATATGTCAAATGGGAATCACTTTTAAGGAGAAGCATTGAGATCGGAGCGGATTTTATTGCCTCAGGTCACTATGCCAGAATAGGAAAGCTTCCGAACGGACGTTATGCGATTGGAACCTCCGCAACAGCGGCCAAGGATCAAACCTATGCACTTTATAATCTGACACAGGATCAGCTTGCCAGAACACTTATGCCGGTCGGTGAATACACGAAAGAGCAGATCCGGGAAATCGCTGCTGAAATCGGACTTAATGTAGCAGCAAAACCGGACAGTCAGGAAATCTGTTTCATACCTGATCAGGATTATGCAGGATTTATTGAACGGATGGCAAAAGAACGTGTTCCCGGTATTGGTAATTTTGTTGAAAAAGACGGCACTGTAATAGGACAGCACGCAGGAATCAGTCATTACACCATCGGGCAGAGAAAAGGGTTAAATCTGGCTATGGGAAAGCCGGTCTTCGTTACGGAGATTCGACCAGAGACAAATGAGGTCGTGATCGGCGGAAATGAAGATGTCTATGTAAAGACTCTGACAGCTGCTAAGCTGAATTTCATGGCAGTAGAGACGATGGAGCCTGGCATGCGCTTTCTGACAAAGATCCGCTATGCACATCCTGGAGCCATGGCCGTTCTAACCAAACTAGAAGGAGACCAGATTGAAATAGAGTTCGATGAACCGCAAAGAGCAGTGACCCCGGGACAGGCAGTCGTATTCTATCAGGGGAACTATATTGCCGGGGGTGCCGTTATTCAGAAAACCATTGACGTGATTTAGCACCTATTGTAAATTGATAGTATATAGAAGATATTTTAAGAGCAGCAACAAAGCAATATGAAAGGAAATCATATGGAAAAATTTATTGGAAAGAAAATTTACAATGGTGTTGCGATCGGAAGAATCTTGTTTTATGCGAAGTCACAGAATCTGGTGACCAGAAAAAGAATTGAAGATGTGACAAGCGAAATCGAACGATACGAAGCAGCAAAATTGACAGCGATCGAACAACTGAAGGTATTATATGATAAGGCATTAAAAGAAGTGGGAGAGGTGAATGCACAGATCTTCGATGTCCATGCGATGATGCTGGAAGATGGTGATTATAACGATTCTGTCCACAACCTGATTCGTTCCCAGACTGTGAATGCAGAATATGCAGTTGCAACGACTGGAGATAATTTTGCAGATATGTTCGCCAATATGGAAGATGAATACTTTCAGGCTCGCTCTGCTGACATAAAAGATATATCGGAAAGAGTCATATCCGTTCTAAATGGGAATACCTCCAATACAGATATCGGAGATGAGCCTGTCATTGTGGTCGCGGAGGATCTTGCACCCAGTGAGACCGTACAGATGGACAAAAGTAAACTCCTTGCCTTTGTAACGGAGCTCGGATCTGCGAATTCACACACAGCAATACTTGCCAGGACCATGGGAATCCCGGCACTGGTCGGTGTTCCGATCCAAAGTGAATGGAATCAGAAGATGGCGATCGTGGATGGATATAAGGGAGAGCTGATCATTGATCCTACCATTGAAGTGATTGAAGAGTATCAAAATATCCAGAAACGGGATGAAGAACAAAAACAGCTTTTAATGGAGCTGAAGGGAAAAGACACCGTCACCCTCAGCGGCAAAAAGATCAAGCTGTATGCAAATATCGGCAATGTTTCCGACTTGGCAGCAGTACTCAAAAATGATGCTGGCGGGATCGGTCTGTTCCGCAGTGAATTTATCTATCTTGACAAGAATACCTTTCCAACAGAAGAAGAACAGTTCGTGATCTATAAGCAGGTCGCAGAAACACTGGCAGGCAAGCAAGTCATTATTCGTACCCTGGATATCGGAGCAGACAAGCAGGTCGAATATTTCAATCTCGGCCACGAGGACAATCCTGCACTGGGATATCGTGCCATCAGAATCTGTCTGATGCAGCCAGAAATCTTTAAAACGCAGCTTCGTGCATTATTCCGGGCAAGCAATTATGGAAATATTGCGATCATGTATCCTATGATCACATCCGTTGCCGAAGTGCATGCAATTAAAAAAATCGGAGGGGAAGTAAAAGAAGAATTGAAAAATGCAAATATTCCATTTAAAGATGTGGAAGAGGGCATAATGATCGAAACGCCTGCTGCTGCAGTTCTAAGTGATCTGTTGGCAAAAGAAGTCGATTTCTTCAGTATTGGAACAAATGATCTCACACAGTATACACTGGCGATCGACAGGCAGAATGCAAAGCTGGATGAGTTCTATGATTCTCACTCCGAAGCGATCTTACGATTGATCGAACTCGTTGTCAAAAATGCACACAACGAAGGAATCTGGGCTGGAATCTGCGGAGAGCTGGGAGCAGATGCGACCCTGACAAAGAGATTTGTTGAAATGGGAGTGGATGAGTTGTCCGTTTCTCCAGCAGCGATCCTGGGAATTCGAAAAATAATCCGCGAAACAGAATAAGAACAGAGAACCTGTCTATTGCAAGATCTATAATTTGCAAAAGACAGGTTCTCTGTTCTTGAATACCGAATAATAGGAAAAGCCGGCCTGATCCAGAAGTCCCTTAATTCTATGAAAATCAAAAGCGACATGCTCAGGCGCATGTGCATCAGAACCAAGGGTAATGATCTCTCCGCCAAGCTCGTGATAGCGATTTAGGATGGCTTCCGTTGGATGTGGATGCCCAAGGCCGTATTTATATCCGCCCATATTGATTTCAATACCTTTTCCCTTCTGAATCAGTAGTAAAAGGATTTCATCTATTATCTCGGAATACATTTCATAGGTATAATCTGTATTTTTTGTTGGGCCATAACGGACAACATAATCCAGATGACCATAGACATCAAAATCAGAAAAGGCAAGGATATTTTCGAGTGTAACCTCAAAGTATTCGAGATAGGCAGAATGTTGTGCTCGGTTTTCGAAAAATTCAGGGTAGTAAGGATCCATTCGGTGTGCCACATGTGTGGAGCCGATTACAAAATCGAACCTGTTCTGTTTTAAAAGAGCTTCAAGCTGTGCAGTAAGGTGTGGCTGCAGACCAAGCTCGATGCCTGAAAGGATCGATAACTGAGTCCGGTACTTTTCACGTAAGACAGACAGGTCATGAAAATAGAGTTCCGGTTCAAAGGTGAAGCTTGTCGGACCGGGGTAATCGAGATCCATATGATCCGTAAAGCAAATACCATCGAGTCGGTTTTTGATTGCAGCCTGCACCATAGATTCCGGATCGGACTCGCTGTCGCCGGAAAAATGACTGTGCATATGTGTATCCCAGAGCATAATATATCCTTTCAAGCATGTGACCAATGTGTTCTCTGACTTTATTATATCATGATATACCAAGGTGACAAGGCAAACGGAAATTTTATGACAGGATGCTTAAGTTCCATTGGGGGAAAACAGTATTCTATACAATTCCAACAATGCAGGGTATATTCGGGTATGAACAGCATTTGGTATGTGGGCGAATTGAATAAAAAGTCGAGTATTTTACATTGATTTTTGTATGGATAACAGAAATAGTCAAAAAATTAACAATGAGAACACTGACTCTTGTAATTTCCTTTGAAATTGGTTAAAATATAGGAAGATTGGGGATGGCTCCCAAAACGGGGAAACCTGATACAATATTTCATTTCAAATTCTAGGAGGAATTAAAGATGGCAGTAAGAGTAGCAATCAACGGATTCGGCCGCATTGGTCGTCTTGCTTTCAGACAGATGTTTGGAGCAGAAGGATATGAAGTAGTAGCAATCAATGACTTAACAAGCCCAAAAATGTTAGCACACCTGCTAAAGTATGACTCATCACAGGGTAAGTACACTTTAGCTGATAAAGTAACTTCAAGTGATGACTCGATCACAGTTGATGGGAAAGAAATCAAAATCTACGCATTTCCAGATGCAAACAACTGCCCATGGGGAGAATTAAAAGTTGACGTTGTATTAGAATGCTCCGGATTCTATGTAAGCAAGGCAAAGTCTCAGGCACATATCAATGCTGGTGCTCGTAAAGTAGTTATTTCAGCTCCTGCTGGAAATGACCTTCCTACTGTTGTTTTCAATACGAACCATGAGATTTTAAAACCAGAAGATAACATTATTTCTGCAGCTTCTTGTACTACGAACTGTCTGGCTCCAATGGCAGATGCACTCAACAAATATTCTGAGATCCAGTCAGGTATCATGACAACAATTCATGCATACACTGGAGATCAGATGACCCTTGACGGACCACAGAGAAAAGGTGATATGAGAAGAGCTCGTGCAGCTGCAGTAAATATCGTTCCAAACAGCACCGGTGCTGCAAAAGCAATTGGTCTTGTTATTCCTGAACTGAATGGAAAACTGATCGGATCTGCACAGCGTGTTCCAGTTCCAACAGGTTCAACAACAATTTTGATCGCAGTTGTTAAAGGATCAGACGTAACAGCAGCAGGAATCAATACAGCAATGAAAGCAGCTGCAAATGAGTCCTACGGATATACAGAAGATGAGATCGTTTCTTCTGACATCATTGGATCAACATTCGGATCTGTGTTCGATGCAACTCAGACTATGGTAAGCAAAGTGAATGATGATTTATATGAAGTTCAGGTTGTTTCATGGTATGACAATGAAAACAGCTACACATCACAGATGGTTCGTACAATCAAATACTTCTCTGAATTATCATAAGAAACATCTGCACTGAGCAGATAAATAATCGACTCAGCTGGGGTCCGGTCTTTCATGGACCGGACCCTTTTATATTCCAAAGGAATGAGCTTATTATTAGATTTCGTTCCAAATGAAAACGATCAGGAGGATTTCATGTATGTCGCTGAATAAAAAATCTGTTGATGATATCAACGTAAAAGGAAAAAGAGTACTTTGCAGATGTGATTTCAACGTTCCATTAAAAGAAGGAAAGATCACAGACGAGAACCGCCTTGTAGCAGCACTTCCAACGATTAAGAAGCTTGTGGCTGATGGTGGAAAGGTTATCCTTTGCTCACATCTTGGTAAACCAAAAGGAGAGCCAAAACCAGAACTTTCTCTGGCACCTGTTGCTGAAAGACTGAGTGTATTACTTGGCCAGGACGTCAAGTTCGCTGCTGATGATACCGTTGTTGGTCCAAATGCGATCGCAGCCGTAGCAGAGATGAAAGATGGCGATGTCATTTTACTGCAAAATACAAGATACAGAATAGAAGAGACCAAGAATGGGGAGGCGTTCTCCAAAGAACTTGCTTCATTATGTGATGTCTTTGTAAATGATGCATTTGGTACAGCTCACAGAGCGCACTGCTCTAACGTAGGAGTTGCACAGCTTGTCGATACCGCTGTGGTTGGATATTTAATGCAAAAAGAAATTGATTTTCTTGGGAATGCTGTAGAAAATCCGGAAAGACCATTTGTGGCAATTCTTGGTGGTGCTAAGGTTGCAGACAAATTAAATGTGATCTCGAATCTGCTTGAAAAATGCGATACTTTAATTATCGGCGGCGGTATGGCTTTCACATTTTTAAAGGCTCAGGGTTTTGAAATCGGCAATTCTTTAGTAGATGAAACGAAGCTGGATTATTGCAACGAGATGATAGCTAAGGCAAAGGATCTTGGTAAACAGCTGTTATTACCAGTAGATGCAGCCGTTGCTGATGCATTTCCAAGCCCGATCGATGCAGACATCGAAGTAGCATATGTAGCTGCAGATGCAATTCCTGCTGATAAAATGGGACTCGATATCGGACCGGAGACATCGACGCTATATGCAGATGCAGTAAAATCTGCAAAAACGGTTGTTTGGAACGGACCTATGGGCGTGTTTGAAAACCCGGTTCTTGCAAAAGGAACCATTGCAGTTGCTGAAGCACTTGCTGAGACAGATGCAACGACGATTATTGGCGGCGGAGATTCAGCAGCTGCAGTGAACCAACTTGGATTTGGCGATAAAATGAGCCACATTTCAACAGGTGGCGGAGCTTCTCTGGAATTCCTAGAAGGCAAAGAGCTTCCTGGCGTTGCAGCAGCAAATGACAAATAATACAGGAATATGAAGGAGAAGAAATGGTAAGAAGAAAAATAATCGCTGGAAACTGGAAAATGAACAAGACACCGAGTGAGGCTGTTGCTTTGATCAATGAGCTTGCACCACTTGTAAAAAATGATGAAGTGGATGTCGTATTTTGCGTCCCTGCAATTGATATCATACCTGCACTAGAAGCAGCAAAGGGAACAAACATCAATATTGGTGCAGAGAATATGTATTATGAAGAAAGCGGTGCATACACAGGCGAAATAGCACCTGCAATGCTCACAGATGTTGGTGTAAAATATGTTGTGATCGGTCATTCAGAACGACGTGAATATTTCGGGGAGACGGATGAGACCGTGAACAAGAAGGTGTTAAAAGCATTCGAGCATGGAATTACTCCGATCGTCTGCTGTGGAGAGACACTGACACAGAGGGAACAGGGAGTAACAATCGACTTTATTCGTCAGCAGATCAAGATCGCATTCCTGAATGTGACCGCAGAGCAGGCTGGCGCTGCAGTCATTGCTTATGAGCCGATCTGGGCGATCGGTACCGGAAAAACAGCAACTTCAGATCAGGCAGAAGAAGTTTGTGCAGCGATACGTGTCTGCATAAAAGAGATCTATAACGATGCTACAGCGGAATCGATACGTATTCAGTATGGTGGATCTGTTAATGCAGCAACTGCAGCTGAGCTGTTTGCAAAACCAAATATCGACGGTGGTCTTGTAGGTGGGGCATCCTTAAAACCAGAGTTCGGACAGATCGTGAACTACAAATAAAAGTGCCTTTTTCTAAATAGAATCTAACATATCCAGTTTATTATAGAAAAGAGGAGTCAACTATGAGTAGAAAACCGACCGTTTTAATGATAATGGATGGTTTCGGATTAAACGAACGCACGGATGGGAATGCTGTGGCACAGGCTGACAAACCGAATATTGACAGACTGATGAAGGAATATCCCTGGAAAAAAGGGTATGCCAGCGGTCTGGCGGTAGGTCTGCCGGATGGCCAGATGGGAAACTCCGAAGTGGGACATCTGAATATGGGCGCAGGACGAATCGTTTATCAGGAGCTCACCAGGATAACAAAGGAAATCGAAGATGGTGATTTTTTTCAGAATGAAGCACTGCTTGCTGCAGTAGATCATGCAAAGGCAAATGGAACAGCACTTCACCTGTTCGGTCTTTTGTCAGATGGTGGCGTTCACAGTCATATTACACATGTATATGGACTCTTAGAGATGGCAAAACGCCAAGGACTTGATCGTGTCTATGTGCATGCATTTTTGGATGGACGTGATACTTCTCCTACGGCAGGAAGAGGTTTTATTGCTGATTTAGAGGCTAAGATGAGTGAAATCGGAGTGGGTAAGATCGCATCAATCAGCGGACGCTACTATGCCATGGACAGAGATAACAGATGGGATCGGGTTGAACTTGCCTATCAGGTACTTACACAGGGAACTGGAAATACCGCTGCAAGTGCACAAACTGCAATAGATGCCTCATATGCTGCAGATAAAACAGATGAATTTGTACTGCCAACAGCAATTATTAGTGAAGGAAAGCCTGTGGCAGTCATAAAGAATAATGATAGTGTGATATTTTTTAACTTCAGACCTGACCGTGCCAGAGAGTTGACAAGAGCATTTTGTGAAGATAAGTTCAGTGGATTTGAGAGATCCCAGAAACTTGATCTGACCTATGTTTGTTTTACACAGTATGATGTCACGATCCCAAATACGATCGTTGCATTTCATAAAGTCGAACTAAAAAATACTTTTGGAGAATATTTGGCAGCACACAATATGACACAGGCCAGAATCGCTGAGACAGAAAAATACGCTCACGTCACCTTTTTCTTTAATGGTGGTGTTGAGGAACCAAATCCCGGAGAAGACAGAATTCTAGTGAAGTCACCAAAAGTAGCTACCTACGATCTGCAGCCTGAAATGAGTGCTCCAGAGGTATGCGAGAAGCTCGTTAATGCGATTGAGTCATTGAAATATGATGTCATCATTATCAATTTTGCGAACCCAGATATGGTGGGTCATACCGGCATTTTGCCTGCAGCGATCAAAGCGATCGAGACAGTGGACACCTGTGTGGGTAAAGCAGTTGATGCCCTGATCAAAGTGGGAGGACAGATGTTCATCTGCGCTGACCATGGAAATGCAGAGCAGCTGATCGACTATGAAACAGATGAAGTGCTGACAGCACATACAACAAATCCTGTTCCATTCATTTTGGTAAATTATGACCCTGCCTATACTTTAAAGGAAAATGGTTGCCTGGCAGATATTATACCAACTATGATCGAAATGATGGGAATGGAGTTGCCAGCTGAAATGACAGGTCACTCTTTGTTGGAAAAAAAATAAGAGGGTTTCATTATGAATGAAAAAAAACCAGAGCATTGGAAAAAAATAATTGCACCTGTCATAATAACAAGTCTGATTGTGATATATTATTTGTTTTATGTATTAATGATTCTGGTGATTCCAGTCATACCGGGAATCGTCAAGCTATTACTTGGTGTGATTCCCCTGGCACTAATCGGAGCGATGATCTATGTTCTGATTGAACGTATCAATGAAATAAGGAGTGGAGAAGAAGATGATCTTAGTAAATACTGATTACATTGCGGGAAAAGAATTAGAAACACTAACTTTGGTAAAGGGAAGCACCATACAGAGCAAAAATGTTGGAAAAGACATCATGCAAGGCTTCAAAACAATTGTAGGTGGAGAATTAAAAGCTTATACCGAGATGATGGACGATGCTAGAGCGATTGCAACAAAGAGAATGGTCGATGAAGCGAATGCAGTCGGTGCGGATGCCATAATCAATATCAGATATGCATCTTCAGCTGTTGTGCAGGGTGCTGCAGAAGTTATTGTCTATGGAACTGCAGTTAAAATAAAATAGTGTCAGTATAAGAATATGATGGACTGTTCACCTGGGTGAACAGTCCATTTTATATGGAAAACAAGGCTTGTGGATTAGCAGTGCTTATAAATAGAAAATTATGTACAAAAAAACTTATAGATTATGTCGGTTTTTCTCTACTGACAGTCCTAGTAGTTTTGGGTAAATGAATTGCTTTTGGCAAGGTGCTGTTATATAATTTTTCCGTAGAAGCATGTAAAAATGGTCACACAGGATGGAGGATGATATGGGCATTCAGAAATTTGAACCTGTAAAAGAAGGTAAGGTACGTGAAATATATGATGTGGATGACAATTTGATCATTGTTGCAACGGATCGAATCTCTGCATTTGACGTGGTCTTAAAGAATATTGTCAGAGATAAAGGTGCAATTCTGACTCAAATGTCAAAATTCTGGTTTGATTTTACAAAAGATCAGATTCCGAATCATATGATATCAATAGATACAAATGATATGCCTGAGTTTTTTAAAAGTGAAAAATTTAAAGGCAATAGTATGAAATGTAAGAAACTGGATATGCTGCCCATAGAATGTATCGTACGTGGATACATAACAGGCAGTGGCTGGATCAGCTATCAGAAAGACGGTAAGATCTGCGGGATCACACTTGCCGAGGGACTAAAAGAATCCGAGCAGCTTCCTGAGCCATTATATACTCCCACAACAAAGGCAGACATTGGATTGCATGATGAAAACGTGACCTTTGATGAGACGGTACAGATATTGGAGGAAAAGTTCCCGGGGAAAGGAGCTTACTATGCACAGCAGTTGAAAGAAAACACGATTGAGCTGTACCGAAAATGTGCTGACTATGCCAGAAGTAAAGGGATTATTATAGCGGACACAAAATTTGAATTTGGTCTGGATGAATCAGGTCAGATTGTACTCGGCGATGAGATGCTGACACCGGACAGTTCCAGATTCTGGCCTCTTGAAGGGTATGAACCGGGACATGGACAGCCTTCCTATGACAAACAATTCGTAAGAGACTGGTTAAAAGAGAATCCGAAAAGTGACTACCTTTTACCCGAGGACATCATTGAAAAGACAGTAAATAAATACAAAGAAGCATATGAATTGCTGACGGGAACAGCGTTTGCATAGACCTGGGAGAAAATAATGAGTCTGAATGAAAATGAGATTTCACAGCCATGGGATGGGCTTCATGAGGAATGTGGTGTATTCGGAATGTACGATTTTGCTGGAGGAAATGTTGCCTCCTCGATCTATTATGGCCTGTTCGCCCTACAGCACAGAGGGCAGGAGAGCTGTGGTATAGCAGTATCTGATACACAAGGACCAAAAGGCAAAGTAACCTCCAAAAAAGGAATGGGACTTGTAAATGAAGTTTTTACGAATGGCGTACTTGACACAATGAAGGGCGATATTGGCGTTGGACATGTTCGATATTCCACAGCAGGGTCATCCACAATAGAAAATGCCCAACCACTGGTGCTAAATTATGTCAAAGGTACTCTGGCACTTGCCCACAATGGGAATCTGATCAATGCAACAGAGCTTCGAAGGAATCTGGAATATACGGGTGCAATCTTTCAGACGACAATTGATTCCGAAGTCATTGCCTACCACATTGCTCGAGAGCGCTTAAATTCCAAAAGCGTAGAGGAAGCGGTATCCTTTGCCTGCAAGAAATTAAAGGGGGCGTATTCCTTGGTCATCATGAGCCCGAGAAAGATTGTCGCCGCCAGAGACCCATTCGGATTTAAACCCCTTTGTATTGGAAAAAGAGACGAGGCATATATCATCACATCGGAAAGCTGTGCACTGGATACGATTGATGCAGAGTTCGTCAGAGATGTTCTTCCGGGAGAAATCGTAACGATCACGCCGGATGAGGGCATTGTATCTGATAAATCCCTGTGCCTTCCCCATGCGGAAGAAGCAAGGTGTGTGTTTGAGTATATTTATTTTGCAAGACCTGACAGCCATATTGACGGAGTGTCCGTATATGCTTCCAGAATTGAAGCTGGAAAATTTCTGGCCAGAGATACTGCAGTAGATGCGGATATTGTTGTTGGAGTGCCTGAATCAGGTAATGCAGCTGCACTTGGATATTCTCTGGAATCGGGAATACCCTTCGGAACAGCCTTTGTAAAAAATGCTTACGTAGGAAGAACATTCATCCAGCCAAAGCAAAGCTACAGAGAGTCCAGTGTAAAAGTAAAATTGAATGTTTTAAAAGAAGCCGTTAATGGGAAAAGAGTCATTATGATCGATGATTCGATTGTCAGGGGAACTACATCTGACCGAATAGTAAAGATGCTTCGTGATGCAGGTGCTACGGAAGTGCATGTTCGTATCAGCTCACCGCCATTTTTGTGGCCTTGTTATTTTGGGACGGATATCCCTGAACGAAACCAGCTGATCGCTTTCAACCGAACTACGGATCAGATATGTGATGTAATTGGAGCAGATTCTTTAGGATATTTGAGTAAATCCAGACTTTCGGAGATGACATCGGGGAGACCGATCTGTATGGGCTGTTTTACAGGGAAGTATCCTATGGATCCCCCAACGGATGATATTCGTGGAGACTTTGAACGATAAAGGAGAAATTAATGAGTACAGACAGATACAGCAGCCCCCTTTCGGGACGTTATGCAAGCAGACAAATGCAGTATATCTTTTCACAGGACATGAAGTTCAAGACCTGGCGTAGGCTTTGGATCGCACTTGCTGAAGCTGAGAAGGAGCTTGGCCTTGAAATTACAGATGAACAGATCAACGAGCTGAAAGCATATAAGGATATCATTAACTATGATGTTGCCACGGAGAGAGAAAAACTGGTCAGACATGATGTCATGTCTCACGTGTATGCTTACGGTGTCCAGTGTCCGGCCGCAAAAGGCATTATTCATCTGGGTGCAACAAGCTGCTATGTTGGCGATAACACAGATATCATACAGATGTCAGAGGCTTTAAAATTGATTCGGATAAAACTGGTCAATGTGATTGCAGAGTTATCCTCATTTTCCATGAAATATAAAGATCTTCCCACACTGGCATTTACTCATTTTCAGCCTGCACAGCCAACTACAGTAGGAAAAAGAGCGACACTTTGGACCCAGGAGTTCTTAATGGATCTTGAGGATCTTGACTATGTCCTGGGCAGTCTGAAACTGTTAGGATCAAAAGGAACGACAGGAACACAGGCTAGTTTCCTGGAACTGTTCGATGGAGATCATGATAAGGTCGAGCAGCTAGATGTTATCATCGCCGAAAAAATGGGATATGCATCCTGTTATCCAGTGTCAGGTCAGACTTATTCACGTAAAGTGGATACCAGAGTCTTGAATATTCTTGCGGGGATCGCAGCAAGTGCATTTAAAATGTCTAATGATATCAGACTTCTGCAACATCTTAAAGAAGTAGAAGAGCCGTTTGAAAAAAATCAGATCGGATCCTCTGCAATGGCTTATAAGAGAAATCCAATGCGAAGTGAAAGAATCGGTTCTCTGGCCAGATATGTCATGGTCGATGCATTAAATCCGGCAATCACGTCTGCGACCCAGTGGTTCGAGAGAACCCTTGATGATTCTGCGAACAAAAGACTGAGTGTACCTGAGGGATTTCTGGCAACAGATGGAATACTAGATCTTTGTCTGAATGTCGTGGATGGTCTTGTAGTCTATGATAAAGTGATCACGAAACATCTGATGAGCGAGCTGCCATTTATGGCTACAGAAAATATTATGATGGACGCTGTGAAAAAGGGCGGAGACAGACAGGAGCTGCACGAAAAGATCAGAACACTTTCCATGGAAGCCGGTGCAAATGTGAAGCAGGAAGGCAAAGAGAACAATCTGTTAGAGCTGATTGCAGCGGATCCTTCCTTTAAGCTGACCTTAGAAGAGCTTCAGAATGCGATGGAGCCATCGAACTATATAGGAAGAGCACCAGAACAGGTGGAAAAATTCGTTAAGGTTACCTTGAAGCCTATCTTAGAGGCGAACAAAGAATTGCTCGGTGTAAAGACACAGATCAACGTATAAAAGCTAAAAAAGAGAAGTAGACAGGTTCTACTTTTCTTTTTATATATTTGCATTCAGTAATGTAAAATGCTACAATTATTGCAAAGGTAATGTAACATTAAAGTAGGACAGAAGGAATCGGGAAAGGAAGCAGTAATTGTGGAGAAGGAAGATTTTTTAGGACGTCAAATCGATGAAATTCGTGAGAAGGCAAAAGCACTGCAACACATTATCACAGTAAGAGATACGAAATCAAGAGAACCAAGAACAGCATCGATTGAGAGCGCACCGAGAATCAGAAACCTGGAGAAAGAACTGGAAGCCATGACACAACAGTCAGAGTTCATGAAAATAGAAGCGGAGCAGAATGCGATAAAGATATCGGAAGAAGTCAGGAAAGAAATAGAAGTTCTGGTCAGCCGAGTTGATGTAAAACTTGCAGAACTCAGTGGAGCATATCTGGAAGAAGTTGCTCAGAGAACAGAAGACAGTGAAATCAGTAAGAAGGAAATTCTTGATGAACTCAAAGCTGTAAAGGAAGAATTATCCTTGATCCGTAAAGAACTGTCTGATCAGATCGAAGGGATTCAAAATGAACTTGGCACCAAGGTACATACCGAAAGTGTGCAGAGTTACAGGAATATCCAATCCTTGATCGATGAGACGACCAAGAGTATTGCAGCGTTAAAAGAGGAAATGGGACAAGGGTTCACAGGTAAGAAGTTCATGGTACTTTCCTTTGTGTTTTCGCTTCTTAGTTTTCTTGCTGTAGGTGGTTCTATTGCATTTTACATATTAGTAAATTATATGTTCTAAATCCACTTATCGCTTTTCGTTGTTAATTATATATTGATGTGGAGATGGCAGGTAGTTAGAAAGTTCATGGTACAGCTTTTTAATTCACACTGTCATTTTTATCCATAGATGAAATGATGAGGTATTTTGATGGAAGACAGAGTAAAAAAGGTATGGGTATTGGGTCATAAAAATCCTGATACTGATTCCATCTGTGCAGCGATTTCCTACGCCAGACTAAAGAACGCATTAAACGGAGTTTTGCACGTAGCGAAAAGGGTTGGGAAAATAAACGAAGAGACAAAGTATGTATTAAATTACTTCGGAGTTCAGCAGCCAGACCTTGTGACTGATGTTGGCGCTCAGGTCAAGGATATCAACTATAGAAAAACTGCTCCGGTGAACAGACAGATCTCATTGAAACGGGCATGGGAGCTGATGCGCACCAAGAATGTCGTTACTTTGCCGGTCACGAATCACAATCAGAGAGTGATTGGGGTGATCGTAACAAGCGATGTTGCCACATCTTATATGGACGTCTACGATATCAGGACGCTTGCCATTGCCAAAACTCCCTATAAAAATATTGTAGAGACTTTGGATGGAACCATGCTGACAGGAAATGAACACGCTTTTTTTATGAAGGGTAAAGTTGTCGTGGCAACAAATAATACGACATACTTCGAAGAATATCTGGAAGATGATGATCTGGTTATCTCAGGAGACAGAGTAGATGCTCAGAACTCGGCAATCATGGCGAATGCCAGCTGCCTGATTGTCTGCTCTGGATTTGCTGTGGACAAAGATACCATTTTGCAGGCCGAGCGACGAGACTGCGTAGTAATCAGTACACCGTATGATACATTTACAGTCGCACGACTCATCAATCAGAGTATGCCGATCAGTCACTTTATGACAAAAGACAATATAGTGACATTTGACGAGAGTGATTATATTGAAGATGTGAAGGAAGTGATGTCTAAGATCAGACACCGGGATTTTCCAATCATTGATGATGAGGGTAGCTATATCGGTATGATGTCCCGGCGTAATTTATTAAATATGCAGAAGAAGCAGATCATTTTGGTCGATCATAATGAGAAATCCCAGGCTGTTGATGGGATCGAGGATGCAGAGATCCTAGAGATTATAGATCATCACAGACTAGGAAGTTTGGAGACTATGTCACCAGTCTATTTCAGAAATCAGCCACTAGGCTGTACTTCTACGATCATCTATCAGATGTACCAGGAAAAAAATATCCCAGTTACAAAGGAAATTGCAGGATTGCTTTGTTCCGCAATTATTTCCGATACTCTGATGTTTCGATCCCCAACCTGTACGGAAGTTGACGTTGCTGCGGCACATGAGCTTGCTGTCATTGCAGAAATTGAAATTGAACAATATGCAAAAGATATGTTTCAAGCAGGAAGTGACTTTCGTAAGCGGACAGAGGAAGAGATCTTTTATCAGGATTTTAAAATATTTCATACAGAGAATGCTGATTTTGGAGTCGCACAAATCAGTGCAATGAGCAAGGAAGAATTGATCTATGTAAAGGAGAAAATAGAGCCTTACATGAAAACTGCAAGAACAGATAAAAATCTGGATCTGATCTTCCTCATGCTGACCGATATTCTGGATGAATCCACAGAATTAATCAGTTGCGGGAAAAATGCCGATAAAGTAATTAAGAAATTAAAGGGTGTGCGTGAACTCAATGGTCGTCATATTCTGCCTGGCGTTGTAAGCAGAAAAAAACAGCTGCTTCCATCATTAATTTCAGCCTTGAACGATGATTGAACGACAATATCAGCATAAAAATGGGAAGGAAGTGATCTGCCATGAGATTTGAAAAAATCGACAATGAAACACTTAAATGTACACTATCTCAGGAGGATCTTCTCCAGAATGGTGTTGAACTGGATGACTTATTTTCAAATAATCATAATGCAAGAGAATTTCTGGAAAAAATCATACGAATGGCAGAAATGGAAGTGGGATTTCGTACGAATGGGCAGATGATGTCCATACAGGCGGCTATTATGTCAGAAAATGAAATCGTTTTGACATTCTCTGAAAATCAGGTAAACAGCAAAGAAATCATTGAACACTTGAAGAATATGTTTTCCGGAACCAAGGGTGGAACCAGAAAAGCAGCAGATTTTGATGCAAAAGAAGAAATACTGAAAGAAGTTGGAAAAGGAGTCGAAAAAGAAAAGGATAAAAGAAATATGAAACAACATATAGATTTGGAGAACAAGACGTCGGAGAATGAAATAAAGACAGAGTCTGTACCAGTGGATTTTGACTATTTGTTGACGTTTAAAACACTCTCAGATGTCATTACTTTCTGTAAGATCATCCCGAGTGATGAACATGCATCCAGTATCCTGTACTTTCTTGACAAGGAGAAATTGTATTATTTGCAGGTAAATATGAGTGACTCGCCGAAACGATTTATCTATGAGTTCGTAGCTGCCGCTATGGAGTTTTCTGCAGACCTTGAAAAGAACAGTATCAGAAGCAGCTATTTGCAGGAGCATGCCAAGATTATTTGTCAAAAAGACGCATTGAAAACACTTTCAATGCTTTCATAGGAGTCAGGGATGGTGCAGAAAAAGAAAATGCCTGCAAAGCGTAATGGGAACAAAGCGAGAGACAAAGGTTACGTGAAAGAGTATAAAAGAGAAACGGGAAAACAAGCCGAAAGACAAACTGGAAAGGAAGTCGAAGAAGCTGAAAGAGAAATCTGGAAGCCAGGAAATATGCTTTATCCCCTTCCAGTCATTATGGTCAGCTGCAAAAGAGATTTGGAACGACCTAATATCATAACATTAGCATGGGCAGGAACGATCAACTCAGACCCAGCCATGGTTTCTATTTCAGTCAGAAAAGAAAGATATTCCTATTCCATTCTAAAAGAAAGCAAGGAATTTGTAATCAATCTGGTGAATAAGGAGCTTATTTATGCAACAGACTTCTGTGGCGTTCGTTCTGGTAAAGAGTACGATAAATTCCAGGAGATGAATCTTACTGCCATTCCTTCTAAGACAATCGCAGCACCTGGAATCAAGGAAAGTCCGGTTAATATCGAATGTAAAGTGGAGCAGGTGATACCCTTGGGAAGTCATGATCTTTTTATCGCCAGAGTCACTGCAGTAGCGGTGGATGGCAAATATATGGATGATAAGGGAAAGTTCGATTTAAATTCTAGCGGACTCGTTGCCTATTCCCATGGCGAATATTTTGAACTTGGAAAGAGGCTTGGAAAATTTGGATATTCTGTAAAAAAGACATCGCGTAAAAGAAACTGATTTGATTTTGAAATATCGTAGTTAGCTGCAATCATTGAAAAGGAGAAGTGACATGGGATTTTTGGACAAATTATTGAAAAAAGAATCGCAAACTGTACAGGACAAAACATCTGACTCGAATCACCATGCAGAACCTATGAAAGAAACTATCTATGCCTTTGTATCTGGAGAGCTCGTTGATATTAAAAAAGTTCCGGATGAGATGTTTGCAGCAGAAATGCTAGGTAAAAGTGTTGCGATCGAACCGACTGATAACGTGATAAAAGCTCCCTGCAAAGGAACGGTCATAACAGTTTTTGATACAAAGCATGCAATTGGGATTTCCACGGAACAAGGAGTCGAACTGCTTTTACACATTGGAATCAATACAGTGGATCTCAAGGGAGAGTATTTTCAAGTATTCGTAAAAGAGGGAGACATCGTGGAAGCTGGGCAGAAAATTGCCGAGGTGGATATGGATCAGGTTCGAGAAAAAGGATATCCCGCAGTTACGATGCTAATCATAACAAACAGTGATGACTATAAAGACTTTAATGTTACGGAACCGCAGATCGTGGAAGGTACAGAGGTTGTCATGACGGTCTTAAAATAAGTAAGTTTGAAACAATATATTCTCCAAAGATGCGCCGCCACAAGTATTGACTCTATCGCAGAGCGGCGTGTGGCGGCGCAGGAAATGGAGCTATGTAAGCAGCAGATCCATTAGTGATGCGAAAACATCCACATTCTTCTTCTGCCAATTACTGCAGATCGCTTCTGCTTGTTCTTTCGTTCCAACATTTATGGTAATGTCGAGAACGTCATTATTATTTTCTTTTAATTTACATCTTGCAGAATATCCATTTTGAGTATTTTTATAAAAATCCGCAACCACAGAGTTCTTTTTCTTTAGTATAACCTTGTTCTTTTGAAAAAAGAGGTTAATATCTTCTTCGATCGCAGGTGTTAATTTATCCGCAAGATAGTTCAATGTATCGAGTCCCACAGCAGTGATCGTATACTGTGTATTATCATGTGTTACTTCGGCGCTCATAAGCTCAGAATCAAGCAATTCATTGATGATGAGATGAATTGTGAAAAAATCCGTATAATCATTTTCTAAAAAGAAATTTATAATCTGCGTATTGCTGAGTGGAAAATCGACCTTATCCAGCATGGCAAGGGTGGTTATTTTATAAATTGTAATTGGATCTGCCAAAAAACTCTCTCCTTTTCTGATTTCGTAGTTTTAAATATGGTTAAGGTGTCAAAACAGCCAGCCTATTTAATTACGGATTGTTTCGTGCCTTGCACTCCCACAATCCTCCCACAATTCGGATTCTCATGGGGCAGTAGTCCCACTTCATCCTCATTGTGGGGCGTGTCATAAAGTGTTGTCACCACTTACATGCTAGCATGAAGTGGTAAAACACTTTTGACACTGTAATCAAATATGCTTCATAACTGCCTGACTTACAACATCGGATAAACGGGGGTCAAATGGTTCAGGAAGAATAAAATCCACCTGCAGCTCATGATCGGAGACAAGTTCTGCAATCGCAACAGCAGCAGCCAGCTTCATTTGCTCTGTGATCTGGGAGGCTCTTCCTTCCAATGCACCTTTAAAGATCCCGGGAAAAGCAAGTACATTATTGACCTGGTTCGGAAAATCACTGCGTCCAGTGCCAATGACCATGGCTCCTGCCTTTTTCGCCAGATCCGGCATGATCTCTGGAACCGGATTCGCCATTGCAAATAGGATGGAATCTTTGTTCATAGATGAGACCATTTCCTCAGTTACTATTCCAGGTGCTGAAACGCCGATAAAGATATCGGCTCCCTTCATAGCGTCAGCAAGAGTGCCTGACATGTGGGCTAAGTTCGTCACTTGAGTCATGCTTTTTTGCATCCAGTTCAAATCAGGATAATCAGAGCCGATGATACCATAGCGATCACACATGGTAATATGTGCAAAGCCATATTGAAGCAGGAGTTTCGCAATTGCTATTCCAGCGGATCCGGCTCCATTTACAACGATCCTACAGCATGTCTTGTCTTTTCCTGTGAGCTTAAGTGCATTGATGATTCCTGCAAGGACAACAATAGCAGTACCATGCTGATCATCATGGAAAACGGGAATATCCAGATCTTTTTTTAACTGTTCTTCAATTTCAAAGCATCTTGGGGCAGAGATATCCTCAAGATTGATTCCTCCAAATGCAGGAGCGATTCGTTTAATGGTCTCAATGATCTCGCATGTTTCCTGTGTGTCCAGACATATTGGAAAAGCATTCACATCAGCAAATTCCTTGAAAAGTACACATTTACCCTCCATGACCGGCATAGCAGCGTAGGGACCGATATTTCCCAGACCAAGAACAGCACTGCCATCTGAAACAACGGCAACAGTATTTGCCTTTATCGTATATTTGTAAGCATCGGATCTATTTTTGGCGATTTTTTTACAGGGTTCAGCAACACCAGGTGTGTAGGCAATGGACAATGCTTCCCGATTCCGGACTGGTGATTTTGCAGTGGTTTCTAATTTTCCGCACCACTGTTCGTGAGATACAAGTGATTTCTCTCCTATATTCATAACGTCACTCCTTTTTGAGATGATAAAGTTTCAAAGTTATGATATCATTAAAAAAATTACAACGCAACAAAAAGGGTTTCTATTTAAAATGTTATGATGTATAATGTAAAAATCAGTGATTATTCTTAAAGTTGACGAATCTGTTGACTTTTCCCACCGTAATGATTTATAAAGATTTATTATATAGAACAAATGCTTTAAAGGAGCTAAACATGATGAGAGAAAAATACGAAAGTCTTTCAGTTACAGATCTGCGTGAAATAGCAAAGACAAGAGGACTGAAACATCTTTCGGGTAAGAAAAAAAGTGAGTTGATCGAAGCAATGATCGAGTTGGATCAGCAGGAGAATCCAGGTGTTCAGGCGATAGAAGATATGGTCAAGCCAAGTGTAACGCCTGTTGTAGCAGAAAGACCAGACTCATCCCGCAGACGAAATACTATCAAGGAAGAAAGCGCTGAAGTTCCAGCACTAAAAGGGAATTCTGCAGATCCAAACGATGTTGCTTATGGTATATTAGAGGTCATGCCGGATGGATATGGTTTTATCCGATCTGATAATTATCTTCCGGGAGAGAAGGATGTCTATGTATCACCTTCTCAGATTCGTAAGTTCAATTTGAAGACGGGTGATATGATCAGTGGCAATACAAGAGTCAAGACACAGTCTGAAAAATTCAGTGCTCTCTTATATGTGAATGAGGTCAATAGTTATCGACCTTATGAAGCGCAGAGCCGTAAAAATTTTGAAGATATGACACCTATTTTTCCGAATAAAAGAATCAGACTGGAACAACCCGGTTCCTCAGTTGCCATGAGGATCGTTGATCTGGTATCTCCGATCGGAAGAGGTCAGCGTGGAATGATCGTTTCTCAGCCAAAGGCTGGAAAGACGACACTGTTGAAGCAGATCGCAAAATCTGTGACTTCATCAAATCCTGATATGCATCTTATCATCCTGTTGATCGATGAGCGTCCGGAGGAAGTGACAGATATTAAAGAGGCGATCATCGGAGACCAGGTCGAAGTCATCTACTCTACCTTTGATGAACTTCCGGATCATCACAAAAGAGTTTCAGAAATGGTAATGGAGAGAGCGAAACGACTGGTGGAACATAAGAAGGATGTTATGATCCTGCTGGATAGTATAACGAGACTGGCACGAGCTTACAATCTTACAATTCCCCCAAGTGGGCGAACCCTGTCAGGTGGTCTGGATCCGGCAGCACTTCATATGCCGAAGAAATTCTTTGGAGCTGCCAGAAATATGCGTGAGGGAGGAAGCTTGACGATTCTTGCTACTGCACTAGTCGACACCGGAAGTAAAATGGATGATGTGGTATTCGAAGAATTCAAGGGAACAGGTAATATGGAGCTTGTACTAGATCGCAAGTTGTCGGAGAAAAGAGTCTTTCCAGCTATTGATATCGTCAAATCAGGAACCAGACGGGAGGATCTGTTGCTTACCAGAGAAGAGCAGGAGGCAGTGGATATTATGCGTAAAGCATTTACAGGATCCAAAACAGATGATGCAGTAGAGTCAGTGCTCAATATGTTCGCACGTACAAGAAATAATCAGGAGTATATTCAGCTGGTCAAAAGAACCCGTTTTTAAGAATAATTATTCCGGCAAAGTACTTGCTTTATTGATATCAATATGCTAAAATATAGAAGCTGTTTATCGGGATGTAAATAAGCAATCGTGTAGATCTGACGGCAATGAACGTCAGACTTGAAACAGATTTCAAGATAAATTTAAATGTGAGGTGAAAATAATGAGAGAAGGAATTCATCCTGAATATCATCAGGCTAACGTGACATGTAACTGTGGAAATGCATTTACAACAGGTTCAACAAAGGAAGAGATCCATGTTGAAATTTGCTCTAAATGTCATCCATTCTATACCGGACAGCAGAAAGCTGCTAAGGCTCGTGGACGTATTGATAAGTTCAATAAGAGATATGGTATCGAAGAGTAATAGCATACAATGCATGATTAGGTTGAGGTTAGTTATATAATCTCAACCTTTTTTTAGAAAGAGGTAAGTTATGAAGTACTCCGGCATCGGTGGTCAGGCAGTCATGGAAGGCATAATGATGAAAAACAATGATCAGTATGCGGTAGCAGTTCGTAAGTCCGATCAGGAGATCATTGTAGATGTAAATGATTATCAGGGGATCATTAAAAATAAAAAACTTCGAAAAATTCCAATCGTCAGAGGTGTGATCAACTTCTTGGAATCTATGATTCTGGGAATGAAAGCGCTCACCTATTCGGCTTCCTTTTTTGAGGATGAGGATTCAGAAGATAAGAAGAAAGAAAATAGTGAAAAGAAAAAGCAGGGAAAGCTTTCTGAGAATGTACTCATGGGCATTACAGTGGGATTTTCCATCGTTCTTGCGATTGGAATTTTTATGCTTTTGCCCTATGGAGTTTCACTTTTGTTTCAAACATTCACGGATTCACACTTGGTCATCGTTATTTTTGAGGGTCTGTTAAGACTCGCAATATTTATTGGTTATGTTGCGTTGATTTCCTTAATGCCTGATATCAAGAGAGTCTACATGTATCATGGAGCAGAGCACAAATGCATTAATTGTATTGAGCATGGACATGCACTTACTATTGAAAATGTGAAGAACAGCTCCAAGGAACACAAACGATGCGGAACGAGCTTTTTAATTCTGGTCATTTTGATCAGCATTGTATTTTTCATGTTCATTCGTGTTGATGAGCCGGCATTGCGACTGCTATTACGCGTTCTGTTAGTCCCTATTATCGCAGGAGTATCCTATGAGTTCATACGTCTGGCAGGACGAAGTGATAATAGTATCGTAAACTTAATCAGCAGACCAGGTATTCTTCTGCAAAAGATTACGACGAGAGAGCCGGATGATGATATGATTGAAGTCGGAATTGCCTCAGTGGAAGCTGTTTTTGACTGGAAAGCATATCTAGAGGAAATAAAATGACCTGTGCAGAACTGATTCAGTGGGGAAAAGTACAGTTGGAGAATGCTGGTATTTGCAACGCTTCCACAGATGCATGGATCTTGTTCGAATTTGTGACTGGCATGAACAGGACTGCCTATTATATGGAGCCGAATTTACAGCTGAGTGAGGAGGCGCAGCATTCCTATAGAGAGAAAATAGAAATCAGAGCAACTCGGATTCCGCTGCAACATATAACTATGGAACAGGAATTCATGGGACTTTCTTTTCGAGTGAGTCCGGATGTTCTTATACCCAGACAGGATACCGAGATCCTTGTAGAGACCGCACTGGAACGAGTGGAGAATTCCATGAGGATTCTGGATCTGTGCACTGGGTCGGGTTGTATTATTATAAGTGTGCTAAAGCATGCGACCGCCTTTGATTTAAGCGGTGAGGGCGCGGATATTTCATGGCCGGCTCTGGAAGTCGCCATGAATAATGCCAGGGATCTTGAGGTGGATGTGAGATTCACCAAAAGCGATCTTTTTCAGGATCTGGAAGGGAAGTACGATATAATCCTGTCTAATCCGCCCTATATAAGGTCCGATGAAATCCCACAGCTCATGGAAGAGGTGCGTTGCCACGAGCCTTTGATTGCTTTAGATGGCATGAAGGATGGACTTGATTTTTATCGTAAAATCGTTAAAGAAAGCAGAAACTTTTTAAATACAAAAGGTTGGCTGATTTTTGAAATAGGACACAAACAGGGAAAAGATGTAAGTATGCTGATGAAAGAGTCCGGTTATACGGATGTACATGTCATTCAGGATCTGGCAGGACTAGACCGAGTCGTGACAGGAAGGATATAAGCAATGTTTGATAGATTAGAAGATCTGGTTTTAAGATTAGAAGAGGTACTCAACCAACTGAGTGAACCTGATGTTGCATCAGATACGAATAAATTTCGCAGGCTGATGAAGGAACAGAGCGATCTGACGCCAATTGTAGATACCTATAAAGAATATAAACAAAATAAACAAAATATAGAAGACTCACTTTTCATGCTTGAGGAAGAAAGTGATGAGGAGATGAGAGAGCTTGCAAAGGAAGAGCTAAATGAATCCAAAGCCAGAGTATCGGAGTTAGAGGAACGATTGAAGGTACTTCTTTTGCCCAAGGATCCAAATGATGATAAAAACGTTATCGTAGAAATCCGAGCAGGTGCTGGCGGTGATGAAGCGGCTCTTTTTGCTGCACAGATCTATCGTATGTATGTCCACTTTGCTGAGGCAAGACGGTGGAAGGTAGAAACGATGGAGGCAGAGGAGATCGGCATCGGAGGAATGAAAAGCGTCAGCTTTATGATCATCGGACAGGGTGCATTTTCAGTAATGAAGTACGAATCCGGTGTACACAGGGTGCAGCGTGTGCCTGAAACAGAATCCGGAGGAAGAATCCATACTTCTACCATCACAGTGGCAGTCATGCCTGAGGCTGAGGAAGTGGATGTAGTGATCGATGACAAGGATATTCGTGTGGATGTTATGCGTGCATCAGGAAGCGGCGGACAGTGTGTAAATACAACAGATTCAGCAGTCCGGCTTACACACTTTCCAACGGGGATCATTGTATACAGTCAGACTGAAAAATCACAGCTGCAGAATAAAACAAAAGCCTTCGCACTTCTTCGTGCGAAGCTGTATGATATTGAATGTCAGAAGGCGCACGATGCTGAGGCAGAAGCACGTAGGAGTCAGATCGGAACAGGCGACAGATCAGAGAAAATCAGGACTTATAATTTTCCCCAGGGAAGAGTCACAGATCATAGGATCAAGCTGACACTGTACAAGATCGAAGACATCATGAACGGAGATATTCAGGATATTATCGATGCGCTGATCGCGGCGGATCAGGCGGCAAAGCTGGCCAAAATGAATGAAAATCAATAAAAATACCAGGCAATGATTTACGGATCATTGCTTTTTTTTCTTGTTTTTTCAACGTAGGATGTTATACTTAGAACAGAATAAAAATGTGGAGGAATGGGATGGATACTATTATAAAAGCAAAAAACTTAGATCAATATGCAATGCCGGATTTGGATCATGTCAATCTGCTGATGGAGGAGGAGTTGATCAAGGACGATCATAAGATCATTGTTTTGGATGACGATCCAACAGGAGTACAGACAGTACATGATATTTCTGTCTACACTGATTGGTCACTGGAAAGTATTCGAAGCGGGTTCCAGGAAGAGAATAAATTATTTTTTATACTGACCAATTCAAGAGGATTTACCGAGAGCCAGACGATAAATGCACATCGGGAAATTACAGAGCGAGTATGTGAAGTAGCAAGGGAATATAAGAAGAAGTTTATGATCATAAGCAGAAGTGACTCTACGTTAAGAGGACATTTTCCTTTGGAGACCGAAACGATACGAAGCACCTTGATCGAACAGGGAATGCAGGAACCGAATGCAGAGATCCTATGCCCTTTTTTTAAGGAGGGAGGAAGGTTCACGCTGAATAATGTGCACTATGTGCGGAGCCAGGAAGAGTTGATACCGGCAGCAATGACAGAATTTGCCGAGGATGAGACTTTCGGTTACCAGTCCAGTAACTTGACAGAATATGTAGAGGAAAAGACCAAGGGTAAATATAAGAAGGAAGATTGCATTACAATTTCTCTTGAGGAGCTCAGATCAATGGATCTTACTGGTATCGAGCAAAAGCTACTTAGCGCAAAGGGCTTCCAAAAAATAATTGTAAATGCGATTGATGATGTCGATGTCAGACTATTTTGCATCAGTTTGTATAGAGCCATGCAAAAGGGGCATGTTTTTCTGCTTCGAACAGCAGCAGCACTTGTCAAAGCGATTGGATTTATATCGGATCAGCCACTTCTTGAGAGATCGGATATGGTTCGCAGTGACTCAAACAATGGCGGTATCATTGTTGCAGGCAGTCATACAAAAAAAACAACAGAACAGCTGCAGTTATTACATGAGTTAGAGAATATTGTTTTTTTAGAGATGAATTCGGATCTGGTCCTATATCCCGGTGAACTAGAGAAGGAGACAGAGAGGCTGCTACGATTAGAGGAAGATCTGATTCGCAGCGGCAGAACGGTCTGTGTTGCAACAAAGAGGACACTGCTCACATTGCCAGAAGACACGCCTGAGACAGCACTTTTGCGTTCTGTTGCAATTAGTGAAGCTCTCCAGGCCTGTGTAGGCAGATTGACCGTTGTGCCATCATTTGTGATAGCAAAGGGGGGAATTACCTCGAGTGATGTGGGCACTAAGGCTCTATTGGTAAAAAAAGCCCTTGTATTAGGCCAGATCCAACCTGGAGTTCCGGTATGGCAGACTGGAAGTGAGAGCAGGTTCCCGGGAATACCCTATGTCATTTTTCCGGGAAATGTAGGCGCCGCAGATACACTGAAAATAGCAGTAAGCAAATTAGTTTCATAGGAGGAAATTATGAAAGTAGGATTGATTTATACCAGTACGACACCAGAACTGATCCAAATGGTACAGGATGAGATATACAAGCATCTTGGTAATGAAGCAGAACTCTATTCCTTAGAGGATCCAACGGTCTTATCAGAAACAAGAGATGCGGGATATGTAACCAGTCAGGCAGCGGCACGACTGATCTCCATGTATATGAATGCCGTGGAGCAGGGATGCGATGCTATCCTAAATCTTTGCTCCTCGGTGGGTGAAGTTGCGGACTGCGTCCAGGATACAGCAGACTATATTGGAGTGCCGATCGTGCGAATCGATGAAGAAATGTGCAGAGAAGCCGTCAGATCAGCAGCAAAGATCGGCGTAATGGCTACACTGCCTACAACATTAGAACCTACAAAAAAAACAGTTTATCGCATGGCAAGGGAGTGTGGGAAGCAGGTTCAGGTCACTGAGTGCCTCGTAGAGGGTGCATTCGGACTGAATCAGACTGAATTTAGAGAAAAGATGAAGCAGTATGCTGAGAGCATTGCAGATCAGGTGGATGTCATTGTATTTGCACAGGGAAGCATGGCGTATTGTGAGGAATACATCAGTAGTGCCCTTCATAAAAAAGTGCTGTCAAGTCCCGCATTTGGTGCGGCAGAACTGAAAAAAGCGCTTATCAGGAAAGGTACGATAGTCTCATGAGTGAAACGAAGGCTCAAAAGTTATCCGTTACAGATCGCGTCCTGAATGGAATTGTCAATGGAATCATTGAAAAACGCTTTTTGACCGGAGCCAAACTTCCAACAGAAGTAGAACTAGGTAAAGAATTTGGTGCAGGAAGGAATTCTGTTAGAGAGGCAGTAAAAATGCTTGAGGCCAGTGGCGTTGTTCATATCAAAAGGGCAGATGGAACCTATGTTTCAGACAGATATGATCAAAAAATGCTGGATCCTATGGTATATCAGATCATTCTAGAGCAGAACAGCTGGGAGGATTTCGTCGAGCTTCGGGCAGTCATTGAAATCGGTATGCTTCATGTGATCCTGGGCCAGAAGGAGCAGATGGAGTTATCGGATCTTTATGACATGTTAGAACAGATGAAGGTGGAATTCGAAAACAAAGCCCCTTCTGCCGAACATCTCATGCGGCTCGATATTGAATTTCACAAAGCGATCGCTGAAAAAGCAAAGAATCCACAGCTTCTGACGATTACAGATCACATTACCAGACTCACCATACCTTCGAGACTGGCAGCGATCAATAAAGTGATTTCTGACAATGCGGGAGATACTTTTTTAAAACTGCATCAGGAGGTCTGTGACGTGATGAAGGACAGAAGGATGGAATTGATATCGGATACCGTAAATGCACATTATGTGTTCTGGAAATAAAGGAGCGAGTATGAATAAAGTAATGATCTCGGTTGCACCAGTGTCTCCTCTGGATAAAAATATAGATCCCCGAATCATAGCGGAGGATGTCATAGCCTGCAGCAAAATGGGTGCGTCCATGGTCCACCTGCATGTAAGGGAATACGATGGATCCCTAACGGATAATCTGAGCGTGTTAGAAGAAACCGTACATCTGATCAAAGAAGGCTGCGATATTATCATTGAAATTTCCACTGGAGGAGTGTCACAGCTGACGATCCAGCAAAGATGTGTTCCATGCTATCCGGATTATGTGGAGGCGAACAGTCTGAATGTCGGCTCCGTAAATCTTGGGGAATCTGTCTATCAGAATCCAATTCGAGATGTCAGATACTGTATCGGAACTATTTTAGAACAAAACAAGATCCCAGAGATCGAGGTCTTCGAGCTTGGCATGATTCACACCGTCTATGAATTGGCAAAGGAATTTCAATTCCAAAAGCCATATCTGTTTGCACTGGTGTTCGGTCACCGGGGAGAGATGCCGGCAGAAGAAACGGCTCTGATGCATATGAAAGAGTATCTCTTTGAAAAATTCCGGGAGCCAGAGGAAGTTTTGTGGGGTTATACGCAGGCCAATCGCAAGGATTGGAGTATGATGAAATATGCACTGAGCCAGGGAGCCTTCAGTGTCAGGATCGGATTTGAGGATTCTGCCTGTCTGGGGGATGGAAGTGCTGCACGCACGAATGCAGAACTAGTAGAAGAACTGGTGCAGGTCATGAAGGATATGGATCTTGAACCAATGGGGGTAAATGAAGCAAGAGATGCCTTACAAATTGGCAGAAATCGGTTATAATAGGATAGAACCGATCAATAAGAATCAATCATAACATGGGGGTACAAAAATCATGAAACTGATTTCCTGGAATGTGAATGGCCTAAGAGCTTGTGTGCAAAAAGGATTTATAGATTATTTTAACGAAGCAGATGCGGATTTCTTCTGCCTGCAGGAAACGAAATTACAGGCAGGACAGATCGATCTGGACCTGCCGGGTTACTATCAATACTGGAATTATGCAGTAAAAAAAGGATATTCCGGCACGGCCATCTTTGCAAAGCAGCAGCCGCTCAACGTGATCTATGGAATGGGAATCGAAGAGCACGATCAGGAAGGGCGTCTCATTACATTAGAGTATGATACTTACTATATGATGACAGGATATATTCCAAATTCCCAGGAGAACTTAAAACGATTGGAATATCGTATGCGTTGGGAAGATGATTTCCGTTCCTTCGTTGGAGCGTTAAAAGAGAAAAAGTCTGTGATTTTCTGTGGTGATCTGAATGTAGCCCATGAAGAGATCGATTTAAAAAATCCAAAAACAAATCATATGAATGCTGGATTTTCCGATGAAGAACGTCAGAAATTCACGGAACTCTTAGCTAGTGGATTCACGGATTCTTTCCGATTTTTTTACCCGGAACTGGAATTTGCATATTCCTGGTGGAGCTATCGATTTAAGGCACGTGAAAACAATACAGGGTGGAGAATAGACTATTTTATCGTATCGGATGAATTGAAGGATAAACTCACAGATGCACTGATTCACAGTGATATATTAGGCTCAGACCACTGTCCTGTAGAGCTTTTGATCGACCTGAACTGACTCGTCAGGAGTCCGGAGGAAATATGGCTATTCAATTTGTATTTGGCAGTGCGGGAAGCGGAAAAAGCAGATTCGTAAATCAGGAGCTTCTGGATCTGTCGAAAGAAAATCCCGGAAAGAATTATTTCCTGGTCGTTCCGGAACAGTTCACCATGGAGACACAAAAGGAGCTGGTAGGAATGCACCCCGGCAATAGCATCATGCATATCGATATTCTGAGTTTTCAGAGACTTGCATATCGAATTTTTGATGAACTTGGAATCCAGACGGAACGTATTCTGGAGGATACAGGAAAGAATCTGATTTTGAAGAAGGTGGCAGAAGAAAATAATGAGAAGCTTACTTTTTTAAAAAACAATCTGTCAAGACCTGGTTATATCAATGAAATGAAGTCGTTGCTTTCTGAACTGATGCAATACCACATAACTCCTGAGATGCTTGAATTAGAAATTCACCATACAGAGAATAACGTGATGAGATCCAAGCTCACGGATATTCTTATCATGTATCGTGGATTCCATCAGGAAATCCACGGAAGATTTATAACGGCAGAAGATGTTCTGCCGTTACTTTCTGATGTTGTAGGAGAGTCTGAGCGGTTAAGAAATGCTGTGATCGTTTTCGATGGATTCACAGGTTTTACACCAGTGCAGATGCTGGTGGTCGAAAGTCTGATGAAGCAATGCAGCAGGCTCATTTTTACAGTGACTCTGGGAAAAGGAGAGAATCCCTATCATAGTAAGGGGATTCATGAGCTTTTTTACCTGAGCAGGCAATTGATAAAGGGACTCATGAATCTGGCGGATCAATCAGGAACGGATGTCCTTGATCCGGTCATGATGTCAGATCAAACAGCTTCAAGATTTGGATCTGAGAGTACACTGTCGTTTCTGGAACAGAATCTATTCCGACCAGGAAATAAGGTATGGGACACGGATCAGACACCTTCGGATATACAGCTATTCAGTCTGCAGAATCCAAAGGAAGAACTGGAATTTATCGCCGAATCTATACAAAAGGATATTCGGCGAAAGGATCTGCGGTATCTGGATATCGCAGTTGTATGCGCCGACCTTGCTGTATATTCTCCCTATCTGAATGAGGTATTTGAAAAATATGAAATTCCTTATTTCCTAGATCAGACCAAAAGTATATTAGATCATCCATTTGTTGAATGCTTGAGATCTATTCTGGAAGTTATTTATAAAGATTTTTCCTATGAAAGTATATTTCGTTATCTTCGCAGTGGATTTTCCACTTTGAAGATGGAAGAAACAGATGTTCTTGAGAACTATATCCTTGCAGCAGGAATCCGTGGCAGCAGGGTCTGGAGGAAGGACTTCACCTATCAGATGAAGGGTATGGAAGAAGCAGAGCTGGAAGAAATCAACAGAACAAGAAAGTCAGTCTTTGCGCAGTTCGATCAGCTTCTGAGTCTTAAGAATCAAGTGGATGTTTTGTCGATCAGCAAAGAACTTTACCATTTTCTCTGCCATATAAAAGCTCAGGAACAGCTTGAAATCAGGCAGGAGAAAGCCAAGAGTGAATTCAAGCTAAGACAGGCGAGGGAATATTCACAGATCTATAAAATCGTGATTGATCTTCTCGATAAAACAGTGGAATTGTTAGGTAACGAGAGGATGACCCTGGAAGAATTTTCAAAACTGCTGGATGCAGGGTTCGAAGCGGAGAAGATCGGTTCCATACCGCCCGGAATGGATCACATCGTGGTCGGCGACATGGAACGAACCAGACTTGACCATATCAAGGTACTCTATTTTTGCGGAATCAATGACACGAATATACCGCAAAAAGGAAGTGGTGATGGGCTTTTGACGCAGCAGGAGCGAGAGCTGCTGGATGCTGATAAAATCATACTGGCACCTACGAGCCGTGAAAAAATGTTCATCCAGAGATTTTATATCTATTTGCTTTTGTGCAAACCATCGCTGCAGCTGAACCTTACTTTTTCAAGAGTAAATACCCAGGGAAAGGCGGTCAGAATATCTTATCTCATACATACAGTCCGAAAGCTGTTTCCCAAACTGGGCATCCAGGAGATCCGTGAAGTAAAAGAGGATAACATACCACTTACGGGACAGGGTAGCCTGGAGATGTTCGCAAAAGGCATTAACATGCTGGCAGACGGCCGGGATCGGGAGGTTCACGAAAGATTTCTGGCATCACTTTATGCATGGCTGTGCAGCTCAGAGGAATTGAGTGGACCGGCCGGGCAGATCTTCGATGCGGCATTTCTACAGTATCATGGAAAATCGATCTCGAAAGAGGTGGCTCATCTGCTGTACGGAGAGGTCTTGGAAAATAGTGTGACGCGACTTGAGCGATTCGCAGCCTGTGCGTTTTCTCATTACCTGTCCTATGGACTTTCTCTGCGAGAAAGACAGCTTCATCAATTTGAAGCGGTTGATATGGGAAATCTTTTTCACGATGTTCTGGATATCTATGCAAAGGAAATCAAGCGGAATCATCTTAGCTGGTTCGACATTGATTCGCAACAGAGCGAAATTCTGCTTCGTGGTGCGATTGAGGAGGCTTTTCTTAAGAATGCCAATCTGGCTCTCTATGATGATGCACGAAGCCTTTATATGAAGGAGAGAATGACAAGGATCCTGCGGAGAACAGTCTGGGCGATCACACTGCAGATCAGACAGGGGAATTTCATACCGGAAGAGTTTGAAACCTCTTTTCAGCAGGAGGATCAGCTGGATGCGGTAAGATTCACCCTTTCTGATGAGGAAAAGATGTTTCTTCGGGGAAGGATCGATCGAATTGATACGTTTGTGGATCCGTCAAATGTCTATGTTAAGGTAATTGATTACAAGTCGGGTCAGACCTCTTTTCAGTTCCTGAATATCTATTATGGACTTAGTCTTCAGTTAGTGATCTATATGAATGCTGCCTTAGAGATCATGGAAAAGCGATTCACGGACAAAAAGGTGGAGCCTGCAGGCATTTTTTACTCCTATATGAAGGATCCTGTTATCAATCTGGAACATGAAATATCAGAGGAAGAGCTGACAGCAAGGATCTTTAAGGAATTTAAATTGAATGGAATTGTAAACAGTAATCGGGAAATCTATGAAAAGCTGGATCATTCACTAGTAGATACCGTGAGTGTAAGCTCTGATATGATTCCCATTGGAATCAATAAAGATGGGAGCCTGAAAAAGGGCTCAAAGGCTTGTTCGACACATGAGTTCACGATCTTGTCAGGCTATGTCAATAAAATGGCCGAATCCCTCGGTCAAAGAATCTTAGATGGGGATATTCAGATCGCGCCCTATCAGATGAGTGACAAGGAAGCATGTGATTATTGCGATTTTCGATCGATCTGCCAGTTCGACATAAAAATTCCAGGATATGAATATAGAAAATTAAAGAACATCAGTGATGATGATATACTTGCAAAAATGAGTCATGAAGTAGAAGAACTGACGGCAACGCCAGAGTGTAACAGTGAGGAGATTCAAGATGGGATTTGACTGGACGATCGAGCAAAAGCAAGTAATAGAACTTCGAGATCGAAATATTCTTGTCTCAGCAGCAGCAGGTTCCGGAAAAACAGCAGTGCTTGTTCAAAGAATCATAGGTAAAATTTTAGATCCGGTCAGTCCTGTTGATATCGACCGCATGCTGATCGTAACATTTACCAATGCAGCTGCTGCTGAAATGAAGGAAAGGATCGGATTAGCCCTGGAATCAGCCCTGGAAAAGGATCCGGAAAGCGAACACCTCCAAAGACAGACAGCACTGATCCACCATGCGCAGATCACCACGATCCATAGCTTTTGCCTTTCCATTGTCAGAAATCACTATCATAAAATTGACCTGGAACCGAATTTTCGAATTGCAGAAGAAGGAGAACTGAATCTGTTACAGGAAGAAGTGGCGGAGGAGGTTCTAATACGAAATTATGAAAACCAAGAACCGGATTTCATTCGCTTCGTTGAAAGCTTTGCAACGGGAAAATCAGATCAGAATCTGAAAGATCATATTTTTAAGCTTTACCGATCTGCTATGAGCAATCCCTGGCCGAAGGAATGGATCGGAAGTCTTACAAGACCATACCAGATGTCGACTATTTCAGAGCTAGAAGCTGCAGACTGGATGCAACAGTTGATTTTGTATTTAAAGTCAATTCTAAATGACCTGATGGAGCTGGCAGAAATGGAGAACCAGATCGCAGCTGCTCCGGACGGACCAAATCACCTCATGGATAATGCATCTGATGATCTGCTGCTGATGCAATCCTTTCAGAACTGTACAACATACCAGGACTATGCAGATGCATTTATTAATAGTTCTTTTACCAGACTAAAGACCAGTCGCAGCTATGACGCAAGTGAGGAAAAGCTGGAACGATTCAAGCGGATTCGAGCTCAGATCAAGGACCAGATCGAGCATCTGAAAAAGCAGTTCTTCTTTGAATCGGCTGAAGATATTTGTGCTCATATGCAAAAGATGCTGGGAGTGACAACGGAACTATGCAGACTGACATCAGAGTTTCAGGAAGCCTATCAGAAAAAAAAGCTGGACAGGAATCTCATTGACTTTAGTGACTTAGAGCATTTTGCACTGCAGATCCTGATCGAGGAATCCACCAAAGAAGTAACCGATACTGCCAGGGAATATAAGGAGCAGTTCAACGAGGTCATGATCGATGAATATCAGGACAGTAATCTGGTGCAGGAAACACTGCTTAAGGCGGTATCAAAAGACACAGAGTACAATCGATTTATGGTCGGAGATGTGAAGCAGAGTATTTACAGATTCCGACTGGCCCGACCTGAAATTTTCATGGAGAAATACAGACGCTATCATAGAGAAGACGCAAAAGAGCAAAAGATCGAGCTGCATCAGAACTTTCGAAGCAGAAGCGAGGTGCTCGATTTTTCAAATTCAATTTTTCGTCGGATCATGAAAGAAGATCTGGGCAGAGTCGAATATAACGATGAGGCAGCCCTGTATAAGGGAGCTTCGTTTCCGGATTCTGACGATATGACACCGGAGGTATTGCTTGGCAATGAATCCGATGAAGGACTGGCTGAGACTGAGATTGAAAACAGAGCAGATCTGGAAGCAGGTATGATCGCAGCCCGGATCAGGACACTGAGGGAGAACACGAAGATCTCGGATAAGAACTCCGGAATGCTGAGGGGAGTGAACTATTCTGATATTGTGATACTCCTGCGAAGCTATGGAGCCCATGCGGATACATTCCTGCGGATTTTCGAAGAGAAGGGGATACCGGCGTTTACAGACTCCCGCACGGGTTATTTTAAAGCGACAGAAATTCAGATCATGTTGAATATGCTTCGAGTCATAGATAATCCCAGACAGGATATTGCACTGGTCTCCGTATTACGATCTCCGATGTTTCATTTCTCAGATGAAGAACTCTCCCTTTTTAAAAGCGATGGGGAGAGGGTATCCTTTTATAAATCGGTACTGGAAGCATCGGCCCAGCAGTTGCCAGAATATCTGCAGAATAAGAGAGATCATTTTTTGAAATGTCTGAATCAATTTCGAAGTCAGGCCAGCGAAGGTCCTCTGCATGAATTGATCATCTTGATCTTGAATGAAACGGGATATCGGAACTTTATTACTGCAATGCCTGCCGGAAAGCGAAGGCTCGCAAATATGGAGATGCTGATCGAAAAAGCCATCCAGTTCGAGCAGACCAGCTTTCGAGGGCTGTTTCATTTTATTCGCTATATAGACAGACTGTTTGATTACAGTGTAGATTATGGAGAGGCTGAAATCGTAAGTGAGAATGAAGATGCAGTCAGGATCATGTCGATCCATAAAAGCAAAGGATTAGAGTTCCCGGTCGTATTTGTAAGCGGCATTGGACGAAATTTCAACAAGCAGGATACGAGAAGTCAATTGATCATACATCCAGAGTACGGTCTAGGTCTGGATCATATCGACCCTGAACTTCGGATCAAGACTCCTATGCTGCACAAACGCGTGCTTGCCTGCCTGACAGATCTGGATAATCTTGGGGAAGAGCTTAGAATTTTATATGTAGCACTGACAAGAGCAAAGGAAAAGCTGATTTTAACTGGTACAGTAAGGAATGCCAAAGAGTATTACCACACAGTTCAGTCGGAATTTTCCCCGGCAGAGCATGGGCTAGATTATATTGCGAGAGCGGGTGCCAGATCCTATCTGGAATGGATCTTACCAGCACTTAGTCTGGATCGCCAGCTAGAAAAGGTACAGATCATGGACTGTCGTGATTTTCTCATATCTGACATCAGTCAGCAGACAAGAGATTTTGAAAAGGCAGATCGATTTCTGCAGCTTGCCGCATCGACGGATCCTAAGGTACTTCAGCAGTTTGCGGATGCACTGCACTATCAGTATCCATTTCAAGCGGATGTCTATCTGCAGCAAAAGTACTCTGTCTCCGAACTGAAACACAGAGCAATGCAGGCGATGTATGAACAGGAGGAACACATAGAGCAGACGTTCGAGAAATCAGATGCCAGCCAGGGTCAGACTGAGAATACCTATGTCCCTGTATTTATGGATGGTTCTGAGAAGGTAAATCTGGCGGCGGAACGAGGCAGTGCTATGCACAGGGTATTGGAATGTATCCCTATTCGAGAGATCGCTGAATCCGGCAATAAAGAGGATACCCTGACGGAGCTTATACACAGCTCTATTCGGGATGGGAAGCTGAGTGCCAGCCAGGAAGAGCTTCTAAATAGAAAGCAGCTGCTGACGTTCTATAATAGCAGGCTTGCCAGACGTATTGCAGAAGCAGAGAAGTTGGGGAATGTGTATCGAGAGCAGCCCTTCGTTATGGGTATTTCTTCAGATACATTTGTTCAAAGTGCCAGTACATCTCAAATTCTGGTACAGGGAATGATCGATATCTATTTTATTGAAGATGGAGAAATCGTACTCTTAGATTATAAAACAGATGTGATTCGAACTGGTGAAGAACTGGTGAGAAGATACGGAAAACAGATCGAACTATACGAGGAGGCACTGTGTAAGGGAACCGGTTTACGGATTAAGGAATCCATACTTTATTCATTTCAACTTGGCGAAGAGGTTTTCGTTTCGCAATAAGGAGGGATCAGTTATCATGCAGTTTATTTTAGCATCTAAATCTCCAAGGAGAGCAGAACTCTTATCACAAATGGGAATGGATTTTACGATCATTCCATCGGAAGGGGAGGAGATCATCACAAGCAGGGATCCGGTAAGAACGGTTTCTGAATTATCCTTTCAAAAGGCCGTTGATATTGACAGATCCTGTCTGGACACAGAAACAGTCATAATCGGAGCAGATACCATCGTTACAATAGAAGAAAGGATTCTGGGAAAGCCGGCAGACCGGCAGGAAGCTTTTGCGATGCTATCACTGCTGCAGGGAAGGCAGCATAGTGTTTATACAGGAGTCACGCTGTTTGTGATCCGTCCATCACAAACGGTCACCAGAACTTTTCATGAACAGACAAGATTGCAGCTTTATCCTATGACAGATCAGGAGATCTGGAATTACATTGACACCGGAGAGACCTTTGACAAAGCAGGAGCATATGGAATTCAAGGCAGATTTGCAGTTCATATCAAAGAGATCGCCGGCGACTATAATACGGTTGTCGGGCTGCCAATTGCCCGGTTATATCAGAATTTATTGAAACTTGGGATTGATATTTATACGAAATCATAATACTATGTTGTTGGAATCAAAAACTATTCTGACAATGAGATCTGTTTGTCAGTAGTGAATCTAATATGAAGTGATGGAGGAATGAGATGAGAGCATATGATGATGAATGCATAGAAGTTTTTCTAAATAACCAGCTGCAGCTGTTTGATCAGCCCGTTGCCGAGGATGAATTTGAGGCCGAAGAATTTTTAGAAGATGCCATGGCAGTCGTGTGCCATTCCATAAGGGAGGTACGTAACTATATGGATGATGCCGGTATGGATGTTGACTTTATGTCAGATCAGGATCTAATAGAGGCAGCAGAGGTATTCCCATTATCACAGGGGAGATATCTGGTTGTTCAGGGGTAAATATGAGACAAAATGTAAAGAACCGGCTGAGGAACCTGCTTGGAAGGTCCTTTTGTTCAAAACGTGAAAGAAAGTTCCTTTGTGCAGGAATCTTGACAGTAGCAGTGTGTATGTTTCTTTCAGGATGTCAGGTCGCTGGCACGGAAATCGTTTTAAAGGACAATCTGGGAGAGCATGAAGTTTTTTCGATCAATGGAACAAAGGTCAGTGATTCAAAGATGAAAGTCTATCTTGCAAATTTTCAGAATATCTATGGAATCTGCTATGGAATCGACTTATGGCAGCAGGATTTTCAAACAGCAGAATTGACCACATATATCAAAGAAGCCTCCCTGGCACAGATCACGAAGATCATTTGTATGGATCAGATGGCAGAGGCGAATGAAATTACTCTGGATGAAAATGACCTTTCTATCATCAAAACTACTGCAGCAGAGTATTATGAATCGTTATCCCATGCAGAACGAGAATATATGAATATAAGTCAACATGAAATCGAGGATCTTTATGAGGAATACTATCTTGCGGATAAGCTATACACCTCATTGACGGAAAACGTAAATCGAGAAGTCAGCGATGATGAAGCAAGAGTCATGGAAGCGATCATGATCTATGTTGATAATGAAGAGGCAGCAAATAATGCCGTAACGAGATTAAATGCAGGTGAGGATTTTGCAGCTGTAGCAGCGGGAACGAGCCAGCAGCTCGAGACACATGTGTACGTCAGCAGAGCAGATGTCCCTCCAGAAGTCGAGGAAGTGATCTTTCAGCTTGATAATGAGGCTGTATCAGGAATCATTTTTGCAGATGGAGGCTATTATATCGTAAAATGTATTAGTAAGTATGATCAGGAACGAACAGACGCAAATAAGGCTAACATTGTTGAGCAAAGGGAAAAAGCCGCTTTTGACGATAAGTATGATGCATTTGTACTTTCGGCAGAATCAGAGCTAAATGATGTCCTTTGGGAGTCGATGACACTGATTACAGACGGATCGATCGAGACAGATGATTTTTTTGCCCGGATGGATTCGGCAATAGCAATTGAATAAAGAAATAAATGCCGCAGAGTATGATATCTGCGGCATTTATTTCTATTTATTTTGTCAAAAGCATCATGATCCGATTGCTTCTGTCAATAAAATCAGTCATTGCAGATGGATTCAGAGGCTGATTACTTAAAACAGCGAGATCGTAGAGCTGCTTACAGAAGTCACCAACATACTCAGAATCTTTATTCTCTAACATGTATTTGACCAATGCATGATTTCGATTCAGCGTCAGCGTCTGGTCGATCGGAAACATGGAAGTATCCATTCCCATTCCTGGCATGGAGTACATTTTCATCATATCCTGCATTCTGCGTCCTTCTTCTGAAACGGTGAGAACAGAGGAGATGGAATCATTCTTCAAGGACTCCACTTTAACATTGAGCTTATCGTTGCCAAGTGCTGTGTGAAAAAGCTCCGTTAAGGTCGCAGTAGATTCTTTTAATTCGTCCTCGTTTACATCTTCCTTCATAGCTCCAGTCAGATCAGAATCAATTCTCATGAATTTATAATTCTCATTCCGTCTTTCGAGCTGAGAGATAAAAGAGGTGTCGATATTGTGATCTAAAATAACAGCGTCCATATCATGCTCTTTAAAGAGCTTGATATATTGTCCCTGCTGAAGACGATCTGTTACATAGTAGATAATATTTGGCTCTTTTTCAGCAGCAGATGCTTCCTCATTGGTACTTTCGACTGACTCTTCCACGGAATCCTGCTCTGCCTTTTCTTCTGAAGCCTCAACAGCAGGAGCGATCAATTCCGGAAGTGTGAGATACTTATCATCAATATCCTTAAAAAGAATATAGTCATTCATCTTATCACAGAATTTCTCATCCTTCAGACAGCCATACTTGATGAACGGACTAATATCATCCCAGTACTTTTCGTAATTTTCTTTCTCTGTTTTACAGAGGCCTGTCAGCTTATCGGCTACCTTTTTCGTGATATAATCCGAGATTTTTTTCACAAAACCATCGTTCTGCAAAGCACTTCTGGATACATTCAGAGGAAGATCAGGACAGTCAATGACACCCTTTAGCAGCATCAGGAATTCTGGAATGACCTCTTTAATGTTGTCTGCTACGAATACCTGATTATTATAGAGCTTGATTTTGCCTTCAATGGAGTCATATTCTGTATTGATTTTTGGGAAATACAGGATACCCTTTAAGTTGAATGGATAGTCCATATTCAAATGAATCCAGAACAAAGGCTCCTTATAATCCATGAAAACACTACGATAAAATTCTCGATATTCCTCATCGGTGCATTCGTGTGGTGTTTTTGCCCATAGAGGGTGTGTCTCATTCAGTGGAACGGGACGTTTTACGATCTTTAGCTTTTCTGTCTGCGGAGAGATCTCAACGATTTCCTTTTCGCCATTCTCATTTTCCTGCTCTTGTGTTTTTGCCTCTTCGATCACGGTCTCAACCACTGTATCAGAATCCAGTTTTTCGGAAGGATCGATTGTCTCATATGCGAGTTCTGCATCTGCCTTATCTAGAAAAATACTGTATGGCATAAAGGAACAGTATTTTTGAATTACTTCTCTAGCTCGGTATTCATTTGAAAATTCAAAGGAATCATCGTTCAGGAACAAGGTGATCGATGTTCCGATCTCTGTCTTTGTTCCCTCACTCATCTCATATTCGGTACCGCCATCACAGCTCCAATGGACTGGAGTGGCGCCTTCCTGAAAGGAAAGGGTCTCGATCTGTACATCTTTAGCGACCATAAAAGAAGAGTAGAAACCAAGTCCGAAATGACCGATGATCTGCTCATCATTCGTCTTGTCTTTGTACTTGCTCAGAAAATCACTTGCTCCGGAAAAAGCGATCTGATTGATATATTCCTCCACTTCTGCAGCGGTCATTCCGAGTCCGTTATCCGTAAAAGTAATTGTCTTATCTTCCGAATTTACAGTGACCTGGATCTTTGCTTTATAGTCGATCGGCAGCTCGCATTCGCCGATCATTTCCAGCTTCTTTAGCTTTGTAATGGCATCACATCCGTTTGAAATTAATTCACGGAAAAAAATGTCGTGGTCAGAATATAACCATTTTTTTATAACAGGAAAAATATTTTCACTGTTAATTGATAGACTACCATGTTTGTTCTCCATTATGTACACTCCTTTATAACCTATTTTATAAATTACCTATGTTTAAAATATTAAATGTTAGTTTGAAAAAAGTCAATAGAAAATTAGCACTCTTTTAAAATGAGTGCTAATAATTTCTGATCATACGTGTGACATATTTTTATGAGCCGTTGCAAGCATGAGTTTAATACGATTCAACTGGTTCACTTCACTGGCTCCGGGATCATAGTCAATGGCTACGATATTCGACATCGGATACAGGTGACGTAGCTTTTTGATGACACCTTTACCCACAACATGATTCGGCAGGCATGCAAATGGCTGTGTGCATACAATGTTGTTCGTACCGGTATGGATCAGCTCCATCATTTCCCCGGTCAGGAACCAACCTTCCCCGGTCTGATTTCCCTGTGATACGATTTCATCTGAATAAGCAGCAAGCTGTTCGATCCGAGCTGGCGGATCAAAGGACTGGCTCTGCTCAAATGCCTTTCTGGCAGCACTGCGCAGCCACTCGAAGAAGTAGATTCCAAGCTTTGCGTTCCTCGATGCTTTTTTATGCTTGCCTAGATGTGTTACCTGAAAATGCTGGTTGTAAAAACTATATAGCATGAAATCCGTCAGATCAGGTACAACGGCTTCGGCACCTTCTGCTTCTAAAAGCTCAACTAAATAATTATTCGCTGCTGGCAGAAATTTCACCAGGATCTCTCCAACAATACCCACTTTCGGTTTCTTCTCATTCGACATTGGCAACCGGTCAAAGTCACGTATGATCTCGCGGCATAGTTTTTTGTATTTTCGGTGAGAGAGCAACTTGTCCTGACTCAGGAATGCTATTGCTTTATCTCTCCATTTTTCATGCAGTTCATTTGCAGAACCTTCTTCCAACTCATATGGTCTTGTTCGATACAGGCATCGCATAAATATATCGCCGATGATCAGAGCATAGAGACCTCGCTGAATCAGCTTTGGTGTAAATTTAAAACCTGGATTCTTTTCAAATCCGTTCAGATTGATCGAAATAACAGGAACATTCGGATAGCCGGCTTTTTCCAGTGCTCTGCGGATAAATCCGATATAGTTCGAAGCACGGCAACCACCACCTGTCTGTGAGATTAAGATCGCTGTTTTTTCCATATCATAGTTACCGGACATAACTGCATCCATGATCTGTCCCACTACCATCAAGGAAGGGAAGCAGGCATCATTATTCACATATTTAAGACCTACATCAACAGCCTCGCGATTATCATTTTTCAGAACTTCCACCTGATAACCAGCCGCTTTAAAGGCAGGCTCGATCAGGTCAAAGTGAATCGGGGACATCTGCGGACAAAGTATGGTGTAGTACTTTTTCATTTCTTCTGTGAATATGACACGCTCAAAACTGGAGGGTACGATACAGCGTTCCTTGTTTTCCTGCTGTTCCTTTACACGAATCGCAGCCAGAAGTGAACGAATCCTAATTTTTGCTGCACCAAGATTATTGACTTCATCAATCTTTAAACAGGTGTAGATTTTACCAGATTTTGATAAAATGTCGTTGACAGCATCCGTTGTCACAGCATCCAGACCGCATCCAAAGGAATTCAGCTGGATCAGGTCGATATTATCCTGTGTTTTGACAAAATTTGCAGCAGCATAGAGTCTGGAATGATACATCCATTGGTCCATTACGACCAGAGGCCGCTCTACTTCAACCAGATGAGAAACTGCATCCTCCGTTAGTACAGCAATGTCAAAAGAGGTCAGGAGTTCTGGTATACCATGGTGAATCTCTGGGTCGACATGATAAGGTCTTCCGGCAAGAACAATACCTCTTTTACCCGATTCATTCAGAAAAGCAATAACTTCTTCACCTTTTTTCTTGATGTCATTTCTGACTTCTTCCATTTCGATCCAGCCGGCCTTTGCAGCCTTTTTAATTTCATGTTCTGAGATATTAAATTCCTTTTTGAAAACAATTTCTAATTGCTGGATTAATATGTCTAGGTTTCCAAAAGACATGAAGGGATTTAAAAATCTCATCTGTCCGGAAGTGATCTCATCCACATTATTTTTGATATTCTCAGCATAGGATGTTACGATCGGACAATTAAAGTGATTATTTGCATCTGGGAATTCATCTCGTTCATAGGGTATACATGGGTAGAAGATGAAGTCTACTTCCTTTTTAATCAGCCAGGAAACATGACCATGGGCAAGCTTTGCGGGGTAGCATTCTGACTCACTAGGAATCGATTCGATACCTAATTCATATATATTTCGAGTCGACTGCGGGGACAAAATGACACGGAAACCAAGATCCTTGAAAAAAGTAGCCCAGAATGGGTAGTTCTCGTACATGTTCAGAACTCTCGGTATACCAACAACACCTCTTTTTGCCTCCTCCGTTTTTAGTGGAGGATACGCAAACAGGCGTTTGTGTTTATATTCAAAAAGATTGGGAACGGTATCTTTACGCTTCTCTAAACCCAGACCTCTTTCACAGCGATTGCCGGTAATATACTTTCGATTTCCGGAAAAATGATTGATGGTCAGCAAACAGTGATTTGTACAGAGCTGGCATCTGGAAAGCTCAGTATCAAATTTTAAGGAAAAAAGATCCTCCTTCTCAAGCATGGTCGTCTGGTAATTCTTGGTATGTCGTTCTCTGGCAATCAGAGCGCATCCAAAAGCACCCATGATCCCGGCAATATCTGGCCGGATGACCTGACAGCCCGAAATCATCTCAAAGCTTCGCAGGACAGCATCATTATAGAAAGTTCCGCCCTGAACAACGATATGATTGCCAAGCTCAGATGCATCAGACAGTTTAATTACCTTGAATAGAGCATTTTTTATAACTGAGTAGGCAAGACCCGCTGAAATATCTGCAACTGAGGCTCCTTCTTTTTGTGCCTGCTTGACTTTTGAATTCATGAATACGGTACATCTTGTTCCAAGGTCAATTGGATGTTTTGCAAAAAGTGCTTCCTTGGAAAAATCCTGAATTGAGTAATTCAAAGATTTAGCAAAGGTTTCAATAAAGGATCCACAGCCAGAGGAACAAGCTTCATTGAGCTGTACACTGTCGATCGTGTTTTCCTTTATTTTAATGCATTTCATATCCTGACCGCCAATATCCAGGATACAGTCTACATCAGGGTTAAAAAAGGCAGCAGCGTAGTAATGAGCTACTGTTTCCACTTCACCTTCATCCAATAAAAGAGCAGATTTTAATAAGGCTTCACCATATCCAGTAGAACAGCTGTGAACGATCTTTGCTTTTTCCGGAAGTAATGCATAGATTTCATGCAGTGCACGTAGGGCGGTGGACAAGGGACTGCCGTGATTATTGCTATAAAATGAATACAATAGGGATCCGTCCTCTGAGACGAGAGCCACCTTTGTTGTAGTTGAACCGGCGTCGATACCAAGATAGCAGTTTCCTTCATAGTTGGAAATTTCTGCCGATTTCACATCGTGACCGGAATGACGTCTCGTAAATTCCTTATATTCCTGTTCGTTTCTAAATAATGGCTTCATACGTGCGACTTCGAACTCCATATGGAACTCTTCCTGAAGTTTTTGCTGCATCTGATGCAGGGTCGTTTGCGTATCCTCTTTGTTGTTCATGGCAGATCCGATGGCAGCGAACAGATGAGAGTGCTCCAGATCGATCGTATGCTCTTCATCCAGATCAAGAGTCCGGATAAATGCCTGTTTCAATTCAGACAGGAAGTGGAGCGGTCCGCCGAGAAATGCAATATGGCCGCGAATTGGTTTGCCACAAGCAAGTCCGCTGATCGTCTGATTCACAACAGCCTGAAAAATAGAAGCAGAGAGATCTTCTCTGGTTGCTCCCTCATTGATAAGAGGCTGGATATCCGTTTTTGCAAAAACACCGCATCTTGCTGCGATGGGGTAGAGTTCTTTGTAACTCTTTGCAAATTCATTTAACCCTGAAGCATCTGTCTGGATCAGGGAAGCCATCTGGTCAATAAAGGAACCGGTACCACCTGCACAGATTCCATTCATTCGCTGTTCTACATTACCGTTTTCAAAATATATAATTTTTGCATCTTCTCCACCAAGTTCGATTGCCACATCTGTTTTTGGTGCAATTTCTGTAAGAGCAGTGGATACAGCCACAACTTCTTGTACAAAAGGCACTTCAAGGTGCTTTGCAAGGGTGAGCCCACCTGAGCCAGTAATTACAGGGGAAACGGTCAGGTCGCCAAGTATTTTGGCTGCTTTTGCAACTAATGAGGACAGGGTCTCTCGAATATTTGCAAAATGTCTTTCATAATCAGAAAAGAGGAGTTCGTTATGTTCGCCTAAAACAGCAATTTTAACGGTGGTGGAACCAATATCAATTCCCAGCTTGTTCTGTTTGTTTATACTCATAAATCACCTATTACTTCTTATTATATGTTTAAGATTATTAGCTAGACAAAGAGTATTATACGACAGAAGATTGTAAAATTCAAATAAAAAAATAGTCCTTTTGATATAGTTTTTATATTCGTATCATTTTAGTATGATAAGGCGGGGATGCATTGACAAAAAAATAGGTTGATTTTATAATGATGGAAATAAATCAAATTGTGTAATTGGAGGAATCATGAATTTTTTAAATAAACTTGAGAAAAAATTCGGAAGATATGCCATTCCGAATCTGATTGTCTGGCTGCTCGGTGCATATGGAATTGGGTATGCTTTGTCTGTAATGAATCAGGGAGTGCTTAATATCCTCACACTTGAGCCGTATTATATAATACGAGGTCAGGTATGGAGGCTGGTCACCTGGATCTTCGTTCCGACCAGTACACAGCTTTTTTTTGCATTGATTATGATGATTTTTTATTTCCAGCTTGGTCAGATACTGGAGAGAACCTGGGGAGCTTTCCGTTTTAATGTCTACATTTTTGGAGGACTGTTGTGTACTGTGCTTGGAGCCTTTGCGATATATGCGGGTTACTTTCTGTTTACTGGTGATGAGATCAGAAATATGGGATTCTATTTTAGTACTTATTATATAAATATGACGATTTTTTTGGCATTTGCAGTCTGCTATCCGAACATGGAGGTTCGTCTATATTTTTTAATTCCAATTAAAATGAAGTGGATGGCAATTGTCTATGGTGCTTTTATCCTGTTCAATATGATAGACAGCAACTGGTTCGGTAGAATTGCAATACTGATGTCGATCCTGAATTTTATCATTTTCTATTTCAGTGGGGGGAATTCTTCCAGAGTCACATTTGCACAAAAGAAGCGAAAACAGAACTTTCATAAACAGATGGATAGGAGCAGACCTGCAGCAAATGGATCGACACGACATAAATGTGCTGTTTGCGGAAGGACGGAGAAAGATGATCCTCATCTGGAGTTTCGGTTCTGTTCCAAATGTGATGGGAATTTTGAGTATTGTCAGGATCATCTCTTTACCCATCAACACACACATAGACACTGAATAGGTCCGGGGATATATGTTACACTGATTCACATGAAATAGACTGGAAATTCTATTTGTTTTCCAGTCTATTTTTTGGTAGAATGTGTAATAGCAGTTTACTTGAACAGGAAGGACAATTCAAATGGAAAAGGAAATGGAATCCAGGAATTTTATTGAACAGATTATTGACAAAGATCTGGCAGAAGGTACTTATCAAACGGTACATACAAGATTTCCGCCAGAACCAAATGGCTATCTACATATTGGTCATGCGAAATCAATTTTATTAAATTATGGACTGGCTCAAAAGTATAATGGAAAATTCAATCTCAGATTTGATGACACCAATCCAACGAAAGAGGATATCGAATTCGTGGAGTCGATCAAGGAAGATGTTGCATGGCTCGGAGGAGACTGGCAGGATCGATTGTTTTTCGCTTCCGATTATTTTGAGCATATGTATGAGGCAGCAGTACTTTTGATCAAAAAAGGCAAAGCATATGTCTCCGACCTGACGGCAGAACAGATTCGTGAATATCGTGGGACCCTGACAGAGCCGGGCAAGGAGGATCCCTACGCAATTCGATCGGTAGAAGAGAATCTAAAGCTGTTCGAGAATATGAAAAATGGAGATTATAAGGACGGAGAGAAGGTGTTACGTGCAAGGATCGACATGTCATCTCCAAATATCAATCTCCGAGATCCGATCCTTTACCGTGTAGCGCATATGACCCATCATAACACTGGAAATCAATGGTGCATTTATCCAATGTATGATTTTGCACACCCCATCGAAGATGCCATTGAACATATTACACATTCCATCTGCACGCTGGAGTTCGAAGATCACAGACCATTGTATGACTGGGTCGTTCATGAGGTGGGATATGAAGTACCGCCAAAGCAGATCGAATTTGCAAAGTTGTATCTAACGAATGTCGTGACTGGAAAGCGTTATATCAAAAAGCTGGTGGAAGAAAAGATCGTGGACGGCTGGGATGATCCAAGGCTTGTATCCATTGCTGCGCTAAGAAGAAGAGGCTTTACACCGGAATCAATCAAGAAATTCGTGGAGCTGTGCGGCGTTTCGAAAAGCAACAGCTCAGTAGATTATGCAATGTTAGAATACTGTATCCGCGAGGATCTGAAGCTTGGACGTTCAAGAGTAATGGCAGTTCTAGACCCCATTAAGGTCATAATTGACAACTATCCGGAGGGACAGACAGAAGAACTGACTGTTGCGAATAATATGGAGAACGAGACCCTGGGAACGCATACCATTACATTCTGCAGAGAACTCTATATCGATCGTGAAGATTTTATGGAAGAGCCTCCGAAAAAGTATTTCAGATTGTTTCCCGGAAATGAAGTCAGACTGATGCAGGCATATTTTGTGACTTGTAATAGCTATACTAAGGATGAAACGGGTCTAGTCACTGAAATCCATTGCACCTATGATCCCAAAAGCAAGGGCGGAAACAGTCCTGATGGAAGAAAAGTAAAAGGAACTATTCACTGGGTACCGGCTCCATTCTCGAAAAAAGTCGAAGTGCGTCTCTACGAGAATATAGTGAATGAAGAATTAGGTGTATACAATGAGGACCAAAGCTTGAATCTGAATCCGGATTCTTTAAAAATTTTGAAAAACTGTTATGTTGAACCATTTGCAGCAACTGCGCAGGCATACGACAGTTTTCAGTTTGTACGACATGGATATTTCTGTGCAGATGCGAAGGATACAACGAGTGAAAAACTGGTATTTAACCGCATTGTACCAATGAAAAGCTCATACAAACTACCTGACCAGATCAAATAGCAGGTAGGTATTTAGCAGGTAAGCAATAAGGGGAGGAACAGGAATGAATTTATTTTCCGGATTAGAAAAATTCGGTATTAAGCCAGAAGAAAAAGAATTGGATATCTATGAGAATCTGAATAAAAAAGAGCTGAAACAAACAGTAGTCAAGGTCAAAGAGTCAAAACAAAGAGAGAGTATCGATGAGACTGAATTCTTATACGATAAAACAATCAAATGCGCAGTTTGTGAAAAATCATTTGCTGTAAAGATCGTAAAGAACGGCAGGCTTAAGAGAATGCAGCCGGATTTTGATCTTCGTCCGAGATTTGAGAATATCGATACTTTAAAATATGATATTTATTCTTGTCCGCACTGTGGTTACTCCGCAATGCCTAAATACTTTGACCATTTGACCCCAGGCCAGATATCCCTGGTAAAGACACAGATCACAGATAATTTTATTGCAACTGGGAAAAAGGAACCTGATAAGTTCACCTATGATGAGGTGATATCCCGTTATAAGCTATCTCTTTACTGTTCGGTTGTAAAACGAAGCTCCATCAGCGAGAAAGCATATACCTGTTTAAAGCTGGCATGGGTCTGCAAAGCGAAATCAGAAGAGATGATAATTGAAACAGAGGCAGATAAAGCGACCCTGGAAGAACTGCAAAAGACGTTTGAGGAGTTCTATAAAGAGGCTTATGAAGGTCTGCAAAAGGCCGTGGCGAATGAAAGCTATCCGATCTGTGGAATGGATATGTTTACAATGGATTACCTTCTTGCTGCAATGGCATGTCACTTTCATGAGTATACGGTAGCATCTAAGCTTATCAGCAATATATTGATGTCTAAAACAGCAGATAGAAGAATGAAGAACAAAGCACTCGATCTAAAAGAAGTCATTTTGGAGGCAATGCGTAGCAAAATCGGCCAGAGTGTCAAAACACCCTAAGCATTGATGAAAGGATTTGATGAGCGAAGGTGATTTCATGAATGAATTGATGATTCCCCTTGATACAAGAGATAAAAAATCTCTCTATGAGCAGATCTATTCCTATATTAAAAAGCAGATCGTTGACGGTAATCTCTCCTGCGGGGAGAAATTGCCGTCAACTCGTTTGTTAGCCAAATATCTGCACATATCCAGAAGTACTGTTGAGACGGCGTACAGTCAGCTGTTAGCAGAGGGATATCTGGAATCTAGTCCAGGCAGGGGATACTTTGTCAGCGATATTTCAATGGTCTATTCCACTCAGGCAGATGGGCGAGAAACAAAGGATGAGTATCATTCCTTGCATGAAGCTGCAAATCAGATTTGTGACTATCTGGTCGATTTTTCACTAAATCAGACAGATATGAGCAGTTTTCCATATAAGATCTGGAGGAAGATCACAAAGGAAAGTCTCATGCTGGAAGAAGAATTAATGGAAACTCAGCAGGAGCCGACAGGGGAACTGGAGCTTAGGAGAGAAATAAAGAATTATTTATATTTTTCCAGAGGTGTCCATTGTACTGCGGATCAGATCATAGTCGGGGCAGGGAATGAATTTCTGCTCATTCTACTTTCTCAGATCTTAGATGAGAGACAAGTCATCGCAATGGAAAATCCGACCTATCTGAATGCTTATTATACCTTCACCAATATGAATTGGAAGATCATTACAGTAGACAGAGACAGTTCCGGAATCAGTCTCGAGGATATTGCGCGCACAAGGCCGGATGTAGTCTATACAATGCCATCACACCACTATCCATTAGGTACGATCGTGCCATTAAAGCGCAGGCTGGAACTATTGAACTGGGCATCAGAAGCAAAGGACCGATATATTATAGAAGATGATCATGACAGTGAATATCGTTATAAAGGAAAGCCGATTCCTTCCCTTCAGGGATCTGACAGAAATGGAACAGTTATTTATCTGGGAACCTTCTCCAAAAGTATCTCACCGACTCAGCGTATGAGCTATATGGTACTGCCTCCTGAGCTGCTGCAAAAATATCACAGTAAGTGTGGATTTTATTCTTCTACGGTTCCTCGTATTCAACAAATGATCCTGTCTGCATTTCTAAAGGATGGGTATTTTGAACGGCATTTAAATAAGATGAGGGGCATATATAAAGCAAAGCATGATTATTTTCTGCTGCTTTTGAAAAAAGAAAAATGGGTAGAGGATGTCTATGGAGATCAGGCCGGTATGCTGTTTCGAGTCAGGATCCGCTGCGAGCGTCCCGTTAAAGAAATACAAAAAGAGGTGGAGGCAGCCGGGATCAAGATATATACATTGTCTGAATTTATGATTCCGGATTTGCCATGCAGCAATAAAGTCAATCATATGCGAAAACATCAGATCATTTTAGGATATGGCGGATTAACGGAAGAGCAGATACGGATCGGAATCCATGCGATCAGGAACGCAGTAGTAAAATAGAATAAAGATCAAAAAAATAGGAAAGGCAGCCGGTGACAGGCTGCCTTTCTGGAAATTACGTATCTTTTATTTGTTTTCTTCTATTTCTGCCATTTTCATAGCACGAACCTTTAAAGGCAGACCGAATAGTGTAATAAAGCCTTCTGCATCATGATGATCATATAGTTCTCCAGTCGTAAAGCTGGCGAGAGACTCACTATATAAAGAATATGGGGAAGTTGTGCCGGCCTTTATGATATTTCCTTTATATAGTTTAAATTTCACTTCACCGGTTACATATTGCTGTGTTGACTCCACAAAAGCCTGAACAGCCTCTCGAAGAGGTGTGAACCAGGTACCTTCATAGACAATCTGTGCCATGATATTGGCCATGTCTTTCTTGACATCCATGGTAGCGCGATCCAATACAAGTTCTTCCAACTGTGCGTGTGCTTCCATCAATATCGTACCACCTGGTGTTTCATATACACCACGAGATTTCATTCCCACGACACGGTTCTCAACAATGTCGATAATACCGATGCCGTGCTTTCCACCAAGACGGTTCAATTCGCGGATGATATCTGAAACTTTCATTTCTTTGCCGTTCACAGATACTGGAACTCCCTTTTTGAAGGACATGGAAACATATTCGCCTTCATCTGGCGCATGTTCTGGAGTGACCCCAAGAACAAGTACATGGTTGTAATCAGGCTCTACGGATGGATCCTCGAGCTCAAGACCTTCATGACTGATGTGCCATAGATTTCGATCACGGCTGTAGCTGCTGTCAGCAGAGAAGGGAAGATCGATTCCATGTGCTTTACAGTATTCGATTTCAGCTTCACGGGAATCCATATTCCAATTATCATCTCGCCATGCAGCGATGATCTTTAAATCAGGAGCAAGGGCTTTGATCGTAAGTTCAAAACGAATCTGGTCATTTCCTTTTCCGGTCGCACCATGACAGATTGCAGTCGCACCTTCTTTTCTTGCAATTTCAACAAGTCTCTTTGCAATTCCAGGACGAGCCATAGAAGTTCCTAAAAGATATTTGTTCTCATACACCGCATTAGCCTGAACACAGGGTACAATATAATCATCACAGAACTCATCAACGATATCCTCGATATATAATTTACTGGCACCTGAAAGCTTAGCACGCTCATCGAGACCATCCAGTTCTTCACCCTGTCCACAGTCAATGCAGCAGCAGATCACATCATAATCATAGTTTTCCTTCAGCCATGGAATAATTGCTGTCGTGTCAAGTCCGCCTGAATAAGCCAGTATCACTTTTTCTTTCATAATAAAAAATTCCTTTCGCATAGAGTATTCTCAGTAATATCTTTTTCTAATATACACTAATTATTTCAAAAGTTCAAGTGCAATAATATACATTATAAATATGAGTATTATACATATACATTGCTATGATCCAATATTTGGCTTGCATTAATAAAAATATAAATGTATAATTATGCATTATCATAGTATGTATGATGAAAAAAACATAAAAAAAGCAGCAGTACTTTACGAACGATGTGTTTTGTAATAATATGATGTTGTGGTCAAAGGTATTGAGACTACAATATAATAATTAGAAAACGACTGACTTCAACATGAGGAGATTAGTATGATAAAAGCAGGCATTATAGGTGCAACGGGTTATGCAGGTGCCGAACTGGTTAGAATTTTACAAGGCCACAGGAATGTAGAAATCAAATGGTATGGTTCAAAATCATATATTGATCAAAAATATGCAAAAATATATGGAAATATGTTTCAGATCGTGGAGGATACCTGTCTGGATGATAATTTGGTAGATCTGGCGAAACAAGTCGATGTCATCTTTACTGCAACACCCCAGGGATACCTTGCTTCAATTCTTACCGAAGATATTTTAAATCAAGCGAAAATCATCGATCTGAGTGCTGACTATAGAATTAAGGATGTATCAGTATACGAGAAATGGTACGGGCTCAAGCATGGGTCACCACAGCTTATTGACGAAGCAGTTTATGGTCTGAGTGAAATCAATCGGGATAAAATAAAGAAAGCCAGACTCATTGCGAATCCTGGCTGCTATACCACATGCTCTATTCTGACAGCCTATCCCCTTGTAAAGGATAAACTGATCGATCCAGATTCGTTGATCATCGATGCAAAATCAGGTGTATCGGGAGCAGGCAGAGGCGCAAAGACAGATAATCTTTATTGTGAAGTGAATGACAGTATGAAAGCCTATGGAGTGACAGTTCACAGACATACACCAGAGATCGAGGAACAGCTTGGTCTTGCAGCTGCTCAAGAGATTGTGATTAACTTCACACCACATCTGATTCCAATGAATCGAGGAATTCTAGCAACGATCTATGCAGATCTGCTTATGATCGAGGAGAATGGTGAGAAGAGATATCCGACGAAAGAAGAGATCAAAAGCACCTATGAAAAGTATTACGGAAGCGAGTTTTTCATCCGTCTCCTTGACTGGAATAAACTACCGGAGACACGCTGGGTCAAAGGGAGCAATTTTGTCGATATCAGCTTTGTGATCGATGAGAGGACTCACAGAGTCATTATGATCGGTGCGATTGACAATCTGATGAAAGGAGCAGCTGGCCAGGCGGTGCAGAATATGAATCTGCTGTTCGGTCAGCGGGAAATGGAAGGCTTGGAACTAGTGCCCATGTTTCCGTGATCAGTAATGAAAAAATATAACATAAGAGTAATGAAGGAAGAGGATTTCACTCAGGTATCTTCCCTCTGGAGTCGAATTCAGGGACTGTCAATTCGAAGTATGGATGATTCAATGGAAGGCATACTCCGATTCATTAGGAGAAATCCAAATACAAGTATTGTGGCAGAAATAGAGGGAACTATTGTAGGAACCATTCTGTGCGGACATGATGGGAGAGAGGCAACGCTCTATCATGTTTGTGTACAAAAGGAATTCCGGGAGCTTGGAATCGGTCATCAAATGGTGGAAGCATCCTTGACGGAGCTCAGAAAAGAGAAAGTCAGCAAAGTGAAGCTGGTCGCATTTGATCATAATGAAATTGGAAATCAGTTCTGGCAGCACAGTGGATGGAGCGTGAGAAAAGATTTAAATTTATTTGAATACTCTCTGAATGAAGATAATATAGTAAAAGTGAATGAATGATGGAGGATTTATGAAGAAAATAGATGGAGGAATTACTGCTGCAAAGGGCTTTTTTGCTGCCTCTGTTGCAGCTGGGATCAAGTACAAAGACAGGATGGATATGGCGATGATCTATAGCGATAGCCCATGTCATGCAGCGGGAACCTATACAAAAAACATTGTGAAGGCAGCTCCGGTGGTCTGGGATCACAAGATCACCTCATCCGATCGTAAAGTTCAAGCGGTTGTGATCAATGCTGGAATCGCAAATGCATGTACAGGCGATGAAGGAATGCACTATTGTCAATTGACTTCCGAAGAAACAGGCAGGCAGTTAGATCTGCAGAAAGACACGGTACTTGTTGCTTCAACAGGTGTCATTGGCAAGCAATTACCGATCGATAAAATCTGTGCCGGAGTCGATGCCATGGTTCCTATACTATCTGAAAGTATTGCGGCGGGTACCAGTGCTGCCAGGGCAATTATGACAACGGATACCAGGGAAAAAGAAATTGCAGTGACCTTTGAATTAGATGGCAAGTCAGTGACTGTAGGCGGCATGTGTAAAGGCAGCGGCATGATACATCCTGATATGTGCACAATGCTCGGATTTATCACTTCGGACATCAATATATCCAGGGAAATGCTGCAGACCGCACTTTCGGCAAGTGTTGAGGATACCTATAATATGGTTTCTGTAGATGGGGATACTTCGACAAATGATACCGTGCTTTTACTTGCGAATGGAAAAGCCGAGAATCAGGAAATCTTACAAAAAGATCAAGGCTTTGATCTGTTCCTGGAAGCGTTAAATTATGTCAATACCTATCTTGCAAAAGCGATTGCAGCAGATGGAGAAGGAGCAACTGCACTATTTGAAGTAAAGGTACTGGGTGCAGCAACACTGCAGGATGCAAGGAAAATAAGTAAAGCAATTATCACATCTAGTCTGACAAAGGCTGCAATTTTTGGTCATGATGCGAATTGGGGAAGGATCCTGTGTGCAATGGGATATTCCGGAGCATCCTTTAATCCGGATCAAGTGGATCTGTTCTTTGAAAGTGCGGCAGGCAGGATTGTGATCATGAAAGAAGGAAATGCGATCGACTTCGATGAGGAAAAAGCATCTTTGATCTTATCGGAGCCAGTTGTGACTGCGATCACCGATCTGCACGATGGAGATTTTAGTGCTACGGCCTGGGGCTGTGATCTTACCTGCGAATATGTTAAGATCAATGCAGATTACCGTTCCTGATAGAATGAGGTTAATAGAAAGAGATTTATAGAAAGGATTCGAAATGCAGAATACAGATATGAAGGAAGTACTGCAAAAGGCGGAAGTCCTGATCGAGGCTCTGCCCTATATTCAAAGGTTCAACAGAAAGATCATCGTAGTAAAATACGGCGGCAGTGCCATGATCGATGAGGAACTAAAGAGACAGGTCATTGAAGATGTAACATTGTTAAAATTAGTTGGATTCAAACCGATCATTGTACATGGTGGTGGAAAAGAAATCAGTAAATGGGTCGGTAAAGTCGGAATGGAGCCGGAATTTGTCAATGGACTTCGAAAAACGGATGAGGAGACCATGGAGATCGCAGAAATGGTATTGGGGAAGGTGAATAAATCCCTGGTTCAAAAGGTTCAGCAGCTGGGAATCAATGCGATCGGCATTAGCGGCAAAGATGGCGGCTTATTAAAAGTGAAGAAAAAATTGTCAAACGGACAGGATATTGGATATGTTGGAGAGGTGACAAAAGTAAATCCCAAGGTATTATACGATCTTCTTGAGAGAGATTTTCTGCCAATCATCTGTCCGATCGGGCTGGATGATGAATATTGCACCTATAATATCAATGCGGATGATGCAGCTTGTGCAATCGCTACAGCGGTACAGGCAGAAAAACTTGCGTTCCTGACGGATATAGAAGGAGTCTATATGAATCCGGATGATTCGGCTACATTGATTTCGGAGCTGCTGGTGGAGGATGCAAAGAAATTGATCGAAGAGGGATACATTGGCGGAGGAATGCTGCCGAAGCTAAATAATTGTATTGACGCGATCGAAAGCGGCGTTTCTCGTGTTCATATATTAGATGGAAGAATCCCTCACTGCCTCTTGCTTGAAATATTTACAAATAAGGGAATCGGAACAGCGATTCTTGGAGATAAGGAGACAAAGTACTATCATGAATAATCAGGTTCAGATGATCGAAGAAGCAGAAGAAAAACTTGTTCATACCTATAATCGGTTTCAAATCGTACTAGAGGAAGGCAGAGGTGTTTATCTATTTGATGTAAACGGAAAAAAATATCTTGATTTTGCAGCTGGAATTGCAGTCTGTGCACTGGGATACGATAATAGAGAATATCAGGATGCTCTGATCAAACAAATCGAGAAATTGGTCCATACGTCGAATCTGTACTATAATCAGCCATCCATTAAAGCTGCAAGCAGACTTGTAAAAGCAAGCGGTATGGATCGTGTTTTTTTTACGAGCAGTGGTACCGAGGCTATTGAAGGTGCGCTAAAGGCGGCAAAGAAGTATGCTTTTAGCAGAGATCATCACGCAGGGCATGAAATAATAGCCATGCAGCATTCCTTTCATGGAAGAAGCCTTGGAGCTCTGTCAGTAACCGGAAATGAGCAGTATCAGACTCCATTTAGACCTCTTCTTCCAGGTGTTTTATTTGCGTCATTCAATGATATAGAAAGCGTAAGATCGTTAGTATCCGAACGTACCTGTGCTATTATTATGGAGCCAATTCAGGGTGAGGGCGGCATATTTCCAGCGGATGCAGAGTTCCTTGGTCAAGTCAGAGCACTCTGCGATGAAAAAGATATACTTCTGATATTTGACGAGATTCAATGTGGCATGGGAAGAACGGGAGAGATGTTCGCATGGCAGTACTATAATGTCAGACCTGATATTTTGATTTCGGCAAAAGCGCTGGGGTGTGGTGTACCGATCGGAGCTTTTATGATTACAGAAAGAGTTGCTAAGTACTCTCTTGGACCTGGGGATCATGGAACGACCTATGGTGGAAACCCACTTTGTTGTGCAGCTGCCAATAAGGTCCTGGAAATAATGGAGAGAGATCATATGACATCCCATACCCGGGAAATCGGGGACTACTTATGGAATGAGCTTGAAAAGGTGATGGAGCAGCATACATTTATCATTGATCACAGAGGGGTAGGATTGATACAGGGACTTGAATTTGATACATCCGTGAAGGCAGCCGATGTAACTTCAAAGGCACTGGATTGTGGCTTGATCCTAATCAGTGCTGGATCGAATGTACTGAGATTTGTTCCGCCTCTTATTATTAAGAAAGAGCATGTTGATGAAATGATACAGAAGTTAAAGAGAGTATTAGCTGCTTTTTAAAGGAATTAAAATTGGAAAACACTTGTAAATTTTATGTGTTTTCGATAAAATGTGTATGTCAGGCATTGAGGAGCTCCTTGCTGAAACGAAGGAGCAGGACAGGATGAGATGTTATTTTATTGTGATTTTACTTTCAGTTATACTGTTATCAGGCTGTAGAGGATCGGAAACTGAGTTCATCAGTGACATGGAACCAACAGCTTCTGCCCAGAATACTGAAACAGATGATTTATATAGCAGTAAACTGGAAGAAGAAACAGCTTCCCTGGTCACAGTGACCGAGGAAGACTGTTTTATTTACATATGCGGAGCTGTACACTCACCCGGTGTTTACAAGGTCTCACCGGGAAGCAGAGTGTTTGAAGTAATTTCTCTGGCTGGTGGACTGCAAGAGGACGCCAGTGCAGAAAGCATTAATCAGGCTGATCAAGTCATGGACGGACAAATGATCCGAATCTATACTCAGGATGAAATGATCGAAAGACCATCTGTCGGATCGAATGAGCCTGATGAAAGAACAGACACACTTATAAATATCAATGAAGCATCAAAGGAACAGCTCATGCAGCTGCCTGGGATCGGGGAGTCTAAAGCGGACAGTATCATTGAATACCGATCGAATGTAGGTCAGTTCGACACAGTGGAAGATATAAAAAATATTGCTGGGATCAAAGATGGTGTGTATACAAAAATAAAAGATAAAATAACTGTTGATTGAGGTGTGAAGATGGCAAAAAAGGTTCTTGTGGTAGATGATGAAAAGTTAATTGTAAAAGGTATTCGATTCAGTCTCGAACAGGATGGAATGGAAGTGGATTGTGCATATGATGGTGATGAGGCTCTGAAGATGGCAACTGAGAATCAATATGACATCATTCTACTTGACATCATGCTTCCTAAGATGGACGGGTTCGAAGTTTGTCAGCACATAAGAGAATTCTCTACGGTTCCAATTGTAATGCTGACTGCAAAGGGCGATGATATGGATAAGATCCTTGGCCTGGAATACGGTGCGGATGATTACATCACGAAGCCTTTTAATATATTGGAAGTGAAAGCCAGAATCAAGGCAATCATCAGAAGAACATCTCAGAATGAAACGAGAAATGATAAGAACGCCATATTGGTCAGTGGGGATTTAAAGATGGATGGAGTGAACAGAAGACTCTTCATTCAGGATAATGAGATCAATCTGACTGCAAAAGAGTTCGATCTTCTCGAACTACTAGTCACGAATCCAAATAAAGTATATAGCAGAGAGGATCTGCTAAACCTTGTCTGGGGTTATGAATATCCCGGAGATGTTCGCACAGTGGATGTACATGTCCGAAGACTGCGGGAAAAGGTAGAGCAGAATCCAAGCGAGCCAAGGTATGTGCACACAAAGTGGGGCGTAGGATATTATTACAAGAATTAATCAGGACAGATAGGAAAGTATAATGTCAGTCAGAAAAACAATTATGAAATTGATCAAAAGTCTGCGATTCAGACTGGTTCTGATCTTGATTCTGATCGGAATTCTTCCGAGTATATTTATCAGATTTGGAGTTCTGAAGTATTATGAGCAGCACGCTATAGAGAATCGAATAATTGCCGTAATCAGTCAGGGCAACCTGCTGGCCAGCCAAATTTTAAAAAGTAATTATATTGAAAATACTGAATCAGAAGTCATTAGTACAGAACTGATACAGATATCCAATATTTACGATGGCAGAATTTTACTGATCAACAGCAGTTTTAATATTATTAAGGATACCTATGATATTGATACCGGAAAAACAATCATCTCGGAAGAAGTAATATTGAGTTTTGAAGGACAGGAAATTACGATTTACGATTCAGAAAATTCCTATATTGAATTGACGATTCCTTTGACAGATGTGGATACCCAGGAAATCATAGGGGTGCTTTTATTTAGTGTATCCACAGATGATATTCTTTTTATGCTTGATTCACTTGAAAACGTCGCTCTGATATTAGGTCTGATCAGTACGACACTAGTCGCTTTTTTAGCTGGTCTGATTTCAATTCGGTTGATCAATCCCTTTGCTAGAATGTCCAAAGCAATCATTGAGATACAGAACGGATACGACAAGGAACTAAATATCAATTCCTATTCTGAGACTGAAGAGATCTCGTATCGCTTCAATCAGCTGTTCAATCGAATGAAACTGATCGATGAATCAAGAGCAGAATTTGTATCGAATGTCTCTCATGAATTAAAGACACCTCTTACCTCAATGAAGGTACTTGCAGATTCACTGGTAGCGATGGGAGATGTCCCAAATGAATTGTACAAGGATTTTATGATTGATATTGGAAATGAAATCGACAGAGAAACAAAGATCATCAACGATCTGCTTTCCCTTGTCAGAATGGATAAGGCGGCTGGAGATCTAAATATCTCAGAAGTCAATATTAATGAATTGATGGAACAGATTCTCAAACGCTTGCGGCCTATTGCTGATAAGCAGAATGTGGAACTAATCCTGGAAAGTTTTCGTCCTGTTACAGCAGAAGTTGATGAAGTAAAATTATCCCTTGCAATATCAAATTTAATTGAAAATGCAATTAAGTACAATAAATCAGAGGGATGGGTCAGAGTTATGCTGAATGCTGATCATCAGTATTTCTACATTAAGGTAGAGGATACGGGAATCGGTATTCCAGAGGAATACCTGGATCATATCTACGAACGCTTTTATCGTGTGGATAAGTCTCATTCCAGAGAAATTGGCGGCACAGGGCTTGGCCTTGCAATTACAAGAAATGCGGTTCTAATGCATCGAGGTGCGATTAAAGTATTCAGTACGGAAGGGGAAGGAACAATATTCAATATTAGAATCCCCCTGACCTACATGTCGTCATAGGAGGTGCAGCAATGAAAAAAATGAGAACGATACTTATGGGTCCTCTTATATTGTTGCTGGTGTTGCTCTCGTCAGGGTGTTCCGAAGAGGAAGACACAGGAACTTATAAAGTAAATTACTTGAATAAGGACATGACGAAAATCGTCAGCCGTGGCTATACCCCCCAGGCAGAAGATGGTGACACAGATGCCCTTGTGAAGGAGCTTCTGGATATCATGTCAACAGATTCCGGTGATATCGAGTACAAAAGAGCAATCCCGTCCACTGTGGATCTGAACAGTTATGAACTGGAAGAAAATGGGACACTTACCTTGTTTTTTGGCCAAAATTACTATACCATGAATTCCACAACTGAGGTATTGTCAAGGGCAGCAATCGTACGAACCCTTTCTCAGGTCGAAGGAATAGAAGGGCTGCAGTTCTATGCCGGAGATCAGCCCCTTAATGATCAAAGTGGACTGCCTGTTGGTATCATGACAAGGGACAGTTTCATCGAGAATCCCGGAAAACAGATCAATACAATCCAGCAAACAGAACTGGTGCTGTATTTTGCGGATTTAGAGGGGAGTGGCCTTGTAGAAGAAAGACAGGATGTCCATTACAGCAGTAATATTTCCTTAGAAAAACTGGTCATGGAGCATTTGCTGGAGGGACCGCAAGGAGATATAGGACAAAGTGCGATTCCTGCTGGTACAAAGATTTTAAGCATTAACGTACAGGATGGAGTCTGCTATGTTGGTTTGGATAAAACCTTTATAAATAATCAGAACTATGAAATTGAAGAAGGCGTCGTAATCTATTCGATCGTCAATTCACTTTGTGAACTTCCATCAATATCAAAGGTTCAAATTTCTGTAAATGGAGATACGGATCTGATGTACAGAGAAAAATTTTCACTTAACGAACTCTATATCAGTGATCCTTCCTATATTAAGAGCATAGAATCTGCAACAATAAAAATCGATGATGTAGAGGTGACCGATCTAAATGACAGCGAGTAGAAGACCAGCTGTTTTCCTGGCTCTCTCTTTTCTGCTTGCAACTTTACAAGTGCTATATGATACCTTACTATTTGGGGGGGTTTTTATAGGATTGTTGTTTTATTCTGTGATAGGGTCAAGGAATTTAAAAATTCGCTCGGATCGAATAAAACAACAGGCATATTGTGTATTGATGTTGGTATTGTATCTGGTTGCAGTTATGAACTGCACCAGAGTACAATATCAAAACAATAGGATACAGACTATCCTTTCCAAAATGTCTGATATCAAAGTACAGGGAGTCGTTTCCAGCAGAGAAGAAAACGGCGATCGATATAAATACTATCTTAAGAACTGCCTGATCTATGGAAATCAGAAGGTTACGTGTAATAAAATTCTATTATATCTGGATTCCGGATCCTATTCTTCCGGAGATACACTAATTGTAACAGGAAAAGTAAGCCCATTTCGTGAACCTAGAAATCAGGGGGAAATGAATGAAGAGCTGTATTATAGAAGTCTCGGAATTTCGTTACGTTGTTTTGGAGAAACCGTTATTAGGCACTCAGGGAAAGTGAATCACTTTAATGAGATGCTTTTTTCTGTACGCTTACAAATAACTGAAATCATCCATGCATCCTTAGAGAGGGATCAAGCTCAAGTGTTATCTTCCATGTTACTTGGAAATCCAATCAGTGCAGATAACGAATTAAAGCTGCTTTTTCAAAAGGCTGGAATATCACATATTCTTGCGATATCTGGGCTGCATCTTTCAATTATTGGAATAGGGGTATTTAAGTTATTAAAAAAAAGAGCAGGATTTTTCCTGTCTGTAATCACCACAGTTTCAATTATTTATTGCTATATTCTGCTGACTGGCTTCAAGATTTCAGCACTTCGCGCAGGAATTATGCTTGCAGTCTATCTGTATTCACAATACCAAGGAAGATCCTACGATCTACTGTCTGCACTGTCATTGGCAATGATCCTTCTGCTATCTGAAAATCCCTATCTGATACAAAGCTCTGGATTTCTCTTATCAATACTTGCTGTGACAGGAATAGGAACGGCTGGTCTCATGTTCGAGAACATGTCAGGCAAAGATAACGATCAGGCAGATCTTAATATAACGAAGCATAAAAAAGAGAGGAGATTAAAATTCAAACGAAGTCTCATGACCGGAATATGGATTCAGCTGTTCCTGCTTCCCTGTCTTTCGTATTTCTATTTCGAGACAGCGGTCTACGCAGTATTGCTGAATCTGATCGTGATTCCCCTCATGGGGGTGCTGATTACTGTTAGTATAATTGGAGTCACGATCTTGCTTTTGCTCCCAATGCCTAGCAGGGCGATCCTGCTGCCTTCTGCACTGATTCTAGAACTGTTTAAACAGATTGCTGAAATTACATCAAAGCTGCCAATGTCCGTGTTGGTGATTGGCAGACCAAATATACCCTCAATTTTGTTCTGGTATGGAGTGCTCCTTTTATTATTTTTGTTTATACGCTATCTTTACCAGCCAACATCAGTGCATCGTATTGTATTATTTGCATTCCTGCTTGTGTTTCCAGTGCAGATTTTTTTATTGAGCAGACACACAGAAGAAATCACACTCCTTGATGTAGGGCAGGGTGATGGGATCTATGTCTCCACAGGAAGCGGAGAGCATGTTATGATCGATGGAGGAAGTACAAGTGAAAAAAAGGTCGGAACCTATAGGATTCTTCCATTTTTAAAGTCAAGGGGAATCCCTCAAATAGACTATTGGTTCTTATCACATGGTGATGAGGATCATACCAGTGGCTTTTATGAGATTGCTGGATCTGGATATCCGATCAAGACTGTACTTATCTCAGAGTATATGAAAAAGGATTCGTCCTATGATGATCTGATCACAATCTGTCAAGCATATAAGATTCAGGTCGTGCAAATGCAATGTGGTTCCAAATTATCCTCAGATCAATGGCAAATGGAAGCCATATTTCCAAATACAGACAGTCAGGTCAAGGATAGAAATTCAGGGTCGCTGGTTCTGCTGTACGAAGGCATGGGAGTGAAGGCTCTTTTTACAGGAGATATCTCGTCAGCAGAGGAGGAACTGCTTTTAGATGAAAGGTTTACAGATATCAACATTCTTAAATCCGCCCATCATGGATCCGATACTTCAAATTCAGATGAATTCCTATCCCTTGTTTCACCAGATATTACACTGATATCCTGCGGAAAAGATAATCCATACAATCATCCAGGGGCGGGTGCTTTAGAACGTATCGTAACCAATAGCAGCAAGGTGTACAACACTATGGAGACGGGACAGATCACAATTCAAAAGGATATGAAAATAGAGATCTTTCTTAAGAAAGATGGCATGGAGGACTAAAATGGAATTGACTTATTTTGAAAAATCGGTAAGAATAAATCATATGCAAATGACAAAGTTGGGATGATGATGAAATGAAAACAATAGATGAAGATATTAAAAAAAATGAATTTCGGAAGTGCTATTTATTTTTTGGTGAAGAAGATTATTTGAAAAAGCAATATAAGGAAAAGCTGCTTGCAGCACTGATCGATAGAAAGGACAACATGAATTTTACGACCTTTCAGGGAAAGAACAGCTCTGCCAATTCAATGATCGATCTATCAGAGACCATGCCGTTCTTAAGTGAACGACGTGTCATATTAGTTGAGGACAGTGGATTTTTCAAGAGTTCCAATGATGAGCTGGCTCAGTATCTTGGGTCGGTTCCTGATACATCCTGCCTGCTTTTTGTTGAAACCGAAATTGACAAGCGAACGAAAACATACAAAGCCGTAAGAAATCATGGAGCAGTCGTAGAATTTGCAAGACAGGATGAGACAATTTTAATAAAATGGATCTTGAGCAAAATAAAACGGGAGAAAAAGAACATCTCGGAAGCTGCGATCCAGCTATTTTTATCGAGAACTGGTTCGGACATGAGTAATATCGACCGTGAGCTTGAGAAACTGTTCTGCTATACATTAAATAAAGATGTGATTGGACTGTCAGATGTTGCTGAAATTACAACAGAACGCATTCAGAATAAGATTTTTGATATGGTTGATGCCCTTGCTGTACATAATAAAAATCTTGCACTGAATTTATATTACGATCTCTTGTCTCTGAAGGAGCCACCAATGAGGATCTTATTTCTGATCACGAGGCAGTTTCGATTACTGGCACTCGTCAAGGAAATGGGGTTGCAGCAAAGATCGAATGCCAAAGCAGCAAAAGCGGCTGGAGTTCCGGAATTTGCGATTCGTAAATTACAGATTCAGGCAAAAAACTATTCCAAAACAGAGATTCTCCAGATTTTATCAGACAGCATTGATGTGGAAGAAGCAGTAAAAACAGGAAAGCTGGATGAAAAAATGGCTGTAGAAATACTTTTAATCAAGTATGGAAAATCCTGACAAAAAAAAGAATCCGATGACGGTCGGATTCTTTTTGCTGATTAAAGTGCGTTAACAGCTTTTGTTAAACGGGATACTTTTCTTGCAGCATTGTTTTTGTGATAGATACCTTTGTTCGAAGCTTTTGTGATCAAGGAGATCGCATCTGTTAAAGCAGATGTAGCTTCTTCTTTATTTTCTGCAACAATAGCAGCATCAACTTTCTTTATTGCTGTTTTTACTTCAGACTTAATGGACTTGTTTCTTTCAGTCTTAGTCTTTGTTACTAAAATTCTTTTCTTAGCAGATTTAATGTTAGCCAACCTGTACACCTCCAATTTTGGGATTGTTCTCGTTCATGATTGTTGTCATTAAAGCCGGACACGGACGTTCTAATGCAAACATACAAATGATATTTTAGGCTAAAGAGGTGTGATTGTCAATAGGAATCCGCTTATTTATCAATGGAAATCCTTTTTTTTCTTGCGCATTCAATAAAAACTCCGTATAATATTTTAGAATGTAGTAAATTATGAATAGGAGGACGGCAATGTCTTTTGATCAAAGGAAAATCAGAAATTTCTGTATTATTGCTCATATCGATCACGGCAAGTCTACACTGGCCGATCGAATTATAGAGAAAACAGGATTACTGACAAGTCGAGAGATGCAGGCTCAGATCCTGGACAATATGGAACTCGAGCGTGAGCGTGGGATCACGATTAAATCTCAGGCGGTCAGAATCATATATAAAGCGGATAATGGCGAAGAATACATCTTTAACCTGATCGATACACCGGGCCATGTGGATTTCAATTATGAAGTTTCAAGAAGCCTTGCTGCTTGTGATGGTGCGATTTTAGTGGTTGATGCAGCACAGGGAGTAGAAGCACAGACACTTGCAAACGTATACCTTGCATTGGATCATGATCTAGATGTAATGCCGGTGATCAATAAGATCGATCTGCCAAGTGCACGACCAGAAGAAGTCAAAGAAGAAATCGAAGACATGATCGGAATCGATGCTTCGGATGCGCCACTCATTTCAGCAAAGACGGGTCAGAATATTGAAGAAGTCCTAGAGCAGATCGTTCAAAAAATACCTGCACCAAATGGAGATGCTTTAGCACCACTTCAGGCATTGATCTTTGATGCTGTCTATGATTCCTACAAAGGAGTGATCGTATTCTGCAGATTTATGGAGGGTACATTACGTCCGGGTATGAAGATCAAAATGATGGCTACCGGTGCGAGCGCAGAGGTAGTGGAAGTGGGATATTTCGGTCCTGGTCAGTTCATTCCCTGTGAAGAACTTTCTGCGGGAATGGTCGGATATTTTACAGCCAGTATAAAGAATGTACGGGATACGAGAATTGGTGATACGGTAACGGACGCAAAAAATCCATGCGAGAAGGCTCTCCCGGGATATAAAAAGGTAAATCCGATGGTCTACTGTGGACTTTACCCAGCAGATAGTGCGAAATACCCAGATCTAAGAGATGCTTTGGAGAAACTGCAGATCAATGATGCGTCATTACAATATGAGCCGGAGACTTCCCTTGCTTTGGGCTTTGGTTTCCGATGTGGTTTTTTAGGACTTCTTCATCTAGAAATCATTCAAGAACGTTTGGAGCGAGAGTTCAATTTAGATCTTGTCACCACGGCTCCAGGAGTAATTTACAAAGTTTACAAGACCAATGGCGAGATGATTGCACTGACGAATCCATCCAATCTTCCGGATCCTTCGGAAATCGATTATATGGAAGAACCTATGGTCTCTGCTGAAATCATGGTACGAACTGAATATGTGGGAGCCATCATGACACTATGTCAGGAACGAAGGGGAATCTATCTGAGCATGGATTATGTAGAAGCCACGAGAGCACTGATCAAGTACGAACTTCCATTAAATGAAATTATCTATGATTTTTTTGATGCACTGAAATCCAGATCAAGAGGGTATGCATCCTTTGACTATGAGCTAAAAGGCTATGTGCGTTCCGAACTAGTCAAGCTGGATATACTTATTAATAAAGAAATGGTAGATGCCCTGTCCTTTATTGTATTTAGAGACAGTGCCTATGAGCGCGGCAGAAAAATGTGTGAAAAGTTGAAAGAAGAAATTCCAAGACATTTATTTGAAATTCCGATCCAGGCAGCCGTTGGAGGTAAGGTCATTGCGAGAGAAACTGTGAAGGCTATGAGAAAGGATGTTCTTGCTAAGTGCTACGGTGGTGATATTTCCCGAAAACGAAAGCTTCTTGAAAAGCAAAAAGAAGGAAAGAAAAGAATGCGCCAGGTAGGAAGTGTAGAAATTCCACAGGAAGCTTTTATGAGTGTACTAAAGCTGGATGAGGATTAAAATGAAAGACCTTGAACTATATATTCATATTCCGTTCTGTAAACAAAAATGCGATTACTGCGATTTTTTGTCTGCTGTGGCAGACAAGGAATCGCAGTCTGCGTATATAGAAGCCTTGATTCGTGAAATCGCATTTTATGGACGAACCTGTGCAGAACAATATCTTATAACTTCCATCTTTATTGGCGGAGGCACACCATCACTGATTGAGACTAAGTGGATGCGAACGCTACTGAAAGCACTGTCGTCGAGCTTTGCTCTGGCAGAGGATCTGGAGTTTACAATCGAATGTAATCCGGTAACGCTGACTCGTGACAAATTGACAACGTATAAGGAGTTTGGAATCGACCGGCTCAGCATTGGTCTGCAGTCAGTCAATAATAAGGAACTTAAGCTGTTGGGGAGAATACATACCTACGAAGAATTTCTCGAATCCTACGAATTAGCAAGATCAGTGGGATTTAGCAATATCAATATAGATCTCATCAGTAGTATCCCTGGACAGACTGCAGAAAGTTTTACACGAACCCTTGAGAAAACGATACAGTTAAGTCCGGAACATATTTCGGCATATTCTCTGATCATTGAGCCGGGAACACCTTTTTTTGATCGCTATGCACTGGATGTCAAACTTCTTGAGCAAGGGAAGGAACCGAAATTTCTGCCGGATGAAGATACAGAATATTCAATTGGAAAGCTGACTAATGAAATTCTGATAAACAACGGCTATGAGAGGTATGAGATATCTAACTATGCAAAAAAAGGATATTCCTGCCGGCATAATATTGGTTATTGGAAAAGGAACGAATATCTTGGACTGGGACTGGGGGCATCCTCACTTATGAATGAACAGAGATCATCAAATACCAGATCAATGTTAAACTATCTTCGATCCAGTCCATCTGTCTTAAGAGAAACCACCTTCGCATTAGGACGAAAGGAACAAATGGAAGAGTTCTTGTTCCTGGGTCTTCGGATGACAAATGGAATCTCACGAAGTGCATTCTATGAGAAATTCGGGATTGTGATCGAACAGATCTATGGGGAGCAGATTCAAAAAATGATAAGAGAGGAAATGCTTCTGGTGACCAGGGCAAGAGTGATGCTGACCGAGAAAGGTCTTGATCTGTCCAACTATGTTCTGACAGGGTTCTTAATAGAATCCTAGAGTGTGAACCCCTTAGGACACAAAAAATTCAAACTTTGAATTCTGTTTTTGTAAAATAGGTGTTGACAAAGAAAACTACAGGTGATAAATTAAGTACATGGATATTAGCACTCCAATCAAATGAGTGCTAACAAACAGAGCAGAGGAGCCAGAATGGAAGAATTAGATGGAAGAAAAGTGAAAATTCTTGAAGCAATCATCCAGACATATCTTGAGACTGGTGAACCGGTGGGTTCTAGAACGATATCAAAGTTCTCTGATTTGAACCTGAGCTCTGCGACGATCCGTAATGAAATGTCCGACCTGGAGGAATTAGGATATATCATGCAGCCACATACTTCTGCTGGAAGGATTCCTTCTGACAGGGGGTATCGCTTTTATGTGGATCACCTCGTCACGAAGAAAAACAGTGAAATTTCGGAGATGAAGGAATTTGTGATCGAGCATACAGAGCGAATGGAGCAGCTTCTCCAGAAGGTGGCAAAGGTTCTGGCACAGACAACGAATTACGCCACCATGATCACTTCACCGATGTACAACAAGAAGAAGGTGAAATTTATTCAGTTGTCTCAGGTAGACAGCAGCCAACTGCTTGCAGTTGTAGTAATGGAAGGGAATCTCGTAAAGAATAAAATAATAGCAACAGAGGATTCTTTGGACAGTGAGACACTGTTAAAACTGAATTTCATTTTAAATTCCACATTGAACGGGTTGACTGTCCCGGAGATAAATTTGGGTATCATCAGTAAACTGAAGGAACAGGCAGGCGAGCATGACTGTGTTGTAGATGTGGTGTTAAAGGCTGTATCGGAGACGATCAGTAAAGAAGAACTTGAAATCTACACGAGTGGAGCAACCAACATATTCAGATACCCTGAACTAAGCGACTCGGAAAAAGCAAGCGAACTGATCTATACACTGGAAGAAAAACAACAGCTTGCATCTCTAGTCTCTGACAGTCTGAGTGATGATGGACAGACAGGAATTCAGGTCTATATTGGAACAGAGAGTCCGATCCAGACTATGAAGGACTGCAGTGTAGTCACTGCGACATATGAACTCGGTGATGGAGTAAAAGGTACCGTTGGTATCATCGGTCCCAAAAGAATGGATTATGAGAAGGTAATGGATAATCTGAAGGAACTCACAAATCAGTTGGATGGTATATTTAAGAATTCAACAGATGATACATAGAAGGTATATAGAAAGGTGGTAGACAGGTGGCATTAACAGAAGAACAGGAAAACGAGATAAAGAAAAAGGATTCTGCCCCGGAGATGACTGCTGAAGAATCCGCTCAGGAGGTCACAGAGGAAACAGTAGCAGAAGAAATAGACCGATCAGAAGAAGTGATCGAGAATGAGGAGGCTGCTGCCGAAGAAGAGATACATGAGAAGAAGAAAAATCTTTTTAATAAAAAGAAAGATAAAAAGGATATTCAGATAGAAGATTTGAATGATAAATTGAAACGTCAGATCGCAGAATTTGATAATTTTAGAAAGCGTACAGATAAAGAGAAGGCACAGATGTTCGACATGGGCGCCAAAAGTATTGCAGAGAAAGTAATACCGGTAGTAGATAATTTCGAGAGAGCTCTTGCGATCGCTTCACAAGAACAGCTGGAGGACCCATTTGTAGATGGTATGAATAAAGTATACAAGCAGATGCTTACCATGCTGGATGAAGCCGGTGTAAAAGTGATCGATGCTGTAGGACAGGAGTTCGATCCGAATTTACATAATGCTGTGATGCATTTTGAAAGCGAAGAACACGGCGAAAATATGGTGGCCGAGGAGTTTCAAAAGGGATATTTATATCGTGACAATGTTATCAGACATAGTATGGTTAAAGTTGCAAACTAGATATTAGTATAGATAGATCAAAATCAGGTTGAAAATAATAGGAGGAATTCAATCATGGGTAAAATAATAGGTATTGACTTAGGAACGACAAATAGCTGTGTAGCAGTAATGGAAGGTGGAAAGCCGACCGTAATTGCAAATCAGGAAGGTGCCAGAACAACACCATCGATCGTGGCTTTTACAAAGAGCGGAGAGAGATTAGTTGGTGAACCTGCAAAGAGACAGGCAGTAACGAATTCTGAGAAAACAATCTCATCCATTAAAAGGGATATGGGAACAGATAATGGAAGAGTGATCGATGATAAAAAATACTCACCACAGCAGATATCAGCGATGATCCTGCAGAAGCTGAAAGCAGATGCAGAAAGCTATTTGGGTGAAAGTATTACAGAAGCAGTCATCACCGTTCCTGCTTATTTTAATGACGCTCAGCGCCAGGCTACAAAAGATGCTGGAAAAATCGCAGGACTTGATGTAAAGCGTATCATCAATGAGCCTACAGCAGCAGCACTTGCATATGGACTTGATAATGAACATGAGCAGAAGATCATGGTATATGACCTTGGTGGTGGAACCTTCGACGTTTCTATTATCGAAATTGGTGATGGTGTAATCGAAGTACTTGCAACCAATGGCGACACACATCTTGGTGGTGATGATTTTGACAATCGTGTGACACAGTGGATGATTGATGAATTTAAGAAAACAGAAGGTGTAGACCTTTCTAACGATAAAATGGCATTGCAGAGATTAAAAGAAGCAGCTGAAAAGGCAAAGAAAGAGCTTTCTGCAGCAACTACGACCAATATTAACCTGCCATTTATCACAGCAACATCAGAGGGTCCAAAGCACTTTGATATGAATCTTTCAAGAGCGAAGTTCGATGAACTGACACATGATCTTGTAGAAAGAACAGCTTTACCAGTTCAGAATGCAATGAAGGATGCTGGTCTTTCAAATTCAGATCTCGGACAGGTACTGTTGGTTGGTGGATCCACAAGAATTCCTGCTGTACAAGAAAAGGTAAAGCAGCTCACAGGAAAAGAACCAAGTAAGACATTAAATCCAGATGAGTGTGTTGCGATCGGAGCTTCTGTTCAGGGTGGTAAGCTTGCAGGTGATGCGGGTGCAGGAGATATTCTTTTACTTGATGTTACTCCACTTTCACTTTCCATCGAGACAATGGGTGGTGTTGCTACAAGGCTGATCGAGAGAAATACAACGATTCCGACTAAGAAGAGTCAGATATTCTCCACAGCTGCAGACAATCAGACCGCTGTAGATATCAACGTAGTACAGGGCGAAAGACAATTCGCAAGAGATAATAAATCCTTAGGACAGTTCCGTCTGGATGGAATTCCACCAGCACGCCGCGGTGTTCCTCAGGTCGAAGTTACATTTGATATAGATGCCAATGGTATTGTAAATGTTTCAGCGAAAGATCTTGGAACTGGAAAAGAGCAGCACATAACAATTACAGCTGGATCTAATATGTCCGATGCTGAAATTGATAAAGCAGTAAAAGAAGCTGCTGAATTCGAATCCCAGGATAAGAAGAGAAAAGAAGCGATCGATACAAGAAATGATGCAGATGCATTTGTTTTCCAGACTGAAAAAGCATTGGAAGAAGTTGGTGCATCACTGGATGCCAATGACCGCGGTGAAGTGGATAATGATCTCAACGCAGTCAAATCCTTCCTGGAATCACATCCAAATGCTGATGAAATGACAGAGTCGGATGTAGCTCAGCTTAAAGCGGCTCAGGAAAAACTGACACAAAGCGCTCAAAAAGTATTTGCAAAGATGTATGAACAGACACAGGGAGCTGGACCGGATATGGGTCAGGCTGCTGAAGGAGCATCCGGAACAGGATCAGCAGATGACGATGTTGTTGATGCAGACTACAAAGAAGTTTAAGATAAAATAATTGATGTAAATACGAATATGTAACAGACCGGGGTTTGGAAATTGCAGCAATAGCTGATTTTCAAAGCCCTTGTCTGTGTCGTGGAGCAGAGGAAGAATAGTTATGGCAGACAAAAGAGATTATTATGAAGTACTAGGAATTGGAAGAGATGCTGATGACGCCACAATAAAAAAAGCATTCCGTACGTTGGCAAAACAATATCATCCGGATATGAATCCCGGAAGTGAAGAGAACGAGCATAAATTCAAAGAGGTACAGGAAGCATATGCTGTATTAAGTGACGCTGAAAAAAGAAGTCAATATGATCAGTTTGGTCATGCAGCATTTGATGGAAGTGCAGGAGGCGGAGCCGGTGGTTTTGATTTTTCCGGTATGGATATGGGAGATATCTTCGGGGATATCTTTGGAGATTTCTTTGGCGGTGGATCCAGACGTGGTGCTGACAACGGACCACGAAAGGGAGCCAACCTGCGAGCCAGTATTCGAATCACATTTGAAGAAGCGGTGTTTGGTTGCGATAAAGAAATAGAAATTGTCTTGAAGGACGAATGCGGTGTATGTCATGGAACAGGAGCAAAACCGGGGACCTCTCCAGAAACTTGTTCAAAATGCGGCGGAAAGGGAAAGGTCGTATTTACTCAGCAGTCACTTTTTGGCACAGTTCAAAATGTTCAGAACTGTCCCCAGTGTAATGGCACTGGAAAAGAGATCAAAGAGAAGTGTACCACATGTCGCGGATCTGGTTATGTAGCAAGTAAAAAGAGGATTAATGTATCGGTTCCTGCGGGAATCGACAATGGACAAAGCATTCGGATCCGAGATAAAGGTGAGCCAGGATCAAAAGGTGGACCTAGAGGTGATCTGTTAGTTGAGGTCGCTGTAGCGAGGCATCCGATTTTCCAGAGACAAGATACCAATCTTTATTCGACAGCGCCGATCAGTTATGCACAGGCGGCATTAGGCGGTGAGCTCAAGATCAAAACAATCGATGGTGAGGTCATTTATGAAGTGAAAGCTGGAACTCAGACGGATACGAGAATCAGACTGAAGGGAAAGGGAGTACCTTCCCTGCGAAATAAGTCTGTCAGAGGTGATCATTACGTAACATTAGTATTGCAGGTGCCTACCGGATTAAGCGATTCGGCAAAAGAAGCATTGCTGACATTTGATAAAGAAACGGTCAACTCCCTTCTGCAGGCGCAGGATTCTGCTGACAGCGGACAAAAACCAAAGAAAAAGGGATTTAAAGAGAAATTAAAAGAGACCTTAGAAGATATGTAACAGATATGAAAGCTGCAGCCTTTCGGTGTGCAGCTTTCTTTTGATGAGTAAATGGAGGAATTGAATGAAATGGAATAAATATACCATACTGACCACAACACAGGCAGAGGACTTTTTAAGTGTTATGCTGAATGAGCTTGGGATCGAGGGTATTGAGATAGAAGATAATATTCCGCTCACGAAAGAAGATCAGGCTGAAATGTTCATCGATTTCCTACCAGAACTTCCAGAGGATGATGGGAGCAGCAAGGTGAGCTTTTATCTTGAGGGTGGAAAGGATCATACTCAGATCCTGAACAAGGTCAGTTCTTCTCTGGAAGAGTGGCGAGAATTTACAGACATTGGGGAAGGCATCATCATTTCCAGCGAAACGGAAGACATTGACTGGATGAATAATTGGAAACAGTTCTTCCATCCTTTTACGATTGATAATATATTGATCAAACCAACATGGGAAACGGTCGAAAATATCGAGAACTACAAGACGGTCATTGAAATCGATCCAGGAATTTCCTTTGGTACAGGAAAGCATGAGACAACGCAATTGTGCATAAAACAGTTGATCAAGTACTTGGAAGCTGCCAATGACAGATCTGCGACAGAGGTACTAGACGTTGGTTGCGGAAGTGGTATCTTATCCATTGCTGCCTTAAAGCTTGGAGCAGGTCATGTAGTCGGAACGGATATCGATGAGAACTGCATGCAGTCAGCCAGGGATAATATGGTCGTGAATCATCTTCCGATGGAGTCTGCCGATTTTTATTTTGGAAATCTGATCGGTGAAGAACAATTTCAGGAGAAAATTGGAAAAGAGTGCTATGATATAGTAGTGGCGAATATTCTTGCAGATGTAATCATACCAATGGCCGGAGTGATTCCGGATAGATTAAAAAAGGGCGGTGTTTTCATTACTTCTGGAATTATTGATTTTAAAGAAAACGATGTTTGCGAGGCAATAAAAAATGCCGGTATGGAAATCCTTGAAATAAACCATATGGGTGAATGGGTCAACATTACAGCGAGAAGACCTTTTTGACGGAAATGGAGAATACATGTATCAGTTCTTTGTGGACAATGATCAGATCTCTGAAGGTGAGATTCTGATTTTCGGTACCGATGTGAATCATATAAAAAATGTTCTGCGCATGAAGTCAGGTGATTTGTTACGAATCAGCGGTAAAATGGGCGGTGACTTCTATTGCCGAATTATTGAATTGAGAGAAGACAGAATTTGTACACAAATTCAGGAAAAAGCAGATTCCAATGAGCTTTCTTCAAAAATTTATCTTTTCCAGGGGATTCCAAAAGGTGACAGGATGGAGAATGTAATCGAAAAGGCTGTTGAATTAGGCGTTCATGAAATTATCCCTGTTGCAATGAAGCGTTGTGTCGTTCGTCTGGATGAAAATAAAGCAGCAGCAAAAGTAAAAAAATGGCAGCAGCTCTGTGAAACATCTGCAAAGCAGTCCAAAAGAGATAAAATCCCACAAATTCACGATGTATTAGGATTTAAAGAGGCATTGCAATATGCAGGAATGACCGATCTGCGTATTTTTCCATATGAAGGTGCTAAGGGAATGGAAGAAACACAAAAACTTCTGTCAGACATTGTACCAGGTTGTTCGATCAGTGTGATGATCGGACCAGAGGGAGGTTTTGCACCAGAGGAGGTCGAACTTGCGGCAAAGGAAATGCAGATCATATCCCTGGGGAAAAGGATTTTACGTACTGATACTGCAGGAATTACGATTATGTCAGCTCTTATGCTGGCTCTAGAGATGGCTCAGGAGAAACAGTGATCGATGGAAATATACTTTGATAATGCTGCAACGACACAGTGCTGCAATGCAGCTGCGGATATAATGAGGAAGGTTCTGATTTCAGATTTTGGCAATCCCTCTTCCCTGCATAGGAAGGGCATGGAGGCTGAGCGGTATATCTCTGATGCCAGAAAAAAAATAGCGGGGCTCATGAAAGTGAAGGAAAAGGAAATCATCTTCACATCAGGTGGCACGGAATCAAATAATTTAGCGCTGCTTGCTGCCGCGGATTCCCAAAAACGCAGAGGAAATCATATCATTACAACCAGGATCGAGCATCCTTCTGTAGCTATGCCCATTAAAAAATTACAGGAGAAGGGATTTGAAGTTACTTTTTTGCCTGCTGATTCTTTTGGAAGGATTAGACTTTCAGATATACAGGATGCTTTATGCAAAGATACGATACTTGTTTCGATCATGCATATCAACAATGAGCTGGGAACGATTCAGCCAATCGAAGAGGCTGCCACACTGATTCATGCATTCGATCCGAATATTTTATTTCATGTTGATGCTGTACAGTCCTTTGGAAAACAAAACCTTCGTCCTATAAGTATGGGGATCGATCTTTTATCGGCAAGTGCTCATAAAATTCATGGTCCTAAGGGAGTTGGTTTTCTCTATATCAAAGATAAGCTTACGCTGAGTCCAATTATGTATGGAGGCGGACAGCAAAGAGGGCTCCGGCAGGGAACTGAAAATGTGCCTGCGATTGCAGGATTTGGTGAAGCTGCCCTACAAAGCTATGCTTTACTCGAAACAAAAACAAAGCACCTTCAGAATCTGCAGAATCTCTTTCTCAAGCAGATATGTGAGATAGAGGGTGTGTCAGTGAACGGAGCCATTGCTCAGTCAGATCAATTGGTCTATGCAGCACCACACATCACAAGTATTCGTGTCGCAGATATCAGAAGTGAAGTGCTTTTGCATTCTCTTGAGGAGTATGGGATCTATATCTCGGCTGGAAGTGCCTGTGCATCCAATAAGCGCGAGATCAGTCAGACACTGCTTGCAGCTGGACTCAATAAAAATGAGATTGACACCACAGTAAGGTTCAGTTTTTGCGCAGATAATACGATAGAAGAAGTGGAGACTGCAGTGAAAGCTCTAAAAGAGATCATTCCGATTCGAAGAAAGTTCGTCAGAAAATAATGTAATACAGGAGGCAGTATGTTCAAATCATTTTTAATAAAATATGGTGAAATTGGAATTAAAGGAAAGAACAGATATTTGTTCGAGGATGCACTCGTCCATCAGATTTGTTATTCTCTGAAATCAGTGGACGGTGCTTTTAAAGTCAGAAAAGTGCAGGGCAGAATTTATGCAGATGCAAATTGTGAATTTGATTATGACGAAGTGATATCAGCACTATCGAGAGTTTTTGGGATCGTTGGTATCTGCCCGGTAGTACTGCTAGAGGATGAGGGAGTAGACCGACTAATTGAGGAAGTACTATTATATGTCGATAAAATGTATCCAGACAAAAATTTTACATTTAAAGTAAATGCCAGACGTGCCAGAAAAAACTATCCTCTGGATTCCATGCAGATCAACATGCTGCTCGGTGAAAAAATCCTGGAGGCTTTTCCTGAGACCAGAGTAGATGTTCATGAACCACAGGTCATGCTATCTATTGAAATAAGAGAAAAAATCAATATTTATTCAAAAGAAGTACAAGGACCGGGCGGAATGCCAGTAGGAACCAATGGCAGGGCTACCCTGCTTCTTTCAGGAGGGATCGATAGTCCTGTGGCAGGATATATGATTGCAAAAAGAGGTGTTACGATCGATGCAGTATATTTCCATGCTCCGCCTTATACTAGTGAACGCGCCAAGGAAAAGGTTGTGGATCTTGCCAGGATTCTTTCTCGATATGCTGGTCCTGTCAATCTACGTATTGTGAATTTTACAGATATACAGTTATATATTTATGAGAAATGTCCGCATGATGAGCTGACGATCATTATGAGGAGGTTCATGATGAAAATAGCAGAACATTTTGCATTAGAAAATAAATCACTGGGACTCATAACGGGAGAGAGTATCGGTCAGGTCGCAAGCCAGACCATGCAGTCATTAATGGCCACCAATGAAGTGTGTACTCTTCCGGTCTATCGCCCGCTGATCGGTTTTGACAAAAATGAGATAATAGCTGTGTCAGAGCATATGGATGCCTATGAAACTTCTATACTGCCCTTTGAAGACTGCTGTACTATTTTCGTTGCCAAACATCCGGTTACCAAGCCAAATCTGACCTATATTAAGAAGTCTGAGCAAAAACTAGAAGAGAAGATCGATGAGCTGGTAAGAATTGCCATCGAAACAACAGAAATGATTCGCGTGGAATAACGTTTCAGTATAAAAAAATAAGAGGATGAACTCCTCTTATTTTACCTGAAATGCTAAAATTTATTAAACGATATATGGTTTTAAAGTTTCGAGAATTTCTGCTTCATTGCCTTCTGAATGAATTGCAAGATCGATCGGTTTTGAAAGATCGAGGCTGAAAATTCCCATGATAGATTTTGCATCGATAACGTATCTTCCTGAAATTAAATCAAAATCATACTCGAACTGTGTTATCGTATTTACGAATGATTTAACTTTATCGATGGAGTTTAAAGAAATCTGTACGGTTTTCATTGGTGATGCCCTCCTTATTGAGCTTATTGATACTCTTATAGTAATTGTTTAGCCAGAAAAAGTCAAGAATCATAATCAGAATATAAAGGTAAATTGGAGAATATTTGTGAATAATTTTACATCAAAAACAGCAGCTATTCATAATCTCGGCTGCAAGGTAAATTCCTATGAGTCCGATGCAATGCAGCAGCTTTTAGAAGAAAATGGATTTCAGATCGTTGATTTTTCTGAAATTGCGGATGTCTATGTAATCAATACCTGCTCTGTTACCAATATGGCAGACAGAAAATCAAGGCAGATGATACATAAGGCAAAAAGGAAAAATGCAGATGCTGTCATTGTTGCTGCCGGATGTTACGTACAGACAAAGACACAGGAAGCACAGCTGGATGAAGCGATTGATATTATCATTGGAAATAACAAAAAGCATGAGTTGATTGAAAAGTTAGAAGACTTTTTTATGATAGAAAAAAAAGAACAGTTAATTGCATTGTCAGAGGAACAGCCATATTTTGAAGAGATGAAACTATCCCATTCTGGTGAACATACCAGAGCATTTATCAAAGTTCAGGACGGATGCAACCAGTTTTGCAGCTATTGTATCATTCCTTATGCACGCGGTAGGGTACGAAGCAGAAAAATATCAGATATTATCAGTGAAGTGCAGCGACTTGCAGGTTCTGGATGCAGGGAAGTTGTCCTGACAGGTATTCATTTAAGTTCCTATGGAATCGACCTGTCCAAACAGCCATCCCTCCTGTCCCTGATCAAAGCAGTTGCGGATATCCGAGATATTGCTAGAATTCGACTTGGTTCACTTGAGCCAAGGATCATTAGTGAGGAATTTCTGCGAGAACTGTCTTTTATAGATAAGTTCTGCCCTCATTTTCATATTTCGCTGCAGAGTGGATGTGATGCAACACTAAAGAGAATGAATCGCCATTACACCATCAAAGAATATATAAGAAGCTGTGACTTGATCCGGAGTTTTTTTGAGCATCCGGCTATTACAACAGATGTGATCGTTGGTTTTCCAAAGGAAAGCGAAGAAGAATTTGAAGAGACAAAGCAAATGCTGATGGCTGTTGGCTTTTATGAGATGCATATCTTCAAGTATTCTAAAAGAGAAGGCACAAAGGCTGCGCTCATGCAAGGACAGATACCGGAACCAACAAAGACCAGACGAAGCAGCCAGCTCCTTGAGCTGGAGAAAAAAATGTCCAAAGAATTCAGGGACTTTTGGATCGGAAAAGAGACAGAAATTCTTTTGGAAGCCTACGTTGAGATCAATGGAATCGAATATCTGACCGGCTACACAAAGGAATATATCAAAGTGGTAACAGAGAATAAAGGGCAGGCTTTCAATACATTTGTATCAGGCAGGATCGAAAGACAGTTGCAGGATGAAAAATATCTTTTAGTTGAATTTTAGATAATTCTATATTAAACTATGTTTAGCAAAGTGATGTCATCAGATAATAAGATGACGAAACAGTAAGGTCGTGAGGATATGCAGGATAAAAATAATACACAGTTCTTTAAAGTGGATAAGGAAGCTGAGACGCAGATAACAGAAGTGATTCAGGTTGTTTATCAGGCATTAAGGGAGAAGGGGTATAACCCTTTAAATCAGATCGTAGGTTATGTAATGTCCGGTGATCCGACTTATATCACCAGTCATTTGAATGCCCGCAGTCTTGTTATGAAGGTGGAACGGGATGAGATCGTAGAGGAACTATTAAAGGAATACATCAAGGGAAAAGCCTGGGAATAATAGATAAGGAATAATATGAGAGTAATTGGACTTGACTTTGGATCGCATACAGTTGGGGTAGCAGTGAGTGATGAACTGCTGCTGACTGCAAATGGCATTGAAATAATTCGAAGAAAATCACCTGGAAAGCTGCGTCAGACGTTAGCAAGAATCGAGGAACTGATTGATACCTATAAAGTCAGCAAAATCGTTCTCGGCTACCCGAAGAACATGAATAATACAGAAGGCGAACGTTGTGAGAGGACGAAAGAGTTTCAGGAAATGCTCATAAGACGAACAGGCCTTGAAGTCATACTTTGGGATGAAAGACTAACGACCGTTGCTGCTGACATGATCATGATCGAAAGTGGAATACGAAGAGAGAACAGAAAAGAATACGTGGATGAAATTGCTGCAATGCTGATCCTGCAGGGCTATCTGGACTTTCTTTCGAATCAGAGCGAATTAGATGAACTTCGTAATAAATAAAACAATAACCTAGACGAAATGAAGTGGAGAATGAAAAGTGAAAACATTTTGTTTTCATTTTTCATTCTTCATTTCAAAAGGAGAGTAGATGGATAAGATACTTTTTACAGATCCTATAACAAATGATGAGATTGAATTTTTCTGTGTGGAACAAACACAGATCAATAACCAGACTTATTTATTGGTTACGGAAGATGAAGATGGTGATACAGAAGCTTATATTCTAAAAGAACTGTCATCTGAAGGGGACGATATTTTATACGAGATGGTTGAGCAGGAGGATGAGCTCGAATTAATCGGTAAAGTATTTGCGGAACTCTTAGATGAAGACATCGATTTGGAGTATTAAGCCCGGGCAGGACGGCCATACTGCAGAGGACAGTAATGGAGGTCTGCTTAATGAACATAACAACAGAATTTTGGAGGTAACATTAATTTGAAAAATACGACAACTGAACATGCGAAAGTAAAAATCATTCCTTTAGGCGGACTTGAACAGGTGGGAATGAATATTACTGCCTTCGAATATGAAGACAGTATTATTGTTGTGGACTGCGGTCTCTCTTTTCCGGAGGATGACATGCTGGGAATCGACCTTGTGATTCCGGATATAACCTATCTGAAGGAAAATATTTCTAAAGTCAAAGGGTTTTTTATTACCCATGGACATGAGGACCATATTGGCGCGATTCCCTATGTCATGCGGGAACTGAACGTGCCAATTTATGCTACAAAGCTCACAATTGGAATCATTGACCATAAGCTGAAGGAGCACAACATGCTCTCGAAAGTAAAACGTAAGGTGGTAAAGTATGGTCAACACATAAACCTTGGAAATTTCAGGGTCGAGTTCATTAAAACGAACCACAGCATTCAGGATGCAGCAGCCCTTGCTATTTATTCACCGGCAGGAATCATTGTCCATACAGGAGACTTCAAGGTGGATTACACCCCGGTTTTTGGTGATTCCATAGATCTTGCCCGCCTGGGCGAAATCGGTAAAAAGGGCGTGCTTGCGTTAATGTGTGATAGCACGAATGCAGAAAGACCTGGTTTTACCATGTCTGAGAAAACAGTCGGCACTGCATTTGATACTTTATTTAAAGAACATAAAAATTCACGTATCATTATAGCCACATTTGCATCAAATGTGGATCGTGTGCAACAGATCATTGACACTGCATGCAAATATAATCGTAAAGTTGTAGTGGAAGGTCGGAGCATGGTCAATATCATAGCGACTGCAACAGAGCTGGGATACTTAAATATTCCAGAGAATACATTGATTGAAGTGGACAGACTGAAGAACTATCCTGATGAACAGACAGTTCTGATTACAACAGGCAGTCAGGGAGAGTCAATGGCAGCACTGTCGAGAATGGCTTCTGGCACACACAAAAAAGTAACGATCAAGCCAAATGATACAATTATCTTTAGTTCACATCCGATACCCGGGAACGAAAAGTCAGTATCAAAAGTTATTAATGAATTATTCCGTAAGGGAGCAGATGTTATATTTCAGGACGTTCATGTTTCGGGACATGCGTGTCAGGAGGATATAAAGCTGATTTATTCCCTGGTTCGTCCGAAATACAGTATTCCGATCCATGGTGAATATCGACATTTGAAGGCACAGGCTAAGATAGCTAAGGGACTTGGATATGACAGCGAACATATTTTTATCCTTTCCTCAGGTGATGTACTCGAACTGGATGAGGATAGTGCGAAAGTAACAGGTAAAGTCCGTGTCGGTGATATTATGGTAGACGGTCTGGGTGTAGGAGATGTTGGAAACATCGTACTTAGAGACAGACAGCATCTGGGTGAAGAAGGAATTATTATCGTTGTACTTACTCTGGAAAGCGGATCAAGACAAGTGTTATCCGGACCGGATATCGTCACTCGTGGCTTCGTGTATGTACGCGGTTCCGAGAGTCTAATGGATGAAGCAAAGAATGTATTGGATAATTCTGTACAACTGCTTTTAGAAAAAAATGTTACAGACTGGGGAAAAATCAAGACTGTAATCAAAGATTCACTTGGTGAGTTTGTCTGGAAAGAAACAAAAAGAAAACCAATGATCATTCCAATTATCATGGAAGTATAGTCAAAGCAGACGTTCGTTGGATAGTTAAGGAGTACACATGAGCAAAAGCAATGTTATTATGCAGATCGTAGGTTTTTTTGTATCGATATTAACGGTCATTCTGGTGGTAGTCGTATTATATACACTTGGACATACTGCATTTGATTTTGGATATCGTGTTTTTACTGAGCCGGCGATGACATCAGAATCCTCATCTATTGATAAGGTGGTTCAGATTACAGGTGATATGAGCTCCCTTGAGATTGGAGAGCTTCTTGAGAGCAAAGGACTTATACAGAATAAATACCTGTTTTTGGCGCAGCTTAAATCATCATCCTATGCGAATTCCATAATACCTGGAATTTATACCTTAAGTACCTCGATGACAGCACGAGATATGATGCAGGTCATGTCGATAGATGAGGATGAGGTTACAGAAGAGGATACAGAGATATGATCGTAAATGAGCGACTTGTGACTTACATCAATTCGTTGGCGCCTGAGAAGTCGCAGCTGCTGAATCAGATTGAAGATGAGGCTCAAAAAGATTGTATCCCGATCATAAAAACGGAAACTCAGACACTGCTTCGATTTTTAATGCAGTCTCATATGCCGAGGGATATTCTTGAGGTGGGTACAGCAGTTGGTTTTTCCGCTATTCTGATGAAAGAATACAATCCCTGTGAATGCAGGATCGTAACAATTGAGAATTATGAAAAAAGAATTCCTGTTGCAAAACAAAATTTTCAGCGTGCAGGATATGAACAGACAATCAAATTACTAGAAGGAGATGCCTCAATGCTCTTAAAAGAGCTTGAGGGGTCTTTTGATTTTATCTTTATGGATGCTGCCAAAGCGCAGTACATTATTTTTTTGCCGGAGGTCATTCGATTACTAAAGCCGGGAGGTATGCTTGTATCAGACAATGTGCTGCAGGATGGCGAAATCATAGAATCCAAATATGCTGTCATGCGACGAAATCGGACGATCCATAAGCGCATGCGTCAATATTTATACGAACTGACACACAACAGTCAGCTGAATACCATATTACTTCCGATCGGTGACGGAGTGACAATCAGTACGAAGCTTGAACAGAAAGAGGAACCACATGAGTAAACGTCCGGAATTACTAATACCTGCCAGCAGTCTGGAGGTGTTAAAAATTGCCGTGATTTATGGAGCAGATGCAGTATATATCGGAGGAGAAGCCTTTGGTCTGCGTGCAAAAGCAAAAAATTTCACATTACAGGAGATGAAAGAGGGCATTTTATTTGCTCACCAGCATCAGGCTCGCGTGTTCATTACTGCGAATATTCTGGCTCACAACAATGATCTCGAAGAGGTCAGAGAATATTTTCAGGAACTAAAACAGATCGGACCGGATGCACTGATCATATCCGACCCTGGTATCTTTACAATTGCAAAAGAGGTCTGGCCGGAGGTCGAAATTCATATCAGTACACAGGCAAACAATACAAATTATGGAACGTATCATTTTTGGAATAAACTTGGTGCCAAGCGTGTGGTATCCGCCAGAGAACTTTCCTTATCGGAGATCAAAGAAATCAGAACTAAAATTCCGGATGCAATGGAAATTGAAACATTTATACATGGGGCAATGTGTATTTCCTATTCAGGTCGTTGTTTGCTCAGCAATTTTATGACAGGCAGAGATGCAAATCAGGGCGAGTGCACACATCCCTGCAGGTGGAAATATTCCCTTGTTGAAGAGAAAAGACCAGGTGAATATCTTCCTGTCTATGAGAATGAACGAGGAACCTATATCTTTAATTCAAAAGATCTCTGCATGATCGAATATATTCCTGAATTGATCGATGCTGGAATCGACAGCTTTAAGATTGAAGGCAGAATGAAAACTGCTCTGTATGTGGCAACAGTAGCAAGAACCTATCGTAAGGCGATCGATGACTATCTGGAATCCGAGTCTAAATACAAAGATCATATGGATTGGTATCTGGATCAGATTTCAAACTGTACTTACCGTCAGTTCACGACCGGGTTTTTCTTCGGTAAACCGAATGAGGAAGCACAGATCTATGATAATAACACCTATGTAAAGGAATATACTTATTTGGGCATCATCCAGGGCTCGAATGAATTCGGATTGTATGAATTTGAGCAGAGAAATAAATTTTCTGTAGGTGATGAGATCGAAATCATGAAGCCGAATGGAGAAAATTTTAATGTAATTGTACACAGAATAGTTGATACTGAGGGCAATGATATGATATCCTGTCCTCATTCAAAACAAAAACTGTTCATTGATGTAAATACAACACTAGAACAATTCGACATATTACGAATCAAAGAATAAGGAGGCGTATCATGAAATCAACTGGCTATGTTGCATATGTGGGCACTTATACCCACGAGAACAGCATTGGAATTCATATTTATGATCTGGATGTGGAAAATGGAAAAATTCAAGAACGAAAAGTCGTACCCATCAACAATCCGTCAGATCTTGTAATATCTAGCAGCGGCAAATACCTGTATTCTATCGCAGACGAAGGAGTGCAATCCTTTCGGATATTAGAGGACGGAGATCTGGAACCAATAAATAAAAAATGGATCGGCGGGATGAGAGGCTGTTATGTAGATATTGATAAAAATGACACCTTTTTATTTGTAGGAGGATATCATGATGGCCGCATCACGATGATGAACCTGAATTCGGATGGAAGTATCGGTGAAATCGCCGATGGTATCTTTCACAAGGGGATAGGAAAGAGCATTGCAGAACGCAATTCGAGACCTCATGTAACTTGTGTTAAGGTCACACCGGATCAGAAATATGTATGTGCAGTTGACTGTGGACTTGATCAGGTCAAAGTTTATCGAATCGATTACGAGATGAAAAAGCTCAGACTTTCTGATATTGTTCGGGGTGAAATTGATTCCTCCACCAGAATGCTTCGATTCAGCCGTGATGGGAAATTTGCCTATATTCTCAATGCACTGACCAATTCCATTGAAATCTATAGCTATGATCCAGGCGATAAATCACCTAATTTCGAGCAGATTCAGAGAGTTTCAACGGAATCTAAGCATGATGATGACATGTGTACAGCTGTTAATCTGGAAATATCGGAAGACGGTGAGTACCTGTATGCGTCAAATGCCGGTGTAAATTCAGTTACGATCTTTAAATTAGATCAGGTCACTGGAAAGCTCAGCAAAGTAACGAATGTCAAGATAAGCGGTGACTATCCTAAGACCCTGGCAATTTATCCGAACGGAAAGTATTTTATGACACTCAATCATGAAAGTAATGAGATCTGTACTTTTGAGCTGTTTCATGATGGAGAATTTGCTTTAATGCATGGAAAACCAGTTTACGTGGATAAGCCGAACTGTGTGGAAATATTTAAACTCCGAAAGTAAGACAGACGCCTGATCTATGGAGGACAGATTTCTTAGTGCTGTGCACTTCTAAATAACAGAACTGCAGTATATTGCTCGTGGAGCATATACTGCAGTTCTGTTATTTAGCGGTAGAGACTATTTATTTTGATAAAAAGATTTCACAGAATCCATTTTTGCAGTCATGTTTGAAAATATAGCATCCACGATGGTCAGTGCTGCCATGGATTCCACAACGACAACGGCTCTTGGGACAACATTTGGATCATGTCTGCCTTTGATGTTGACATCTTGTTCCACGAACTGTCTGCTTACTGTTCTTTGTGTAGAAGCAATTGAGGGTGTAGGTTTAAATGCTGTACGAAAGACAATGGGACTTCCATCACTCATGCCGCCAAGTACGCCTCCAGAATGATTTGTGGCTTTTTCAATGGCTCCATCTGAATTTAAAATAAAATGATCGTTATTGTCTAGTCCAGTTGTGCCCGAAGCTTCAAATCCTGAACCTATTTCAAAACCTTTCACTGCGCCAATTGAGAGCATAGCTTTGGCAAGGTTGGCATCAATTTTTTCGAATACTGGATCTCCGAGTCCGGCTGGAACACCGCAAATGATACATTCCACGACTCCGCCTGAAGAGTTCTTATTTCGCATACAGTCCTCTATAAATTCCTGTGCCCGTACTGCTGCATCCTGATCAGGCATATAGAATTCGTTCTGATTGATTTCGTCCGGATGAAACTGACTGATTGCAATTGGACCGATGGATTTTGTATAGGTCTGAAAATAGATACCAATCTCATTCAGTATCTTCACTGCGATCGCACCGGCTGCGACCCTTCCGATCGTTTCTCTCCCGGAGGATCTGCCTCCGCCTCTGTAATCTCTGAAACCATACTTGGAATCATAGGTAAAATCGGCATGACCGGGACGATAGATCGAAGCGATTTCCGTGTAATCCTTTGAAATCTGGTCATGATTATACACAACAAGTGAGATCGGGGTTCCTGTCGTAACTCCTTCAAACGTTCCGGAGAGAATATCGACGAGATCCCCTTCCTTTCGAGCGGTTGAATATCTGGACATTCCGGGCTTTCTTCTATTCAAAAAGAGCTGAATGTCCTCTTTTGCCAACGTCAGACCTGCAGGACAACCGTCGATCACGACTCCGATCCCCTTACCGTGGGATTCTCCCCAGGTTGTGATTTTAAATGTATTTCCAAATGATGAACCTGCCATGCGACCTCCTGAATGTAACTCTTCTTTTTTATTCACCTATTATAAACTGAATCAGATTTTATTACAACAGAACGAAAAAACTTCCACTTTTAGAAAACAGCATTAAAATCTGCTTACAGGAATTGCAAAATGAAATAAAAAAAGGTATGCTTGTTGTTACGATAAGTAAGGAGATTACAGATATGGCAAATTATAATATCATAAAAAAAGATGGGAGCGCAAAACGAGCGCAATTTCATACGGTCCACGGAACGATACAGACACCGGTATTTATGAATGTTGGTACGGTGGCAGCAATAAAGGGAGCCGTTTCCACGGATGACCTTCATACAATCAAGACGCAGGTCCAGCTATCTAATACATATCATCTTCATGTCAGACCAGGTGACACATTGATTCATGAGTTAGGCGGACTGCATAAGTTCATGGTATGGGATAAGCCGATCCTGACAGATTCAGGTGGGTTTCAGGTATTTTCACTTTCTGGACTCCGTAAGATAAAAGAAGAAGGTGTTTACTTTTCCTCTCATATTGACGGCCGAAAAATTTTCATGGGTCCGGAAGAAAGCATGCAGATCCAATCCAATCTGGCATCCACGATCGCTATGGCTTTTGACGAGTGCCCAAGCAGTGTGGCAGATCGAAGATATGTAACAGATTCCGTTGATCGGACCACCAGATGGCTGATACGCTGCAAAGCAGAAATGAAACATTTAAATCAGCAAGAGACGACCATAAATCCGAACCAGCTGTTGTTTGGAATCAATCAGGGCGCCATTTATGCTGATATCAGACAGGAGCATGCAAAGAGAATCGCAGAAATGGAGCTGGACGGTTATGCTGTTGGAGGACTAGCCGTTGGTGAATCCCATGAGGACATGTATCGGATTTTAGAAGCTACAGTTCCATTTTTGCCAGACAATAAACCGACGTATCTGATGGGGGTCGGAACACCGGCTAACATTCTGGAAGGCGTTGAACGAGGTGTCGATTTTTTTGACTGCGTATATCCAAGCAGAAATGGACGCCATGGACATCTGTACACAAATTTTGGAAAGCTCAATCTGTTCAATAAGAAGTATGAAAAGGATATGCGGCCAATAGAAGAAGGATGTGGCTGTCCGGCATGCAGAAGCTATAGCAGGGCTTATATAAGGCATCTGTTAAAGGCGAAAGAGATGTTGGGAATGAGACTCTGCGTGCTTCATAACCTGTATTTTTATAATACTATGATGGATGAGATCAGAGAGGCAATCGAGAATGGGAGGTTCCTGGATTATAAAAGGGAAAAACTATTTCGAATGGAACAAGGTATAAAAAATTCGTGAAAGGTATTGCCGATTTGAGTCCTTTTGTGTAAAATAGGCATAGCATGTATAGAAATCACTAGGAGGATATTCCATGTCAGTTTTATTAACAAGTTCATTTGGAACTTATGGTTCCATGATTGTATGGCTCGTTGTCTTATTTGGATTCATGTATTTTTTCATGATCCGTCCACAACAGAAAGAAACAAAGAAGAAGAACGCAATGCTTTCTGAGCTTGCAGTAGGGGATACAATTCTTACTACAAGTGGTTTCTACGGTGTTGTGATCGATATTAGTGATGACACGATCATCGTAGAGTTCGGAAGTAACAAGAATTGCAGAATTCCAATGCAGAAAACTGCAATTTCTGTAGTTGAAAAACCGGAAGCAGAATAAAAACTAAGAGTCAGCAGTCTTGTCTTCGGGCAAGGCTGTTTTTTCAAACAACAGATAATCAGGAGGATAGAATGGGAAAAGATGTAATTATTGCATGCGATTTTAACAGCAAGAAGGAAGTGATGGATTTTCTGGATCTATTCAGTGAAGAGAAGCCTTTTGTAAAAATAGGCATGGAGCTTTTTTATGCAGAGGGTCCTCAAATTGTCAAAGAGATCAAAGCCAGAGGTCATAAGATTTTTCTTGATCTCAAGCTTCATGATATTCCCAATACAGTAAAAAAATCCATGAGTGTACTTTCTGGACTTGATGTAGATATGTGCAATGTTCATGCATCTGGTACGAGTGCCATGATGTCAGCAGCTTTACAGGGACTTACAAGAGAAGATGGAAGCAGACCATTGCTCATTGCAGTCACTCAGCTCACATCTACCAGTGAAGAGGTCATGAATAACGAGCTTTGGATCGAGCATCCAATCGATGAAACAGTGATGCATTATGCAAAAAATACGAAGACTGCCGGTTTGGATGGAGTGGTGTGTTCCCCACTCGAATCTGGAAAAGTCCATGAGGAATGCGGAACAGATTTTCTGACAATTACCCCTGGAGTAAGGTTTGCAGACGGAGAGATAGGGGATCAAAAACGTGTGACGACACCAGAGAGAGCAAAGGAAATCGGTTCAGACTATATCGTTGTGGGCAGACCGATTACCCAGGCAAGTAACCCTGTCGCTGCATACAGAAGATGTGTCGGTGAATTTGTAGAAAACAAAGCATAGAATTCCTGAAAATGATATAGCATCATTCATTTAAGTTATCTTTTCCATAAAAAAGTAAAATATCTCAGAAAGTTGAAATAATGAAATGATTGTTTTATGATAAGTATAATAAATATGCAGGAGGATGCTAGTACAATGACATATCGTATAGGAGTAATTTCCGGAGATGGAATCGGTCCGGAAATCGTAAGAGAGGCAGTAAAGGTCATGGACTGCATAGCAAAAAGATTCAATCATACATTTGAATATGAAGATATTTTATTGGGCGGCTGTTCAATTGATGCGACAGGGGTACCGCTTACAGAATTAGCGATCCAACGGGCAAAGGTACAAGATGCAATTTTAATGGGTTCCATTGGCGGAGATGCTTCTGTTTCTCCGTGGTATCAGCTTCCTGCACAGCTGCGTCCAGAGGCAGGTCTGCTCAGAATCAGAAAGGAATTAAATCTTTTTGCGAATCTGAGACCGGCATTGCTTTATCCAGAGCTTAAAGATGCCTGTCCTTTAAAAGAAGAGATCATAGGTGATGGCTTTGATATCATGATCATGCGGGAGCTTACCGGGGGACTGTATTTTGGAAATCGTTATACACAGGAAGTAGATGGAATCCTTACAGCAACAGATACACTTTCTTATAATGAGACGGAAGTACGCCGCATTGCAATTCGTGCATTTGAAATTGCAGGAAAGAGAAGCAATAAAGTTACAAGCGTGGATAAAGCCAATGTTCTGGACTCATCTAGACTTTGGAGAAATGTAGTAGAAGAGGTTTCGCATGATTATCCGGAGGTTCAACTAGAGCATATGCTTGTTGATAATTGTGCAATGCAGCTGGTAAAAAATCCGCGGCAGTTCGATGTCATTTTAACAGAAAACATGTTTGGAGACATTTTGTCAGATGAAGCAAGTATGGTGACAGGGTCTATTGGAATGCTTTCCTCTGCAAGTTTGAATGAGACAAAGTTCGGATTGTATGAGCCAAGTGGCGGATCTGCTCCTGACATTGCCGGCAAGGGAATTGCGAACCCAATTGCAACGATCTTAAGTGCAGCCATGCTACTGCGATTTTCCTTGGATCTGGACAAAGAAGCACAGGTAATCGAGGATGCTGTAAAAAGTATTCTGCAGCTGGGGTATAGAACGATCGATATCATGCCACAGCGTGAAAGCAGCATACAATTAAAGCAGGCAGGAACCGCCGAAATCGGCGACTTGATCTGTGGAGCGATTGAAGAATATACATCAGGAAACACCAATTAAATCATTATGAATGATCATAGAAAGGGTCAAATATGAAAAGTGATAATGTAAAAAGTGGAGTAGAACATGCACCTCACAGGTCATTGTTCAACGCACTGGGATTTACGGCAGAAGAAATGAGAAAGCCGATGATCGGAATCGTCAGCTCTTATAATGAAATAGTTCCTGGACATATCAATCTGGATAAGATCGTGGAAGCGGTACGCTATGGCGTTGCATCCGCAGGTGGTGTACCGGTGGTATTTCCGGCAATTGCAGTCTGCGATGGAATCGCAATGGGTCATACAGGCATGAAATATTCATTGGTCACTAGAGACCTGATCGCAGATTCGACAGAATGCATGGCGCTTGCACATCAATTTGACGCACTGGTCATGGTGCCAAACTGTGATAAAAATGTGCCGGGACTCCTGATGGCTGCAGCCAGAGTCAATATTCCTACCATTTTTGTTTCCGGAGGTCCGATGCTTGCTGGACGTGTTCATGGTAAAAAAAGAAGCCTTTCATCTATGTTTGAAGCAGTAGGCTCCTATGCAGCAGGCACGATGTCAGAGGAAGAGGTTACAGAATACGAAGAAAAAGTATGTCCGACATGTGGCTCCTGCTCAGGTATGTACACAGCGAATTCCATGAACTGCCTCACGGAAGTAATGGGTATGGGTCTTCGTGGAAATGGAACAATACCCGCTGTCTATTCAGAACGTATCAAGCTTGCAAAGCATGCGGGAATGAAGATCATGGAGTTGCTTGAAAAGAATATCAGACCTAGAGATATCATGACAAAAGAAGCAATTCATAATGCGCTCACTGTGGATATGGCGCTTGGATGCTCTACAAATAGTATGCTTCATCTGCCGGCGATCGCCCATGAGATCGGATATGATTTTGACATTCGCATGGCGAATGAAATTAGTGAAAGAACACCGAATCTTTGTCATCTTGCTCCGGCAGGAGATCACTATATGGAAGATTTAAATGAAGCTGGTGGAGTTTACGCTGTCATGAAGCAACTTGCAGATAATCATTTGTTAAATATGGATTGTATGACTGTAACTGGCAATACAATAGGGGAAAATATTGCAACAGCAGTCAATCGGGATCCTCACGTTATTCGTCCGATGGATCATCCCTATTCAGCCAACGGCGGAATCGCAGTACTAAGCGGTAACTTGGCTCCTGATGGAAGTGTTGTTAAGCGTTCCGCAGTTGCTCCGGAAATGATGGTTCACGAAGGACCTGCAAGAGTGTTCGACTGTGAAGAGGATGCAATCAATGCAATTAAAAACGGAATGATCGTGTCAGGGGATGTGGTCGTGATACGCTATGAGGGACCAAAGGGCGGACCTGGTATGCGAGAGATGTTAAACCCTACTTCGGCGATTATTGGAATGGGACTGGGTTCATCCGTCGCACTGATCACAGATGGAAGATTTTCTGGGGCGAGCCGTGGAGCGGCAATTGGTCATGTATCACCCGAAGCTGCAGTCGGAGGACCGATCGCACTTGTAAAAGAAGGTGATTTGATCAAAGTGAATATTCCTGAGATGAAGCTGGACTTTGTAATTTCTGAGGAAGAACTGGCTATAAGAAAAGCTGATTGGAAACCCAAAAAGCAGGAATTGACAGGTGGTTATCTGGATCGCTATGCTACTATGGTCACATCCGGAAACAGAGGCGCTATTCTCGAGAAGCCCCAATAAGAAAGGTAGGAGATTTGATGCAGTTAACAGGTGCGCAGATTCTTATAGAATGTTTAAAGGAACAAGGAGTCAGTACCGTATTCGGGTATCCGGGCGGAGCTATTTTAAATGTTTATGACGAACTTTATATTCATAGAAATGAAATTCATCATGTTCTGACCTCTCACGAGCAGGGAGCGTCTCATGCTGCTGACGGGTACGCAAGAAGTACCGGTAAAGTCGGTGTGTGCCTTGCGACGAGTGGACCCGGGGCTACTAATCTGGTCACAGGCATTGCAAGTGCCTATATGGATTCCATCCCAATTGTTGCCATAACATGTAATGTGGGAGTGCCTCTTCTTGGAAAAGATAGTTTTCAGGAAGTGGATATCGCCGGCATTACAACACCGATCACAAAGCATAATTTTATAGTGAAAGATGTCAATAAGCTGGCAGATACGATCCGACGTGCATTTAAGATCGCCATGACAGGCAGACCGGGTCCTGTACTTGTGGATATCCCTAAAGATGTTACAGGCTTAAAGACAGAATTTACAACAAAAGAACCAGAAACGATCAAGCGTGTCACAGATCAGATCATGCAAAAAGATCTCGAAAATGCGGTATCGATGATCAAGGAGTCCCAAAAGCCTTTTATTTTTATCGGCGGCGGAATTATATTATCCGATGCAAACGAGGAACTAAGAACATTCGTTGATCTGGTTCAGGCTCCTGTTTGTGATACATTGATGGGAAAAGGTGCTTTTGATGGAACGGATGAAAGATATACCGGTATGCTTGGTATGCATGGCAGCAAATCTTCAAATCTCGGCGTCAGTGAATGTGACCTTTTAATTGCAGTTGGAGTTCGTTTTTCAGATCGTGTAACCGGAAATGTAGAAAAATTTGCCCAAAAGGCAAAGATTCTGCAGATTGACATCGATCCAGCAGAGATCAATAAAAATGTTGTTGTGGATGCAAGCGTGATCGGCGATGCGAAAGTCATTCTTCATGAATTAAATGCTATGTTATCTCCAATGCAGCATGAGGAATGGATCGATCATATTAAGGATTATAAATTAAGGTTCCCTTTGAAATACAGCTCGATCGGACTGACTGGACCATACATTATGGAGAGTATTTACAGACTGACCAAAGGAGATGCGATCATCGTGACAGAAGTCGGTCAGCATCAAATGTGGGCTGCACAGTTCTTTCAATATACAAAACCCAGAACATTTCTGAGTTCCGGTGGACTTGGCACCATGGGTTATGGACTTGGCGCTGCGATCGGTGCACAGATTGCAAATCCAGACAAACAGATCGTAAATATTGCCGGTGATGGCTGTTTTCGAATGAATATGAATGAGATAGCAACCGCAGTCAGACAACGGCTTCCTTTAATTGAAGTCATTATCAACAACAGAGTGCTGGGAATGGTAAGACAGTGGCAGGATCTGTTTTACGAGGACAGATATTCTCATACTGTGCTTGATGATGATGTGGACTATGTGAAACTTGCAGAAGCAATGGGCGCAAAAGCAGTGCGTGTCAATTCGCGAGAGGAATTTGATGAAGCATTTTTACAGGCACTGAAAGAAAAACATACCGTCCTGATCGACTGTGTTGTTGACAGTAATGATAAAGTATGGCCAATGGTCGCACCAGGAGCAGCGATTCGTGATGTATTTACAGAAGAAGATTTATAGAATTCTTTTATTTTCAATTGACAGAATTGTTTAAAACATTTACATTACATAGAAAGAGGATTTAGGAGGAGATGAAAATGAATAGAGTTTATAATTTTTCTGCAGGACCTGCTGTTCTGCCTGAGGACGTTCTGCGAGAAGCTGCAGAGGAAATGCTTGATTATAAGGGCTGTGGCATGTCAGTCATGGAAATGAGCCACCGTTCAAAGGTGTTTGAAACAATTATTGAGGAAGCGGAATCAGATCTTCGCGAGCTTTTACAGATTCCGAACAACTATAAAGTACTTTTTCTTCAGGGAGGTGCATCCCAGCAATTTGCCATGATTCCAATGAATCTGATGAAGAATAAGAAAGCATCTTATATCGTAACAGGACAGTGGGCGAAGAAAGCCTATAAAGAAGGACTGCTTTATGGTGATGCAAAAGTAGTTGCATCCTCCGAAGATAAGACATTTTCTTATATTCCTGATTGTTCAGATCTTGAAATACCAGAAGACACAGACTACGTATATATTTGTGAGAATAATACAATATATGGAACGAAATTCAAAGAACTTCCCAATACAAAGGGACACACTCTTGTATCAGATGTTTCATCATGTTTTTTGTCTGAACCTATGGATATAGCGAAATATGGTATCGTTTATGGCGGCGTGCAGAAGAATATCGGACCTGCAGGTGTTGTTATCGTAATAATCAGAGAGGATCTGATCACAAAAGATACACTTCCGGGAACTCCAACGATGCTGCAATATCATATTCATGAGGATGCAAAATCACTTTACAACACTCCGCCAGCATATGGAATCTATATCTGCGGCAAGGTATTCAAGTGGCTGAAAAATATGGGTGGTCTAGAGGTCATGAAAAAACGTAATGAAGAGAAAGCTGCAATTTTGTATAATTTTCTCGATCAAAGCGATCTGTTTCATGGTACAGTTGTAAAGGAAGATCGTTCTTTGATGAATGTGCCATTTGTTACGGGAGATAAAGAACTTGATGCAAAATTTGTGTCAGAAGCATCTGCGGCTGGTTTTGTCAATTTAAAAGGACATCGCAGCGTTGGTGGTATGCGTGCTTCCATTTACAATGCAATGCCAAAAGAAGGTATTGAGAAATTAGTTGCATTTATGAAGAAGTTCGAAGAATCGAATACATGATCATCAAAGGAGAAAACAATGTTTCAATATACCTGCTTAAACCCCATTGCTAATATTGGCCTTGATTTATTTACGGATCAATATTCTAAAACAACAGAAATCGACCAGGCACAGGCAGTACTTGTGCGTAGTGCAAATATGAATGAAATGGAACTTCCTGAGAACCTGGAAGCCATCGCAAGAGCTGGCGCAGGTGTGAATAATATTCCCCTTGATCAGTGTGCTGGCAAAGGAATCGTAGTTTTTAATACACCAGGAGCAAATGCGAATGGTGTAAAAGAAATCGTGTTCGCAGGGATGTTTTTGGCTGCAAGGGATCTTGCAGGGGGAATAGCCTGGGCAAAAGAGAATAAAAATGACCCGGATATTGCAAAACTTGCTGAGAAAGAGAAAAAGAATTTTTCAGGAACAGAAATTTCTGGGAAAAAACTTGGTGTGATCGGACTAGGTGCAATCGGAGTTCTTGTTGCGAATGCAGCAACGCACATGGGAATGGAAGTTTATGGATATGATCCGTATATTTCTGTGAATGCGGCGTGGAATCTTTCACGCAGTGTCAAGAATACGAAATCCGTTGAGGAAATTTATAAAAATTGTGATTATATCACGATCCATGTACCACTCATGGACTCAACCAGAAAAATGATCAATGCAGATGCACTGACCATGATGAAGGATGGGGTCGTGATCTTAAATTTTGCAAGAGACCTTTTGGTTGATGAGGAGGCAGTTCTTTCTTCGATCGCAGATGGCAAAGTGAAAAAATACGTATCGGACTTTGCAAATCCTACAGTTGCCGGAAAAGATGGTGTCATACTAATGCCGCATCTTGGAGCCTCCACCGAAGAATCGGAGGATAACTGTGCTGTGATGGCTGTAAAAGAAATCATGGATTATATGGAGAATGGGAATATTATCAATTCTGTGAATTATCCGGATTGTGATCTGGGTGTTTGCACAAAAGAAGGCAGAGTAGCAATTCTTCATAGGAATGAAAAGGGACTGATAGCAAATTTCACAAAAGTACTTGGAGACTGCGATATCAACATCGAAGATATGGTGAACAAATCCAGAGGAGATTATGCCTATACTCTGATCGATGTAAATCAGATTTTAAGAACAGAGGTCGTAAAAGAGCTATGTGCGATCACTGGTGTTTTAAAGGTACGCATTGTTAAATAAAAGGAGAGAAAATGGCGATCATAGAACCATTTATCTGTATAAGACCAAGTGAAGGTAAAGCAGCAAAAATTGCTGCTTTACCTTATGACGTTTATAACAGAAAAGAAGCGAAGGAAGAAACACTGCGGCACCCGTTGTCCTTTTTGACCATTGACAGGGCGGAAACACAGCTTTCGGATCAAATCGATCCATATGATGAAATCGTCTATCAAAAGGCTCATGATCTGTTGTGGGAGCGTGTCCAAACAGGAGATTTCATACGTGATGAGCTGAGCACTTATTATATCTATGAATTGACAATGGCACAGAGAACACAGACAGGAATCGTAGCCTGTGCGTCCATAGATGATTATATCAACCATGTCATTAAAAAGCATGAGAATACCCGAGCAAGCAAGGAAAAGGACAGGATCTGTCATGTAGATACATGTAATGCGCAGACAGGTCCGATTTTTCTCGCCTACAGAAAAAATGAAGAATTGAAAGAAATCGTTGAAAATGCAAAGAAACAGACCGCACTCTACGATTTTATATCGGATGATGCAATCCGACACCGGGTATTTAAAATCATCGAGCCAGTCACGATCAAAAGGATCAGGGATATTTTCGAATCAATTGATCAGCTTTATATTGCAGATGGACATCACAGAGCAGCTTCTGCTGTAAAAGTAGGTCTGAAACGGCGGAAGGAACATCCGGGCTATTCTGGAACTGAGCCGTTCAACTATTTTTTATCCGTTCTATTTCCGGACGAAGAGCTTTTTATCATGGATTATAACCGTGTCGTAAAGGATCTGAATCATCTGAGCGAGCATGATTTTTTACAAAAGGTCCAGAGTGTATTTGATCTCAGTAAATTACCATCACAGCAAAATCCCTCAAAGAAGGGTGAGATTTCCATGTGTTTGAATCATCAGTGGTATCTGCTGACAGTGAGAGAAGCGGACAAGCAGAACGACCCGGTAAAAGGTCTGGATGTATCCTTGCTGCAGGATCTGCTGTTAGAGCCGATTCTGGGAATCCATGATCCGAAAACAGACGAGCGAATTGATTTTATCGGAGGAATCAGAGGATGGAAGGAACTTGAGAAAAGGGCGAATTCTGACTGTGTGGTGGCATTTGCCATGTTTCCTACCTCGATCCAGGAGTTGTTTCAGGTAGCAGATGCTGGCCAGCTGATGCCGCCTAAATCCACGTGGTTCGAGCCAAAACTCAGAAGTGGACTGTTTATTCATGAAATTTGATGATACTGTCATGAACAAATTTGACAATTTGGGCAAGATAAAACGAGCAAAAGAGAGGACAGAGACGGATGATTCGAGCAATTTCGGCTATGATTACAACGAATACTGAGATTACTGTCGAAGAGATAGCAGAGACACTAAAGAAAACAAATTTGGAACAGGTGCAGGATTATCTGCTTTCCTATGTTCCTGATATCATTAATTTTTTTCTGCAGATATTTCTGGCAGTTGTTGTATTTTTCATTGGTACACGCCTGATCAAGCTGGCAAGAAAAATTTTTACGAGATGGCTAAAGCATATGGGATTTGAAGAAGGGACTGCTCAGTTCCTGGATTCATTCGTCAAATTTGTATTGTATTTTTTCCTGATCATACTCATGCTGACATTATTTGGACTCACGACTGCAAGTGTAGTGGCTGTGTTAGGTTCTATGGGACTGACTTTGGGATTGGCACTGCAGGGCAGTCTTTCCAACTTTGCCGGTGGGGTACTGATCCTGATTGTAAAGCCATTTCGTATTGGAGACTATATAAAAGAAGATACCCATAACAATGAAGGTTTTGTAACAGAAATATCGATCTTTTATACAAAACTATTCACACCTGATAAGAAAACAATCATCATCCCCAATGGAACCCTTGCAAACAGCAGTATGACAAATGCAACAGATATCAATATCAGAAGAATCGACTTGTATGTTGGGATATCTTATGATTCTGATCTGCAGAAAGCAAGAGAGGTCTTGTTCAAATTGATTTGTGATGAACCGAGAGTTCTGCAGGATCAGGCAAATCGTACATTTGTATCAGAGCTTGCGGACAGTGCAGTCATTATTGGTATGCATGCCTGGGTCAATAATGAAGATTATTGGGACACAAAATGGGATTTGACAGAACGTATCAAGCTCACCTTAGACTCAAATCTTATCGAAATTCCATATAACAAGCTAGATGTAAAAATTAAATAAATATCTAGTAAAATATGTAAAAGAAGTTGACAAATGTCACAATGCGTGTTACTTTAATTTAGTACAGATTATTCAACTTGAGGATTGTTTAGGAGGAGAGTTATGCAGCAAGGTACTGTAAAGTGGTTTAATGCAAAAAAGGGTTATGGATTTCTTTCCGATGCTGATGGCAATGATATTTTTGTTCATTTTTCAGCATTAAAAATGGATGGATTTAAGGAATTAAAGGATGGCGAAGAAGTTGAATTTGAAGTTGTTGAGGGAGAAAAAGGACCACAGGCTTCAAACGTAATTCGTTTAGCTTAATTCATAACAATAATCTGAAATAACCTGGAAAGGATGTTTACATCCTTTCTTTTTTTTACCTAATAATTACATTTTGTGGTATGATTAGTAAAATTGTCTAAAATTACAAATATCATAGATAGAAACTGGAGGAAGTTATGTTAAAAGCAGAAGATATAAAAGCATATGATCTGATCGAAATCCACCCTTTAGAAGACATTGATTCAGAGGGATATATTTTAAAGCATAAAAAGAGCGGCGCCAGAATCACCCTTGTTTCGAACAAGGATGAGAACAAAGTCTTTTATGTCGGATTTCGCACGCCACCGACAGACAGCACTGGTGTTGCGCATATCATCGAGCACAGTGTTCTCTGTGGCTCAGAAAAATTTCCATGCAAG
>JBKECO010000025.1:0-10233 GCA_047974745.1 Lachnospiraceae bacterium
AGACGGGTTCAGTGGTTGGTGTTGATGTTGGACTTGCCAAATTTGCTACGCTGTCAAATGGTATGCAGTATAATAATCCTAAGTTTTTTCAATCACTGGAAAAAAAATTAGCTAAAGAACAGCGAATCTTATCAAGAAGAATTAAAGGTGGTTCAAACTGGAACAAGCAACGCATTAAAGTGGCTAGAATCCATGAGAAAATCGCTAATTGCCGCACCGATTATCTTCAAAAACTTTCTACTGAGATTGTCAAAAACCACGACATTATTGGAATGGAAGATTTGAAAATTAAAAAGATGCAACAAGCCAAAGATTTGGCAAAAAGTATTAGTGAGGTGTCTTGGTATCAATTCAGAACGATGATCGGCTATAAGGCTGAATGGTATGGTAAAAAGTTGGTATTAGTAAATCCAAGCCATACATCACAACGCTGCAATCATTGTGGGCATACAGAGAAAAGTAATCGGGTGTCTCAATCAAAGTTCGTATGTAAGGCATGTGGACATACAGATAATGCCGATAGTAACGCTTCAAAAAATATAGAATTACTGGCATTAGTAATCTAATATCACAGTAATTCTAGTTAAACCGTAGGGACTACGGGGATAGCCTAATCAATTAGAAACCATTGGGTTTTTGTACTTAGGAATCCGCTTTGGCTTTAGCCAAGTGGTAGTTCAACAAAAGAAACAGATAAAACGGATGCTTGAATTGCAGGGTAACCAAAGTTGAATCATGGAGGTGTTGTATGGCGAACGAAAAGTATATTGTAACAAATACGGTTAAGACAGGTATTACATTTGGATCATGTCTGGCAATGGTCATTTCCTACTCGAATTGGCATTCTATTTTGTGGGCGATCTTTCATGGTCTGCTTGGCTGGATCTATGTAGTTTACTTTGTGATCTTTCACTAAAAGGGTGCTATGCCTGGGGCTTTAGACTGACTGCAGTGAATGTATTTTTGGCAGCATTTAAGGCGGTGATCGGGATTGCTTCCGGATCAATCGCAATTACACTGGATGCGGTGAATAATCTCTGTGATGCACTATCCTCTTTGATTACCATATTGGCAACGAAGCTGTCCGGGAAAAGACCAGACAGAGAACATCCCTATGGATACGGAAGGATAGAATACCTGAGTACGATGGTCATATCGGTCATCATATTGTATGCAGGTGTTACTTCACTGATCGAATCCATTAAAAAAATAATATTTTCGGGAGAACCAGAATACTCTGCAATTTCTCTGCTTATTATTGCTTCGGCAGTAATCGTAAAGATCATGCTCGGAAAATATGTAGAGCGTACTGGGAAAAAGGTGGGATCCCTGCATGTGGAAGTTCCGGATAGCTACACAGTCTATCAACTTGACAAGCTGGAAAGAACCATTGCTGAACAGGTATATACCGAGCACAATGTCATTCTGGCTGCTGTTGGGGTCTATGCAATGAATACAGAAGATGACTTTGCGGCGGAAGTATTACAACAGATACGACGCATCACCGGAAACTATGAAAATGTGCTTCAGGTACATGGCTTTTATCTGAACGAAGAAGAAAAAAAGATTGGGTTGATATTATTATTGACTTCAAGTCGCCAGACCGTATAATGGAGTACAAGAGCATTTTTAATGAAGTTCAGAACAGATATCCTTTATATAGGATCTCAATAACTCTGGATGCAGATATTAGTGATTAGGAGGACAATATGAAGTATTGTACAAATTGTGGAAATGAAATCGATGATGCGGCTGTTGTATGTGTGCACTGTGGTGTAGCAACGAACCCGGCTTTTGGAACGAGCTTTAATCCGAGCTGGAAGACAAAGAGCAAGGTTGCTGCTGGAGTGCTTGCAATTCTTCTGGGCTCATTAGGAGTGCATAAGTTCTATATGGATAAAATCGGACTCGGTATTGTATACCTTATCTTTTGCTGGACAGGGATACCTGGAATCATTGGTATCGTAGAGGGAATCATGTACCTTGTTATGAGTAATGAGGAGTTTTCCAAAAAATATAGTGTGAATGTTCAGTAGGTTCTTTGCGAAGATGTTGGTCAGTAACATAAAGAGTTAAAAATGAACCCCGAGTATGCGTTATGAACAGGAACTTTGAACATCAATAAAGCCCTAGAATACGGAATGGTATTGAGGGCTTTTTTTCTGAAACATTCTGAACGAATCAATGACACTGTTCCAAAGTATACACAGTAACAGGAGAAGTTATGTATAAAAACTATGAGCTATGGCTGGACGAAAGCGGGAACTTTGAAAATCAAAAAAATATGGATCGAAACCCTTCGTTAGTGGGTGGGATTTTGATTGAGAAAGAAAACATAAACTACAATGCGATCGAGAATTACTTTAAAGAAAAGGATAGTCATGCCTGTGAAATCAAGGGGAATAAATCACAGACTGTGATGCCTGCATTGAAATGGATTCAGGAACAAGGAGCTCATTTTGTGTGTTTTGAAAATAAAGAACGGGTGGAGGAGAGTTCCGGCAGAGCACTCTATATGAGGATCTTTACTTCGGGAATTATACAATTGCTGCGGGAACTGTCCTCTGAGGGAGAAGGATTTTCACTGAATATTTTAGCAGCACTCAGAATTGATATACATGCTGAGAGGGAAGCCCGGATTCCGGATGACGAATATCTAAAAACGATGGAGGAGTATGTGAGATCTGCAGTAAAGCATAGAATGCTGGATCTTCACCCTGATACAGTGGTAAATATTGTCATTGCTTCTGCCAGAGTAGAAGCAAAGCTGCAATTCGCTGACTTTGTCTGTAATGCAAGACTTACTAGAAACAGCCGTGGTTTTTCAGATGAAGACAGAGTTGTTCTATCGTCCCTCTATGAAGAGAAGTATATATTTAGTGTAAATGAGAATGTCACACTTGGAATGATCGACACCTATCTGTCGGAACACAGATATGCCTCTGCGCTCCTTGAACTCTACACAACGAGAGAACAGGTGGACTATCTTTCGGTCAGCCAGAAGATCATTGAGCGCTTGTGCCACGCAAGCTATAAAGTGACCCAGGTGCACCTGCAAAGTTTTCTAAAAGATCTGCAGAGATTTATCACAATGGAACGAGATTTTGAATACTCCGAACGCCGGCTGCTCTGGATTACGGAAAAACTTGTTCCGCATATGAAAGAGAAACAGATTCCTTTTTTACAAGAATTTGAGTTTGACATCTGTCTTTACCTGACTGAGCTTTACCTGCAGGAGGGAGATATTCTTAATGCCATTCATCCCTTGATGCAATTAAAAGCTACAGCAAGAGAAATGAATCACAAACTGGAGCATATCATCAGGCAGTACCAGCGGATCCAGATCGAAGCCATCTATGATATCAAGTGCTTTGATGCAGGTTCTGCAGAAGTGAAAATGAAGATGTTGGTCGAATTTGTTGAAAATATCATGATTCTAGTTGCAGATGAAAATATTGTTCGAGAGAATCTGACAGAAAACATGCAGTCTCAATACCTTGGGAATGCACTCTGTTTAAAGCTTCTGGCACAAATACAGCTTCAGAGAGAGCAGCCTCAGTTATATGATTCCATGCGCAAGGATTCGGACACTGCGCTTTTGCAATATCGATATCCGGGAGAGCTTGAAAGAAATCTATTGCTTCGTGCGCATTTTGAAACAGAACATAAGGATTTTGAAGAAGCCTTGGATGATCTGCTGAAATCCGCGCTGATCCAGACAGAGGAACGATCTGAAACACAAATCTATGCATACCTTGAGCACGCAGCGAATGTGAAGCTGCTGGACAGAAGTTATTTTTTGCTCTATTACTGTGAACTGATGTCAGAGGCGCTGACGTCTGGAAACTCAGAATTATCCCATCTCTTGCATCGGACACTTGTCAGCCATAAAGAAATCTGGACCTTCCTGATCAATAGCAGGCCTGAGTCAGCACAGTTAGAACGGGTCGATTATCGAAAAGAAAGAGAACATGATAATATACTACAGAACATCCTGGAAAAAGAGGCAGTGCCATTCTATCATCCAATGGAACTTGTATATTGGAAACTTGCGACTTATCACGCACTTTCAGGGAATCAAAAGGCTAGTATCAAATGGTATGATCGAGCAGTTAAGACTTGCTATCTCTGCTCGGATTATCTTGTTCTGAGAATAGAAGGACTTGGTATTTTGTGCGACAGACTGTATCATTTCAAGGATGATACAAAGGAAGTTAAGAAACTGGTAAAAGAAATAGAAAAACGATACAGAGAAATTATAAATTTGCCTGATATACCGCCAAAAACGTTGGAATTTGTCCAGCAATGGGAAGTGCTGCTACTGGCACAAGAGGAATCAGAGTATGGAACTATTGCAAAAGCACTAAGTAGAAAAATCGTGGTTTAATAGTGAATGTGAAAACCACTCTCGAATTCCTGCACCTGAATGATTTCTTCTTCGACCGCATCGACATGAATAAAACGAGTATTGGAAAGATCCCGGGACATCTGCTGTAGCTGCGTTTCGCTTCCCTGAACTTCCATAACAACCGTTCCGTCCCACTCGTTCCTGACCCAGCCTGTGATATCACATGAAGTAGCAAGATATCTGGCGCGATAGCGGAATCCGACCCCCTGAACCTGGCCATGTACGACCAGACGCTTTCTAATGATGTTTTGAACTGACATGATTTCATCCTTTCTGCATATTGCAGTACATTTGTTTTCAGTATAGCATATCACGCATAGAAAAAAGTATCGAATAGAGGATTACAACCTAATATGGTAAAAATTGAATGCTTATAGCTTTTGATAATGAAAGCAAGAGTTATTGATACAATACAGATTACGTTTATAAAATGAATAGTACAAATCATAGCCGGTGGTTTAAATACAACCGGTTTTTTTTATGGAATTACATGTATTGTTATTAAAATTAAAAAAAAATAAATTAAATACTGTCATTTAGTGCATTCTGGAACAAATTACTGTCATTTTGTAACATTGTGCAACAAAAAAGTATAAAATCCTTTACAGTATTAAAGTAAGATGTGTTTTCAATTTAATAATGGAAGAATAGAGGAGAACAATGAAAAAAAGCATAGTGATTCTTTGCAGCGTTTGTGGCACTTGTGTTATCGCTGTTGCCTGTTATTTTATAGGATATAAAGTAAGTGAAATGAAAGTTATTTCAGGTGATGTACAGATACAGATGAGCGAGCCAGAAGCGAGTGGTATTGATATTAATACGATTGCTGTCGTAAACCTAGACGAAGGATCGACAGCATCAAGTGAGGAAACAGTTTATTATGCTGAACGCATTATTCAGTTTCCATCAGAGGAATTTCTTTATACTTCTTTCGAAGATGCAAGACAGGGAGTGCAGTCAGGGAACTATGCAGCATATATTATTATTCCATCCACGTTTTCATCCAGTATAGATAGTCTGAATACAACACCTATTCAGGCACAATTAACTTACTCACTCAGTCCGTTATTGAGTGGAACAGCGAAAGCAGAGACAATCTATCAGGTACTTTCTTTTGGTGAATCTTTAAAATCTGACCTCAGCTATATGTATTTGTCTAATATTTTGCAAGAATTTCATACAGCACAGGATAGTGCAGAGCAGGTCATGGAGAATGACCAGAAAGATCTGAATTCGATTTTAGGAATTGAGCCGATGGATCTGATCCAGCTTGTGAGTCTGCCAGATCTCGAAACAGAAGAATATGAACTGATTCCACTTGATATTTCGGATTATATGAATACAAACAAATCTTTGATTGATGATGCAGAGCAAGATTATATTGAAAAAATTAAAGATTCACAATCTCAGCTGGACGATATCAAACAGAATGGAAACACACTTATATCAGAACTAGAATCATTATCAGAGAATGTAGATGAAGTTAATTTAACCACAAACAAAAGTGGAGAAAAACTGTATTCAGCAGGACTGTCTTCACTTGAAAAAGCACTAAATGAATTTAATAATGACCTATCGACAGAACAAACAGAAGTTGCAGGAAATTTGGAAGAATTAAATTCACAGATCAGCCAAATCGAAGTCAGTCTTCAAAAAAGTATTGACGATTATAACTCAAAGTTAATGAATGAAAATAGTGACATTCTTGATTCTTATTTAGAGGCAACCATAGATAATCTCCCAGAAGTGACTTGTGAAAAAGTTGAAGAAAGCGGTGAAATCAGTTATGTAATCAGCTGCAGCCAGGCAGATGGGATGGGTGCACCTCCTGTTGTAACTTTAAAAATTGTATCTACAGAGTCCGATGCAAACGTTGAGAATGAAGCGAAGCTTGAATGTGTTCGTAAAATCATAGATAAACTGATTTCATTTCAGGGCGTAAGTGAAACCATTGAGATTGAATTGGAAAATGTAGAAGATCCTGAAACACCGATAAAAATTCAATATGAAACACTTACATCAGTCAATACAGCATTAGCTCAATGTGATCAGGAATTTGCAGAAGCTCTAGCTGCCTGTGGATATGCGAATTCACAGGAGTTGCTGTCTGATTATACTGCAGGGAATATTGCAATTGAGGCATCGGATATGACAATCGAAATGACAGGAGATATTGCAGAACTGAATCAGTATCTGCGAATAGCATTGGAGAACACAGCGTTAAGCTCTGAAGAGTTCGTGGTTACGCCATTTACTGGAAATACAACAGATATAGATAATAATCCAACTACAATTCAGGCATTATTGTCAGATATAGCGACTCCGATTCTTGACACAAAAAAGGAGATTGAAGAAATAGAAACCCTAGATGTGGATTTGGCAGAAACGATTGTGGTAAGTGAATGCATTGTGCCTCTTGAAACTAGAACTGAAACTGTGAAACTGACATTAGAACAAACATTTCTGGATGAAGTGTCTAAGATCAATGGCTTTAAAACGGTAATAGATGGATATGCACCAAAGCTTGACCAGACGAAAATATCAGAATATATCAAACAGATGGATAATAACTCTACAGAACTACAGGGAGAGATTACAGAAAACAGCAAGGATTATATGGAATTTACAAATGATGTTTATACATCATCAAATGAGAATATACTTGCCCTGCAGGATCATATAAAAGAAGCAAAAGACACGTCCGATGTATCAGTAATAGAAGGCGTCGCGCAAGTGAAATCAGTCAAAGAGGATACAAGTAATGAAAATCAGCAGCTGCTTGCAGATTTTTCGAAAATGCTTCCTTATACAAGACTTGGAAGTATGCAGTACACACAGGCAAATGAGTTCATAGTAAATCCACTTATCATGATACCAGCAGATGAAAATAATTAGCAAAAGGTAAGAGGCTGTATTGCAGCATTACAAATAAATACAAACAAGTAAAGGAGAATGAAAAATGGCAGATGTAAGCAATATTAAATTAAGTCCAGAGCAAATGGAGCAAAAAGCGGGAGAGTTTAACCAACGATGTGAAGACTTTAACCAAGTTGTGTCATCGATGAGAACAATGGTGACAACCCTGTGTGATGAATGGGCGGGACAAAGTAGCCAGGCGTTTTATGATCAATTCGGATCATTAGAGCCAGGATTTCAGGCAACTAGTGAGCTAATCACATCAATTGCGCAGCAGTTGCGAGATGTTTCTGCGGCAATGCAGAGCATTGATCAGGAAATTGCAGGAAAAATCGGAGCAATGTAAGAGATGCCGTCAGGTGAGAGCCTGACGGTGATTTAGCTAAAGAGAAAAAAGTGTGTTCAAGATTCGATATACAAATTACAATTTTGAAACAGCTTAAAATATAGATTTGAAGAGAGAGTGCGAAAAAATGTCAGGAATTAATATTGATCCATCAATTCTGCAGGAGAGATCAGAATCCTATTCTTCACTGACGGACCTAAATGGTGTAAACCTATTTACAGATGCTTATGAGGAACGCATAAGCAAACATAAAGAAGAGAATATAAGTAATTATCAAATAATGGAGACGAATATATTTCTGGTTGACTTGAAACAAGAAAGTGATCTATATGAACAAGTACAGATGCAACTCTTTTTAGAAACCAGAACGCAGAACGTAAAAAATGTTGTGACGCGATCAGAAAACATAACATTTGCATTCCCTATCCTCATTGTTTTCTGCCTAATGATGGCAAGTTTGCTATTTGCTTATGTGAAAAAAAAGAGGAGAAGATGGAATCGTGAAATTAACACTGACAATTATGAATTGTGAAAAAGAAAAAGATATTCAGGTCTATTCTCAGCAAAAAATCCAAGAAACACTTGTGATCTTACAAAAAGCAGGAGAGCTTTGGGGCTACGATCCATATATGTGCAAGGTGAAATCTGCACGAAGAGGGATATATATTGACACTGGGCATACTTATGAAGATGAACTGATTTATACAGGAGATATTCTGGAAGTACTGTAGAAAAAGTTCAGGAGGTCATCATGATCGAAGAGCGCATAAAAACGTCAGAACTGAGGGCAAAGACAGCATTTGAGTATAAAAAAATCACATTTTGTCAACCATATTTATTAAATATGAAGGTTGAAGAAGTGGATGAGGATCTGATTCTGACATTTGATGACAAGGATCTTTTCTGTATGGAGGTTTTGGCAGATGAGGACAGACTGATAGTTCTTGCAGTACTGGCAAATGTTGCGGAATTGAATGAGGGGAGAAACCTATATCAATTTACATTGGAGCCAGAAAACCTCTATTACGACAAAAATGGAATAGTTCTCGTGAAGATACGTGATATTTGTGAGACCGGAATGCATTTGTCTACAGATACATTTTTGATGGAGTATAAAGCACTAGCGGGCGCATTTCTGCAGACCAAATACAGTTATGATGATTATAAAATGGGTGGGCAGGAACTTTTGGCGAAGGTACCTTTACTTGAGAAAATCAGATCAGCAGAAAGTATAAACGAGATTTCGAAAATCTTGTGGGAGGAGCACAGAAACTTAAAAATAGAGCGAAAAGAAACACTCAGATTCGTAAATAAAAGAAGGTACAAAGCATTGAAGGCTGCAATTGTGACACTGTCTGTTTTTTGTACTTTTTTTATAGGAGTCATAGGATACCAAAAACTAATATCAGATCCGTATAAAAATGCAGTGATTGCAGCAGATGACGCATATATAGAGGCAGATTATATAGCCTGCATTGATGCGATGCAAGAGATTGAGGTCACAAAGATGCAGGAAAATCAAAAGTATATTCTTGCGGTGTCGTATGTAAAAAGTGAACAACTGGCACAGGAGCAGAAAACAAATATACTTGAAAACCTGTCAATGAAAGACACTCCAGTCCGTTTGGAGTACTGGATCTATCTTGGGCGAGGAGATATTGAAAAGGCAACTGATATTGCAATGCAGCAATCCGATGATCAGCTCCTTTTATATGCGTATATGAAGCAGAGGGCGGCAATAGAGTCCGATCAGTCTCTTAGCGGATCAGAAAAAACGGCGCAGCTGAAAGAAATTTCAGATAAAATGGAACCGCTGATGGAACAGTATGAAACAACTGAGAGTGAGTAAATAGATGAAAAATGAAAAAGTTGTATCTATGCGTCGCTTCATGAGAGTGAGAAACTTTACTATTGGAGAGGTGGGAGCCGACCTTACGATTTTTGAATCTGCATGTCAAATACTGGTCGTCAATAACACGCTCGTTGTTTCGGATACAAAAGATGTGACAGGTGTTCTTGTAAAATGGAATGGTAAATGCGTCGATCCAAATAGAGAATATCAGATTGAAAGCGGAGATGTGCTTGAAACAGAAGCTTATAAGTTGATATTTCTTCTTGACACATTGTTGCTTGAAGGGGAATGTGTCAAAGATGTTGAAACTACACTTCTAGAACTTCCAACAGAACAGTATGATATAGAAGATTTTCCAAAATACAAACGATCTCCACGTATTTTGAAAAGAGCAGAGACAAAGGAAGTACAGATTGCACCACCCAAGGAGATGCCGCAAAAGAAAAAAGGCGGTCTAGCCGCACTAATTCTTCCATCACTTGGCATGATGTGTATTACGGTTGCAGTAAGTATACTGATGAGGCGCGGCCTATTTATCATGATTTCTGTTGCAGGAACGGGAATTACAATGATTACTTCGACTATAAAATACATCACTGATAAAAAGGAATACAAAGAGGAAAAGAAACTCCGAAACGTGACGTATCGGAAATATCTTCTAAAAAAAAGAAAGGAGATATATGAAGCTTATAAAAAGGAACATGATGTCTG
>JBKECO010000053.1:0-2124 GCA_047974745.1 Lachnospiraceae bacterium
ATGTTTCGAATATTCGCAGAATCCATTCCAATCAAATAGTCATACTGGTGATAATCGTCAGCCTTTAGTTTTGTTGCTCTCTTTTTAGAGTAATCTATTCCAAGCCCATCTAGAATCTTTTGCGTTCCCCGATGTACTGGATTGCCGATCTCTTCACTGCTGGTTGCCGCTGAGGCAATCTCGAACTGATCAGCGATACCTAGTTTTTTTACCATATCTTTTAAAACAAATTCCGCCATCGGGGAGCGGCAGATGTTGCCGTGGCAGACGAATAAAACTCTTATCATACTCTTTTAAGTCTCCTTATATATTCTCGAAATCCCGCTAATACTGGGCGTTTCAGGGTTTTTGTTCTATCAAGTTCAAGTAGTCATTTTCTTGTAACTTTTCATAAATCCCAACAACATCCCAACTTTTTTCGGTCATTTTTGGGACGATATTGGGATGTTATTTACTGATTTGCTACAAATAACCTTTCAATTTCTTCCCTTGCATCTTCAAATCCCAAATGAGTGTACACATTCAAGGTCACACTGATTTCTGAATGTCCCATCAAATATTGGAGTGTCTTTGGATTCATTCCCGACTTTGCCATCTCACTACAATAGGTATGTCTGCAAATATGTGGTGTAATGGTAGGAAGTAGTACCGGATGCTCTCGGTTATACTTATCTAGTGCATGTTTCATGTACTTTTCCCAGTGTAGGGCTACCATCGGTTTCCCATTCTTGTCAAAATAAAGGAATCTGGAATGTCCTTTGATCATTGGTTCCACCTTTGGCTTCTTACGATCCCTGACCATCCTCTCACAGATTGCTCTTACTTCTAGAGTCATTGGAAGTTGTCTTGTCCCGCTAGAAGTCTTGGTTGTCTCTATCACATATTCCATATTTCGTGTCCGTTGCAGCTGCTTATTGATATTGATCTTACCATGTTCAAAATCCAGATCTTTTACTGTTAATCCACAAAATTCAGAGATTCTAAGTCCAGTAGCAAACAAAAATGAAAATGCATCATAATATTGCGTATAATGCTTATCTGTTTTCACAAACTCTAAGAAGGTATTCTTCTGTTCTCTGGTAACTGCCTCTCTCTTTTCACTGTCATTGACAATAACTGTTCCAAGCTGAAAGGCAAAAGGATTTTTCATCAAAAGATCATCATCAACTGCCATCTGAAAAGCAGGTCTTAGAACACCTCTTATGGTATGTATAGAACTATATCCTTTTCCATTTTCTCTTTGTAGCTTAATTAGAAATAGCTTGGCATCGGATAACCGAACTGCATCAATATGCTTGTTTCCAAAGGGTTCCTTTGCCAAGACATTCTGAACAAACTTGTAATTTACCTCAGTACTATGTTTTACTGCCTTTTTTAGCATGAGATATCGCTCGATCAGTTCGTTGACTGTCATATCCGTAGTGGCTATTCCATGAAACTGTTTCTTTTGAATATCCTTTTCTCTGTCTCGTAATGGTTTATCGTTACGTCTCCCTGTTGGAATGGGATCTGCTTCGGTCAGTCTCCAACTGTACACTTCTTTTCTTTTGCCAAGTGCATCCACATAGCTATATCTGTAACGACCTGACTTTTCCTGGGTTTCTCCCATAAACAGGAGCCGCCCTTTGTTATCACGTTTCTTATTATTCATATAATTTCCTCATAAGACCCATGACACAACTTAATGTTAGTATATCATGTCACGGGACGATTTTACACTTCAAATCTTAATTTCTGCTATCATTAAACAGCACTTAAAGTATCAACAAATGCTTCAAATTTTTCACGTTTGATCTGTACACGATTTCCATTCCATAACAGATATTCTGCGGTCGGATTTTCACTGACCATCTTACGAAGTTTTCCTTCTCCAATTTCTTAACTTCCTGACTTTTTTAACACTCAAATCTATTTCATCGTAATTTCTAGGCAAAATCATCACCATCGTAAGGAGATGTTGATACTTCAAATAGGGCATCTGACACATCCGATAAAGCATGCTTTATTTCAGCAATGGACTCCCGCAGACATCGATTTGCTTTGTCGTTTTTTCCATTTAAAATCATTGATTCCAATTCAATTTCAGCGAACTCCAATTCACCCATAATTCGTCCGAGTTCTTCA
>JBKECO010000049.1:0-2127 GCA_047974745.1 Lachnospiraceae bacterium
GGATGGTGTAATAGCTAATACGGCTATCAATCCAAGAAATGGGAATAATGATCAGGTGGTAATCTTTGATGAACTGCTGTATGAACAAAGATATACCATTGAAAGAACAAATGCATGGGTAGACTCCTACAGAACCTTACTCAATAGATTTGAGACAAAGACTGCAACATGGAAGGCCTTCAATTATCTGGCATTTATGAGTATATTATTTAACAAAATTAACAAAAACGAAAAGTCAAGATGACTTCCTACTTTTACTTCACTATTCATTCACTAAAATTGGAATATTCCATTAAAAAAAGGTAGTAACTATGGGACGACATAAAATATCAATACCTGAAATGACATTCTTTCTGAGGACGGACCAGAAAGTAAATAAGAAAGGACAGCAACCTATATATTTCAGATATGTATATAACGAAGATAAAATTGACAGGTCAACAGGTCTGCGAGTAAAACCGAGCGAGTGGGATAGCAACAGGCAGAAGGTAAAAGCTGCAAACCCTCTCAGTGATGAATATAACGGTCGCATGCAATTACTAAAAAGTAAATATGATAAACCTATCATTGAGTACGCTAATGTAAAAGGGAGTATTTCAATTAGTGTTATCAAAGACATTCTCAGTGGTAAGGATATGCTAAGCGACAAGGCAGAAGACGAAGATTTCTTTAAGTTGGCTTATGCACAACAAAAATCATTCTTTGACAGGGAAAAGATTGTATATAGCACCTATAAGAATAATCTCAATCGACTCAGTATATTTAACGAGTTCATTACCAAACAATATGCTCGTGAAACTATCTTTTGTTTAGATATTGACAAAGATATGCTTGATAGATATATTGTGTGGAGAAAAGAGGATAAAGGCAATGAAAACGAATCTATCAACAAAGCATTAACTCCATTGATAAAGGCTATTAAGTTAGCCTCAGCAAAAGGACTTATTAAGACTGAAGTGTTAGCCATGCTCGCAGAAGGTCTTTATCTTAAAGTGAAGGAAGATGTAGGAGACGAAGATAAAGAGGGCACAGACGTAAAGTATCTGACTACTGAACAACTGCAAAAACTCATTGCCCTATATCCAACATTGAAGTATGATAGGACACGTGATTATCTTGATATGTTCTTATTTTCTGTACATATAGGTCTTAGAGTCTCAGATGTTATGATTCTTAAATGGTCTAACATTGATTTTGATAAGAAATATTTAAAAATGGTGCTATTCAAAAAGAGTCAAACCGTTGCTATACCATTACTTGAACCTGCTATTAAGATTCTCAACAAGTGGCAGGGTCGGAAGTTAAATAAGGTGTTTGTGTTTGATTTGTTAGGTCCAGATTTTGATATGACCGATAAGAAGGAACTTGACAAGATGCGTATTAATAAAAATACCGCTATCGGTACATCATTAGAAGAAGTTGGTAAAAAACTTGAATTACCTTTCAATATGAGAATGCATTGTGGGAGACATACGTTTGCTGTATTAGCTATCAATAATGGAGTGGATTTACATACCTTATCAAAAGTAATGGGACATCGAGATAGTAGTGTAACCGAACGTGTATATGCTAAGCTATTGCCCGAAAAAATAGAGAGTGGGTAGTGTAAATTAAACTGTGTCAGCGTTTGGCTTTCACTTATAAAATATCAGGTTTTTCGTTTTCATTTTTTTTATGGGTAATGAAGAACCTGAGTTTTGTTGGTAAAAACGGTTAGGGGTCGATCCCCTAATCGTTTTTCGTTTCAATGGAACAAAGAGTCGCCATCGTTTTGTTGGTTTTACAAAACTAATAAAATAGTTCATATCATGTAATTAATCGAGTAATTTAAATCTATCAGGGTATATAATAGCCAGTTGTTGAGCTGTTTTACTCCATTTCCAGAGCGGTATCATTAGTGAAAACACCTTTGTTTTTAGTGACTTTCCTTATCTGGCGATGATAACCCTCGACTGTATTAGTCGTGTATATCATGCGTCTGATACCATCAGGATACTGGAAGTAGGCTGATAGTTTGTCCCAGTTGTTCCTCCATGATTTTATGATGATGGGGTAATCTTCTCCCCATTTGAGTTCCAGATTATCAAGTTCCACTTCTGCCTGTTCCTTGCTGACAGCACGGTAAAC
>JBKECO010000056.1:0-7139 GCA_047974745.1 Lachnospiraceae bacterium
GAAGTCTGTCAAATGCGAACTCTCGTTTATGGGAACATATCCACTGATTTTTTTGTTTGTGGGAACATATCAACCACCATACTGAAACGTTCATCAACTCTACAAATTGAATGTTCTTAAAGATTAATAATTGTGTGAGTAAAAATCAATTATTGGTACTTTTTTATCAATTAAATAGTTTCCAATTGCTCTTTCGATATCACCTCTTGTATACCCATTAGGAATATTGGATAACGGAAACACTAATACAAAAGAGGTATCCCAGACTTTACCTAATTGATGAACTAATATGCCTGACGTTGTATGTTTCCACACCAATTCCTTTTGTTTCAAAAAGGAACTATATCTACATTCTTTTTTATCATATTCTGATGTGTTTTGTGGTATATCAAAGTTTATGTCATTATTAGTTGCCACGACCCCTAAATACCCATCTTGGGTAAACTTCATCCAAATAATATCTCCCAGTTCATCCAATAAATTATCTCTTTTTATCTTTTCATAATCTATTTGTAAAGGATTATATATTACAGTCTCTTACACCATATTCATTCCGATGGAACTAAAAAAATCATTGACGTAGGTAGTAATAACATTAACATCTACTGGCGAAAAATATGCTTGCTCTCTTGCTTTATCTAACCTGTATACATTCCAAAGTGGACTGAACATCTATAATCTCCTTTTATACCAATAGGTGGAGTACTAGGAAAGCACTGAAAAAAACGTTGCATATTTTCAATCATTGTATACCCCCCGTAAATCTAAGCTTATATAATACTTCACTACAATTTCTTATATGAAATTAATCACTCTGCAAACCAAAATCCTCTTCAGAGCATTTGCGAATAATTCGTTTTGTCTTATCTACAGGCAGTGGAACATTCTCCTCAGAGAAGTATTCAATATTCACAACTTCAACCGTAGCAATATGGTTATCCCCTCCGGCAGGAACTAAAACAAAATCGCCAACCTCAATACTATCATCATCAGTTATGTAATAGTAACTTTTATGCCCCTTATCAAAAGCTACACTGCAAAAGATATGATCATTTTTGTGACGTTTTACTTTTCCATAGATAGATGGGTCTAATATTTCTCCAAAACCATAAAATCTCATAAAGCTAAATACTGTTTCAGCAAAATCAGCAAAGTCATCTGGTAACCCTTTTTTATCATAAGTTCCTTTAATGACACGCTGAGGATTTTTGTTAAAATCAATGGTTATGATATATTCCTTTGTTTCGTTTGGTGTATCAATAACATCATATGGATTGCCTTCGATATATTCAAACAAATAATCTGCATCTAAATCATCAAGTAATCCAACCACACCATCTTGAACCTTATATTTATGAGAAATGGTGCAGTCAGTTCCAATATTCTGGATATACTCAATGCTTTCTGTTTCTCTATCAATTATCAGCTGCTCAGTATAATCCCAAGTTACAAATTCAACATCTTCACTAATAGGCTGCTTTGTTTTGATTTTTGTAACTCTGTGGTAATCAACAGTAATCCGATTTACCTTATCTGGTTTAAAACTACCATCAAAAACATATAAATCTTCTATTTCTAATGAGTCACGAATTAGGTCTGAAAGATCAACTCCATCTATCTCAAAATTAGCATACAGCGAACCACTAAATTTATATACATTGCCCTCTGTATTGGTTATGTCCAATTCCCAATTGCCAATATCTGTTGCAAAAATCTCATCATACTCGTTACTAAAATATGTAGCTACTTTATTTAGAACATTTTCAGCTACAGCCTTTTCTATTTTGTAATTTTTAGTTTGAGCCTTCTTATATTTACCAAAGCCATCACCAAACGCATATGCAGAGAACCAGAACCGTCCTTCGGAATTGATTGTTATATGCTGCTCTACTATATCATTTGGTTCAGGACAATGACCATACCCCATACCGTTAGAGACAATTCGAATCTTCTTGGGCATTCCTTTAAAGATAAAAGGGTTTTCTCCTGTTAGCAAGGACAATCTACTAAGTGCCAAAATAAACCATGAACGGTTTTTAAATTCCAGAATTTCTTCTCCGGTATAGGCCCAATGATTAAAGTATCTCCACCTTGAATAAATAGCTGAACCCAACAATTTTATATCAGTGACAGTATCTATAATCTTATCAAGTTCCTCATAATTATGTACGGCTTCGCCATAAGTTTCTGCAAAAGAATTACCACAGTCCATCTCAAATCCAAGCGCGTCACAATCATCTGCCATATAGTGATCAACCAATTCTATATAATTAATTTTCTGGTCACGAAATTTATCACACCATTTTATTGCAAAATCATGAACTTGTTTCATATCTGCCACTGTGGTCACCTCCGTTCTTTACTCATTTATTGCATTATTACTTTTTAGGATTAATCTTTCCTTTTGTTGCTATTGAGAGTGCAGTACCACCAACTAAAACTACCACTCCCAATGCAGCTTTACCAGTATTCTTGATTCGTTTAACTTGCTCATTTCTACAATTTTCACAATATTTATGTTTATATACCTCTGGGAGAGGTCTTTGACACTTCTTATTTTTTCATTTCTTCTCCATCTTCTTCTCCTCCTAAAAGCTTGTATTCTTCATTAAAAGGTAATGCCTGAATCTTCTTTTCTATGTCTGGCAGGGTCTTAGTCCAATAGTTTTTTGGTGATGGATCTATTAAATCCAATCGCTCTACCAGTCCTTGGGTTTCAAGGTATGCTTTTTGTATATACCCCGCATAATACTGAAGGCTTAGACGTGCCGCCTCAGTTTCTCCCATTTCATGATAAGCAATTGCCTCAGATAATGAAACCATATTGACTGCACAAAGACTTTCTCGAATTTCATTCATTCTGGAATTTACTTTTTCTGGAGTAGCACCAGAGACAAGTTTTCCCCAGAATGATTCAGGTTGATTCTTAATAAATGTCAGATTAGCATTTTGGCTTTGCATTAGAAGATTTCTGCTATCTTCTGCATCTGAAGCAACTCGCAATAAAGCCATAGCTTTTAGTTCTGGATTTTTTATTGTCATTGCTTGCAATAATTTCTGTTGGCAACTATATGCTGTAGCCAATCTATCATATTCTTGCCCTTGCCTTACTTCTTCAACTGCAACCTGAATCAGTTGAATCTGCTCTGCTATTTGAGCCATCTGCATTTGAGTAGCATAACTCGTCATGGCCTTGGATATCTCAGGTGTCATCTTTACGTTCTTTAGTGAAACCGTTGATACTATTCTATTAGTATCCGGATTTACAAGGTTTGCCATTAAGGAGCCGTCTTTTTTTGTCATCAGCTTTAGAACACCTTGAGCTATTTGAGTTTTCTGCTCATCTGTCAAAATAGCCTGAAATGTTTCATCGGGAATACTAGCCTTCACTGCATTTATAAACGCTGGCGCAGAATAGAGCATCTTTTCAATTTTATACAATGTTATCTTTGCACTTTTAAGCAAAGGTTTGGCAACTTCTGGTACTGAAGAAAAATATCCCTCTACATCTGCACAATAGTCTGAAATATCAACTATTTCAATATCATCTGAAGAAACATACATTGTGTCATCCATATGCACACCTACCTTCTATACTGTATTTTATAATACAGCTTGTAAATTTTGCGAATATTATCTACTTGGATCATTTTGCTTTTCCAAAGCTATTCTTTTTCCACTCAAATCTATTGATGCTATCTTATATCCAGCTGCTAATATTGTATTTGGCATTGTATGTGTCGGTGATGGCTGCCAGTAAGCCGAGTGCGTGTATGCCGATTTGCATAATGTTATTCCGATTATACTTTCAATTTCAGCAAAGGACAGTGTAATCTCACTTTTACCTGATGATACCAAATACTGTTTTAAAGGGCTAAACTTATCTATAGATTTACTTTCTTCTGATAGTTCTCCAACTTTTGCAAGCGCATTATACAATTCGTCAAATTTATCAAGCATCCATGCGAATAGTTCATCTTGTTTTTCAGGATTAAAAATATCACCTTCACGCTTAAACAAAATTCTCTTTGCATTACTCTTTTCTCTGCTTGAATACCAGTCTAGCTTATCACCAAATACCTCTTCTATTTCTTCCTTTTTACTTTCAAGTCTTAAGAAAACATCAGAATTCTCGGCATAAATTAAAATGGCTAAGAACTTACTACGAGTAATAGTAAATTCTATATGCAAGTCTGCAGTTCCAACAGACACTGCATACCAACCATCCGTTGATGGTTTTCTAAGCGCCACTGTTTCTCCATAACCCTCTTGATGACAATAATTAACAAACTTTGTCCAGAATTTTATTCTTAGATTTTCAAGTTCCGTTCCTCCGATTATGTGTTCTATCCCATTTGTAGATTTTTTACTTAAACCTACTACTTCTTCCTGTTGTTCTTTCACTAATTCATTTGGAACTTCTCTACTATCTACAGCAAACGATATATATACCAACTTTTCTACTTGTTCTTTATTAAAACTAAATTCCCATCTTTTTTCCATAAAGCGTAACAACATCTTGCTTCTTTCAAATATCCTATCAGCTGTCCAGTCTGTTTCCTTTGACACTTCAATTTCGGAATGGGATCCATTTTGGTATCCTCTTCTGCCATTAGTCTTCGAAGTTTTCTTATCATCAAAGCTATCATTTTGCAAAGCTGAGTTAATACTTTGAGATAGTGGTAACAGGTTACCTAATGCACATGATAACAACTTGATTTCCTCAGCATCAAACTGTCTGAACTGATTTTTCCAATAATACTTTGTAGGTGTCTGTGGAAGAATATGTTCAATAGACACTTTGTCTTTTTCTGTTTTAGTGAACATTTCCCAGCTAACCTTATCAATATTATTTTTCTTTGCCAATTGGAATTCATATTCGTACAAAAAGTACTTTATAGAGTTCCAGTAATAGAAACCACCCATATTATCAAAATGCTTTTCAATTTTTGTAACAAAGTTAGGTAAAGCATATTCTATATTGGTATTTGTAGCTTCACTGATATCATCAATCAAATCATCAATGCTCATTTGTTTTAAATAGATACTACGAGCAGCACGGTAATATTCGCTACTCCTAAAGGTCGCATTAAAATATCCAATTCTAAAACAGATAAACAAAAATCTTTCTATTACTTTAAATACCTCTACTCGTTTGGTAGCTGGCACATCTTTGCGACTGATGATTACCATAACAAGAGGTCTAAAATGGCCTATGCCAATACGATTCAATCGATCAACCCATACTTTTTCTTCATGCGATAAATTTTCGCTTTGCAATGGAAAAAAGGTATCATACCAGTATTTTGCTGTATCCTTTAGGCTATTTACATATTCGGAAATTTCACCAGGCTCCAATTGGGATATTTCCATTATCTCTATCTCTGGCTCAGTATTTTCGTCCTCATCTTCTATTTCTACATCAATATCAAAATCGATATCCGTTTCTTGCATTGCTCCGTCTACTGGAACGGTTTTCTTTTCAAAGATATTCTTGGCAGAAAATTTGTTTAAAAGAAAATGTATATAGTCATCACCTTTTTTGCGAGAATAGGAAAAATAACTAATCCAATGCGCTCTTAAAAATTCATCATCCACCAACGGTGTGTTTTCATTTCTACCAAGTTGATAATATACCTCTTTCCATGCGTCATTTATTTGTTTTCTGAGGTTTGCTTTATCCAGCTCATCAAACTTTGCATCTGAATAAAGAGTAGTCAGATATATTAGTCTGTTCTTTAACAATTCAAGGTTCGTCAGTTTCTTTCCACGGTTATTCATTGTTTCAAAGGCAACGAATACATCGTAATCATCATCTATTTCATGAATATTAAACATAAGTCTTAATGTCAATTTAAGATATAGATTACTAAGTCCTTCTAATCCTTCGTTTTTATAAAAAGCAGATAAGTTTTCCCCAAAAAATGCCTTTGCATATTTTAGATTCTTTGTATAGTAGGTTTCGTTCACTGTGCCTGAATATGGTTCGTTAAAAACTCTATATCGAAGATAGTCTGCACTTGGGTTATCCGCCTCATATCCAAATAAATATGTGGTAATTTGATTGTTTGGTGGTCTATGCTGGCAAATATACTTGGCTATTACATCTTTTAATGTGTCATAACCAAGCACAATTTCCTCGTCCGGTTTACCTTCATTCTCATTCAAAGAACGAGTGAACTCAACAATTTCATTCAACAAGATAATAAATGTAGTAAGTCTCTGCTGTCCATCAACAATATGGCAGGTCTTAAACCCCTTATCTACCATCCACAAATCACTACCCCAAGTTTTTGTTTCACTGCGTTTCAGCTTTTTTAATGATAACAAACCCGTGTAATGATACCTGCTATCTTGTAAATTTACTAAATCATCCCAAAAATCAACAAGTTGCGATTTCTGCCATGCATATCCTCGCTGATAATCCGGTATTCTAAATAATCTATTCTGAAATAATAATGACAGTGGTTGCAATTCACTACCCATACCAAGTACCTCTCTATTAACTTATTTTGATTCTCTTTTTACATAGGTAAGCTCTATATCATAGCCAAGAGCCTCCATCATCTGCACAAATGTCTTATTTACCACGCCATCTTGTTTTTTGATAATACGATTCACGTATGATTTCGTGGTATTGATGTCTTCTGCTATTTTTGCCTGTGTGGTTCCATTCTCTATACACTTAACTTTAACATCTAGTTCTGTATTATTTTTAATCATGTTCTACACCTCTGCTTGTTTACTCTCAACTTGTTTCACAAATCAGATAACTTATTGTACCATACTTTTTCGTGAATTTCAATTACCCTAACATGTTTTACAGCAATAATTATTGCAACAACAGAAAACACCCTACATTTATGCAAGGTGCTAACTTCTGTTGCCTATTCTTTTATCTTTCCACATCCACGCTAGTGCCTGACTTGAACTCTACCATGAACTTCTCCTCATAAACCGTTACCTTTTCAATTATTCTTCTGACTAATGTCTCATCGTATTCTCCTATATGCTCCATCTGCTCTGCAAGAAACTCCCGCATCTCGGCAATTCGCTGTTTTAATCCTTCTCTTTCCGCATTCTCTGCCATAGCATTCTGCTTTAGTTCTCGCAGATGGTCTATCTCATCAGCAAGATCA
>JBKECO010000033.1:0-29028 GCA_047974745.1 Lachnospiraceae bacterium
CGATCTGATCTGCTTTGTGTAAAAGGAAGTTCTATCTCCGGAAAAAATTTCAAAAAAGATTCATTTGGTATCATCATTGACGGATCCCCATTGACCAGTTTCCCTATTGTTGCTCTTTTTGGATAGGTATACTGTTTTTTTGGATCGTATGTGCGGTCATACTCATACTTAATGTATGTCGTATCTCCGTGCTTTTCTTTGGCAATTTTTCCATGTGAATTAGGTATTTTTACAGTAAAATCCAGATACATTTTCTCCTCCTTTATATAGGCTTAATTAAACCTATATTTAATATAACATAAATCCGGTATTTCTGCAATAAAATGTGCAGAAATACCGGATTTTTTTCTAAAAATCACTTAGTAATTCTCTTTAGGCTTAAAATTATTGGAAGTTAAGGAATATATTTCGTGAGATGTTATCAGTAAATAAAGTGGTTGATAACAACATGGTTTACTTTCGTGTGAATACATAGTAAAATAAACACAAAGGTAAACAAAAAGGAGATGATCTGAATGACCAAAAAAGAACAGATGGCAGATATGGCAGAAAAGAATAATGGATATTTATTTACAGCTGAAGTTACTGAAGCTGGTATTTCCAAAACTTATTTTTCAAAATACTTAAAAACGAATCATTTTGAAAAAGCTGCACATGGCATCTATTTTTCGGCAGATACTTGGATGGATGAATTATTCGTTATTCAAAAAAGTAATCCGATTGTAATTTTTGATAGAGAAACAGCATTGTATTTACATGGTCTAACTGATCGAGAATATTCTGAAATTCATGTAAGCGTTCCAAAAAATTATAATACCTTTCGCCTGAAAGAAAAAGGAATGATCATTCATAGTTATGATGAAGAATTATATCGAATGGGCATTATAGAAATCGAATCTAATTTTGGAAATATAATTAAGATTTATGATAAAGAGAGATGTATCTGTGATATCGTGGCACATCGGAGTGAGGTTGAAGTTCTGACATTTCAAACAGCGATGAAAGAATATATGGGAAGTCCTGATAAAAAACTGGATGTTCTATTAACGTATGCAGAGAAATTAGGATTAAAAGATGAAATTATGAAATACGTGGAGGTAATGATATGATCCGGACATCAAAACAATTAAAAGACAAGGTCAAAAATATATCAAATAGTGATGCTAAAATCGCTCAGGCATATATAAGAACGTTTATTGTGGAGAGATTTTTAGAATGAGTCTCAATTTCAGAATATCATGATCAGTTTATTTTGAAAGGTGGGATGTTGGTTGCGTCATTAGTTGGAATTGACCTTCGATCAACGATGGATATAGACACTACTGTGAGAGCATTGCCAATTAATGAGAAAGAAGCAAAAGAAATGATGCAAAATATTATTAATACCCCTGTCGACGATGGGGTTAGCTTTCTGATATCAGCTTGTAAGGAAATAATGTCAGATTTTGATTATCCAGGAATAAGGGTAATGATTGAGGCAAGGCTTGATAAACTGCGTCAAGTGATTAAGATCGATATTTCAACAGATGATGTAATAACACCTAGAGCAATAGAATATGAATATAAGTTGATGTTTGAAGACAGAACAATTTCTGTTATGACTTATAATCTGGAAACACTTTTAGCAGAAAAATTGCAGACTGTCCTAAGTAGAGATATTGCAAATACGAGGATGAGAGATTTTTATGATATCTACTCACTTACAAAAGAAAAGTTAGAAGACTTGATGAGGAACACACTATTGAGCGAGGCGTTTATAGCTACATGTAAAAAAAGGAAACGACATTTACAAAAGAAATAGCAGAACAAGTATGTGAAAGAATATCAAATGACAAGGAAATGGAAAATAGATGGAAGTCTTTTAAGGATGATAATTATTTTGTTGGTGAATTGGAATGGAAAGTTGTAATGGAACAAGTTTATAAAGAAGTGCTCAAAGTTGTATCTGTTATAAGTTAATGCAAAAAATATCATATTATTGTATCAAGTTGTTTTGAATCCATTTGTAAGTGAAATTCAAAGATGAAAATACTTAGATGAAATGACGGAACAGACATTTGAAAAGGGAGGAATGGTTATGAGTTACGATATTTATCTCACAGATCCAGTTTCAAGAGATACGATAGAACTTCCAATCTAACAAATAATGACTGGAGGTACATTCGCAGCGGATTATGATGAAAAGAGTGGTGAGTTTTACGCAAAAGCAATTTCTTGTAAGTGGTAAACTATAACCAGCAGATTTAGGCAAATAAAATCCAGCAGCTATTACTGAACATCGTCGAATGATATACTGTCATTCGGAGGTGGAGAAAGGATGGTCAAATGGATGGATTATTATAAGATCCAAGAATACAAAAGAAAGAAATTTAACAAGAGCCAAACAGCTAGAAAACTGGGAATGAATCGAGAAACAGTTGGTGTGTATTGGGATATGTCGCCTGAAGATTATGCAACAAGAGTTGAATCTGCTAAATCAAGAGAAAAGAAAGCAGATCCTCATAAAGATTTCTTCTATCATGAAGATAGGTGATAGGTTTGAATTTGAACGGAGGGGTTGTATGATGATGAAATTATTATTGAGAGTGGCATTGCTTCCTGTCTTTGCTTCGATTGGAATAACAAGACTTGTGTTAAAACTTGGCACGAAGGTATATTCCTGGGTCATCGGTTTCTTTTGGATGATTCTGATTTTTGCTTCTGTGATGATCATCTCTAGTCATCAGTATGGACAGCTAGCTATTGTAGGAGGAGCGGCAGTAATTAGCTTTGCAGTTTTGTTTGTGATCATGTGGGCAGAAATGTCATTAGAGGACTTTAGAGATTTTTTGAAAAGTAAGATTTAAGAGTTTAAGCAGTTAAGGAAAAAGGCTTGCCAGTGGTGGTGAGTCTTTTTCTTTTTGACGGAAGGGAGGAGTATGGCAGCTACCAGATTAATTACGATGCATCAGAATAAGGGGATGAGTGTTTCAGCCAGCGTTGGTGAAAGGTTAAAGTATGCACAGAACAATGAGAAGACAGAAAATGGGGAATATATCTCCGCCTATGCTTGTTGTTGTCCTTCAAATTAGAAGCACCAACATCGCGCAGATTAAGTGACGGATTCAGGCTGTTCGCCCATCCTCTGAGTGCGGTAGTCTTTCCCCGCCCAGGGCTGCCTGTCAGAAGTCCGAACCCTTTTGTTTTAATGAGATAATCCAGTCGGAACCTAGTTTCTTTATGTTCACTGGTATCGACCAGGATTTCTTTGGAATTCTTTAAGAATGGATTGAATTCCAGACCGTAGCGAATCGTATAATCCATTATTCGTCACCTCTGCATAAGCGGATCTTCTCGCGTTTGATCGTTGCGTTTTCATGTTTGTTAAGAAGTCGTATCGGGGTAAGCGTGCCATCCGTTTCCATAATGAAGATATCGTTCATGTCAGGAGAATAACGAAGACGAATGCGCTGCTTGGCAAAGCGGTAATCCACTTCATATTCAATCTGGTCAATCGTAACAACGCTGTCAACAGAGATGCGGCGCTCAATTTCAAGAAGAAAGTTGTGTTCGATTTTTTCATCAGCGAGCCGATGTATATGTTCAGGTTCACAGAAGAACCGATCCTGTGGAGATTTTCCATTCAAAGAGGAATGGACGGACTGATTATACTGATTGACATAGGCTAAAAGATTTCCACGAAGTTCTTCGAGGGAATGAAAGTCACGGATATCAAGAGCTGCCATCCACTGATCTTTCATCGTGCGGAACCAACGTTCGATCTTTTATGCGAATGTTCGTATAATGTTATTTATCCGAATCTATTATTTATCCGCACATTTCTTACGAACTCATTGTATATTAAGGACTTTTTCAAAAAATGTGCGGATAAAAATTGTGTCATCTAAGTCCACATAATGCCGCTAATTCGTCTTCATGTCCCTTCCATAATGCTTCGCAGTCATCTGCTTCAATACCTTTTTCCATGGCCTCTTTGAGCATTTCCAGTGACGGGATGGCATATATCCTTGTCGTTTGAGTGGATGCATGTCCTAATCTGGCGAATCTTGCTTTTGTTATCCCGAATTTGGTATAAGACTCTTGAAAAATGAGAAGCCACCCATAATACAAGCCGATTAGTTGGAAGAGGTGACCCACATATTTAAAGATTGACTGCAGATAAGTTGTCATACCATTTTCCTTATAGCTTGGATGGTGAACATTTTACTGAATTGGAAACCGGGTTTATGGCTGGACTTTATACAGAAGGAACCTGTACATAGACATTTATAGGCACTTCATTGGCTTGATTACCGAGAATGGGGGGATGCTATTTAGAAGTTTCATAATTTGCAATTGTTCTTTTGAAAGTAAATATCATGTCGGATAAATACAATATATATCAAAATAGTGGTATAGTGCTATGGGGAAATGTGATTTAATAGACTCAAGAAAATGGTTTAGGAGATGAAAAATGTACGGGTTCAAGGTGAAAGGGGAGATGAAGGCCCTACCGCCTTAATCTTAAGGAGGATTGATGAAGAACATAGTAATCCACTGAAAGGATGGGAAGAGATGGGGAGACCTAAAGATTTAACAAGGCAGAAGTAAATGATATAATAGAAAAATCGAGATTATGTGAGAAAGAAACTCTATATGATTATGCTGATGGAATGTTATCCATCAATGTGGGGTTAGGCATCTACGATGTTTATTTTATGCAGATTCGATACTAATGGAGGAAGAAAAGATGAGTGAAAAGGTGGGAAAGATTAAAAAGAGTACGTATCTAGCTTGGCCTACAAGGACAATCTCATTGGAATCAATATGTCATATGTTTATTTGTTTGTTATGTATACGGTTAATGTTTCTATTTTTTCAACTCTTTTGAATTGTAATGAAAGTGTATATTTGTCAAACGTAGTAGAGAAATCAGAGCAAAGTGTATCCATACTCTCTCTGACTGCAATTATATCTATGATTGTAACAATTATTGCAAGCATGATATTTCCGCAATATATTGCAGCAGCGGGAACAGATAAAGCGGCCTGAACTAAATTTGTGGTTGTAATAGCTATTCCAATGGCGATTTTTGGTATGATTCGGTTTTTAGTAGTAAAAGAACGACATAGGTCAGATATGAAAGTATCACAGAAGTTCACTGTAAAAGAAATGTTTCAGCTGTTAAAGCAGAATAAATATATTTTAATATTTGCATTGATTATAGCATTGGCTAACTTTGGGACAAATTTTACAAATTCAACATCAACTTATTATTACAAATATGTTATGGGAGACATCGGTATAGGTTCTATTATGTCGCTCTCCATGGTCTCCATGGTTTTTGCTATTGGAATTACGCCATTGATTATGGTGAATGGAAAACAGGAGTACGAAGTGAAGGAACAATTGCGTGTGCACAAAGCATTACCAGTAAAATCGGTCAGGCATTGGGAGTTGGTGGGGTAGGTATTCTAATGGCACTGTCTGGATATGATGGCTCTTTGGCAGCACAGAGTTCATCAGCTACAACGATGATAATTATGGAGGCGTCTGTAATACCGGCTATTTTCTTAGCGATGCAGTTTATATTGTTGAAGTTTTATGATTTAGATAAAAAGCTTCCTCAGATTAAAGAAGATCTTGAGCAAAGAAGAGCAAAAAAGAATTAAAAGCAGTATGTTTTATTTATCAAATACAGCTAAAATAAAGGAGATAATTAACATGATTCAATATCAGATGTTTGAACTAACATTTAAGGGAGAAGTACCAAAGGCGTCACAGGTAGTTATTAACTTAGAATCTACATTTGAAGTAATAACTCAGGATGGAATAAAAGAAAGTAAGACCGTGAAAGGGTTTTATACTGGTAATGGTAGTTATAAAATAAGGTTTTATCCTTCCATTGCCGGGACTTATACATGGAAGGTCAGGACAGAAATAGCATTAGAAGGAGACCTAGAAGGAAGTGTAGTATGTGAACCTGCGGAGCAAGCAGGTCCAGGTATGATGAGAGCTGTCGGTACTCATTTTGAATATGATAGTGCTACTTTGTATCATCCATTTGGAACGACAATATATGCTCTTGCACATCAGGAAAAAGAAAGAATTGAAGAGACATATAAGACATTGGAAAAAGCGCCATTTAATAAAGTACGTCATTGTGTGTTTCCTAAATCATATGATTTTAACCATAATGAGCCGGAGTATTTTGCTTTTAAGAAAGACGCAGAGGGAGGCTGGGATGTACATCACCCTGATTTTGCCTTCTGGGAGCATTTGGAGAGAGTTATCTTCAGGTTGGCAGAAATGGGGATTCAATCTGATTTGATTCTATTCCATCCTTATGATAAATGGGGACTTGCAGAAATGACAAGAGAGCAGAATCTCATTTATTTAGATTATATAGTGCGCAGATTTAGTGCGATACCAGAAATATGGTGGAGTATTGCAAACGAATTTGATCTCTGTTTCCATAAAACTATGGAAGACTGGTATGCATTTGAAGAATATGTGGCAGAACATGATCCGTATCATCATCTTCTTAGCAATCATAATTGCTTTTCATTTTATGATTTCACTAGACCGAATATCACTCATTGCTGCCTGCAGACAACTCAGGTGGAAAGTGCAACCAAGTGGTTAAAGGAATGGCAGAAGCCAATTGTGTATGATGAATGCAGCTATGAAGGAGATCTCTCACACTCATGGGGGAATATTTCCGGATTTGAAATGGCGAATCGCTTTTGGATTGCCTGTACACAAGGAACCTATGCCACTCATGGAGAAGTATTCTGGGCGGAGGATGAAGTGCTTTGGTGGTCAAAAGGTGGTGTGTTAAAAGGGGAGAGTCCGAAACGGATTGCCTTCTTAAAGGAGTTGATTGAAGAATTTCCTGATGCTCTGGAAACATGGGAAGTAAATCCTATGGAAGGCTTAGACGAAGAACTTATTAAGTCAATTTTAGATACACCGTTTGCCACTTTGCCGCAGCGAATGCCGGAGTCGCAGCAGGAGAGTCATCTGGTGAAGGATACAAGTTTTCGGGGACGGTGCAAAGATCAAATTTTTCTTCAATACCTTGCCAGACATTGTAACCGCTTTATAGACTGGACGTTGCCAGAAGATAAACTTTATCAAATAGATGTGATCGATATGTGGGAGATGAAAAGAGAAACTGTAATGAGTGATGTATCTGGAAAAGTTAAAATTGAACTTCCGGGAAAAGAAGGGATCGCGGTTTTAGCCGTGCAGCAATAGCAACATAGGAAGGATGATGGTATGCATAGCGAAAAAATCATATTAAACGAAGAGAGAAATGTATCGTTGACTGTGTATTTACAGGAAGTTGGAGGAGAATTTCAGCATGTGAAGAAGAGACCGTCTGTTCTTATTCTTCCAGGAGGCGGTTATCAGATGTGTTCAGACAGGGAAGCGGATCCGGTTGCAGTTGGGTATTTAAAAGCAGGTTATCATGTGTTTATCTTGCGCTACTCTGTAAAAGAGGAGGCTGCATGGCCGAATCCTCTGAGTGATTATGAGCAGGCAATGGAGTTGATCAGGTCAAATGAGGATACATGGAATCTCTATGCAGATAAGATTGCGGTAGTCGGATTTTCAGCAGGTGGTCATTTAGCGGGCTGTGCTGCAACGATGTCTAAGAATCGTCCGAATGCAGCTATATTAGGTTATGCAGTTTTGAATGAAGAAGTAAAAATGTGTAACCCCAGCGCACCAGAAGTTATTTCGAAAGTAAGTTATGATACGTGCCCTTGTTTTATCTTTGCGTCCAGAACAGATAGTGTTGTATCCGTTGCAAATTCTGTCCAGTTTATGAATGCACTGATAGAGCATGATGTTTCGTTTGAAAGTCATATTTATGCATACGGACCACATGGTTTTTCGACTGGAGATACTTCCGTACAAAGTCGGGATACTGATATGTGCAGCCGGATTGAGAATTGGGTCGGAGATAGTGTGGGTTGGCTGCGTGACATTCTTGGTGACTTCGGAAGTGATGGTATGACTAAGCCAGCGTGTAAAGGACATGTGAAGGATGATGGAGCTGACTTTTTATCTGTTGATTGCACAATGGCAGTCCTTATGAAAAATGAAGCGGCACATGTAATTATTAATCCGATTCTAAATAGTATGCAACAAGCGATAGCTGGTGATGCAGGCGTGAATGCAACTGATGAAGCTGTACTAAGTGTAATAGCAAAACTGAAACTACGAGATCTATTATTTCATGTTGGAGTTGAAACAGAAGATGTTGAGAGAATGAATGAACAACTTTTACAGATTCCTAATAAATAGCATAAAAGAGAACGGATTGGTGTCAGTCCGTTCTCTTTTTTGATATTAATAGCGGTATGCACTTATCTAAAGTCAGATGCCTCCATGTGGTATTTTACTCGGTATTGTCGGAGCGTCATTCCGGTAAATTTCTTAAAATGTGTACTCATGTGACTTTGAGAGGAGAAACCTAAGTAAGTGGCAATTTCACTGTAAGTATAACTGGAATAGGTCAACATATTCTGGACCAGTTTGATTTTTTCGCGTAAAATGTATTGCAAGATTGTCATATCTTCATGTTTCCTAAATAAATCACATAAGTAATTTGCGTTTAGGTATAGAGCATCTGCAATCTCTTGTACTGTTAATTTACTATGAAGGTGTGTAAAGATGTAATCACGGCAACGGGTAATATGGGGAGACTCCCGCAAATCCTCACCAGCAGTGGAGCTATTATGCAAGTCTCGAACCATTTCAGCAAAATGCCGCTCTGCTCTAAGTGTTAACTCTCCGAGCAGATTGGCATCACATTCCTCTAATTCTTGAATATAACAGTCGCATAAAGAGAAGGCGTCTTCTGCCTGCATCCCACCGCGAATGGCTGCTCGGCTTGCTAGAGCAATTACAACAATGCATAGGTTTTTAACATTTCTTGACCAATCTTTTGCTAAAACACCAAAAGTGGTAGTTTTCTGATTAGCCTTCCAACAGTTTTCCATCATTTCAGGATCACCACGCTCAATGCACTCCAGGAGCTGAAGTTCGGCCATATATGAATTATGTGAATTCTGATATTCCTGATTATGAAAAATTAGTTCTGAGTAGCGCTTTCTTACAGCAATCTCCTGAGGAATACGTTTATTATCTGGAAGTTCTAAGTCTTTTTGGGATTTTCCACTCTTGAAATAACTCATTTAAAAATCCTCCTAAGCTTTTATATAATTCTATCTCATGTAATTATAACACATAATATGGGGAATGTGAAATTAACCAGTGAAATCTGATATATAAGTTGAGAGTTAAGATAGTAAAATGAAAGCATGGTAGATGTAGTTGACGTAACTTTCTACTAAGAAATTAGCATGAATCATGCAAAGGAGTAAGGAATGAGAAAGAGGAGAGAAGTAGCGGCACCGAAAGTGAGAAAACGTACTTGGCGGTACGATCTCAAGATGAACAAATGGCTGTACATATTGTCAATACCTATTATAGTGTATTTTTTTGTCTTCAATTATGTACCGATGGGCGGACTGGTCATGGCATTTCAGAATTTTAAGCCAGCGAAAGGATTGTTTGGAAGTACATGGGTCGGATTGAAGAACTTTATTGATTTTTTTGCAGGGCCTAATTTTTCTACTATTTTACGAAATACTCTGGTAATTAATCTTTTAGGATTGGTAATCGGTTTTCCACTATCCATTATCTATGCACTTTTGCTTAATGAGTTGTATCTAAAGTTTTTCAAAAAGACAGTTCAGACCATTCACTATTTACCTTATTTTATATCAATGGTGGTAATTAGCGGGTTAATCATTGAGTTTTCCTCAACCAATGGGATTGTGACAGATCTAGTGGTAAAGATTTTCAATGTCAAACGTGAGAATTTACTTCAGAATCCCAATTATTTCTGGGCAATCAATTTAATCTCTGATATTTGGCAGGGGTTAGGGTATGGTTCTATCTTCTTTGTGGCAGCTATTACCGGAGTAAGTCAGGAACTGCATGAAGCAGCAGCAATTGATGGAGCCAGTCGATTTAAGAGGGCATGGAATGTTACGATTCCAGCAATCATGCCGGCGATTGTTACAATGCTGGTGCTAAAATGCGGAATGCTTCTGCAGGTCGGTGGCGATAAGATTCTGTTGCTGTATAACCCAAGTATTTATTCAACTGCGGATGTTATTTCAACGCATGTACAGCGAATGGGTATCGAACAGATGAACTATGGATATTCAACGGCTGTTGGGTTGTTCAACTCAGTAGTGGGGACCGCCCTTTTGCTTATTTCAAATATTGTCAGTCGAAAGCTGACAGATACATCAATAATTTAGGAGGTGAGATGGAGTGAAAATTCGAAAGAAGCAATCTGGAATGGTTGAGAAAACTGGTCCGTCAAGAATCGTTTTTAACATTTTTAATTATGGATTTATGGCTTTGTTTGCATTTGTTTGTATCATGCCAATATGGCATGTTGCGATGGCTTCTGTTAGTGATCCGAGACTGCTTATGTCCAGCTCTGGAATTCTGTGGAAGCCACTGGGTGACATTACCTTAAAGGGCTATGAAATTGTAATGCAGAATAAAAGTATCATACTGGGATATGCAAACACGCTGTTATATGTATTTTGGAACACTGTAGTGGGAACATTTTGCACGATGTTGGCAGGATTTTTGTGCAGTAGAAAAGATTTCAAACTGGCGAAACCATTGACTGTATTTATTATGTTTACGATGATGTTCGGCGGCGGACTGATTCCGACCTATATGGTTTACAGAGGATTAGGTCTTATCAATAATCGTATGGTCATGATGATACCAGGTTTGATGAACGCTTTTTACTTGATCATGATGAAAGGGGCATTTGAGCAACTAGATCCAGGATATGAGGAGTCAGCAAAAATAGACGGTGCTAAACCGCTAACGGTGTTGTTTCAAGTATTAGCACCGCTCGTAAAAGCTAATTTGGCAGTTATCGTTATGTTTACTGTTATCAATGTTTGGAATGCATGGTATGCGGCGTCAATCTATTTACCTAAAGCACAGGATTATTGGCCCCTGCAGTTATTTATGAGGCAAATTCTGATTCAGAATGATACTGCAACGGTTTTAACTGGATTGGATGCGGCAAAGGCATCTGATATGACATCGAATTTGGTCAAGTATTGTGTAACTATTGTAGGAACCTTGCCAATTTTATGTGCATATCCATTTGCACAGAAATATTTTGTTAAGGGTGCAACAATCGGTGGCGTGAAGGGTTGATATCTTGCGCATATTAGCGCTTAATAAGGAGGATATAAAAAATGAAAAAGAGATTATTAGCAATGTTACTGGTGGGAAGTATGTGTGTGGGAGTATTGGCAGGGTGTTCAAATAACAACAGTACTGAGACCAAAACCACGGAGAGTGAAACAACAGATAGTGCAGATCTTTCAGAGAATCTTACCATATCCGCATGGGTGCATACGGATGACAATGAGGATGGGTATCTGACGGATACAAATGAGAATCCGGCACTAGCCTTTGTTTCCGAAAAATTTAATGTATCTTTTGAATGGCAGATTCCGCCGACCGGAAGTGAAAGTGAGCAGATGAACCTGATGATCGGATCAGGAGATTATACCGATGTGTTTGACAGTACATTCTCCCAGCAGACCTGTCAGGAATTATATGAAGATGGAGTGATTCAGGACCTGACTTCGTATGTAGAACAGTACATGCCGAACTACATGGCATATATTGAGAGCAACGAGATTGCTAAGAAATCCGCTTATACGGATGATGATAAAATTGTCTATATTCCAACAGTATCAAATGAACCACAGTTAAACTGGGGCGGATTGATGTATAATCGCCAGATACTGGAGGATCTGACGGAAGGAAATGTTGCGTTTCCAAGTGGTGAAGATGAGCCGATGACCGTAGAAGACTGGGAATATATGTTGGATTTGATGAAACAGCATTATGAAGGTTCAGGCTTGACAGATTATGCGGCATTGATTCTTCCGGCAAATGGATATCTTGAATCAGGAGATCTTTTGACTGGATTTGGAACAACGGGTACATATTATTTGGATGACAGTGGAAAGGTACAGCATGGCGTGCTTGACGAAGGCTTCTATAATTATCTTGTTAAAATGAATGAATGGTATGAAAAAGGCTATATTTATCAGGACTTTGCAAGTCGCAGCAGTGATCCATTTTACTTTCCGAATACGGCATTGACTTATGGTGGTGCAGCTGGTGTATTCTTTGGTCTTGCTAATCAGCTGGGTGGTTCAATGTCCTTACCGGAATATGATATGGAAGTTAATTTCAAGGCTCTGACAGCGCCGGTAGATGCGGAAAATAATGCAATTGCCTTACCGGCAAATGGAATGTTAAATACAAATGAATCAGTTGGTACTTTTACCGGTGGATGGGTAGTTTCATCAGCATGTGACGAAGAAAAACTGATTCGATGGCTTCAGGTTTGTGATTATCTTTTTAGTGAGGAAGGTAGTATGATTAAGTCTTATGGTCTGACAAAAGAGCAGGCTGGAGAGAATGAAGTTTATAAAACACTTGGAATGGAAGATGGTGCTTATTGGTTTGATGAAAACGAAGAATTTGTCTATAATCCGGTATCAGATCCATTCTCAGCTGATATGCAAGTAAAAGAAAACCAGCTTCGTATTCAAAGACTGCCAGGTATTTCTAATTTCACCTATTATAATGAAAAGTCAAATGAAGAATCGCAGAAAGCGAATGAGGTTTGGCTGTCAAATGGATACTCTTCATGCCTTCCGGCAGGAGTTACACTGACTGTTGAAGAGAGTGCAACGAACTCACCACTGCAAACTGCATGGACGGATTATGTGAATGCGATGGTACCGAAGTTCATCATGGGAACAGAAGAATTGAGTGAGGAAAGTTTTGAAAGATTTAGAAATCAGGTCAAGAGTCTAGGAATGGATACGACCATAGAACTTTACCAAACAGCATACGAACGTTACCAGTCAAAATAATTTAAGAAATGAAAAGAGGAGTATTTCGTCTGCTGGAAGGAGAGTGCTCCTCTTCAGTTTTGAAGAAAGGATATTATGAAGAAATTTGAATTTAGCAATGCATGGAGTTTTAGTAAAGAAGGAGAGCAATGCAAGAGTATCGATTTGCCTCATGATGCCATGCAGGAACAAGAACGGAGTCCGGATGCACCTTCCGGCAGCGGGAACGCTTTTTATCATGGCGGTATATATGAATATGTGAAGGCATTTATTGTACCGGAAAACTGGAAAGAGAAAGCAGTCATTTTAGAGCTGGAAGGGGTATGCCCGAAAGCGGAGGTGTTTTTAAATGGTGTGAAGGTTGGTGCCTGTAATTATGGCTATACCGGATATTGCTTTAAACTGGAAAACCTGATGTATTATGCTGAAAACAAGTTAGTTATTAAAGTAGATGGTTCCCAGTTACCGGATAGCAGATGGTATTCAGGAGCTGGTATTTATCGTCCGGTCTGGTTATGGATCGGGGAAAAGGAATATATTGAGCCATACGGAATTCAAGTGACGACGGTGAGTACTAAGCCTGCTCAGATATCAGTAGAGGTAAAGCATACCGCGACAACTACAGATGATCTGGAAATTCAGAGTTTTATTCTCTATCAAGGACAGCTTATCGCGAAGGGAAAGGGAGAAAAGGTACTGCTTGATATCGAGGATGCACATTTATGGGATACAGAACACCCGGAACTGTATGAGTGTAAAGTCAACCTAAAGAGAGGCGAGGAATATCTGGATGCGCAAAGCACTTCGTTTGGTATAAGGAGATTGAGCTGGTCGGATAAAGGATTTGCAGTAAACGATAATCCAGTTCTATTAAAGGGAGGGTGTATTCACCATGATCATGGTATCTTAGGTTCCAGATGCTTCAAAGAGTCCGAGTGGCGCCGAATTAAACGAATGAAAGAAAGCGGGTTTAATGCAGTTCGCTCTGCCCACAATCCGACCAGTGTAAGTCTATTAGAGGCTTGTGATGCTCTCGGTATGTATGTCATCGATGAAGGGTGGGATATGTGGTATAAATCAAAGAATGATCAAGATTATGCAAAACGCTTTGAGCTTCATTTTCAGGAAGATATTCAGAACATGGTTGCAAGAGATTTTAATCATCCATCTGTAATTATGTATTCAATTGGGAATGAAGTATCAGAACCGGCAGAGGAAAAAGGAGTAGAGTTAGGGAAAGAACTCGTTCGGTTGTTTCATGAGTTAGACCCAACCAGACCGGTAACTGCGGGAATTAATATAACGCTTATGTATTTGGATTCTATGGGAGTTGGCATGGGGGGAGGAACAGAAGCGCAGGAAAATACAGCAGAAGAAAATATTGTACCAGAAATTTTGCCGGCTAAAGAGATGAACAGCACAGCATATAATGAAATGGTTTCTTCTATGGGCGGGCAAATGAATATGGCAGCAGCCTTAGATGAAGCGGATCAGGTGTCGTCACCAATTTTGGATGCACTGGATATTGCCGGTTACAATTATGCTTCCAGCAGATACGATCTGGAAGGAGAAAAACATCCGGAACGTATTATAATGGGGAGTGAAACTTTTCCGCATGATCTGGCCTTGAATTGGAAGCAGGTAGAAAAATACCCGTATTTAATTGGAGACTTTATGTGGACAGCTTGGGACTATATTGGAGAAGTAGGATTGGGTACATGGACCTGGGAAAAAGATGGTATCGAATTTAAAAAGAAGTATCCTTGGCTGCTTGCAGATACTGGAGCTTTTGACATTTTGGGAAATGACAATGCAGAGGCGGGCATGGCATCCGTCGTATGGGGGAAACGTACAACACCGTATATTGGAGTAGTTCCGGTAAATCACCCTGGAGAAATACCGGCCCGGGCGGTCTGGAGAGGGAGTAATGCCCTTCCTTATTGGTCATATCGAAATTGTGACGGTAATCCAGCTGAAGTAGAAGTATATGGATCTGGATCAGAAGCAGAATTGTTTATCAACGATAGGAGTTTAGGTAAACAAACATTGAAGGATTTTAAAGCAATTTTCCGGACAATCTATGTGCCAGGGATATTGAAAGCAGTAGTATATGATGAGAATGGGGACGCACTTTCAGAGAGCAGTCTGCGATCTGCTGATGGGCATACGATAATCAGCATTTCTCCGGAAACACAGCTGGTGAAAGAAGATGAAATTATATATGTGAATATAAATCTAACTGGAAAAAATGGTGAAATTGAATGTAATCGGGATACCTGTCTTGAAGTTTGTGTAACTGGTGGTGAGCTGCTTGCCTATGGCAGTGCAAACCCTCGTACAGAAGAGAGTTTTCTTTCCGGGCAATATACCACTTGGTATGGTCGGAGTCTTGCTATTATTAAGATCAAAAGCAATAGGGTTTCTATTCAGGCGAGTGGTAAAGGCGTTGAACCAGCGATATTAGATATGGTATTTGATGTGATGTAGTACCGGAGTAGAGTGATTTGAAATGAGAATTGTACAAGAGCAGCAAATTGTACAATTCTCCTATTTTTTTTTAATAGTCGTGAATTACTCAAAATAATTTGTACTGATCACGGTATTGTAGTGGTGTCATCTCAGTTTTCTTTTTGAATACTTTTTGAAAATAGCTTTGTGATGAGAATGCAAGCCTGACGCTGATTTCAGATAAGGATAAATCAGTGTCTTTAAGCAAGGTTTGCGCTTCCTTAATTTTTAGCATCTGAATACCTTCGATTAACGTCATTCCGGTAACTTCTTTATAATGACGGCAGAGGTGTGCGGTGCTATAGCTTAGCCGGCCAGCAATTGATTCCACCGTAATCTTTTCATTGATGTGCATGAAAATATCATTTGTAATGGAACGCACTAAGGAGTCGGAACAGGAATTAGCTATGACCTTTTGTGTTTGTTTAGCAAAATCGATTAGCATTTGTCCTAGAGAAAGAAGGAGTTCCCGTGCATCGGTGATGCGTTCCATCTTATAGATGTATTCATCGGATAAAAGCAGTGCTAAATTGTAATCCACACCACCTTCAATTGCACTTCTGGAGGCTAAAGTGGCGGCAGCAACATATGTGTTTTTTATAGAACGTAAGTGGGAATCGGCCAGTTCCCCAGGAAGAATTCCGAGTTCAGGAAGCTTTAATATATGGGTCATAAGATCTTGGGGTTTTCCGGTTCGAATACAACTTAACATTTCTTTTTCAGGCATTTTATTTAGTGTCCGTAAATAATCCGGTGAGAGGGGCGTGCTATCAGAGTTTTTGTCTAATTCTGGTGTGGTCATATTGATAACGTGAATGTTTTCTGAATCATTCAGTAAGATATTCAACATTTTCAAAGTACTTAAAAAATGTGAGGAAGGTACTTGCGAATGGTATGTTAAATAGCGGTGCAACTCAGTGAAACGAATATCTTCCTCTTCCAGATAGGCTAGAATTCGTCTAGTATTGCCGATATCACCGGTATCCTGCAATGCTGGCCCTAAAAGTAAAAATTGTGGATCTTCAGTCGATGTATCAGGGTGAATTCGGATGAAGCCGCATTGCATAAATTCAGCAGTCATTGAATAAACACCAGAATCCTTTTCCTGAAAATACGGTTGGAGCAATTTATAGACTGGATTGGGTAAAAATGTTCGATCTGAATAAGTTAGAATGCATTTTTCATTTTGGTATAAGGCTAATGGAATATTGGTCATTTTGTATAATTGTTCTAAAAGGCCTTTGTAGTTCATTTGAATGGCATTCCTTTCAAAAAAATATATTTGATTGTGGCTATTATATCATATTTGTGTAATGCATATCAAGATATTGATATATAAGAAGCGGCGATTATGGTTAAATTTAAGAAAATAAAGATTTGGGACTGAAAGTGAGGGAAGAGTATGGAGTTTGACGGTACGACCACTTTGAAAGACATTATGGGAATACCACAGATTAAACAAGTCAATAATTTTTTGCTTCAGGGAAATGATGATAAGATTCAGGCAATCCAACATATTGAATTTGAAAGAATGGAGCAGCAAGCTGGATGGAATTTAAATGCAATATTTTATGGATTGAAACGCTTAATGCTTGCTGCAGAAAAAAATGAATGCTTATATCCTGTTTATAATGCCAAGGAAATGAAAGAAGATCCGGAGAAGAAAGATGTTAATATCATCCATTTTCCAGCAGATAATAAAAGCGAAGTTAGACCTTATATTATTATATGCGCAGGTGAATCCTACTCTAGTGTTTGTTTAATACGGGAAGCCTATCCGATGGCAGCCAGATTTAATGATTTAGGATATCATGTGTTTGTATTGAACTATCGACTGGGAGGTGAAGGAATGTTCCCAAAACCTATGGAGGACTTAGCAGCAGCTATTCAGTATATTATAAGGAATGAAGAAAGACTTCTTGACTGTAATGTTTGATGAGGAGTATACATCGGAACGTATGAAAGATTATGATATTGATACTCAGATAAATGAAAAATTCCCACCGTGTTATATTGTATCCTGTAAAGACGATGATGTGATTCCTTGGAGTAATTCACAATGTCTGAAAGATAAATTGGATGAGTATGGTGTACCGGCTGTGTTCGAAATTGGAGAAAAGGGTGGACACGGTTTTGGTGAAGGAAGTGGAACAGATGTTGAAGGCTGGTATGAAAGAGCGTTGCAGTTCTATGAAAGAATAGTGTAAAACCAAATGAAAAAGGAGAATCACCAAATTATGAATAGACATTTTTGTAATCCAATCAATTGTGAATATAAGTATCAATTTAATAAAAATCCGATGCAAGCAAGCGAGCTAAGTGTTAATCGGGAAGCAGCAGATCCTTCCATAGTTCTTTTTAAAGACAAATACTATCTCTTTGCATCAATGACATTAAGTGTCTGGGTCTCAGAGGATCTAGTAACATGGGAGAGCCACAGACTTCCGGAGAGTCTTCCATTATATGACTATGCACCAGATGCAAGAGTGGTTGGCGAATATGTATATTTTACCGCTTCAGATGATAACAAAAAGTGCAGTTTTTTCCGAACAAAGGATGTTTTAAATGGACCATATGAAGAGATTCCGGGAACGTTTGGATATACAGATCCTAACTTGTTTGTTGATGAGGATGGAAGAATTTATTTTTACTGGGGATGCTCCAGTCAAAGTCCTTTAAAAGGTGTTGAATTGGATCCGCAGACAATGGCACCAATAGGTGAAGTGAAAGATCTGATTAGCAGTGATGCTTTTGTGAGAGGGTATGAACGGATTGGTGAGGATAATACTGTTTTTCCGGCATCGGCTGAAGAAGTAGAAAATAGTTTTATGGCTTTTTTGAATGAACAGGGAATACGTGAACAGGACTTAGCCGAACCATTACCGCAGCAAATCCGAGGTTATTTAAGTCACGAACCATATATTGAAGGTGCTTGGATGAATAAATTTGGCAGAACCTATTATCTGCAATATGCGTTTGCTGGAACAGAATATAACATATATGGAGATGGTGTATTTGAGTCAGAAAGTCCTCTTGGTCCATTTAAGCTGGCACGCAACAATCCTTATTCATTTTCACCAGGAGGTTATTTGCCGGGAGCAGGTCATGGATCCACTTTTTCAGATAAATTCGGGAATTTGTGGCATTCAGCTACAATGAGGATTAGTGTGAACCACAATTTTGAGCGCCGAGTTGGTATTTGGCCGGCAGGTGTAGATGTGGACGGAGAACTCTTCTGCAACCAAAGATATGGGGACTGGCCAATTCAGGCTTGTGCAGATAAAAGAGATCCTTTTGAAGCACCTAAATGGTATTTGCTAAGCAGTGGAAAAAAGGTTACTGCCTCATCAAGCGAAAAAAAGCATCCAGCATCTTTAGTGGCTGAAGAGGATGTTCGGACATGGTGGAGGGCTTCAGGGGTGGAACCTGGAGAGTGGTTGATTATGGATCTTGGGCAGAAATATGAAGTGAACGCTATTCAGGTCAACTTTGCGGATGACCATATTGAACTGCCACTGCCAAAGCAGCTTGAGAACCCTGAAAACAGCAGATATATTGAAGCAGATACACTATATACAAGATGGATTCTGGAAGGATCAGCAGATGGTGAAGAATATCTTGTTTTAGCAGATAAGTCTGCTACAGATACCGACTTAGTACATGATACGGTATTTCTGGACAAGAGTATGCAGCTGCAGTATATCAGATTGACGATTTTGGAGGTGCCTTATGGACAACAACCTTGCATCAGTGGTTTGCGTGTATTTGGAAAGGGGACTGGTTCGTTGCCAGCTGCGGCAGATTATATAGCAGTTAGAACTTCTGAACTGGATATGGATGTGGAAATCAAAGAAAATGCTGCAGTTGGAAATCTTATTTTGTGGGGGCATGCACCTGATAAGCTCTATCATAGTTGTATGGTATATGGCACTAAGCAACATATCGGAGCTTTGGTAAAAGATACTGATTATTATGTGAGAGTAGATGCCTTCAATGAGAATGGTATTACAGAAGGAACTGTAACTAAAATCTAAAGGAGAGAGTGATTATGATTGATATTGAAAAGTTGCTGGTAGACTTAACACTAGAAGAGAAAGCTTCACTTTGTTCCGGAGAGAACTTCTGGAATACCAAAGCAGTTGAAAGGCTCGGAATTTCTCCGATGCTTCTATATGATGGCCCAAATGGACTGCGTGTCCAGGAGGGAAAAGCAGATCATATGGGATTAAATCAAAGTGCCACTGCAGTATGCTTTCCGACTTCATCAGCAGTAGCGGCATCATTTGATAAAGATTTAGCCAAAGAAATAGGCGAGGTACTGGGAAATGAGTGTCAGGCATTAGGGGTATCGATGCTGTTAGGGCCAGGAATGAATATAAAGCGTTCACCTTTGTGTGGAAGAAACTTTGAATATTATTCGGAAGATCCTTATTTATCCGGTAAACTTGCCACAGCATATATCCAGGGAGTTGAAAGTAAAAATATCGGTGCCTGCGTCAAACACTTTGCGGCAAATAATCAGGAAACCCGCAGATTGACAGGGAATTCTATTGTGGATGAACGAACCTTATATGAAATCTATCTTTCAGGGTTTGAAATGGCAGTGAAAGAGGGAAAACCTTCTGGAGTTATGTGTGCATATAACCGGTTAAATGGTACATTTGCAGCAGAAAACAAGGAACTGCTTACTGAAATTTTGCGGGACAACTGGGGCTTCGATGGAATGGTAGTAACTGATTGGGGAGCTGTGAAGGATCGAGTGAGAGGAATTGCAGCGGGTCTTGACCTGGAGATGCCAGGTGGCGGCCAATCAAAAATTAACGATCAGAAAATTGTGCAAGCGGTAAATGAGGGTGTACTTTCAGAAGAATTGTTGAATCTTACGGTATATAGAATCTTAAGCTTTTTAAGTAAGACATTAGAAAATCACCAGGAAAAAGCAGCATTTGATAAAGAGGCAGATTATCAGTTAGCAGTAGAAGCAGCTAAGGAGTGTGCGGTTTTATTAAGAAATAAGAAGCAGATATTACCGCTCAAGGAAGAACAGAAGGTTGCATTTATCGGTGGATTTGTGGAGAAGCCAAGAAGTCAGGGAAGTGGCAGCTCTCATATAAATTCAGCTAAACTCCCAACAATCAAGGACTGCATCGAAAACAGAGTAAACATTACCTATGCGAAAGGTTTCTCGCTTGATGAGGATACGGTCAATGAAGAATGGATGAAAGAGGCTGTAGAGCTTGCAAAAGCAAGTGATGTAGCGGTTGTTTTTGCGGGACTGCCGAATCGCTTTGAAACAGAGGGAATGGATCGGGAACATATGGACATTCCAAACAATCAAAATAAGCTGATTAAAGAACTTACCAAAGTACAGCCAAATCTGGTTGTAGTAATGCATAACGGTGCTCCGGTTACGATGCCATGGGCAAATGAGGTGGCAGCAATCCTGGAAATGTATTTAGCTGGAGATGGTGTCAGTGAAGCAACGATGTCTCTATTATATGGGGAGTCTAATCCTTCTGGAAAACTGGCCGAGACATTTCCGCTAAAATTAGAGGATAATCCTTCTTTCTTGAATTTTCCGGGAGAGAATGGGACGGTTACATATCATGAAGGTGTTTTTGTAGGGTATCGCTATTATGAGAAAAAGAAACAGGATGTGCTATTTCCATTTGGACATGGTTTAAGTTATACGGAATTTTCCTACAGCGATCTTAAAATATCAAAAGAAAGTGCAATGGATAACGAAGATTTCGAAGTGTCTGTTACGATTAAGAATACTGGGGGGCATATAGGGAAAGAAGTAGTCCAGCTATATGTTGGACAGCAAAACAGTGAGGTGTCAAGACCGGTAAAAGAACTTAAAGGTTTTGAGAAAATTGAATTGCAGCCAGGAGAAAGCAAAGAAGTAACCTTTATGCTAAATAAACGTTCCTTTGCATATTACGAAACAAAAATACAGGATTTCTATGCTCCGGCAGGCACCTACGTCATATCTGTGGGTAGTTCGTCATCAGATCTTAGAGTTAAAGATGAGATTCAATTAGATGCCTCAGAATACTTGCCAATTGAAATCACAATGGATACAACAATAGGAGACTTATTTGCGCATCCGAAACTATTGAACAAGTAATGCGAGAAATATATCAATCAGCAGTGGAGGAGGCAGTCAGTGCGGATAATAATGCTTCCATTGAGGGAATGGGAGAAGGAGCGGCAGAAATGGCAGATTCAATGATAACCGGGATGTCACTGGGGGCAATCGTAACCTTTGGAGCGATGACGGAGGCGCAGGTTGAAGGATTGATTACTATGTTTCAGGAGCAATTGTAAACGAAGATAAGAGGATTATAGAAGGAGATGGAATTATGGCAAAGAAAGAAAAAACACCAAACCCCAATAAGGTTGGTTTGGGCAAAATGTTGTTGTGGTCAGAAAATGGAGCATCGGCAGCAGTACAGGTCGTAATGATCGGGTATCTGACTATCTATTGTACAAATGCCCTGGGGCTTAGTGCAGCTTTGGTTGGAACGCTGCTTATGATAAGTAAAATTTTTGATGGCATTACTGATTTAATCGCCGGTTTTATTGTTGATAAGACCAACACTAAGATTGGACGAGGCAGACCTTATGATTTATGCATTATTGGACTATGGCTCACAACATGGCTGATTTTCTCCGTTCCGGCTAGTCTTTCAGTCGCAGCTAAGTGTGCTTGGATTTTTATCTGCTATGCATTGTGTCAGTCAATCTTTAAAACTTTTATGAATGCGGCAGCAACACCATATATAGTTCGTGCCTTTAATAATGAACAAAAATATGTAAAACTCAGTTCATAGGGAGGTCTGCTTACAACAGTTGTAGTTATGGCCTTCAACGTAATATTTCCTATGTTTTATGCGAAAGTAGTTGATGATCCATCAGGATGGAGCAGCCTGGTACTTTGCATTGCGATCCCTATGTGTATCATTGGAATCCTTCGATTTTTCTTTATCCCGGAGAAATATGTGGTTGAGGATACAAAAAATGAGCAGAAAACATTAAAAGATGTTGGAGTGCTTTTGAAGACAAATAAGTCAATTTATCCTGTCGCTATTTTACAGATGGCGGTAGGACTTGCAGGAAATTTAAGCGTTGCAGGGTACTACTTTTTGTATATTGTTAAGAATCTGGAAATCAGTGGTGTAATGAGTTTGTTTTCAGTTATTGCAATGCTTACTTTGATTTTTTACCCACTGGTTTTAAAGAAGATCACAACAAAACAGTTAATCCAATTTTCATTATTGTTATCAGTTGGTAGTGGTATCATCGGGTTTTTAGCATTTGACAATTTGGTTATGCTAGCACTTGCAGGTATCGTTTTGGGCATGGTTCAGCTTCCAGTATCTTATATGGGGGGGCTGTTGACAATTGACTGTGCGGACTACAACGAATGGGAGGGACGCGCGCGTATGGAAGGTACGCTGGCAAGTATTGTGGGGTTTGCAAATAAGATTGGGACAGCGTTTGGTACTTTCCTGACGGGTGTATTGCTAACCATGTCGGGTTTTGATGGTACCCAGGCAACACAGCCGGATTCAGCAATCTTAATGATACGTGCTTGTTACTCATTAGTTCCGATGGCATTTTTCTTAATAGCAGCATTTGTTTTGAAGTTTTATAAATTAGATAAAATGAAGCCGCAGATAAATGCGGATTTAGCAGAACGTAGAAAGAAGTTAACGGCTGAACCGGTGGTAGGCCAACAATAACATGTATATAAGATGAATTTAGTAAAGTGATGGCGGTATATGCCGGCGAAACCGGAGAGTATGCTACTCTCCGGTTTCGATTATATATAAGCCAGTTGCAAAAAAAGGAGGAAGTATGGGATTTTTACCAGCAATTAATGGATTATTTGAGGACGGGCAAGGCGAGTTTATATTACCGAGACAGTTTGGCATGGATCGAGGATTTCAAGGAGCAAACCAGGTGTTTGCAGAGCGTATGCAGCAGCTTGGGAATTACAAGATCAGTTCAGACAGTGGGAGTATTATCTCTTACCAGGAAGAAGCTATGGAAGAGGAAGCGTACCGACTACTGATTAAGGATGAAAAAATTATAATATATGCCAGTGGTGAAAAAGGGTATTATTATGGGCTCACGACACTATACCAGATGGCAGCAATGGGGCAGGGAAAAGTTAAGAACTGTACAATCAGTGATAAGCCACGGATGGAACGAAGAGGTGTGATGCTGGATGTCTGCCGCCACTTCTTTATGGCTGATGAAGTGAAAAAAATCATAGAGCAAAGCGCTTTGTTGAAAATGAATCAATTTCACTGGAAGCTGAGTGAAGACCAAGGATTTCGTATTGAAAGCACTCGTTTTCCGGAACTTAACAAGATCAGTTCTTATCGAAATCTTGCAGCGGCGGATCAAAAGGTACTCAATGGGTTGGCAGAGGCAGGAGATTCATACGGAGGTTACTATACAAAAGAAGAAATTCGTGATGTGGTATCTTTTGCAAAAGCACGTCAGGTGGAAGTGATACCGGAAATTAGCATGCCAGGGCATAGCAGTGCAATATTGGCAGCATTTCCGGAGTTTACCTGTACAGGGAAGCCGATGATGGTAAAAAATACATTTGGCATTCATGAGCGTATTTTTTGTTCAGGGAATGAGGCTGTATTTGAATTTTTATATCAGTTATTAGATGAGGTTTGTGAATTGTTTCCTTCCAGCTATATTCATTTAGGGGGAGATGAAGCACCGAAAACAGCTTGGAAGAGCTGCCCGGCCTGCAATAAAGTCATGGAAGAAAAAGGACTTAAAAGTTATGAGCAACTTCAGACATATTTTTCAGGCAAGGTAATTGAACATATAAAGAAAAATGGTAAAACGCCGATTGTGTGGAACGAGTCGGCTATTGCAGGAAATTTGGATGAAAAGGCGGTCATTCAGTACTGGATTGAAATGGCACCAGGGCCGAGCTATGTAACACCCGAGTTAGAAAAGGGGAGAAAGGTGCTGCTTTCTTCAATGAATCAGTTCTATTGTGACTACTCTTATGCAGAGATTCCACTAAGGGCTACATTACTTTATGAACCGGAGATAAAAGGAACAAAAGTTCCAATGGAAAATGTTCTGGGAATAGAGGCACCTATGTGGACGGAATGGACGCCAGAAAATAAAGACATTGAAAAGATGATGTATCCGAGATTACTGGCAGTAGCGGAATGCGGGTGGACCCATGAACGTGACTGGGCGGATTTTTCGAAAAGGGCGAAGCATTATCTTTCGGTAAATGGACTTAATCTGTTAAAACCGATGCCGTGGGAGGATGCGACTATTCATGGACAGGATGCGCTGGAAATGATTGCACAGAAGATGCTGGAATTAGCTCAGAAATATGAGAATGTGTCTCGGAGTAGTGATGATGAAGAGGCGGGAAAAGCAGAGGCTGTTCTTCCGGAAGATTCCCAACCATTGGATATGGCTGAAATGATGCGTTCCTTTATGGAAGATAAGATGAAAGCGGCCTATACTCAGGAAGAAATTGAGCAGGTGCTGCAGATAATGGCGGCAGCAATGAATGGAGAAAATATAAATGACTGAATTGAGACGAAAATGCCATGCAATTATTTTTGATTTAGATGGGGTACTTGTCCATACTGATCAATTTCATTTTAAGGCGTGGAAATCATTTTGGAGAAATACTCAGGCAATAAACTTACTACTGCTGAGAAAGCAGTTTTAGCCGAAAAGAAAAATAGGGTATACAAGGAACTGCTTTTGAAAATGACTCCTGCTGATGTTACATCTGAAGTCAGGGATACGTTGACTGCGATCAAGGCAAGAGGGTATAAGGTTGCAGTTGGATCATCCAGTAAGAATTCAAAACTTATTTTAAATCAGGTTAAGATGCTGGATGCTTTTGATGCAATCTCTGATGGAAATAATATAAAAAAATCCAAGCCAGATCCAGAAGTTTTTTTAAAGGCAGCCGAATATCTTGAAATTGAGCCAAAGAATTGTTTGATCGTAGAGGATGCAGATGCAGGAATCGAAGCAGGGATTGCAGCTCAAATGAAAACAGCAGCAATAGGACCAGCAATACATTTAAAGAAAGCAGATTATGATTTGAAGAGCTTTGGAGATTTATTAAATATTCTTGATTAATAGGAAGCTTCTTAATAGAGAGGGAGAAAGATGACAATTAAGTTAAAAGAAAAACCATTTAATTTAGGTGATGAACAAATAGAGTGGGTGGAGAATACGTTTGCTGGTATGACATTAGATGAAAAAGTAGGTCAGCTTTTCTGCCCAAGTATTTCAATGTTTAATAAGAAGACGGTGCGTCACTACACGCAGGATTTAAAAATTGGAAGTTTAATGATACGCCCGTTTCCTGTTAAGGGGCTTCAGGCGAAAATTAGACATCTACAGACTTCAAGTAAGTATCCTGTACTGATTTCTGCGAATTTGGAAAATGGAGGTTCTGGTGCCGTTAGTGAGGGAACCTTATTTTCTATGCCAATGGGGTGCACTGCGACAAATGATATTGAAACTGGGTATCGGCTTGGAAAAGTCAGCTGTCAGGAAGCGGCTTCTGTTGGGGTGAATTGGGGGTATGCTCCCATTGTGGATATTGATAAAAACTTTCGGAATCCGATTACCAACATTAGAGCATTCAGTGATGATCCGGACAAAGTTATTGAAATGGCAAGAGCATACATTAAAGGTGCCAGTGAAGAGGGAGTAGTGCCAACCATAAAACATTTTCCGGGAGATGGATGTGATGAAAGAGATCAGCATTTGCTGATTTCTGTCAATGATCTATCTTACGAAGAGTGGATGAAGTCTTATGGTAAAGTGTATCGGACGCTAATTGATGAAGGAGCCCAAACGGTTATGGTTGGGCATATTGCTCAGCCAGAAATGGCAATCGCAATGGAGGAAGATATTTCTAAAGAGGAGTCATTTTTGCCTGCATCACAATCTAAACCGCTATTGACAGGTTTATTGAGAGGGCGTTTAGGCTTCAATGGGGTGGTAGTAACAGACTCAACGCTGATGGTTGGCTATATGCAGTCAATGCCAAGAAGGCAAGCAGTTCCGCGTTCGATTGAGTGTGGCGCTGACATGATATTGTTTAACCGAAATATTGATGAAGATTTTAATTATATGAAGCGAGGGATTCAAGAAGGCCTTGTCTCTATGGAAAGAGTGGATGAGGCAGTCATTAGAATCCTGGCTTTGAAGGCATCAATGAACCTACATATCAAGCATCAGGAAGGCAGTATAGTACCAAGTGCAGATCCGTTTCATATTATCAATAAACCTCAGACAAAAGAGTGGACAAAAGAATGCGCTGATAAAGCGGTGACTTTGGTGAAGGACAACCGACATATCTTGCCTTTAGACCCGGTTAAAACAAAGCGTATTTATTTAAATGTTATTGAAAACTATGTATCAAATAATTCTGCATTTGCTAGATCAATTAAAAAACGATTGGAAGCTGAAGGATTCCACGTTACGCTTAGAAAACGGAAGATGGAGATTAATCAGGAGTTGCTGCTGAAAGGTATTCCAACCCCAACGATCTTAAAAGTTATGAAAGAGATTATGGCGAGTACTGATGAGTTTGTAAGTCAGTATGATATGTGTCTTATTGTCCTCAATATGGAGACTGTATCGAATGCTACAACTGTTAGAGTTAATTGGAAAGTTATGTCTGGTCTTGGGAACGATATTCCCTGGTATGCAGGTGAGATGCCGTTGGTAGTGGTAAGTACAGCAAATCCATATCACTTGCTGGATATACCGATGGCTCATGCTTATATCAATGCGTATACAGGTAATGAGGAGACATTGGATGCCGTGATGGATAAGATGTTGGGAAGAAGTGAGTTTAAAGGAGTTTCTCCAGTTGATGCATTTTGTGGTCATGAGGATTGCACATTGTAATAATGAGATATAACTGGAATTGAGGTTTTTGCTCAGATATACATGTGAATGTACGTTTAAAACAGACATTTATATACAATTATTATTATTATGTTTTTACAACACTGCTAGGAAGCCTGATAAGCTCCCTGGCTTTTTATCTAATATTAGACAATTCTCCTGAAGAGTATTAAAGCTGTATCTCCTCAGTACCTGTCATCAGCAATATGGGGGAGGGGAGTCAATATAGTTGCAGGAAAAAAGATTTTAAAAATTTACTTATCACTTCGATTATTTTGAACATTTTGCCTGTCCTCGCTATGAAAGGGAGGAACAGGCATTTCTTACTATGGCATTCATGCAGAGGGGAGGTGATCCCCTTGAAATTAACTCTACAACAAAAAGAGATTGTGCGGAAGAAATTTTGTACCTATTGCATTAAGGTACTGCATGGTGAAGCACTGAATTATCTGGATGAAATGAAAAGGCTTCGTGAACGAGAAGTAACCTTTTCAGAACTTATACCGGATGAATGGAATCAGTTGTGTACATATGATGATTTTCTTGAAAAAGAGAGCTTTCAGGTACTGGGTATGAATGTTCCGATAAATGATGCTGATATCAGTGCGGCATTGAAGAAATTGCCAGAGAAAAAGCGCAGAATTATTCTCATGCTTTATTTCCTAGATATGACCGAAGAGGAAATCGCAGAGTGCCTGCAGCTTGTGCAAAGTACCGTACATTACCATAAAGCTGATTCTCTAAGGCTTTTACGAAAAATTTTGATAACTCGTGGTCTTAATTTATAGTACTCATAGTACTTGAACAGGGATATATCTTGTTGGAGTACACTTATAACTCGTGGTCTGTACTCATTGTACTTATAGTACTCGAACAGATGATATGATTGTTCATGCAAAATGAAAGGAGCATGAACAATGAAAGTCATTGAAGTAACAACCACAGACAATAAGACCAGATATTATTTGGCAGATGAAACAGGAGCACCGGTAGAACCTGTGTTGCAGTATCTAAGATTTAAAGACAATGCAGGATATGCAAGAAATACTTTGAGAATGCACTGTATCCATCTGAAACATTATTTTTCTTTCTTAAAGGAAGGCAACAAGGATTATGAACATGCAACGGTAGATGACCTTGCAAGATTTATAGGATGGTTGAAAAATCCTGATATTGGGAAAAGAATCATTCCACTCCGACTGGAGCCGATGCATAAGGCACAGACAATCAATGCGAATGTAGATACAGTAATCGCTTTCTATGATTATCTGCTGATGCATGAAGGTATGGAGAACCATCTGTCAGAAAAGTTAGTAAAGTTTATTCAGAAACCAACCAGAAACTATAGAAGCTTTCTTCACGGAATTGCACCATCAAAACCAGTAAAGACACATGTATTGAAGATGCCAGTGCCCAAGCAGGTGATAAAAACAATCTCAAAAAAGGATGCAGAAACACTTCTTAAAGCGTGTACAAATGTCAGAGACTATTTTCTGCTGTATCTTCTTTTTGAAACAGGCATGAAGATAGGAGAAGCACTCTCCCTCTGGCTTGAAGACTTTGATATATCGGACTGCATGATTCAAATCAGAGA
>JBKECO010000023.1:0-4545 GCA_047974745.1 Lachnospiraceae bacterium
ATGAATCGATATGACTTGCATATTCTCCCTCCAATCCTACCCGAGTGACATCAGGTGTCCTATAGTTCCAAGCAAGTTACCTGTATCTAGCCTCAGTAACACATTGCTAGCTTCTAATTCAAGTCTTTCAGATGTCAAACGACTGATCTCGCCTTTAATCTGATCTAATGTCATACTCAAGTTACTCCTGTACAGACTGTATCCAGTGATAAGCATGTTTTCCACATATTCTTGGAAGGATTCCTGGTTTGTACCTTTCCATTCTGCGGTTTCTTTATGTGCTCTTTCCACTGCATTTCTATGTTCTAGTACATTTGATCTCAAATCTTTCATATTAGATTTTGCATCCTTCAGCCGCTCAATTTTTTCTTTTAAAATCGCAATTTCTTTCTGATTTTCAACTATTTTTGCATTGTTCTGGCTGATTGCACTATTGCAAGCATCTATCTGCCCCTGATATATATATGACATTTTTCCTCCCTTTTATATTTCTGTCAAAATTATCTTTCAGTCAGTCGCTTTTTATGCTCTATTATATTCTTTTCCATTCTTTCATTGTCTTCGTCTGTATATCCTTCAAACACGATTTCATCTATATTATCCTGGTTGATATAAAGTACCGTGTCTCCCAGAATCCCCTCTGGATAAGTGCAGCCAACATAGTCATAATAAGTTAATTTTTGCATCGTATTCGTAGCAACTCCTCGTCCTATGATCAATACTTTTTTTACTCCACCTTTTAAGATCACGATCGATCCAAGCGTTATCATTTTTTCGATTTTCTCCATCCTATACATCACTCCTTTCATTCTTGACTGCAGCTGCAACCCTAATTCTTATATATCCACCATTATGAAACAAAAGTCCGTCTTTTGGCTGTGGAAGCTCTTTGATGGTAGAAAGTCCGAACATCCCCGTTGTTCCCTGTGTGCCAATTAAAAGCCCGTCTGTAGCACTCTTGGCATACTTTGTCACCTCATCAAATCCTTTCATTTTCCCCGAATGAGCACTTAGTATCACACTGATTCCGACACCCTTGCAGGCTGCAAGCAATGAAGCTATCTGCACAGTATTCACTTTTGTCTTTTCTACAAACTGATCCCAGTCATCAGCAATGATATACAGCGGAGGCAGTTCTTTTCCAATTTCTCTTGGATGTCTGCCTGGATCTGTATTCAACATCTCCATGATTCTTTTATTTCTGGTTCCAATTTCTTCTGTAAGGGCAGACATAAAATGCTCTATTTCCGCAGCACTTTCCACATAGGTTATACCCTCTGCATCTTTATATGCATATAGTTCCATCGCTGCAGAATCGAACAGATATATCTTTCCACTTCCAGAGATCTGTTCTAGAATTATTCTGACAGCATTCGTCTTGCCTCTTGATGACTCTCCTAAAATTACGAATGGGCTCATATCTCGATCAAACCCAGTGCACTTCACAGATTCTGTTTCCAGTCCAAGATAGATTGCTGCGGGCATCTGCTCATATTCAAACAATGTGCTGGAGGTAAGATGCTCTGGAAGAACTGGAATCCGTGGTGCTTTTTTTCCTGGATAGCTTTGATTGATTTCTATTATCTTTTCCTCGATCCCTTGGTTATATTCGACTTCTGTTACACCCTTTGCCATTTGAAATATTTGTAGGACACTGATCACACCCTCCATTTTTACAAGCGCCCTACCCTTTATTTCCGAGGGTTTGTAGGTACTCCTTCCAACAACCAGTGAAACATCGTTGTCATCGAACATAAAACCTGCAATTTTATTTTTAAAGTTATTGTAAGTGGAATATTTCATAGCACCGCTTCTGGTCGCTGTTGCAACTAGGTAGATCCCAAGACCTGATCCATCTCTTGAAAGTTTCATGAAAAATTCTTCAGCATTGTATCCCAGTTCCTTTGCAGCATCGAAATTGTCAATTGCTAGAACGATTGCCTTCATTGGGGTTTCCGAAACACTGTTATATACTTTAAAATTCTGCACCATGCGATCCGCTAGCAATTTTTTTCTCTCTTTCATTTCTATGGATAGAATCGACTGTAGTTTCTGCATCCGCTCTGTATCGTCAAATGCAATATAATCCGCTGTGTGTGACAACTGCCTGAGTGGTATCAGTCCACTGTTCCCAAAGTCCAAGATGTAGAAGTTTACACTGTCTACACAGTTTTTCATTGCAATTGAGAGAAGTACCGTTGTAAGAAATACAGTTTTCCCAAAACCTGGAGATGCAACATATAGCAGATTTCCATCCTTAGCAAGATCAATATTATAACTACACTGCTTTTGCTCTTCTGGAATATCCAAAAGACCGATTGTTACTAACAGATCTGCGGTTGGTTGTTCCCCTGCTCTCATTAGTTCTTGTGGGCTGAGTAAATTTTCCCCAAGAGGTGGCAGCCATGGTGCTTTTACTTTGACTAGCTTCAATTGTGTATTAACCCTATGCAGATATGAGACGATTGCATCAAGTTGTGTGATCACCAATCCTGAATTTTCACTATCTTCATCCAACTCCTGATTTACCAGTTCTCCCTGCCCAAGATCATTTACCAAATACACCCGGTCATCAGCTTGTTCCTTCTCTCCCTCCATCTGATAAGTTGCACCACTCCAGGCAGACTGGAACAACTCATATATCTCATTATTTCCCACTTGCAGATATGCACGTCCGGGTGTACTAATATTTGCGGCATCTGGTGTTTTTAAGATCTCTTTACTGTCAGATTCATTCTGTACCATAAGCGCCAGACGAAACTTTGAATTCGTCCAAATCTGGTCATCTACTACGCCAGATGGTTTCTGTGTTGCCAGGATTAAGTGCACCCCCAGACTCCTACCTATTCTGGCTGCAGATACCAGTTCGCTCATAAACTCGGGCTGCTCCTTTTTTAGCTCTGCAAATTCATCACTGATAATAAAAAGATGTGGCAGTGGCTCCTCAGCACTACCTTGATGAAACAGTTTTTGATACTGGTTGATATGGTTCACATCATGGCTGCTAAAAATCCTCTGGCGTCTAGCCAGTTCACTTTTTATAGATGCCATTGCACGCATACTCTGCGCACCATCGAGATTCGTGATCGTCCCCAGTAGATGTGGCAGTTTTTTGAAAAGGCCAGCCATTCCACCACCTTTATAATCGATCAACAGGAATGCGACTTCATGAGGATGGAAATTCACAGAAAGTGATAATATGTAGGTCTGAATAATTTCAGATTTCCCGGAGCCTGTCGTCCCTGCAACAAGACCATGAGGACCGTGTGCCTTTTCATGAAGGTTCAGATATACAAGATCCTCTTTTGCACGTGCACCTAATGGAACTGCCATTGATTTTGCTGATCGGTTCTGATTCCATCTTGTCTCTGCATCGATTTGTTCTGGATGTTCTATCTCATACATTTCGAAAAAAGTCATACTCTCTGGTATTTGTGCACTAATTCCTTGCAAATGTTCCAGAGTTCCAAGATCTCTTGCCATCCATTCCAGATCCAGTCCCTTTGTATTTGAAATGGTAAGTGATAGATTTTTTTCTTCCCGTTCTTCTATTAAAAGAGTTGCCTGCTCTGAATTATTCAAAACAAAAATTGTCTCGATATTTTCTGGCAGATTCGCTCGCATCCCTGTGGTATATATGATAGAAAATCCCAGTTCTTCCCCACTTTGAGCCAGATATTCCATAATGGAATGATTCAGGATCAGTTTTGGTTCATCAATCACAAAAATAAAATGTGGGAGGAATATACTTTCTTTTTTGCTTTCTTCAACTTTCAGTTTTCGTTCCCGTAAAATCTGATGCAAGCTTCCCAAAATCTGATCGCGCTTTCTTTCTGAGTTGATGGTAGCAATTGCATTGATTGCATGAATGCGAAAGTGTGGATACCAACGCATCCAATTAAAATCATCCTCGTACATTTTATTGTAGATACATACGATTTCAACATCATGGTAACTGTGGAAAAACGTGATTTGTGCCAAAATGCGTTTCAACTGCTCGTGAATTACTTTTTTTTCGCCTACAAGACCCAGATGTGCCTTTTTAAGATCTATCACAACTGGTTGCGTCATCTTGGAAAACTCTCGTTTGATCTGCGTAGCTTCCTCCCAAAGTTCATCTTTTCTACTTTCGATCTCTTCGGTCGGCATTTTTATGCGAAAAGAACAGGGCATATCTGCACTTCCAACAGCTACTGCAAGAAAATCATCATCCTGGACACGTCTTTCGTAGATTCTTTCGCTATAGGAATGTATCATATTTTCGATCTCTTCTAAATTCGGATTCAGATACCAGCAGACATCATGTTCCTTTTTATAAGCTTCATATATCTCCTTTCTTTTTTTTAGAAGATATTTCCGATACGTCACGTTTCGGAGTTTCTTTTCCTCTTTGTATTCCTTTTTATCAGTGATGTATTTTATAGTCGAAGTAATCATTGTAATTCCCGTTCCTGCAACAGAAATCATGATAAATAGGCCGCGCCTCATCAGTATACTTACTGCAACCGTAATACACATCATGCCAAGTGATGGAAGAATTAGTGC
>JBKECO010000035.1:0-43677 GCA_047974745.1 Lachnospiraceae bacterium
CTACTGGTGAAGAGTGGAATCCAAGCGATTTATACAAAATTGATATGCCAGAAGCTCTTGTTGAGAAACAAAAGGCTAAGGCTATCAAACAAGCTATGAAGTTACTGGAACGTGAAGGTTTATATACACCACCGCAAGAACCAATAGCTTCGTAATTATCATTAATAATTTACTCTTTCAAAAGTTGTCATTATTGACAGCTTGATTAAGTGCGCCATTTATTGGCTGTCCTCTACTTTCTTTCACACTAAACCTCCTCTTGATAAGATATCCCGGGAGATTTCATCTCCCAGGATATTAAAATACGATAAAAAGTGTAAACGAATCCTATTCCTGGACAAACAATCCTAAGTTCTTTGCGATTTCGACATCCTGCGCATATTCTTCTTCTTGGATCAGCTTTGATTCCTCAAGATCATGCCAGCCAGGGATGTTTCCAATACTTGCTATGCCTGCACTTACAGATGAATCTTCACAAACAGCCTGCATTGCAGCGTTCATATTTTTGACCATGGTCTCATCCATGCCTGCCGGTCCGAGTAGATAGTGATATACAAGCAGGTAACAATCTGCGAATCCCTGCTCCTGCAGTGTTTTAAAGTTATCAGGGAGCTCTTCAGGATACTCTGAGATTGTTGTGCCATCACTCGAAACAGTTCCAATTACCTTCAATTTGCCTGCTTTTTCATACTCTACAGCATTCCCGACGCCTACAACACCAATATCAATAAATCCACCAGCAAGGTTTGTTAGGCGATCAGACTCTGAGGCACATTCCACAGAATTAAGCTGTATTCCGGTCGCTTCAGACAGAACACCAAATAGTATCGTGTTTGCACCTGCTGCAGGCATACCTACATTGAGTTCGCCGGGATGAGCTTTGGCGTACTCCACAAAGCCGGCAAAATCGTCATATGGCGCATCGGATGGAACTGCAAGGGTGGAAAAGCCGTTATCCTGCAAACAAGCGATCAGCGTAAAGTCCGTTAAAGGATTCACCTCCGCATTTCCTGTAATATATTGAATATTAAGAGCAGAGGTAGCTACGGTAAGTGTTGTTCCATCAGGCTTTGAGGTTGCAACCGTCTGATGCCCAACGGTATTACTGTCATAATTGGTCACGGTTGTTTTTAATCCGTAGATACGATTCAGACCTTCACTGTAATATCGGATTCCAAGGTCAGATCCACCACCAGCTTTCCCGGGTACGACAAGTGTAATTGTTTCATCCATCGGAAATCCGATATCATCCGTTGAAACAGTAGTCTCCGAGGATGAGCTTTCTGAAGTCGATGAGGATGCTTCACTTGAGGTGCTTTCTGATGAAGATGATTGTGTCGATTCGCTTGAGCTGCCACATGCAGCCATTGTCATAACCATTGCTGCCACTAGACCTGTTGCTAAAATTCGATTAACTCTCTTTTTCATGGTACCTTCCCTTCTCCTTTTACCAATAAATTGTTACATTTTACCAATTACATATTGTGATTGATGAAAATCATTGTTATATTTGTAATTATATATTAGTCGAAACTTTCTTTACAAGACGGAAAAGATTATACATTTCATACCAGTTTGGTTATACCTATTGTAACTATGGATGGGTTCCGTTCACTACAAACAATTCGGAGGATCTTTTATGACGACTCAGCAGTTATATTATCTGATTACAATCGTTGAACAAAGCAATCTGTCAAAAGCAAGTAAGGTTCTGGGAATATCTCAGCCAGCTCTCAGTAAATTTTTGTCAGCATTTGAGGAAAGTATAGGATTTCCGGTATTTTTAAGGTATCGCAACCAATTAACACCAACAGCGATAGGAGAATATATTCTGGAATGCGTACAGAAGATACTGGCGGAGCAAACGAGAATGCAGCAGACCATTCGAGCTTTAACAGACAGAGATCATCTTAAAATAAGACTAGCCACAGCACCTAATAGAGGCGCAATTATATATAGCAGAATCTACAATGCTTTTTCTCGACGATTCCCAGAGGTGTCCCTGTCGTTGACCGAGCTCTATGCCAGTGAACAGGCAGCCGCAATTGCACGAGGCCAGATCGACATTGCAATAGGATCTGGAGTATCATCGGACAAAGTCACTGATATTCCCATTGCATATGAGGAATTGTTGGTTTCTCTTCCGGTCTCTCACCCCTTAGCCGGCTTAGAATCTATAAAGCTGGCAGATCTGGCAGATACCCCTTTTGTTCTGCAGGGGGAACGGCACAGCATACGGATCTTAGCTGAAAAGCTATTTGAACAGGCTGGATTTAATCCTGTGATAGTTTTTGAATCAAATGATGTTATGTTAGTGGATTCCATGCTTCATCATGCGGTAGGAGCTGGGCTTGTATCCCAGGCACATGTTTTCCCCAGAAAAGAACTGGTATACAAACCTTTGAATCCACCGGTTCATCAAACGCTTCATATCCGGTATCCCCTTGGACATACACTGACTGAGCCTGAAAAATATCTGGCAGGTCTCTTAAGCAGGGAGCGTCTGTCAGACAGTCGTTATTCTGCAATACAGTCTGGCACTGTAGATGAGCTGGTCAGGTGTGCAGACAAAGAGTCAGATGTGATGCTTGGACCTAGTCAGAATATAGTAACAGGAACGAGCCGTTCGTCTCACCGCTCAACATCGATGATAAATTTGAATATGGATCTTTTGCCCTATTTCATTGCGATTGTAGATGAAAAAAGTTTGACACGGGCAGCTGAAAAATTTTATATGACGCAACCTGCATTATCGCGGCATCTTCGAAGCATCGAACATAAATTAAGCACACAGCTTTTTTCAAGAGTTCATAATCGACTGCTTCCGACAAATGCTGGAAAGGTATTTGTGAATTCCTCTCGTAATATTCTTCAGATCCATAAAGAGATGGAGGAGCATCTGCATTCCTATCGTGTCGGCCATGGAGGAGGCATCTATCTGGCCTGTGAATTTGGCTTAGGTGATTTTATTAAGGCAGAAATCGAACCGAAATTCAAGCAAATGTTTCCTGAAGTCAATCTTGTAATTAGAGAATCTGATAGAAACGATATCGAAGAGGCTCTTCAAAATGCATCTGGAGATCTGGGGATCTATTTTTCCTGTTCACAGAAACATCCAGTGCTGACATGTCATTCCTTAGCAACGACGGAACTCGTCTATTGTGTGGGGGATCAGGTCGTGCAGGAAGGTGATAAAAGCACGATGCCTATGAATAGAAGTCATGCTCCGCATCCAATTATGCTTTGTCAGAGAAACAGTTCTCTCCGCAAAGAACAAATAAGGATTTTTTCAGAGATATTTGATTCCCCGGCAGATATCGTTTGTGAGGCCAGGATAAATGTTCTGTGCCACCTTGTCTCTGAAAGAATGGCCAGTACGATATTGCCATTAGATCTCCTTGAAGGAAAGGGGATGGAAAGGATCCGTTTCTTTGAGCCGGGGCAGATGTTTTATTTGATCCTATCATGCCACCCAGATCGTAATTTGCCGCATTCAGCAGATAAATTAGTGAAACTGATCAATCAGGAGTTTCAACACTATTTTGTAAAAGGAGAATAGCAATGAATAATATTTTTTCGCATAACGAAGTGATAAGGATAAAAAAGGCTGTATATTATGATATTGCGCCCATTCCTTTGCCAAAACCCTTTAAAGACGGAACAGGAGGCATTCGAAAAGCCTCATTTTTCAACGGCTGGTTAAAACTGTATGATCAGGATGGAAACTGTGGGCAAGGACCGGCGTCGCAGCTTTTTGTCGATTTTTTTCTGCCGCGATTATTAAAGGAGGAAGGTAAGAGTAATGGGGAATGGATCAACTACTTTTGGTGGGAAATACGCAATTTTGGGTACCAGAGCCCCCATGTTGCAGAATTGTGCAGTTTGGACTGGATCTTGCTGGATCTACTGGCTCTACGAGCCAAAAAGCCACTTCATAGATTTCTTGGAGCAAAAAGAGACTGGGCGAGGGTTTATAAAGGCGGTGGATCTGTATTAGACGATGATGAGACACTGATTGAAGAACTCCTGAGATTTAAGGAAGAGGGTTATACCACGACTAAATTTAAAGTTGGAGGGTACGGCACGAAAATATGTGGCGATATCCGAAGGCTTGAGAAAGTCAGGAGAGCACTGGGGGATGGCATGGAAATTGCAGTCGACGCAAATCAGGCGTGGGATGCTGATACGGCATTTCATTTTGTGTCTGAAGCGAAGGATTATAGTGTTGCCTGGCTGGAAGAACCGGTACATGCATATGATATGGACGCGCTTTGGTCTCTAAGGGATAACATGAATCAATCGAGGATTACAATGCAGATTGCAATGGGTGAATCGGTACGCAGCTATCACACTCATGTGGCATATGTGGAACATGGTGTCGATCATTTGCAGCCTGCAAGACTATGCAGTCTGTCGGAAATTATGCATGTTCGAGAATATGCACACCAGAATAATTGCATGGTCTCCACAGGAGGATTCCCATTTCAAACGGCGGTTCTTGGAACATTGTATTCAGAAGAGGAGCTCATTGAATATCACCAGCCTTTGAATGAAGTGTTGGTTCCCTACTTCAGTCTCGTCTCAGAAATGAGAGAAGGAAGGTTTTATTTGCCGGATGAACCTGGACTGCCAGTGAAAATGGATTTCCAGAGATTGGAAAGGGATGGATTGTTAAAAGGGATTCGCTATTTTTATCATGAGTAAATGCTGACAAACCGGATTGTTCGACAAAAATGCAGTAAAAATGAAATAAATATGATAGATTTAACATATAAACAAAAAAAAATGAACTTTTAATATGATTTGTCAATAGAAAACTTCTCTATTTCTTTCTATAATTGAAGAAAACCAATCATGAAAGCAATATGATGCGTCAAATTTAGGAGGAATAAAATGAAACTAGGATTTATAGGACTTGGAATCATGGGAAAGCCAATGAGCAAGAATCTGGTAAAAGCAGGACATGAATTAGTGGTATTCGATTTTAACCAGACTGCCGTAGATGAACTGGTATCTTTAGGCGCTGTTTCTGCAAAAAGTGGAGCAGAAGTTGCTTCTCAGGTAGATACGATCATTACAATGGTTCCAAATTCACCACATGTACGTGCAGCGGTTTTTGGCGAAGGCGGAATCGCAGAGACAGTGAAGCCGGGAACAGTATTGATCGATATGAGTTCAATCGATCCAGTTGAAAGCAGAAGTATTGGGGCAGACCTGGCAAAGATCGGCGTAGAGATGCTGGATGCACCTGTATCAGGTGGAGAGCCAAAAGCGATAGAGGGAACATTGTCTGTCATGGTAGGTGGTAAAAAAGAAATCTTTGATCAATATTATGATATGCTTATGGTTATGGCAGGCTCAGTCGTTTATGTCGGAGAACTTGGCTCAGGAAATGTAGCAAAGCTTGCAAATCAGATCGTAGTTGCAGTAAATATTGCAGCTGTGGCAGAAGCACTGACCTTTGCGAAAAAGGCAGGAACAGATCCAGAACTGGTGTACCAGGCAATTCGTGGCGGCCTTGCTGGATCTACAGTAATGGATGCAAAAGCCCCCATGATGATCGATGGAAATTACAAACCTGGTTTTCGGATCGAACTTCATATCAAGGATCTAAATAATGCTTTAAATGCAGCACATGCAATCAGCGCCCCTGTACCTTTGACTGCACAGATGATGGAAGTAATGCAGTTCTTAAAATCAGAGCAGTGTGAGAAGGATGACCACGATGCGATAGTAAAATACTACGAAAAAATTTCTGGAACAAGTATCGTAAAAGAAAAATAGCAGGGGGATGTATTATGAGCAAGTTCGTACCCAGAGGTATCATACCTCCGATCGTTACACCATTTACAGAGAATGGAAAAGTAGATTTTGATAAATTAAGAGAAATGGTAGAATTTCTAATTGGCAATGGAGTACATGGTCTATTTCCAATGGGAACTACAGGTGAATTCTATGCAGTTTCTGATGAAGAATACAAAGAAGTACTTATGACAGTGAAAGAACAGGCGGCTGGCAGAGTAGCTATTTACGGTGGAGCAAGCCATATTACTACGAGAGGAGTGGTTCGCTTGCTGAAAATATGTGAAGAAGTTGGTGTAGATGCTGTCTCTGTTCTGACACCCATGTTCATTTCACAGACCCAGGATGAGTTATTTGCATTTTTTAAAACAGTCGCTGATAGTACCTATTTGCCTATTATCATGTACAATAATAAGCCAAAGACGAATGTTACCATCGAGCCTGTGACAGCTGCAAGATTGTCTAAGATCGATAATATAATCGGAATAAAAGATAGTACAGGTGATATGACCAATACCGCTGAATATATTCGCCTGACCAGGGATAATGACAATTTCCATGTGCTGATGGGAAGAGATACGCTGATTCATGCAGCTTTGTGTTACGGGGCTTCTGGAGCAATTGCCAGTTGTGCAAATGTAGCTCCAAAAATATGTGTTGATATCTATGACAAATATGTTGCAGGAGAACTGAAAGAATCACTGGATGCACAATTCAGACTTGCACCTCTGAGAATAGCTGCTGGGATGGGTACTTTTCCAGCGGTCATCAAAGAAGGACTTGAGCTGCAGGGAATACATGTAGGGAAATGTCTCGAACCTATTGCCGAACTAAAGCCTGAGGAAAAAGAGAAACTAAGAAAAGTATTAGTGGATATGGAGCTGATTTCCTGATTAGTTAGCATTAACAGTCTGGCAGACTTTATGTTGCAAGACTGTTTTTTTGCAATTATACTGAATCTGAGAAGAATATACGCAATAATGCTGCAGGAGGTCGAAATGGCTAAAATCAAGGTGTTGGTGCCGAATCATATTATGGAGCAGTATTCGAACAAGATTATTGAAGAAGAGGGAATGGAATCCTGTGAAGTAGAAGTGATACAGACCTCAGATTCAGTTCAGGCTGCCAGAAGAGGAATAGAACAAGGGGCATCTGTTATTGTTGCGCGGGGATTGCAGGCAGCATTGATCCGTGAATACACAAAAATTCCGCTGGTCGAAATAACTTTGACGGGGCAAGAGCTTGGGTTACTGATCCAACAGGCGAAAAAGCTGATTCATAAAGAAGTGCCAAAGATAGTATTTATTGGGCACAGCAGTATGTTTCCGGATACAAGTTATATGAATGAAATCTTTCAGATTGATATGACAATCTATAATGTGGAAGATTATAGTATGATAGAGCAGCTGGTGCTTACTGCTGTCAATCATAATGCAGACATCATAATCGGCGGAGAAAGAGTCGTAAATACAGCTGAAAAGTATGAGATCCAGACAATGTTCTTAAATGCAAGAGAAGATTCCATTCGGGAAGCATTGCGGGTGGCGAAGAAGCTATTATATACATCACAGATCGAAAAAGAAAACCATGCACAGTTTCTCACAGTTTTGGATACCATTTACAGTGGAATACTGCGGGTAAATAGGGATAAGGTGATTGTAACGATCAATCACACCGCAGAGCTTTTCTTGAATCGAATTGAAAAAAATATGGTCGGCAGACCATTGGAGCAGGTGATACCTGAAATAGAAGTAGAATATCTGGATAAGATTCTGGAGTCTAAGAGAGATAGTTTAAATTCTACAATTGTGATTGAAAAAGAGAATTATATGATCTCCATCGCACCGATTGAGGTTGATAGTCAGGTGACCGGTGCAATTATCATTATGAACCAACTTAAGACTTCAAGGAAAGACAAAAAAGATAGTCTGCAGGACAATTTTTTTTCCGGTTATGTAACAGATTTTGATTTTAGAAAGATCGAAACAAAAAGTCAGGAGATGAAGAGTTGCATTGAGTTGGCTCGTATGTATGCACTTACGAATTGTCCTGTCATTATATATGGAGAGACGGGTACGCAAAAGGATCTATTTGCTCAGGGAATCCACAATAGTGGCCAGCAAAAAAACAGCCATTTTATCACATTTAGTTGCAACGGAATGAACGAAGATCAGCAAATTCGAACTCTGTTTGGAGACAATGAGAATACAGGAGCATTAAGACAGGCAGAGTTTGGAACACTTGTAATCCGTGATATCGATGGTCTCTACCCAAGATGTCAGTATCGATTACTACGCATGATGCGATATCGGATGTTCATGAAGACGGATATAGAAGAAACACCGGCATTTGATGTCAGGATTATTGCTACGGCTGGTCAGGATCTTGGAATCAAAGTGAATGAGGGAGTATTTAGGGCAGATTTGTATTATATTTTAAATACATTTTCTCTCCGGATCCCACCGCTAAGAGCGAGAAAGGAAGATATTCATTCACTTGTAATATCTCACTTAAAAAAATATAACCGAAAATACGGTAAGCGAATCAGCCTTACAAAAGGCGGATTAGATGAAGTTATAAAGTCGATATGGGATGGTAATGAGCTTCAAATAGAGGGATTTTTTGAGAGACTGGTGTTAACAGCACCGAGAAGGAATGTGGATGAGATCTTAGTGAGAAGTTTGATTGTGGAATTATATCCAGTTGTTCCATTAACAGAACATAAAGTATCGCCTTTGTGCCTGATGGAATCACCGGAAGCAACACAGATTAAGCAAGCTCTTATAGAGAACAATGGAAGTAGACAAAAGACGGCCGACGCAATGGGAATAAGTACAGCGACTCTCTGGAGAAAAATGAAGAAATATAATATTTCTGATTACTGATTCTTTATAAAATCGACTGAATAATAGAAAATTCGGATAACCCTGTATTTTCGAGTAGGAGATGGATATGAACGTTTTTGTTTTGATTGATTCATTCAAGGGAAGTATGACCTCAATGGAAGCTGGAAATGCTGTAAAGGAGGGTGTTTTGAAAGTACATCCAACGGCAAAAGTCTTGGTAAGACCGCTGGCAGACGGAGGAGAGGGAACAACGGATGCGCTGACGGATGGTCTTGGCGGAGAGAGAATAGACCTGGTAGTCACTGGACCTATGGGGGTTCCGGTTCAAGCTTACTATGGTATTTTGAATGATAAAGAAACAGCAGTAATGGAAATGGCACAAGCAGCAGGGATCACACTTGTTGAGGCACATAAAAAAAATCCTGGAATAGCAACTACATATGGTGTTGGGGAGATGATCAAGGATGCTATTGTGAGAGGGTGCAGAGAATTCATTATCGGAATTGGAGGCAGTGCTACAAATGATGGTGGTACGGGAATGCTGAAAGCTCTGGGAATCAAATTTCTGACAAAAGAAGGAACAGATGCCGGACAAGGAGCGAATGCTCTGGAAAAAATTCATTCTATTAGCATGGAAAATATGCTTCCAGAACTAAAGCACTGCAATTTTCAAATCGCATGCGATGTGACAAATCCGCTATATGGAGAAACTGGAGCAACCTATATTTTTGGAAAACAAAAAGGAATCAAGACCGAAGAAATGCCTCGGATCGATCACGATATGAGACATTTTGCCAAAGTTACTTCAGAGCGTTTTGGAAGAGATTTTTCGGAAGTAGAGGGTGCTGGTGCTGCTGGTGGTCTTGGTTTTGCATTTATCAGTTATCTGAATGCGAAGTTAGTACCTGGTATTAATTTGATTCTGGATGTAATTCAATTTGAACGAGACCTAGATGGCATGGATATTATTGTTACAGGTGAGGGCAGGCTGGATATTCAAACAGCAATGGGAAAGGCACCTGTTGGTGTGGCAAAGCTGGCTAAGAAACATGGATGCAAAGTAATTGCATTTGCAGGATCGGTAACAAAAGACGCTGCGGCCTGTAATGAAAAGGGCATCGACGCATTTTTTCCAATAGTACGAGGCATCAGTACGTTAGAAGAAGCTATGGATAATACAACTGCCCGAACAAATCTCACAGATACTGCAGAACAGGTCTTTCGGCTTTTCTAGATCAAATTGGAATCTTTGCATTCCAGGGAGGAATTGTGGATTCGATATTAATTGATGTAAACAACATATCACATATTGTAAGCCCGCTTTTATACGGCATTTTTTTTGAAGATATTAATTATGCCGCTGATGGAGGACTTTATGCGGAACTAATTGCTAATTCATCATTTGAATTTTTTGATACAGATAATGGATCAAACATGCAAAAGAAGTGCTGGAATGAAATCAATAACATAAATTTTAGTATCGTCTGTGATCAAGGCAAAAATAATATCCAAAAACATTATGCAAAGTTGATCGGAGAAAGAGGTTCCGGAATTCGTAATACTGGATTTGGAAATGAAGGTTTTGCAGTAAAGAAAAACGAAACATATAGATTAACTTGCAAAGTAAGATCAAACTGCAAGACGAAATTAATGATACGCATTATGGATCAGGATGAGAAAAATGCGGTCACGGAAATGCTTAGCGTTGAGGAAAAGGAGTGGAGGTCTATAAGCATAGAGCTGGAATCCTGTTATGACGAAGAACATGCGTTTCTAGAAATCCTATTCGTTGAAAAAGGTGAAGTGGAAATTGACTGGATTTCCTTATTTCCTATCAATACTTATAAGGGAAGAATACCTGGAATAAGAAATGATCTGGCAGTCATGCTTGAAGAGCTGTCGCCGAAATTTGTTCGTTTTCCAGGCGGATGCGTTGTCGAGGGACGAAGCATTTCTAACATGTATAATTGGAAGGATACTATTGGTTCCATAGAAGTAAGAAAAATCAACTGGAATCGATGGAAACTAAAAGAGTATCAGATAAATGGCGTAACTGCAAATGATTATTACCAATCGTTTGGATTGGGATTCTTCGAATACTTTCTATTATGCGAAGACATCGGTGCAATACCGATTCCTGTTATCAATGTTGGTATGACTTGTCAGTGGCACGAAGGACTTTTAGTCGATTTCCCGGAACTGGAAAATTGGATTGAAGATGTATTAGATCTGATTGAATTTGCAAATGGAGCTGCGGATAGTAAATGGGGAAAAATTCGAGTCGAAATGGGACATAAAGACTCATTTCAGCTAGAGTATATTGGAATTGGAAATGAGCAATGGGGAAACGATTATTTTTATCGTTATGAGATTTTTGAAAAACGAATCCTAGAGAAATATCCAAATATAAAACTAATAGCAAGTGCAGGTTGGACGTCAGAAGGGGATGACTTTTGGCAAGCCTATCAGTGGATCCAAGAAAATAGTGAAAAAATCTCTGTCGTTGATGAGCACTACTATAAGGATCCGACCTGGTTTTTTGACAATGTGAAGCGCTATGACAGTTATGACAGAAAAATGCCAAAGGTAATGGTCGGGGAGTATGCGGCACATACAGATACTATAATAGAAAACAGAAGGAACAACTGGATATCTGCATTAAGTGAAGGGGCGTTTATGACTGGGCTAGAGAGAAATTCTGATCATGTTATCATGGCATGTTATGCGCCCTTACTGGCTAAAATAGGTCATCAGCAATGGCAGCCAAATTTAATCTGGTTCAGTAATTCCAAATGTTTTGGAACGCCAAATTATTATGTGCAGAAGCTGTTTTCAGAATTGACAGGTGACAAGTATATTCCGGTAACATGTGAGGATAAAAGCCTGCAGGTATCCAGTACTCTTACAAATGATAGAAAATACCTGTTCGTGAAGCTCATCAATACATCAAAGGATTACAAATCACTCGAATTGAATGTAACAGAGGATATCATCCATGGAGAGGTATATGATCTATTCGCAGACCTGGATGCAGAAAACTCCATTGATGATCCTTTTCATGTCTTTCCATGTGTATCAGAATTGAACATGCCTTTGGCCATCCAGCAGATGCAGCCCTATAGTATTAAAATATTAAAGTTAGGATTGAAAAAAGATGAATTTAAATTGGATAAATGATCCAGAAGTTTTCGAAGTGAATACTGTAGAACCTCATTCCGATCACGATTTTTACTTTGATGAAAAAGGAACCAAAAAAGAGATATCGATGAATGGTTCGTGGAAATTTCTTTATATGAAGGACATACAGGATGTAAGGAATTGTCTTGAACAGGAAAACTTGGACACGGGGAACTGGGACGACATTAAAGTACCCGCCCATATTGAACTTTGTGGATATGGTTTGCCCCAGTATGTAAATATCATGTATCCCTGGGACGGAACAGAGGCATTGATTCCGCCTCAGATTCCACAAAAGAGTAACCAATTCGGACTGTATACAAAAGAAATTTACTTAGATGAAACCTATACGCAAAATGAATGTTATATCAGATTTGAAGGAGTAGAATCTGCAGTCTTCCTATGGGTCAATGATCAGTTCCTTGGCTATAGTGAAGATTCTTTTACACCAGCCGAGTTCTTGATATCAAATGATATCAAAGCGGGAAATAATAAAATTACTGCACTCGTTGTCAAATTCTGCACAGGAAGCTGGCTTGAAGATCAGGATTTCTGGCGCTTTTTTGGGATTTTTCGAGATGTAAAAATATATTGCACACCCAAAATTCATGTCTTTGATTTAAAGATCACTACGCAGATACAAGAGGATTATAAGTCGGCAATCGTATCTACGAAGTTAAAGATCAGGAATAGAGAGAATGATCTCTATAGAATCTATTGCAAGTTTGATCATAAGTATGTAGAAATAGAAGATGACACGAAATTCGAAATAAAGGGAATCAGACTTTGGAGTGCGGAATCACCAAATCTCTATGATTTAGAGATCCATATTCTGGATGAAGAAAATAAAATTGTCGAGGTCGTAAAAGAAAAGATAGGACTACGAAGATTTGAGTTAAAAAATAAGATCATGCATCTGAACAATACGCCAATCAGCTTTCGAGGCGTCAATAGGCATGAATTCAGTTGTGAAAATGGACGTGCTATTTCCTATGACGAAACACTATTTGATATTCTGACGTTGAAGCAGAACAACATTAATGCTGTGCGTACCTCACACTATCCAAACAATACTTTTTTTTACAAATTGTGTGATGAATATGGATTGTATGTAATTGATGAGACCAATCTTGAGACACACGGAACCTGGACGGCACTGGATAAAATTCTTTATGAGAGTGAGAATATTGTTCCGCATAATAAACAGATCTGGAAAAATGCTGTACTGCAAAGAGGAAAAAACATGTACGAAAGGGATAAAAACCACCCCTCAATACTAATGTTTTCCTGTGGAAATGAATCCTTTGGAGGAAGTGTAATATCCGATCTCGCTGATTATTTCAGATCCGTAGATACAAGCAGACTGGTACATTATGAAGGTATCTTCCATGACAGATCTTATAACAATACTTCGGATATAGAATCTCAGATGTATACATTGCCGGAACATGTTATTTCGTATCTTGAAAATGCACCGGAGAAACCAATGATCTTATGTGAATACAGTCACTCCATGGGAAATTCAAATGGAGGAATGTATCGATATCTAGAGATTGAGGAGAACTACCCCATGTATCAGGGTGGCTTTATCTGGGATTATATGGATCAAGCACTGCTTCGCAAAGATGAAGACAATGTACCGTTTCTCGCGGTAGGTGGCGATTTTATGGATCGCCCTAATAATGGTAATTTTTGCGGAAATGGAATTCTGTTTGCTGATCGGTCACTCACACCTAAAATGGATGAAATTAAGTACCTTTATGCTCCGATCAAGATCGAGCTGTTTGAGGATCAATTTAAAGTAACCAATAAAAACTTATTTTTGGATACCAGTTGTTATGAATTCCTATTGATAGTTTATGCAGAGGGAATATTTGAAAAAGAAATGCTACTGGATGTTTTTGTAGCACCAAATAGCAGTAAAGAATTCAGAATACCTATCACAATAGAAGATGACGGTATCGAGCATACATTGGTGATTGAATGTCGTTTGAAGGAAGATAGCATATGGGCTAAGCGAGGCCACAGAATTACCCATGGACAAAAAACAGTCAATGATTATAGGACAAATAAATCTAAGGTTACTAAAATCCAAGGCATAGAGGGAAGTGAAACATTTGGAATTGAGGCTACTGGTGTTGTTTATCTTTTTGATAAAAAAAATGGGTATCTGAATTCCATCAAGAAAAATGGTACTGAATTTCTAAAGGGTCCGATTCGACCTAATTTTTGGAGAGCGACCATTGATAATGATATAGGAAATGCCAATTACATTTCATGGGCAAAATGGAAAACGGCAAGTCAGTACCATAAGGTCAGCGCAATCGAGATTTTAAAGGATGGTATAAAAATCACGTACATATTATCTGAAGATCAAGCGAAATGCCACATGACATACTACTTAAATAGTGATGGCAGCCTGGGGCTTGAGATGGAACTTGAGAGTGGATATGTGGAAAGTACACTGCCAGTTTTTGGATTTGAGTTTATAATGAGTAAATACTTTGAAAATTTTATCTGGTATGGGAATGCATCATTAGAAAGTCAGATTGATAGAAATAAAGCAGCAAGAATAATACGAAACCAAAATAAGGTGACAGAAAATTATATACCATATCTTAATCCACAGGACTGTGGAAATAAGACGGATGTACGGTATTGCAGTATACTTGATAGGGATGGATTTGGCTTGAAAATCAGTGCCGACATTCCCTTTGAGGCATCAGCCTTACCCTATACATCTTTTGAACTGGAACATGCAAAAAATCAAATTCAGCTTCCCCGATCAACAAATACAGTTGTTTCGATTTCTCAGTTCAGAGCAGGAGTAGGAGGAGATGACAGTTGGGGTGCCGAGCCATTTGAGAAGTATATTTTCTCATCAAAAAATGTAACTAAATTTTGTCTGAATATTGAGGTCGTCCAGGAAAAAAAGAGTGTATTTAAGAACTAGTGTAAATAAAAATACCCATTGTATCAGTTTGGCATACATGGGTATTTTTATTTGTTATTTGTAAAATAGCTGTCAATAGCCAGTAATTTAATGGCATCATTTGTATTGCTGAGAGGCTGCAGATCCAGCTCCTCTTTAAATTTTTTGGTTCTTGAAAAAATCGTATTCTTATGTACATATAATTCTTTGGCAGCTTCCGTTGGATTCATATTGGAATTTGCGAGAGCTTTTGCAGTCAGATGAAAGGTCTCTTTATCAAGATAGTTTTCGATTATATCATGGTAACATTCAAATAGAGGACTCAGACGATCGTCCGGAATACAGCTCATTAAATAGTCAATCAAATAGTCATGTATATGATGGATAGGACTTGATTTGAACTGGACATGAGATTCCAGCCATTTTAAACATCGATAAGAATTTCTATAGTGAACCAGTGAGTTCGTTGGAAGGTTGCAATAAAGCTTTAAGTTTATTGACTCTGAAAAGTTATATTTCTCATAGATCAAATCTGCCAGTGATGAATAAAACTCATGTATCTTTGTGCGAAAGATAGCAGGCTCAAAGTTTTTAAAAGCCTTTAATATCACAATATGCTGTTGGTCAGTCGGCAGGATGATATCTTGTGCATTCGAAACATCCGATATGAGTGAATCATAGATCAGACTAATTGCCTCATTAGAATTCTCCCCTGTGGAATGTATGATTAGAGCAGCACGGTTAATATTGTCCCGAATACCTAAACGTGTAGATAATTGAAAAATTCTAGTTGGATTGATTGGCTGCTCAAAGAGCAATGCATCCTTTAGTTTACGGATTTCCGTAGATCCCACCTGCTCCTTGTTTACACTATTGATTTGGAGACAGTAGGATTCTATGGTTATTTTTGACATTTTAGCTATTTCAAGTACCTCAGATGGACTTCCGGTGACACCAACGACTCCAATCGGTTCAAGATTGTCGATGATGAGCAGATTCACTCCGTTCTGCACTCCTATATTTTCACTGGAATGGTCATCTACAATGGAAATAAAGTTTCTGGATTTGACAAGCTCAAATGCTACAGAATGGAAATCTCCAACTCTGGTAATATCCCCGCTTGCCACGATAATACCCTTCGTATTCATTACATTGATATTTATTCCAAGTTGTCTGTAAATCTTATTCACATATTCATTTACAAGTTCAATATTTAGCATAAGCTCTCTCCATGTAAATAGACTGGTGATAATTATCAGGTAAGAATCGTTTTTGAAAGGATGATTTTATTATATTTTAGAATACATGAAAATGCAATATTGGTTTATCTTTCACAAAGATTGTGTATTGGCGGAATAGTAATTCTGATAATTGTTGTAGTGTGAACATAGTGTGAAGTTAGTAGAAAATGATATGATAGGTTTAGTACAAAAACTTAATGCATTTGATGTATTAAAGCAAAAATGGGAGGTATTTAAATGAAGAAGAGGTTAGCTCTATTATTGGCTTCGGCAATGCTTATTGGCGCACTCGGAGGCTGTGGTTCTTCTAGTACAACTGCAGATTCATCATCAGAGGGGTCAACAGAAACAGTGACAACGACGGATACGACAGCTGAATCATCCGAAGTTAGTGGAGATGATAAGTACGGTGGAAGCGTAACACTCACGTTGGCTACAAAACCAGCAACATACTTTTTGCCTTTTTCTGTTTCTACAGCTGATAGAAAGGCTGCATATCCTGCAATCGAAACACTGGGACGTATGGATGAGGAAGGAAATATCAACGGATGGCTCGCAGAATCCTTTGAAGTAGACAGTGAAGCACTAACAGCAACAATCGTTTTAAAAGAGGGTATCAATTTTAGTGATGGAACACCACTTAACGCTGAAGCAGTTATTTGGAATTTCGATAAAATGAATGAAGGCGGTAAAATCGGCGAACTGGGAACACCGATTTCATACGAAGCAGTTGATGATAAAACAGTTAAATTAACCTATGACAAATGGGGAAATGACTGGGAGGCTTTATTGGGTGATGTATGCATCTACTGTCCTGCAGCCTTTGAAGAAAATGGAGCAGACTGGGCATCAATCAATCCAGTTGGAACGGGACCATACGTCGTGAAGGAATATGTAAAGGATTCTCATATTACATATGCTAGAAATGAAAACTACTGGATCGAAGGACAGCCATATTTAGATGAAATTTCAATCAACTGGCTAACAGATCCAACTGCTCAGATATCCGCATTTTCGAATGGTGAGATTCAGCTATTGGAAACAAGTAACAAAACTGTAGCAGATGCATTAAAGGGAAGTAATGAAAACCATGCAGAGCAGTCACCGAATACAGGTTCCATTAAATATGCCATGTTTGCAAGTGCTGTAGAAGATTCACCTTTTTATAATGAAAATGTAAGACTTGCAGTAATGCATTCAATTGACTGGGAAGGTTATGCAAATGCACTGACCTTTGGAGACGGAATCGCAGTAAATCAGTTTGGCGTTCCAGGAGCATGGTCATATGATGAGTCTGTAGGATTTGTTGAGTTCGATACAGAGCTTGCAAAGCAAATGCTTGCAGAAGCTGGTTATCCAGATGGATTCAGCACAGTGATTACTACACAGGAAGAATACAATGACAGCGCAGTACTTTTACAAGATTCTTTGTTAAAAATTGGAATTACAGCAGAAATTAAAGTTCTTTCTAATGCAGACTTTAGTGCACAAAAGAAAGAAGGAACTTATGATGGCGGAATTATCGTTGGACAAGGTGCATCAAAGATGGATTTCACAAACAACTATATTCGTCTGTATTCCTCTGAGGGTACAAGTTATCAGGCAATGATGACTCATCCAGAGGATTATGAAGAGGCATTGTTTGGAGCCAGAGCTGCAAAGACAATTGAAGAGAAAAAAGAACTTTTGAAAGTGGCTTCAGTAAAATTAGTTCAGGAACATGCATTGATCTTCCCAATGGGCGTTATTTTCCCTTATATCTATCAGGATGTAAAACTACAGGATACGGGAGTAGGATCTAATCAGGATTCATGGACACCAGAAGCTATGTACTTAGAAAAGTAAAACAGTAGATCAGTCAGCATAAAAAGTAAAGGGATGTTAGTAACCTTTGCTTTTTATGCAACTATAATTTGGTTTTTGGTAATCCAGGAGGTGCATTTACTTTGGGAAGATATATTCTTAGAAGAATTGGTCAAACTTTGATCGTACTGCTCATATTATCTTTTTTAATATTTTTACTAATCACCTTACTGCCGGGTGATCCTATTTATGCAATGTTAGGTGGGGAAATTTCAGATGAGACATATGATAAATGGTACTATGCTCTTAATCTTGACAAACCATTTTTAGAAAGATATTTTTACTGGCTTATGGATGCTGTCAGATTTGATTTTGGTGAGTCAGCAAGTTTTCATAAATCTGTTAGTGAGGTGCTTGCAGAAAGAGCACCAATTACATTTTATTTTTCTTTACTTGCATTTTTAATCAGTATTCCAATTGGAATTTGTCTTGGAATTGTGTCAGCAGTAAAAAGAGGCCATAAAATTGATACTCTCGTTACACTGCTTGCTAATGTCACCTATTCCATTCCTCAATTCTGGATCAGTATATTAGCTTTATATATTTTCTCCCTTACACTGGGCTGGCTGCCGGCATTCGGATTTACATCACCTTTTGAAAATTTTGGACTAAGTATCAGGCAGACGATTCTACCTGTAACATGTCTGACTTTAGGTGGAATTGCATCTATTACAAGACAGACCAGATCCAGCATGCTGGAGGTCATTCGTCAGGATTATATTCGGACTGCACGATCAAAAGGATTGAAAGAAAGTAAAATAATTTTTGTACATTCCTTGAAAAATGCACTAATTCCAGTTATTACATTGATGGGACTCCGGCTTGGAATGCTGCTCGGAGGATCGATGTTCGTAGAATCCGTTTTCAATATTCCAGGCATGGGTACGCTTTTTGTAACAGCGATTCAGGCGCAGGATATATCGTTAATTCAGGCATGTGTCTTATTGATCGCACTTGTATCATGTACAGTAAATATCATAACTGATATTGTATATGCTATTGTTGATCCACGAATTAGATTAGCATAGGAGGATTTTGATCATGACAAGTTTAGCAATAGAACATGGTGTAGATATTACAAAAGAAAGAGCAAAGGAGAAGCGCAGAAAGTTCATACGGGCATTATTCAAAAGAAAAATAGTACTGGTGAGTTTTATTGGTGTATGCGTGTTTATACTAATTGGTATATTTGCCCCATTACTTGCACCCTATGACATCTATACGACTTCACTGATGGAAACACTGCAACGGCCTTCTGCTGCTCATCTATTAGGAACAGATGACGCAGGAAGAGATATTTTGAGCCGTTTGATTTTTGGCACAAGGGTATCACTGGTCGTTGGTGTACTCGCCGTAATCATCGCATGCTGTATTGGAACTTTTTTTGGCATGTTGGCAGGATATTCTGGCGGCATAGTCGATGATGTAATCAATAGAACAAGTGAAGCGGTCCGAGTTATTCCTCAGATCGTTTTGGCAATGACACTGACCGCTATTTTCGGAGGTGGAATCATCAGCCTTGCTGTGGTTCTCGGTATTTCAAATACGACAGTGTATATTCGTATGATGAGAAGTCAGGTACTAACTATAAGAGAAACAGATTATATTATGGCTGCGGTATTGCAGGGAAACAGTAAGCTAAAGATAATGTTTCGTCATGTGCTGCCAAATAGTATTTCTCCGATCATTGTAATAATGACACAGCAGATTGGTTCTACGATTTTGGCGGAAGCTGGTCTGAGCTTTCTGGGTCTTGGAATTAGTCAGCCCATGGCTTCCTGGGGAAGTATCGTGAGTGGTGGAAAAGATTATTTGATGACAAATCCAGCATTTTCAATGGCACCTGGTATTTGCATTGCACTTTTAGTTATTTTTATGAATATATTGGGTGATGGTATTCGAGATGTTCTAGATCCGAGACTTAGAGGAGATGTATAGAAGGAGTACTGACGATGGAAAATTTATTAGATATTAAAGAGGTAAAAACAGTTTTTAAAATGGATGGTCAGAATGTTACAGCGATTGATGGAGTGTCCATGTATATCAATAAAGGTGAGATCATTGGTATTGTTGGTGAGTCTGGCAGCGGCAAGTCTGTTACCATGCTTAGCGCACTTCAGCTGATAAGTTCACCGGGCAGGGTCGATTCTGGAGAAGTAATGCTAGAAGATGTCGATCAAAATATCTTATCGTATGAATATAATAGCCAGCAGATGAGAAATATTCGTGGTGGACGAATCAGTATGATTTTCCAAGAACCTATGACATCATTGAATCCAGTTTTGACAGTCGGATATCAGATTCAGGAGAATATTTTACAGCACTTAAAGGTATCGAAAGAGGAAGCAAAAGCCAAAACAATTGCAATGCTTAAGCTTGTTAATATTCCGGATGCAGAACAACGATACGATTATTACCCTCAGCAATTCTCAGGCGGAATGCGACAGAGAATCATGATTGCAATGGCGATCTCTTCCGAACCAGACATTCTAATTGCAGATGAAGCTACGACCGCATTGGATGTAACGACACAGGAACAGCTGCTCGAGTTGATCAAAGATATCGCAAAAGAAAAGAATATGGCGGTAATACTTGTAACGCACAATCTTGGCATTGTAGCACGATATGCGGAGCGAGTATATGTCATGTATTCGGGTAATGTAGTAGAGACAGCAGACATCTTTCGCATTTTCAAATATCCGGATCATCCTTATACCAGAAGTCTGATCAGAGCGATTCCTCGTCTTGATGATCCAAAAGACAGAGTGCTGATACCAATTGATGGTCTTCCGCCAAATCCAGGTACACGACCAAGCTATTGTCCATTTTATGATCGCTGCGAATACCGTGTGGACAGGTGTAAAGAGCAACCGAAACCACCATTGATGGAAAGCAGTGAAAATCATTTTGCAGCATGTTGGTTGACTCCTCAGGAAAAGAAGGAGAAGGAAATTGAAGTTATCAATAAACCCCAGAAGGAAGCTGCAAAAAGAAAGATCAGTGATGAAGTATGTCTGGATGTTGATAACGTAAAAAAATATTTTCCTGTTTTCAAAGGAATCATGAAGAAAAAAATAGGCGAAGTCAAAGCGATCGAAGAGATCACCTTTTCTGTAAATAAAGGAGAGACGCTTGGAATTGTAGGTGAGTCAGGTTGTGGAAAAACAACATTAGCTAGATGTATCATGAGAGTCTATGAGCCAGATGAGGGAAAAATTGTTTTTAACGAGACAGATATAGCAAAATTGAACCTGAAGCAGCTAATGCCGTTTAGACCCAAAATCGCTATGATTTTTCAAGACCCGTTTTCCTCACTTGATCCAAGACAAACAGCCGGCTCCATAGTAGAAGAATCATTAAAGCTTAATAAAAAATGCAAGACTCAGGCTGAGTATGATAATCGAGTAGATGAGCTTTTTAGAATCGTGGGTCTGGATCCGCTTCTAAAAGACAGAGTACCTCATGAATTTTCAGGAGGGCAGAGACAGAGAATCGGAATCGCAAGAGCATTATCTTCGGATCCTGATCTGATAATCTGCGATGAGCCAATCTCGGCACTTGATGTTTCTATACAGGCACAGATTATTAATTTACTTGAGGACTTGCAGGCTAATCTTGGAATTTCTTATCTGTTTATTGCTCATGACCTGGCAGTTGTTAAGCATATAAGTGATCGAGTACTTGTTATGTATTTGGGAAGAGTTGTGGAAATTGCAGAGTGCAATGAGTTATATAATAATACGCTTCATCCATATACAAAGGCACTTTTATCCGCAGTTCCAGTTGCAGATCCCGCAATTGAGTCACAACGAGAGCGTATTCCGATCAAAGGAGAAGTTCCAAGTATCGTGAACAGACCAAAAGGATGTCCATTTAATGACAGATGTGATTTTGCAACGGAACGATGCAGGAACGAAGTACCAAAGCTGATTGACAAAGGAAATAGTCATAAAGTCGCATGCTTTTTATATTAAGAGAAAGGAAACGGATGTTTACGAAAGTGCATCTGCAAATACTATGAAAATTGAAAATGGACAAGCAACAGATTTAAAAATTGCCTATATTGGTGGTGGATCCAGAGGCTGGGCATGGCGTTTAATGGCAGATCTTGCAGCAGAAAAAATGCTGGCTGGAACGATAAATCTCTATGATATTGACTTTGAAGCAGCAAAAAAAAATGAGACGATTGGTAATCGTTTGTCAGCAAGAGTAGATGTTGCAGGACAATGGGAATATAAAGCGATCCCATCACTAGAAGAAGCTTTAAAGGGCGCTGACTTCATCATCATTTCAATTATGCCAGGCACATTTGACGAGATGGATTCCGATGTACATTACCCTGAGAAATATGATATTTGGCAGCCGGTAGGGGATACAGCAGGTCCGGGTGGGCTGGTCAGATCTCTCAGAACAATACCAATGTATGTGACAATTGCAAATGCAATCAAGGATTTTGCTCCAAATGCCTGGGTTATTAATTATACAAATCCAATGAGTATGTGTATCAGAGTTCTATACGATGTATTTCCGGAGATCAAAGCATTTGGATGTTGTCATGAGGTTTTTGGTACACAAACTCTGTTAAAAGATATTTATCAGGAAAAATCGGGAAGCGACAAACTGACTCGAGAGGATATTGATGTAAATGTGATCGGAATCAATCATTTCACATGGTTTACCAGTGCCAGTACAGGTGGAATCGATCTGTTCCCGGTATTTGGAGAGTATGCTGATAAGCACTATGAAGAGGGATTCACAAAGGGAGATCAGAGCTGGTTAAATAAGTCCTTTAAAAGTGGTCACCGTGTAAAATTTGATCTGTTCAAAAGATATGGTTATATAGCTGCTGCCGGTGATCGCCATCTGGTGGAGTTCTTGCCATCCAACTTTTACTTAAGTAGTCCTGAAAAAGTTAATGAATGGATGTACCAATTAACGACAGTGAATAAAAGGAAATCCGATCTGGCAGACAGGCTAAGTAAAAGCAGCAAACTTGTCTTGGGGGAAGAGGAAGTGGATCTAAGTCCTTCCGGAGAAGAAGGTGTGCAACTGATAAAGGCATTATGCGGACTGGGGAGATTTTATAGTAATGTAAATATCCCAAATAGTAATCTGCAGATATCGAATTTACCGAAATCAGCTGTTGTTGAAACAAATGCAGTTTTTGAAAAAGACTGTATCAGACCTGTTTTTGCCGGAGGTGTTCCTGATAATGTTTTGGAATTGATGATGCCCCATGCAGAGAATCAGGACTACATTCTTGAATCAGGACTTCACTATAATTTTGATATGGCTCTAAAAGCGCTAATAAATGACCCAAATACAAAATCCAAAATCAACGAGAAGCAGGCGGAACAAATGCTGAAAGGGATGATTGCAAATACCATTAAGTATCTACCTTCTTCCTGGGAGAAATATATTATCTGATCAGATTCAGAACTTATCGAAAATGAACTTTAAGGAGAGTTTTATGTATAAAAATAAAATGAAAATTCAAATTCCTACACGTTCCAGTTATACAGATGATCAGTTACTTTTTGCCAAACAGATGGGGTTGGAAAATGTATTTGTTATCTTTGAAGACGAGGACAGCAACTATGAAGGAGTCATGCGATTCATTGACAGATGTGATAAATTTGGACTGACTGTCAATGATGCAGGTAACAGCAACCTATATAAGCATCCTGCCATTCATCTTGGACTTGAAGGTCGTGATGAATTGATAGAAAAATATAATAATTTTAACAGAGCTCTTGGCAAGGCTGGCATTAAAGTAGGATACATAACCTGGGATCAGGGCAGAGTTTCAACAACAAAATTTGCTGTAGGTCCTCATACTCGCGGATCAGTTGGACGAATCGTGGATATGGAGGAATTATATTCAAGACCACTTGCATTCGGTAGGGAATATGAAAGGGAAGAAATTTGGGCAAACTTCAAGTATTTTATGGATAGAGTACTCCCAGTATGTGAAGAGGCAGATATCAGACTGGCATTACATCCGAACGATCCTCCAGTTGCAAAGCTTGAGGGAGTCTGCAATTTGATTTATAGGGCGCAGGATTATAAGAGAGCATTCGATCTAGTGGATAACAGTCCGTATCTGGGAATGAAATTCTGTGTTGGCTGCTGGCTGGAAGGCGGAGAACAATTTGGTAATATCTTAGATGATATTAAGTATTTTGTTGAAAACAAGAAGGTATTTACTGTACACTATAGGAATATCAGTGCGCCTTTACCCTATTTCGAAGAGACCTATATCGAAAATGGACATGCAAATATGCATGAGATCATCAGACAGTTTATTGTCAATGATTATGAAGGGGCAATTCACTGTGATCATGTTCCTTCCTTTGTCAGTTCAGTTGGTGGACAGGATGCATCGTTTGCATATGCAACGGGTTATTTGAAAGCTCAGATTAACAGCATCATCAGCGAACTGAATCGAAATGCATAATTGCTCATAGAGCCATCTTCTGACTCCATGCTAAATTATCAAATTGAAATGAATATACATGTGGGAATGTGGTATATTTGATTTGAAGTGATTTTTACGAACACGAATATCAGCTGTTAGGAGATGAAAGTGATGATTAATGAACTTCCAACAACATTTAATGGAATCGTTAGAGACGATGGCAGCATTGGTACTAGAAACTATATTGGAGTACTTGCGACTGAAAACGAATCCTCTAGCATAGCAAGAAAAATTGCAGATTACTTTACACCTGAGAGACTCATAGGTTTTACAAATATCGATGGAATCATTCCATTCACCACAACTCTGGGTGGAGCTATCAATATGAGGGATAGCATATTGAAAGACTTAACAAAGACAATGAATGGATACATAGATAATCCCAATTTTGGCGGAATGTTAGTGGTCTCCATGCAGAAAAATTTCTATTCCTTCGATGGATTTACAAATATTGACGAGGTTCATGAATCAGACAGACTGAAAAAATTATGTATAATCGAAGAGGGTGGAACCTTGAATAGCGTAAATAAGGGTATTGAAATCATTTATGATATGTTATGCGAGGTAAACAAGATCAACAGACAAACTGTTGGTGTTGAGAATTTGATTGTTGGAATTAAATGTAGTGGAACAAATATATATTCAGGTAAATCGGCAAATCCATCACTTGGCCATGCAGTCGATCTGCTTGTGGAGCAAGGCGCAACTGTGATCACAAGCGAGACACTGGAGTTTTATGGAGTCCAGGACGAATTTGAAAGAAGAGCAGTAAATGAAGAGGTTAAGGAAAAGTTTCATGCAAAACTTGACTGGTGGATTCAGGCTACAAAATTGAGGAACCTGGAGGTCAATTCGAAAATCACCATGGAGAGTATTGAAAAATCACTGAATAAAAGCGTAAATTTAAAGGAACAGGTCTACAAAGGGGTCGGAATTAAAAAAACTGGTACAGCAAAGTTAATGGAAGTGTATGATTATGCGGAAAAGGTGACAGAAAAAGGACTGGTCTTTATGGATACACCTGGGTATGATTCTGTTGCGATTACAGGTCAGATCGCAGGTGGTGCGACGATAATTGCCTTTACAACAGGGAATGGTTCTTGTTTTGGCGCCTACCCCTCACCAGTCCTGAAAATTTCTGCAACAACGGAACTTTTTAACAAAATGATGTCAGACATTGATTTAGACAGTGGAACTGTGCTTACAGAGGAAGCTACTATCGAGGAAATGGGCAGAGCAATCTATGCAAAGCTTATTCGAATCGCCTCAGGCGACAAATCAAAGGCTGAAATCAATGGAATTGGGCGTAATGAGTATTCACCATGGCAGATTGGAAGTATTTAAACCCATGGGATTCATTATACAAGGGAGAATATTATGTCAGATTCGTACTTAAAATACTGGGTGAATAAGGATGTTGAAAATGCAGATCTAGGCGGCTTTCATGAATTCTCGATCCGGTGTTATTTCGACAATGATAGCGATGAACTCATCAATCACCATGGAAAGAATGGTCTGGTTGATCTGGATGTTTATCGTCAGCTTTTAAAAAGCATAAAAAAAATGGGATATAATGCAATTGATATTCACGATCAACTGGGAAGAGCAGAATTTTACTTATGGGATAGCTATAAGAAATTTTGGGATTTTCATGGCGATATCGATCACATAACTCAAATCATAGATATGGCACATGAAGAAGGACTTTTGGTACAGATTCCAATGTTCCTTGCGTGGGGATTTAATCATATTGATGATTCCTTTGACTGCTGGGTCGAACATGGGAATGAATGGAAGAATATCTGGGCACAATATATGGAGTCTGCACTTGGAAAAGCTGATATTTTTATTCTCAGGCCACGTTCTCCAATCTATGATCATCCCTATGAATGTAAGTGTGAGAACTGCAGAAAAATCGGAGTAGGGCAAATTATGACCGAGGTTTTTGCAGCTATTGAAGACATTATTATGGAATATCGACCCGATGCGAAGCTTATCTGTGACCTTTATTACGAGGGATTTGGACTTTGGGCAAGTGGAGAACTTCGGGTCAGCAAAAACTGGATGCTTATGGTTTGCGATAATGGGTATGGAAAGCTGCCAGACTATAAGGAAATGGGACAAGATAATTATAATTGGGGAATATATCTTCATGCTGGCTTCTGGCTGAACCATACAATTCAGGATCCACATTTAGAATCCCTCTATCACTCTGTTAAATTAGCAAGAGAAAAAAATCTAGATTCATATATCCTTGTGAATGGCCAGTCTTTTAAAGATTTCGTGTTAAATCTGGAGGCTGTCTCATCTCTACTGCAATATGATTTTTGCACAGATTTATCTTCATATACGATCTGGAAGGAAAGATTCTTGACAGATTGGATAAGTAGGATATTTACGATTAGCAGTACATCGCTGATTCGGAAAATAGTACATTTTATAGATAGGCTATCAGAATTTCATCTGGCAATTGCAGTGCGTAAAGCTTATTTGGACAAAAAGGAAGATTTGGACAGAGGGTTTACGGCGACTATGATACATATAATTTATCACTTAATTGATGAGGTCAATAGGAAAGCTAACTCTGAAAAAGTAGGTGAGAACTTTGTACCTGCTTCTGAGTATCGATCGGATGGTTATTTGTACAGGCAGATGGAAACATGCTTAATTCACAGTCGAAGCTTAAAAAAATTGGCTGAGGAAATTGAAACTGAATTAAGAGAACCAAATAAAGTATTATGGAACGACAAATTTGGTTTTTCTCAAAAACTCTTCACTGCTCAGTATGAATTCGCAATTGTAATGCTGCGCGCTTTAAATGGTGAAGAAGATATAAATGTAGTCAAAAAGTCGCTTCAGCATTTTTATGAGATGGCTGAAAATGGAACAGGATTGGAAGGATTCGAGGATTGGTATAAACCATCTTTCTCAAGAATGCATCATCCGATTCCTGATCTGGATATTTTTGAATTCTAACAACTTTAAGACAATCAAAAAAAGAATTGTGCATGAAGACCAATGCCATTCTTTTATCGCTTCATCAATTTGGAAGGTCCCGGAGCAAAATCTCCATGGATTCTTATGAATCAATCATAGGCAAGACCCTTACCAGTCCCTATTTGTCAGCTATTGGTGCTGACAGCTGGGGGCTGGTTTATCTCATTACTTATCCCATTGCTTATCTCATCTCTCATCTCTCATCTCATTTCTCTACTTGCATATCTTCACGTTGAATTACCAGTCAGTTATGTTATAGTAATTGAAGCAGTATTTATACGTTGATTGGATATGAAAGCGCAGCGCAAATCGAAAAAATAGGAAAGTAAGATGGAAATTCTAATTAGGAGATGAAAATGATTCAAATTGCAATAGCTGAAGATGAGATGAAATTCCAAAATGTACTGATGGACTATTTAGAAACATATCAGACAGAAATGAATCAAAAACTTAAGTACAGACTTTTTGCTGATGGAAAAGATTTGATGGATCATTATTCAGATGACTGGAATCTTATCTTTCTCGACATTAAAATGAAACAGATGGATGGGATGGAGACTGCCAGATTGATTCGGGAGAAAAATTCAGAAGTCACGATCGTATTCATTACTACGATGGCAAAATATGCCATTGAGGGATATAAAGTCGATGCCTATGACTTCTTACTGAAACCTCTGGGATACCAGCAGTTCCATACAAAATTAACAAAGATGATACAGCTCATTAATATGAGGTCAGTCCACAAATTCCTCTTGCTGCCCTTTGAAGACGGGAAGGAAAAGATTTCCACAGATCAGATTTTATATATTGAAGTAAAAAATCATAAACTGAATTACATTACGATGGATAAGACCTATATTCAGAGAGGATCTCTGTCAAAAATAGAGGAAGAGCTGTATGAGTGCCATTTTATCAGGTGCAGCAACTCCTATCTCGTAAATCTAAAGCATGTCAGTGGGATTGAGCACGATTACGTTCTGGTGGGAGCAGATACCATTCCAATCAGCAGATCCTATAAAAAAGAATTTATTCAGCGTGCCTCTGAATATCTGATAGGGAGATGAGTAGTATGGATAGTTCTGTTCCGATCAGTCTGTTGATCCATTTTCCGTTGGAGCTTCTGACTGCAGTAATGGTGTATATGTTTGGTCTGCAGAAACGAAAGAAATTCTGGCTGCGTTCAGCAGTCTCTTTTTGTTGCTGGATTCTGGGCATTTTTGTTTTTTATCGTGTTTTAGCGAGTGTACATGGCAGAGGTGGTGAGAGCAGGTATATTTTTCTGCTTATATTCCTTCTGATCTTTGCAGCGCTGACAGTATTTATCTATTTTGTATGCAATATTCGAATCCGTGAAGCTCTCTACTGTGCTACGATCGCTTATCTTACAGAGCACATCGTTTACTGTATTCGCAATCTGGTCAATTTTATATCGAACAGTGTGATAGCCGATCCGGGAACGATCTACTATCTGTTCATACATATTATTGTTTATCTTTGTGCTTACTACTTTTTTGCAAAAAGAATGATTCACGATGGGCATTATCATGCAAGTGCGATCCAGTCTCTGGGTGTCAGTGTCAGCACACTATTTCTCGTTGTATTTATGAGTCTTGTTGCCTCCATCTATAACTTTATCTGGATTCACAGTATCTACGCCATGTTCGGATGCTTTGTGGTACTGCTAAATCAAGTAAACCAGCTGGACCAGTTGAATCTGCAAAAGGAACTGGACGTAAGAGAACAGCTCTGGATCAAGCACAAGGCTCAATATGAGATGTCTGAGGAAACGATTGAAATCATAAATCGAAAATGTCATGACTGGCGCCATCAGGTCTTGGCACTTCGCCTGATCGATGATCTGGAAGAACAAAAAGAGGCTATTATGGAAGTGGAGAAATCGATTCAGGTGTATGAATCCATTGTAAAAACAGGAAATGAAATTTTGGATACTCTTTTAACGGAGAAAAGTCTAATCGGGAACAAAAATCATATCCAATTGAACTGTATGATTGACGGGAAGCTCCTAGCCTTTATGGAGGTGATCGACATCTACAGCCTATTTGGTAATGCAATAGATAATGCAATGGAGGGAGTCATGAAACTGGATTCCGGAGAAGATCGAAGTATCACGCTCTGGGTCACTCGGAAGCTGAACCTGATTATCATTCGCGTCGAAAATCGATTCCATGGAACAATAAAACAAAAGAATGGATTGCCGGTGACGGATAAGGAAGACCTTCGATACCATGGATTTGGGATGAAAAGCATGCTCCATATTGCAGAAAAATATGGAGGTGTCATGAAGGTGAATGCAGAGAATCATATATTTACACTGACGATCACGATACCGGAGATTCCATGATAGTTTTAACATTCATAAAACCGAAGATTCCATGATGATTTTAGCATTTTCGATGTTCGCCTACGTAAAACACAAGTTCCTTACGAGTTACGACACAAAAAAGTCAATAATTGCCACAGAATAGATTCTTCTCTCTAAAGTATGTTAGACTCCCTTATATAAGTTGTAAACAATTTCAAGAAGGGGATCTAAATGAAAAAAGAAGAGAAAAAACAGAAAAAACAAGTTAAAAAACGATCACTTGCTGGAAAGATCATCAAGACGGTAATTTCCGTGATCCTGATCATTGTAATGCTGGGGGGGATTTTTGCAGCGAACACAATGCTGGCGCAGAACAGTAGAATGGTGAACAGTCTGCTGGGATCAAATCAGAAGAGTATCAATAATTCCAAAGCGGACACGCAAGGACTGGATCTGACATATAATCAGTCAGACTACACCGCTGAGACAATCGGCGATGCGGAGACCGATCTGAGTGACCGAATATCAGCCGAAGGTCTGGTACTTCTGAAAAATGAAGAGAATGCACTACCATTATCTGAGGATACAATATTCAGTTTTTTTAGTGCCAACTCCGCCAAGTTAAGTGTGGGCGGTGGACTTCTGGGAGGCGGCAGCAGTCTGAAGGATGTATTTGCTGTAAGTGGTATTTCTTTGAATCAGACCCTTTGGGACTTTTATGCAGAAGGGGATGGAGCGCAGTACGGTCTTGCATCTGGATCAATCAGCTTCGGAGATGCAGAAGACTTCAGAATCAATGAATGCCCGCTTTCTGCTATGGAATCAAATACAGATGTCATGAACAGTCTTGTGGGAACCGTTCCTGTGTATGTGCTCAAACGAGTTGCAGGAGAAGGCCGGGATATGCCTCGCTCTATGTACAATCACGCAGATAATACAGCTGATCAGGAAAAAAGCTATCTGGAACCAGACTCCACAGAACTTGAGATCTTGTCCTACCTGAATGACAATTTTGAGCAGGTGGTGCTTGTGGTGAACTCCAATGCTGCATTGGAATTAGACTGGCTTCAGGAATATCCAAATATTAGTTCTGTCATCTATGCTCCCGACGGACTAGAAGCATTACCAGGTGTTCTGACAGGTTCGATCAATCCTTCCGGTAGAACGGTGGATACCTTTGCCAGTGATGCACTTGCTTCACCAGCAGCACAGAATTTTGGAGACTTTGCTTATTATACCGAGGATGGCACTGCAACAAAATACAACTATGTAAGTTATGCAGAAGGCATCTATGTGGGTTATAAATACTATGAAACAAGATACGAGGATGTGATACTGGGACAGGGAAATGCCGGAGATTACGATTATGCCTCAGAAGTGGTATATCCATTTGGATATGGATTGTCCTATACAGATTTTACATGGAGTAATCAGACTGTTAGCTGGAGTGATGATATCTGTACCGTAACAGTGGATGTTACGAATACAGGTGATCTATCCGGAAAAGATGTAGTGGAAGTCTATGTACAGAGTCCATATACAGAATATGATAAAGCAAATCAGGTGGAAAAAGCATCTGTGGAACTTGTCGGATATGAAAAAACTGTTGAGCTTCTGCCGGGTGACACAGAGACGATCACGATAACCTTTAACGAAGATCAGCTGCAGTCTTATGACTATACAAGTGCAAAGACCTATATTTTAGATGCAGGCGAGTATTTCATAACAGCAGCTGAGAACGCACATGCAGCGGTCAACAACATACTGACAGCAAAAGGAAGTTCAGCAGCAGATGGAATGACAGCAGATGGTGATGCGCAGTTCGTTGCATCCTATATACCCGAAAATGCGGATACAGACCTGACATCTTATGCAATCGATTCTTACAGCAACACAGAAGTTACCAATCAACTGGATAGTGCGCAGGGAGACCTTACTTATCTGACCCGTAATGACTGGACCAGAAGCTGGCCGGTTACAGATGGTGAAGCCAGTGATGTAATTAGTACCTGGGGTAATGAGATCAATGGAGAGGATGAGAATGGAAACCCGGCATCCTATACATATTTTAAAACAGTAGATGCAGAAGGACTCGCTCAGCTGGATGCCTTTGACTCCTTAAGTCCGGTTGATTCTACAAGCTTTACAGATACCATTGTATATGGAGAAGACAATGGACTGAGCCTGATCGATATGAGAGGATTGGAATTTGAAGATCCACTCTGGGAGGATTTGTTAGACCAGCTCACATCGGATGAGTATTATAAGACGATCGGAATTTCCGGATATGGAATCGAACCGATCGAATCTGTGAACATGCCATTCCTAAAGGATGCAGATACAGCAGCAGGTCTGATTTATGGCGGAACCGGGAAAATGTTCCCGAACATGATGACACTGGCGCAGACCTGGAATCAGGATCTTGCCCTGGAATATGGAACCATGATCGGAAATGAAGCAATACTCGGCGGAGCAGATGGCTGGTATGCACCTTCTATGAATATTCACAGAACACCGTTCTCTGGAAGAAATGGAGAGTACTATTCTGAGGATGCCTTCCTATCAGGAGTCGTAGCATCTCAGGAAGTGTATGGCGCTGCATCAAAAGGTATGTATACCTATATCAAGCACTTTGTATTTAATGATCAGGAAAATCATCGTGGTGACCGTGATGGACAGTATGGACTTGCGACATGGCTGAATGAGCAGTCTGCAAGAGAGATCTACCTGCTTCCTTTTGAGATGTGCATGAAGGTTGGTACGGTCGAAGAAAATTACATTGTCAAAAATGATGATGGCAGCTTTGAAAATGCGGTAAGGGAAATACCGGCCAGTCAGGCTGTCATGACAGGCTTCAACCGAATCGGTTATACCTGGACAGGCGGTTCCTATCCTCTTATCACAGGAATCCTGCGGGATGAATGGGCATTCAACGGTCTGATCATCACGGATAATGCAAATACGAGCCAATATATGGACTGCTATCAGATGATCGAAGCAGGGGCCGATATCAAGCTTACCGCTTTGAGCTCTTCTGCACGATTTGACTATGATAAAGACGATGTGGCGACTTACCACTATGGAAGAGCCGCAATGCACAGACTCCTCTACACCGCAGCCAATTCAAAAGCAATGATTGGAGCAATGCCTGGATCGGTATTTGAGAATAAAATGACACTGGTTAGTACGATCAGACTGGTGGTCAATATCCTGTTCACAGTGCTGATACTGTTATTGATCTTCTTTACCGTGAAGCGATTTCGGAAACCTTCCATTGTGGTTGAGGAGATCAAGGAGAAAAAAGAATAAAGTCGAGGTGTCGTAGATTATAAGCAATGCAAGAAAAGACAAGGTTCTCTGACCTTGTCTTTTCTTGATATATCTGTTTTTCCAGGCATAAATAGTGTTTTCTAAAGAATGACTTCTTTTAAACAGTTCTCATCCAAACCATCATCTCTCCCTCACCTCTATTGTCCCAGAGAAAGTAAGGAATCAATGTCAGCTCGATTGGTTGTTTTACAGGTGCTTTTGTACGATACAAAGAAGAAACATCCTCGTTTTCCCATAGTTCACGGACTCCATGCGCTTTCAGAACGACGCAGTCTCCAAGATTGTCAATTTTCGCATTGATTTCTTCCAGTGAAGAAGTGTCCAATGCGATCTGGTGAAGATGACTTCCGTTATCCACCTCCTCTATACAATATACTAGTGGACCCCTCATCACGGCGACCCTGCCGCCATTATAATGAATGTTCGGATTACTGTAGAGTATTCTTGGTGACATGTCCAGTGTCAGTTCAATATGTAACTCTTCATCAGGTTCAACATCTAGGAACCAGTAGCCATCTGTTACGTGTTCATTCTGATATAGGTCCGCCTGTCTTGCAGGTGCAGTGCTGACATGTCTCACCACAGCAGCCCTCCATTGGGAACACCATTCCGGAATTCTTATGGCAAGGCTCTTTTTGCTGCGACAGGCAGATGCAGCAGTGATTGAAATCCGATTTTTCCAAGGATATTCTGTCTGCACACTGATCTGAAAGGAGCCGTCCTCAAACGCAACATTCCCCTCGCCGCTGGCATATAAGTGAAAATAGAGCTGGTCGCTGCTCTTGGTGTAAACATATTCCCAAAGTGAGGAGAGAAGTCTGGCAATATTGGGGGGACAGCAGGCACAGGCGAACCACTCTGCTCTTGTGGATTTGATATGATGCCGTTCTGGATTGGCAGCATTCCACTCTGGCACCACCTCCAGTGGGTTCACATAGAAGAAGTGGTCTCCGCTCTGGCTCATACCAGCTAGAACTGTGTTATATAGTGCCCGTTCCATGATATCCGCAAAGCGGCGGTCTGCTTTATTCAGAAGCAGATATCTGGCAAAAAAGATCAATCCGATCGAGGCACAGGTCTCCGAATAATTCGTATCGTTCGGAAGATCATAATCTCTGGTAAATGCCTCGCCACTGGGTGTGGAACCGATCCCGCCAGTGATATATAACTGTTTTTCTGTGATATTGTTCCAGAGTCTGAGACAGACCTCATAGAGCTCTTTGTTTTTGTTTTTTGCCGCCAGATCTGCCATAGCTGCATACATATAGACAGCCCGAACGGCATGTCCTACTGCCTTTGGCTGCTTTATTACAGGGAGATGGAACTGGTTATAATAGGAATAGGGATACTGATTATAGTGTTGATTTGGGTCATTCACTTTATGTTTGGACCAGAAGCTGATCTTTTTTCTCTTTATGAATTCCTCTTCAAAAAAGGAATTCGTTCCTCTTGTCATAAGAAAATATTCGGCAAGATCCAAATATGATTTTTTTCCTGTCTGATCGTAGAGTCGTAAAAGAGCCAGCTCAATTTCCTGATGTCCGGGATAACCATGCAGCTGATTCTCCTGAGGCCCGAATTTCTGTGCTATGTGATCAGCCAGTTTTTCGGCAATCATAAGGATTTTCTTTTTCCCTGTTGCCTGTGTATAAGTTACAGCAGCTTCGATAAAGTGACCGGCACAGTATAGTTCGTGACATTCTAGAAGATTGGTCCATTTTTTGTCTGGTTCTTCCAAGGTAAAATAGGTATTCAGATAACCATCATCTTCCTGGGCAGCTCCGATCAGATCAATGACATAATCGGCTTTTTCCTCAAGTGTCGGATCAGGATACAGCTTCAGCATATTTCCAACTGCTTCCAGCCATTTATACACATCAGAATCCTGAAAGACCTGACCATAGTACTGGCCTTCCATCTGCTTTGCAGCAATTTTAAAATTTTGAATGCTATGGCTCGGTTCCGAACTTTCACGCAGATCGTTTAATATATCCCACTGATAGGGAATGACAACGGTTCTGATTTTGCTGATGTAGGTGTTCCAGAAGGAATCGTTCATCCTGTATTCTGTCAGGTCTAATGGCTCGAACTTCATATCTGTCTCTCCTCGTATAATATTACTTCAATATGATTTGTTGTTGGCCAGATGCTGATGCCTTCCTCGCTTGGAACCATTTCCCCGCCTATGACTTGCTTTACCCTTTGGATATTCACTAGAAGGAAGTGTGCCCCATTGCTGTAATCCGAAAGATCTAGTTCAATACGATCTTCAAACCGCATAGCAGATGCTCGAAGAACCGTATCTCCATTCTGATCTGAAACAAAACTCTCAGCATGACAGGATTGTGCCAGTTCATACAGTCGGAGCTCTGTATCGGAACCGTAATTATAGTCCGGCCGCTCATCATACTTACCAAAAGCTAGAAGCGTATTTGCCTTAACGTAGAGAGGGAGGGAGAAATAATTGTAATTCTCCGTGAACCACTTTCCGCCTTCTCGGACTTCCTGGCTCAAAAGATGGGTCCATCTGCCTTCGGGCAGATAGTACTCAGCATCACCTTTGTCATTGAATATAGGTGCAACTAATATGCTTTCGCCCAGCATATACTGCTGATCCAGGTAACGAACTGCAGGGTCTTTGCCGAATTCCAGAATCATTGCCCGCATCACAGGGGCACCCGTTACATTTGCCTCAACTGCCTTTTGGAACAGATAAGGCATCAACCGCATTTTGAGCCTGGTAAAAGTGCCACAGACAGCAACGGATTCTTCGTCAAACAGCCAGGGGACACGATAGCTCCTTGAACCATGTAGCCTGCTGTGTGTAGAGAGCAATCCAAACTGGAGCCAACGTTTGTATAGATCAGGAGTTGCAGTCATTTCAAATCCACCAATATCATGGCTCCAGAAAGCAAACCCGGAACAGGTCAGTGATAGTCCGCCTCTCAGACTTTCTGCCATGGAAGCGTAGCTTGCAGAACAATCTCCGCCCCAATGAACCGGAAATCGCTGTCCTCCAACGGTGGCACTTCTTGCAAAAACAAGGGATTTTCCTATTCCTTTTTCTTGTTCCAGAAGGGTAAAGACAGCTTTGTTGTATAGGAAGGTATAGTAATTATGCATGCTGGAAGGATCAGATCCATCAAAATAGATCACATCTGTTGGAATCCTTTCTCCAAAATCTGTCTTAAAACAGTCTACACCCATTTCCAGAAGATGTGATAGTTTTGACTGATACCAGGTGACAGCTTTTGGGTTGGTGAAATCCACCAGTGCCATTCCAGGCTGCCAGTTGTCGATTTGCTTGATTCCTTTGCCGTCACTGCGCATCAAGAAATATCCACCCTCTAGTCCTTCATAGAAAAATTCGGTTCCCTGGGCAACGTAGGGATTAATCCATACGCAGATCTTGAGACCCTTCTCATTTTTATAACGTAGAAGCATATCTTTGACATCTGGAAAAACACGCTCATCCCATTTAAAATCGCACCAATGGAATTCCTTCATCCAAAAACAGTCAAAATGAAAGACACTGAGTGGAAGATCCCGAATTTTCATTCCATCAATAAAAGAACTCGTCGTTTCCTCATCATAATTAGTTGTAAAGGAGGTGGATAGCCAAAGTCCGAAGGACCAGCTAGGCGGCAGTGCTGGCTTGCCCGTTAGTCCTGTATATCCTATCAACACTTCTTTCATATCGGAACCATAAATCAAATGATAGCGAATGATTTCTCCAGGAACGGAGATACCCACATACTCCACTTTCTCACTTGCAACTTCAAAAGAAACGCAGTCGCTGTGATCCACGAATACCCCATAGTTCTTATTGGTGATATAAAACGGAATATTCTTATAGGAGATCTGAGATGCAGTTCCACCATCTTCGTTCCAGATATCCACGACCTGACCATTTTTTACAAAGGCTGTGAAGCGTTCTCCTAGCCCATAGACACATTCTCCTGGTGACAGCGAAAGTTCAGCTACCATATATGGGGTGTATTCTGCTCTCATATAGTCTTTGCCGGGGAATTTCGAAAGATGCTTTCTGTCATACTGCATATAACCTATATTATGGTAGGTCTCAGATGTAAGCAGCTGCCCTTCGGCTTCATAATAAAAACCAAAATTCTCTAGATCGATTCGGACCTGAACTCTTCCAGACCGTAGCGTTGCCTCATTCTCACCGATCGTTGTCTGTACGTTTGTCGGAGAGGGTATTAGCTCGAACCGTGGCTCCTTTTTTTCATAACCGATGTGGTGATAACTGGTAACACTGATGATGTCAGGAGCTGCAGAAGTGAATTCCGTGATGATAGTCACTACGTCCAGAGCATTGTTGCGGTTCTCGATTTTTTTCCCCGGAGATACAACTCGCAGCCCGCCGGGAATTTCCTCAACACTAAATGCCTGTTCTGCGTAGACGGCATTTGCAAGCTCATTTTTTTCCCAATAGCCTTCTGTGAATTTCAACGATTAACCTCTTCCTTTTAAAAAGGGGAAAGACGACGCTTTCCCCCTGTGTATGATCCTGTCTGTATTATAGCAGGATTTTAATTTGACGCACCATCAATTTCCTGCCATTTTTGTTCAATTGTTGAAACGGTATCATCCTTAGAACTTCCACCTTCTACATATGCCTGCATTGCTTCACCAAAAGCGGTATGGAAGCTGTCAGTCGAGTAGATTACACCAAGTGGAGCACTTCCGTCTGCTTCCGCTAATGCCTGACCTTGTTTGATAATTTCAAAAGTAGATTCTGTTGTCGTAGCGATTGGTGGAACCACGCCTGCCACATCTGTGAACCAAAGTTTGCCATAATCAGAGGTATACCACCAGTTGATGAATGCCAGTGTCGCATCGAGGCTCTCTGAGTCGTTATATACACGAAGCGCCTGGTCAGCACCTGTAATTACCTGACAGTCTGCAGCATCATCATCGACTGGATATCCTGCAAACAGAATTTTTGCTTCTGGATTGATCTTAAGGATATCGCCCTCGACCCATGCACCTTGTCCTACCATAATGGCAGCCTTGTTACTTGCAAAAGCAGCCAGTTCTGCACTAAGGTCTGTTTCAAGAGGTTTTGCATCGCCATACTGCTTAACGAGATCAATAAATTCAAAATAATTATCATACAATGTTGGATATTCTTGAAGGGTAGTATTTCCAGATTCAAAAGATGCAACGAGTTCCTGATAGTTATCTGTGGAAGCTCCCATAAAATGCTGGAAAATATGTTTGTATACCCACCATTCAGCAAATCCGCTGGTAAATGCCTGGATTCCTGCAGCATCTAATTTTTCAGCAAGTGCTTTTAGTTCCGAAAGTGTCTTAGGAGCTTCTGTAACGCCCACCTGCTCTAATAATTCCTGATTGTAAACCAAACCAAAATAGTTTCCTTTTATTGCAAAACCATAAATACCTTCTCCGCCTGCATCCTTCATAGAATCTGCTACTGCAGGAAGCATGGCTTCAGCAAGAGGCTGCCCAGTGAGATCATAGGAATATTCTATATAGGTCTCGATTTCCTTACCTGAGGTAGAAGAGAAGATATCCGGCACATCTCCAGAGTTCAGCTTTGCCTTCAGCATCGTAGGGTAATCGTTCTGGGTCGTCTCATAAGTGATTGTGACATCAGGTGCCACAGTCTTGTATTCTTCGATTAAGGTGTTGATCGCATCCGCATATTCAGGCTGTGATATGAACATGTAGACTTCACCCGAGGTTCCTGCTGGATCAGCATTTTCTGAGGTCGCATCTGATGCTGACGACTCTGATGTGGTACTCTCAGCTGAGGTATCGCCCGAGCCATCAGAGGAAGAACTGCCGCATCCAGCTAATAGTGCGGACGTCATTGTTAAAGCCAACACAATACTTAATATTCTTTTTTTCATGAAAAATCCTCCTGATTTTATTGAATCAACATAAGAAACAGTGAACTGACGCTGGTTGTTGGCAAACCTCCCTTCTAGTAATGTGTGATCATCCCTTGACGGCTCCGGCTACGACACCTTCTACAATATATTTTTGAAGGAAGATGAAAAGCAGGATCGATGGCAGCACAGCAAGAATCATTGCCGCCATTGCATAGTGCCACTGTGTATTGAACTGGCCTATAAAAGAATATGCTGCCAATATCAGAGTTTTTGTATTAATAGAACTATTTACCATTAACAACGGCAATAAAAAATCGTTCCATATCCACATAACATCTAAAACGATTACGGTAAAAGTAACTGATTTGAGCAATGGAAAAATCACAGATCGAAATGTGCGGAAGGTGGATGCACCATCCATCCAGGCACTTTCATCTATTTCTTTTGGAATTGTGACCATAAAATTACTATAGATAAAAACAGCCATTGGAATTCCAAAGCCCCAGTACTGAATACCAAGACCAGCTTTTGTTCCGGAAAGATGAACAATACTCATGACTTTGAGTAATGTGATCATGATTGTCTGAAACGGAATCAGCATGGGAGTGATGATCAATACCATTACGATCTTTGTGTAGCGGTTTTGCTTTCTGCTCAGAACATAGGCTGCTAGTGAGGAAAAGAAAATAATGCCAACGATGCCGATACAGGTGATCACTATATTATTCAGGAAAAGCTGACCGTAGTGCATTTTGTCTACTACATAGGTGTAATTGCTCCACTCAATCTTACTTGGCAATGCCACTGCATCCAGAACGATCTCGCCGAATGGCTTTACAGAGTTGATCAGCATCAGGATGACCGGATAAAGGTATAGCAATGCGAGCAGTGCGATTCCGATTTCCAAAAGTACCATTTTAATTGTCTTTTTTTGATTACGGGACATTATAATTCCACCTCCCTTTTATTCATTGCCTTCAATACCACCTGTGTAATGATCATGACGAATACAAAAAATACCAGGGCTTTGGCAGAACCAAGACCATAATTATTATTTTGGAATGCCTCACGATAGATATCCAGGGTAACACTGTATGTTGAACCGCCTGGGCCGCCTTTCGTCAGGGCAAGGATAATATCAAACACTTTTAGAGAATTCGTTAGTGACATAAATACACAGATGGTAATGGAAGGAGAAAGCAGTGGTAATGTCACACGGAAAAAACGCTTCCAGGAACTGGCACCATCAATTGTAGCAGCCTCGAGTACGTCCGTCGGCACAGCCTGCAGACCTGCAATATAGAGCACGATGTAGAAGCCGAGTGATTGCCAGATTCCTACAAAAACCACTGCCCAAAATGCCAGTTGACTATCTCCGAGCCAGCTGTAGTTTAGAAAGGGAAGATGTGTCTTTTCGTAAAGTACCGCAAAACCTTGGGAAAAAATGAATTTCCAAATAAAGCCGACAATGATCATGCTCATAATATAAGGAATGAAGAACATGCTGCGATATACATTGGCCAGCTTGAATTTCTGCACCAGTGTGACGGCAATGGCAATTGCAAAGATATTCGTAAACAAGATAAAAAGAACGGCATACTTCAAAGTAAAGACAAAACTCTGTAAAAATTCCGATGAACCGAAAAATACAGTATAAAAATTCTCCAGACCGATAAACGTTGCTTCTTTTGCGATTCCATTCCATTCCGTGAAAGAGTAATAGCCACTCATAATAAATGGAATATAAAATACCAGTGCCACTAAAAGAATGCAAGGAATGGTAAAGACAATGCATTCTAGCAGTTCTTTCTTTTTTGATTTCATGAAATAACCCTCCGAATTTTGCTTCCCTCTGATGGTTTAATAGTAAACTTAAATATATGCAAAGTCAACATAATAATTATAACATCATCAAATAAATATATTTCATATGTCTATATTATATAAAATAATATCATTTTAAATGTGCATTATTAACAAATATATAGTTAAAAATTAGAATTTGCGTTGATGTGGACTAATGTTTAGGTTACACTCACTCCTAAAATATTTTCTTAAGGTATTTGCAGATAGTGCTCATACCTGCTGAACAGTTATATAGAGCCACAAAAAAAGAAGCTGATGTTTCTAGCTTCTTTCTTTTGCATGCACTATTTCACACTTCCCCGTTCTATTAACATCACCTCGATAAATGGGTGTCTATCTAGGATTTCTGAACCCTGTATCATGCACATTAGTAATTCAACAGCTTTTTTTGCTTTTTCCTCAATATTGACACGGATCGTTGTCAGGCCACAAGGACAGAGCCTTGCGAACGTATCATCATCACAGCCGACGATCGATATCTGTTCTGGAATTCTTATCCCAATATTCTCGTAGAAGTTGATTGCTTCGACAGCATTGAGATCAGTGGAGAAAAAGAAGGCAATTCCGTTATCTGCCTGATTTTTAAATACATCAAACATCAGGAGACGATCATCGTAATCAGGCGGAATCAGAATATTGGTCAGTTTTCTTTTTTTGTGATAACCCTTTTGGTAAGCGTCATTCGCACCCATATATCTTCGATAGTCAGCTCCATCTCTCGTATTGCAAAAAAACAGAATATCTTGAACGCCCTTCTGAATTAGATATTCGACCATGATCTTTCCCGACTCCAGATCCTTAGAAGTAATATTCACCAACTCCCCTGGATTAGGTTCCTGTCTTACATTCATATCAATGGAAACAACAGGTTTTCCTGTTTTATTCATGATTTCAGTCAAAGCTGAGAGGGGCATGGAAATTCCGAGAATTCCATCTACATTCCAGCCCATCACCAAGGTGATGATTTCATGAATATCTTTGGAAGAGCAGATCATCATATAATAACCCTGACTGCGCAGACTTCTCTCCAGAAGTCCGAGAATTGTTCCATAGAAAGGATGTTCATACATGGAACTCAGCAAAAAAGAAGGGGTATGAACAATGACACCTATCATATGAGATGTCTTGTTATTCAGTGCCCGAAGACCAAAGCGAGGAATATAATTTCTCTTTTTCAATAATTGCTCAATCTTAAACTGTGTATCTGGCGAGACCTTTGCCGTATTTCCTTTTATCACGTTAGAGACGGTGGTTATACTGACACCGGCTTCCTGTGCAATCTGCTTAATAGTAACCATTTGTGACCCCCATAAGAGAAAATGAATGAATTACCTTTTTTGATCCAGTTTGGTAATTACTAGTATCATACCACAGATTCGCTAACTTTCACTAGACGGTCTGAAACCTTTGTGTTAGGATGAAATACTGATATAATAGAAAAGATACATGACGGAAAAACAATGAGGACGTTTATGGAGCTTAATAATAGAAAAAAAGTATTTAAAAAAACAAGCACTACACCAAATTATCAATCAAAGAAGCCAAATTCTGTTTCATCCACATCCCACAAGAATAAAAAACGGGATCCAAACATCTGTGAATATGAAAGGAAATGTGGTGGATGTACCTACCAGGGAATACCTTATAAAGATCAATTGAAAATGAAACAAAAGTTAGTAGAAAGTCTTTTGGGTGGCTTTGGAAAAATAGAGCCGATCCTTGGAATGAGTGATCCAAAACATTATCGTAATAAGGTAAATGCAGTATTTGGAAGACTTAGAAATGGAACGATTATTTCTGGCTCTTACGAGGAAAAATCTCATCGGATCGTAAATATCGAACATTGTATGATTGAAGATGAAATTGCAACTGCCATTATCCAAGATATTAAAGGGCTGCTCAAATCATTCAAAATCAAGACCTATGATGAAGATACATCCTATGGTCTACTTCGGCACGTGATGATTCGGAGAGGATTTTCCAGCAATGAGATCATGGTAGTTCTCGTATTAAGTTCACCAATTCTTCCTTCAAAAAACAATTTTGTAAAAGCACTGCGAAAGCTTCATCCAGAAATCACGACTGTCGTCATTAATGTAAATGAAAAAAATACCAGCATGGTGCTTGGAACCCGAGACATCCCGATCTATGGCAAAGGATACATTGAGGATGTCCTGTGTGGAAAGACATTCCGCATCTCGCCCCAGTCCTTCTATCAGGTAAATCCTGTTCAGACTGAAAAACTATATGGCATAGCAATGGATCTCGCTGGACTGAATGGAAGCGAACGTGTTGTGGATGCTTACTCGGGAATCGGAACAATCGGAATTGTTGCCTCTGATAAGGCCAAAGAAGTAATCAGTGTAGAGCTGAACAAGGATGCGGTTCGAGATGCCATCACGAATGCAAAACGAAATGAGATCAAAAACATCAGTTTCTATCAGAAGGATGCGGGCGAGTTCCTGGTCTCAATGGCAGAGCAGAACGAAAATATAGATGTGGTCTTTATGGACCCACCACGTAGTGGGAGTGACGAAGCGTTTCTTTCCTCAGTTGTGCAGTTGGCTCCTGCAAAAGTGATCTATATCTCCTGCGAACCTGAAACTCTGGCCAGAGATTTGAAGTATTTGACTTCCCATGGTTATCAGGTGAAGAAGATACAGCCAGTCGATATGTTTCCTTTTACGAAACATGTGGAGTGTGTCTGCTTGCTAACAAGAACGTAAGGGTAAAAGTGCCGATAAACCCCGTAAACACGGCATTTCCTAAAAACGAGAAATGGCTATGGGATTTTGATAAGTGCTTGGATATCGAAAAAACAATAGCCGAACGCACTCAAAGTGAGTGTTTATAAGGGTTGACCGATTATGGGGTTATGGCTTGGTGAGTGTGTATGATTGCTGACATAGTGTGAGTGTATGGGGTTGTTGACAGCAATCGGAGACA
>JBKECO010000007.1:0-94091 GCA_047974745.1 Lachnospiraceae bacterium
AAACCAATGCGCTGATTAACACCGTGGATGACAACGCTACTGCATACAAATCACTGTTAGGAGAAATGTCAGATGCAGATTTGGAAAAATATGGAAAATATCTAAAAAATGGAAGTAATGCAGGATTAACACAAACAGAAATAAATGCAATAGAGAAGTTAGATAATCAGATAGTATTAAATACCATCAACTATGATGAAATTTTAAAACTTCGAAATCAAAGTAACATTAGTATATTAAGTGAGGGTGGGGTTGATGATCTAAACCTAAAAATCAATATAGGTCAACAAAACAAACATATTCCAGGAACAAATAACTATAAGCAAGAATTAGCCAATGGAAAATTGAAGAGTATACTTTCAGCTGATCCACAGCAATTGCTTGATGATTTTGCTGGAACAGGACAAAAAATTGGAACAAACAAGGAACGTGTTGATTTTGGGAACGTAATTGGGAAATATGTAAATCCAGAAACTGGTGAAGCTGTTGACACAACAGTTGGCATAATTCATTACGGAAAGAATGGAGCACATATCGTTCCAGCTAGACCCAAATAAAGGATGGTAATTTGCATGGATGAATTATTAAAAGTATTAAACAAATTAGAGAATGGGACAAGATTGATTTTGAAGTTCCAAGATTACAAAATTGAAGGATCGATTGATACAATTTATGAAACCAACAATGATGCTGACGAAGATAGTGTCGATTATGTTGAGTACTATGCCTGTGCAATCGAGATAAGCAAATTCATAGCCCTTGAAAACTGTGAGGTGAACTATGAGATCGGAGAGTTAATTGAAGTGTCACAGTACAATTCTCCAGAAGAAATTTCTAGCATTGAAGGCAATCAAATTTGGAAGAAGAAAAGATAATTCATTGTAAAGAGACACCTAAACAGCACCTAGAGACGGCTAGAATTAGGGCGTTTGATGTACTGCCGACCACCTACTTGACACACAAAGGGTCATTTCGACCACGTACTTAGCATCTTTCAAACGTCGGCACTGCCGGCGTTTGTGGATGCGAGGGGCAGCAAGGCGACCCCCTCGTTTTATCCTGCACCGAAATAATATTTCGAGTAGGCAGTGGTTTTGACCTAAAAAAACGAAGTGGAATGCTCGCCAAATTCGCCCCAAACAGACGTTTCTCATCGCCAGTGGTATCTTTAATCCACATGGGAAGAGAAAACGCCACACAGGGCGAACGTGCGCGACAGGTAGGCAATAAAACGTCTGAGTCAGTAATGGCAACGCTTTAGTCGTAATCGGGTTGAATGGCTGCTCACAAAATAATCGGTTACAAAGCCCCAGATTCGGCTTTGATAACCCTTAGTGGCATCCTTGCTCGACTGAGGACTAGAAAATGCGACACAGGGCGAATGTGGGGCACACAAAGGCAAGATAATCTCTTAGCCGAGTGATGCCAATTGTTTAGGGTTGAAACAGCATTTCTTCTCAGCTAAAAGTTCTGACCTCGATCAGCTTAGACCAAATTTTTTCTCCGCTACCCTCGGTTCATAGTTTCCTAAAACCTTTGAAGAATTCCAGAAAATGAAGTATAATGATGTTGAGAAGTGGAAAGAAATCAAAGAATAATATTCTGAAGTAAGTTGGCAGAAGAAAGCACAGTTAAAACATACATTTAAAGAAAGCCATAATATCCCATATGAGGCAGAGCCGAACAGTGTCATTGATAGATTGAATGATGGAGTTGTGGTACAAAGACGATACTTCGGAAGAACCGGAAAGCCTAGGTTAGATCTGGATTTTACAGATCATGGAAATCCAAAAATTCATGCTATCGTACCACATAAACATGGATGGAGAGAATTGGAAAATGGGAAGGTTGATAGGGGTAAAGCTACGGAAGCTCGCCTCTCACTTGGAGATATAATTGCAAACGAAGATATTCTGAAAGGAGGTAAGTAGATATGATTGCAGGAACAAAATATGATACATTAGAGAACATCAATGAGTTAATTGATGCAATAGAAATGGGGCTTGACATTGAGTTTTATATAGCTGAGACCAGGTATAACATATCTACAAATACCAGACCCTTCATTGCAGTTTGTCCTAATGGAGATGCAGAGTATTATAATACTGGAAATGATCTAGTTGAGAAACACAATATTGCCGGACAACCATTAATCAACCAGTGGGGAAAAATGAAAATAATTGGAATGTAAAATACCACCATCTAAAAAAGTTAGGTGGTATTTTTATGCCAAATTTCAGGAGTTCAGGAGGATACGGATATGCAGTATAGGAACAAGCATCCCAGTGATGCATTTGTGTTTAACAGAGATAGTGAGGTAACGGGTCCGGAATGGTTTGTTCGGGCGGTAAATGCAGATCAGATCACTATTGATCGAGCAATACATGACGGAGCTTCCAGAGTTTATGGATGTACCATACAAACAAGATATGGAAATGTCAGAGCGAAATGTGGTCACTATATCGTGCCTCTCGCAGATGGAGTAATAATTCCGTTGAATAAGACGGAATTCAATGATACGTTCGAAAGGAAGGTGAATAAGCGTGAATGCAAAAGTCATAAAAAGATATTCCGATAAATATACACACAAGGCGGTAGAAGTTGGAACAATCCTCACAGATCTGTCAGAAAAAAGAGCAGAGGAACTGATCAAAGATGGCAGAATCGAGGAAATAAAAGAAAAGGTCACCAAGAAAACCGAGCAGTAGGAAGTAGGTGATCCTTTCATCTCCCAGTTGTGGGTTAAACAACGGTTGCAGACATCCGAAAGGGTGTTTTTTTAATATAACAAATTATGCAATAGTCTGGGCAAATGAATGGACTGGGGCACAAGGAGAAGAATATGAAACACAAAGAAGTAGAAATGATTTTTCCAATGGAATTACAGTTTTTTGCCGAAGATGGATACAGCTTTAGGCAAACGGTTATACAGTTCCATATCCGGCGAGAGGGATGGATATAATAACCACTCAGCCCTTAAGTAATTCACGAAACGCATATTCGCAATTCATAGGACAGAAGTTGGAAGAAGGCAATACAAATTAGAAGGGTTAGAATGGGACATGATTTCAGCTGAAAGCTGGGCAATTATACGTACTGCTATAGAACCATTTGCAGTTCCACTGACCTTTATTAATGATCTAAACGAAGAGATTACGATAACCATTTATCCAGGAGATACACATGCAGTTCAGTAGTGGCTTATTACACCGCACTGGAATTCTTTTTTATATCTCTTTATTTATAGGTATCACTTCTTAAATTTCGGAAGATACGTAGACTAATTTAGGTATATATTTTGATATCTTTTATAAATGACGGTAGAATAGACGGTAATTATTTCTTGATATATCTAGACCTAATAACTATAGGGAGTATTTATTATGGGCAAAGAGTTAGCCATGACATTATTTCATATAATAATACAGGCAGCGAATGTCTATATTTATCTGAAATATTATTTTAAGGATAAGATTAGAGGCCGAAAGTTCGAAGTTATGGCATTTGCGATTTATATCTGCCTTCGAATTATTCTTAAAATGGAAGTATCACAGCCGTTGGTACTAATTATATATGATATCATCAGCTTTATTGGGATTTCATACTGTTATAAGAGCAGCTTTATCCGGCGATTGTTCTATTCGACCTTTACAATCATGATCTTTACTTTAACACACAGCATTATATCACTGATGGTTCCATATTATCATTCCTCTCTTATGGAAATCATAACTGAGCAGACAACAACAGTTGCAATTTACTCAGAAATTGTCAATCTGATGATCATCTTGATGCTAATGCTCCTTAGAAAAGTAAAGAACGTTTCTAATATGGATCTTGTAGCTCGATGTGGCCTCGTCTATGTTCCGGCTATCACGATCTTTATATTAGGCAGTATTTACAATGTAGCTGGAATCTCTACGATCGTGAAAATCATAATTTTGATCCTTTTAATTGAATTGAATTTTTTGTGTTTGTATTTCTTTAATAATATTACAAATTACTGTGAAAATCTTTTTCAGTCGCGAGGACTGCGGCAGCAAGCCATATCCTATGAGCATGAACTTGCGATCATGCAGGAGAATTTTAAAAATATCAGCATATTAAAGCACGATATGAAGAATCACCTCTCCGTTCTCTATGGACTGGTGGAAAGCAATCAAAATGAGGAATGTCTGGAGTATCTGAGGAAGACAACAGCGCTGCTTGAATCGGAAAAGGTATTTGCTAACAGTAAGAATATCGTGATAGACAGTATTATCAATTTTAAGTTATATGAACTTTCGAGAAGCAATGCAGAGATCGAGGTAAACATCTGTGTATCACCGGAGCTTTCTGTCTCATCTTTTGACATTACTTCAATTTTGGGAAATCTACTTGACAATGCAATTGAAGCCGCTACCGTCTGTGAGGAAAACAAATACCTTTATATCGGGATAAAGCAGATGAAAGGGATGCTTGAGATTACAGTCAGAAATTCATTCGATGGCACAATTAGGGAGAAGGAAGGGAGTATGCTGTCGCGCAAACGTAGTTATAAGATGGCAGGTACAGGAATGGAAAGAATACAAAATTTAGTCGATAAATACAATGGAGTTATGACGATAAAAGCAGATGGATTTATATTTGTTACAAAAATAATGATTTACCTTACTTGAAATCTATAGAAGACAGAGTGGAATACGGATGTTTAAAAAAATAAAAATCGAACTTATTGGATATATTCTCCCAATTATAATACTGTTAGCTATTGGCAGCTTTATGATCACATTCTATGTAGAAAATCAGTCGTTGAACGACCAGATCGAAGCAAAAATGCAGAATAATTCCGAGATGCAGACTATGTACATTCAACAACTTTTGAATGAGACAAAGACGGTCGCGAATGATTTGTCAAAATATGTAGAAAACACCTATCAATATGAGGATCTTGCGACCTATGAAGCGATGATGGAATCAATTGTAAGTTCAAGGGATAATATTTTTGGAATCGGCATTTGGTTCGAACCTTTTGCTTATAATGAACAAGAGGTCTATGTAGGACCCTTTGTGTATAAGATAGATGAAGAGGTTTTCGTGACATATGATTATAGTAATGAGGACTATAATTATATGGAAAAACCATACTATGATAAAGCCTATGCCGCAGGTGATACGATATACACAGAGATCTACTTTGATGAGACAAGCAGTAAATATTTACTTACATGTTCAACGCCAATGTTCCAAGAGCAGCAGTTCATAGGTTGTGTGTCCATTGACCTGGAGGCATCCAATATGGTTGAACTGATCAGACAGTTCAATTCCAAAGAGAATAGACTTTATATCTTGGATGAGTATGGCTATTATATCGCCAGCACAGATATGGAACATCTTCAGAGCCCCGCCAATATAATGGATTCAGAGAATGAATCCTTTGTAACGGCCATGTCAACGGCAATGAAGGGAGGATCTGGATTTACATCCTATCAAAAGGATGATGAAATCATTCGTGTTTATTATAGTACACTTGAAGATCAAAACTGGATCATTATCAATGAAATTCCGGAATCAGTCATGTTTGAACCAGTCGATTCTCTCATCCTTACTCATATAGTGAAAACCTTAATTTCACTTCTGCTTTTAGGTGGTGTGAGTTTCTTTGCAATGCATCAGAATGTTGAGAAACCAATAAAAATCCTGGAAAATGAATGTTATGAGATTGCAGAACAGAATTTTGAAAATGGTGAAAATACAAAATTGATCGAACGATCGGATGAAATTGGTGATCTGGCTGAAGCTTTTGAAGCGATGAAGCATAAAGTAAAGTCATATCAAAATGAACTCGAGTCTCAGAATTCAATTCTGATCAGTCAACAGAAGAATCTGTCCGATCTGGCTAGGTATAATGAAGCCATTGTAAATGCAATTCCGGATATTATCTTTTTGCTCTCAGAAGGCGGAATTGTGATTGACTGTATGGGCATAGAGAAAAATATGAATATATCGAAAGATCATGTAATTGGAATCAGTGTCTATAATCTTCTCTCAACTCGAAATGAAAAAGACCTGCAGGCCATGATTGCAGCAAGTATTACCACGAATTGCGAACAGAGTCAACAAATGGAAGTCGTTATTCGAGAAAAAGCAGAGTGGATGGATATTCGAGTCGCTGTCTTCACGGATGGACAGTTAATCGCAGTCTGTCGTAATATCACCGAAACACTGAAACAAAAAGAAAAAGTGGATTATCTAAGTACATGTGACCAGATGACAGGATTAAACAATCGCGAAAGTTACCATGTCACCTGGAATCAATTTGTCGTGTCGAAACTGTTTCCTCTTAGTGTGATCATTACAAATATCAATGGATTAAAATTGATCAATCATTCATTTGGAAATTCAGTTGGAGATGAACTGATTCGGTCCTGTGCAGAGGTATATAAAAATTCCTATATCCCAAAAGATCAGATCTTTCGAATTTCAGGTGATGAATTTGCCATCCTGTTGCCGAATTGTGCCTATTCAAATGCGGAGATGATTGCAAATGATCTAAAGGTGCTTTGCGAAAAAGAAACTGTGAATGGCATAGCACTGACTGTGGAACATGGAATTGGTGTAATGAAACATGCTTCTGAGCGTAAGCGAGATATTATAAAGCAGGCTGAAGAGGCAATGTACCGTAATAAACTCTACGGAGCACCCGGACGAAGGGCGCAGACGATCGAACTCATCATCAGTACTTTGCAGGCAAAAAACCCTAGGGAGCAGCTGCATTCAGAACGTGTCGCTATGCTTTGTCAGCAGATGGCAGAAGCACTGGATATGACAGAAGCACAGATCAGTAGAATTCATAGTGCCGGTCTGCTGCATGACATCGGTAAGATTGGTGTTCGGGAGGATATCTTAAATAAGCCTGGGAGACTCACAAATGAGGAATACGAAAATATGTGTAGTCATGCAGAGATAGGATATAAGATCCTGCAGTCGGCAGGGAATATGGATGATATCTCGGAATTTGCATATGCACATCATGAACGTTGGGATGGGAAGGGATATCCCCGTCAGCTAAAAGAAGAACAAATTCCACTGGAATCCAGAATTATAGCTATCGCAGATACCTATGATGCCATGACAAGTGACCGAAGCTACCGAAATGGACTGTCGAAAGAAGTTGCAATTGAAGAAATCAAACGATGTGCAGGTACTCAATTCGATCCCAGTCTCGTCGATATTTTTGTGAATAAAGTATTATAGATAAATTTTGTGAATAAAGTATAATAGATATTGTGTTTCCTAGGGAACTGATATACAATCGAGTAGCAAAGCGGATCAAAAGATCCGATAGAAATGGATAGAATTGTTTTTGGAGGTCCAAAATGTTGAACCAGTTTTCCCGAACTCAGCTCCTTTACGGAGAAGAAATAATGGAATCCTTATCAAAAAAGAAAATTGCTGTATTCGGAATCGGTGGTGTTGGAGGACATGTAGTGGAAGCACTTGCCAGAAGTGGGATCGGTGCCTTTGACTTAATTGATGATGATAAGGTTTGTCTGACGAATATCAACAGACAGATCGTTGCCACCTTTTCAACTATTGGACAGTATAAAGTGGATGCTATGCGTGACCGGATCCTTGATATTAACCCAAAGGCACAGGTGACCTGCCATAAATGCTTTTACCTGCCTGAGAATGCGAATGACTTCGAGTTTACCCAGTATGATTATGTGGTAGATGCAGTAGATACAGTAACAGCAAAAATCAACCTGATTCTTCAGGCACAAGATGCCGGAGTTCCAATCATAAGCAGTATGGGTGCCGGAAATAAATTGAATCCGGCCAGATTTGAAGTAGCAGACATTTATAAAACTTCCATGTGTCCACTGGCTAAGGTGATGCGAAGAGAGTTGAAGAAACGTGGAGTGAAGAAATTGAAAGTAGTTTATTCCAGAGAGAAATCCATCCGACCCAGAGAAGATATGGCGATCAGCTGCAGAGCGCATTGTGTCTGCCCTCCGGGAGCAGAACGTAAATGCAGTGATCGGCGGGATATACCGGGGAGCGTAGCTTTCGTGCCTTCTGTAGCAGGGCTAATCATTGCAGGTGAAGTCATGAAGGATTTGACAGCCACAGGCGAACAATACAACTAAGGAACAGGCCAGAAGTAGTTGGCTTGTTTTTTTTTTAGCACAACGATGTATTTATTTTGAAACATCATTGAAATGTAAAAATAAACGTGAAATAATAAGAAACAGAAGCTTTGGTATATTGTATACAAAGAAAGGTACCAGTATGGAACATAAGCAGCAAATCTATATGAATGAACCGGAAATCAATGCAAACCGTCTGATTTTACGCCCTTTCACGATCTATGCACTGCAGGAGATTGTAAAAGCATATGATGCCGGTGAATATCCAATACTGCCAAAGTCTGTGCTTTCAGAAGTGCGAAAGAATGCCATGATTAAAAAGCAGGAACAAATGCTTCAGATACCTAGAGAGTTCCGCTATTGGTATACCTATTTTGCGATCGAAAGGAAAGAAGATGGGGCAATTCTCGGGTTTATTGGTGCAAAAGGTCTGCCGGATCAAGAGGGGCTTGTAGAGTTTGGATATGCACTGGCAGCCGAATATCGGGGCAGGGGATATATGACAGAAGCCCTGGAGGGATTTCTGGATTATATTTATACCTTCGAATTTATTAGAGGCGCTGTGCTCTATATAAAAGAGACTAACGAAATATCTAAAAAAGTAGCAGACCGAGTAGGATTTAAGTATCAAAGGGATGACAGAGGTTTTCAGGTCTACACATATCTGTTTTAACGAATGGCAAAAAGTATTATTTAAAAGGAGAAATCAATGTACAACGATGGAAATATGATACAAATCAGGCATGATGTTCTATATGAAGTAGCAAAATTAGCATTTGAGGGAAAATTAGAAGAGGAAAGGGATCATATAGCCGGAAAGCTGATTCCCGGACCAGGGCCAAAATTCAGATGCTGTATTTATAAGGAAAGAGAGATCATACGTCAAAGAATCAGACTGGCAGAAGGAAAAGCTCCCGGACCGGTGGATGATGGGAATGTGGTTCAGGTCATACATTCAGCCTGTGAGGACTGCCCGATCTCAAGCTATGTGGTAACGGATAATTGTCAGAACTGTCTTGGAAAAGCCTGTATCAATGCCTGTAATTTTGGTGCGATCGAAGTCGGCAGGATGAGATCCCATATTGATGCGGCGAAATGTAAGGAATGCGGAAAGTGCGCTACAGCATGTCCATACAATGCAATTGCAGCTTTAAAGCGACCTTGTAAATTCAGCTGTCCCGTGGATGCGATCTATAGTGACGAGGATGGAATTTCTGTCATTGATGAAGAAAAATGTATTAGATGCGGTGCTTGTATCCACAGTTGTCCATTTGGTGCGATCGGCTCGAAAACATCCATTGTGGAAGTGGTCGAGGCAATTAAGTCCAACAGACCTGTATTTGGCATTCTTGCGCCCTCTACAGAAGGAATGTTCGGTGAAGAAATAACGATGCTGAGTTGGAAGAAGGCGTTGAAGGAGGTTGGATTTACAGATCTGATCGAGGCAGGACTCGGTGGGGATCTCACAACGATGTCGGAAGGCGAAGAATGGTATGAGGCATATCAGGAGGGAAAGAAAATGACCACATCCTGCTGCCCTGGCTTTGTTAACATGGTGCGAAAACACTATCCGGAGCTGACAGAACATATGTCGAGTACAATTTCACCTATGGCTGGTGTGTCCAGAATGCTCAAAGCAGAGCATAAAGATGCGGTGACGGTATTTATCGGACCTTGTATTGCCAAGAAGTCGGAGGCAATGGAGCATAAAATACAAGGAAATGCTGACTATGCAATGACGTATAGTGAAATCAGAGCGATCATGAAAGTAAAGAATGTAGAACTTGAACCATCGGATACGACGTATCAGGAATCATCCGTATTCGGAAAGCGATTTGGCAATTCTGGCGGCGTGACTTCTGCGGTGTTAGAATATATGAAGGAAAAGGATTATAACATCGATGCATCAGTGTGCAAAGCAAATGGAGCTGCAGAGTGTAAAAAGGCACTGACACTTCTGAAATTTGGCAGGCTGCCGGAGAATTTTATCGAGGGTATGGCATGTAGTGGTGGATGTGTTGGCGGTCCAAGTGCTTATAAAGATCACAATGCTGCAAAAAAGGACAGAGACAAGCTTATAGAACAAGCAGATGAACGCAGTATCATTGAGAATCTGCAGAAATATGATCTGGATCAGTTCTCTATGCATATAAAATGATTCGGAATAAAGTATAAGATCCTCTTGCTTTTTGAATTCTTATTCATTATAATCAGTAATTAAATAAGACCAAAGAGGGTATGCTCATTGTAGCATGCCCTTTTTTTCGTTGTATGAAAGAATTATAGTCATAGTACATAGAGAGTATTTTATGACTGGGTGAAAGAGGGGATCATAATGAAGACATTAGAGACGAACGACTGGACCATTTTAAACAATATTATTTATAAAATCTATACAACTTTGGATTCAAATGTGATGAGGGAGCAGCTCCTGGAACAAATGAAGATGATGCTGGATTTTGATAGTGCAGATTTTTATCTGGCAGATCATAATGGAACAAATCATCTTGTGGAACCTGTTCTATATAACTGCGAAGCAAACAATGGTCAGCTGTATGAGGAGTTAGAGCACAGCCGTGGCATTATGTTGAGTGGAAAAAGTATGGCATTTCGTGAAACGGATATCATTTCTGATGAAAAAAGAATGGAGATGAACTATTACAAGAATCTGTATCTGCCGAACAACTGGCATTATTCGCTCCAGTTAATCTTAGGCAGAGGTAAGGATTTTCTAGGAGTCGTTACTTTTTACAGGACAATAGGAAAAGATAATTTTCAGTATGATGACATATTTTTGCTGGATATGCTGAAGGAGCATCTCGCATATAGACTTCATCAGGATAAGATGAAATATAATACCAATGCAGGGAAGCTATCCGTTACAGATGCCACACTGCAATTTGAACTCACAAAACGAGAGAATACAATTTTAAGACTGCTCATGAACGGACTGGATAACACAGAGATCTGCGAGCGTCTTACAATAAGCGTAAATACATTGAAAAAACATATTTTAAATATTTATCGCAAGATTGGTATTAAAAACCGAGTGCAGCTGTTCAAAATGATACGAGAAACGGAGTAGAGGGAGATAATCATTGCAAGTATCGCTAAAATGAGATACACTTTGTGACAGTAATGGTTCAAAGTGTAAAAGAATAGGTGATAACATGAATTTTGAAATGATAGTATTAGATCTCGACGGCACGCTTACGAATTCGAATAAAATAGTAACAGAAAGAACAAAAGATGCATTGATCCAGGCTCAGTATATAGGGAAAAAAGTAGTTTTGGCATCCGGACGTCCGACAGGTGGAATCTTAAAGCTCGCAGACCTTTTAAAACTGGATGAGTTCGGTGGGTTTGTACTTTCTTTTAACGGAGCTAGAATCTTAAATTATGCTACAGGAGAGGTCATCAGTAATCAGGTACTTCCGGCAGAAATGACAGCCGATATGATGGAGGATGCCAAAGCACTCGAAGTTGGGCTGCTGACTTATAATGACAGCGAGATCATTGTGGGTTATGGAGATAATGAATTTATTGCCAAAGAGGCATTTATCAATCAGATACCACTGAGGAAAGCAGAAGACTTTGTGAAGGTCATTGATTTTCCAGTCAATAAATTTCTAATGGCCGCTGAGCCAGCTAAAATCCTAACGGCAATGAAGTATATGTCGGAAAAATACAAGAATACCCTCAATGTATTCCGATCAGAACCATTTTTCCTTGAGCTGATGCCAAAGGATATAGATAAGGCCAGTTCACTAAAATTGCTTGCAGGTAAACTGGAAATTCCGATGGAACGAGTGATATGTTGTGGAGATGGCTATAACGACATATCCATGATCAAGGCGGCTGGACTCGGTGTTGCAATGGCAAATGCACAACAGGAGGTCAAGGCAGCTGCAGACTACATTACTGGTTCAAATGATGAGGATGGGATCAGAGATGTCATCCTGAAGTTCCTATTTTGACATCAGATTCCTTTAAAAATGCCTTTGCTGTATCTCAAAAGCGAAAACTGAAAAAGCACTACTATAGGTTGAAAAAAGGAATGTGAAGTGATAGTATTAACGTATAATTTCATGAGGAGGAATTCAAAAAATGAAGAAAAAAATTTTATCGATCCTGATGAGTGCAGCTCTTGTATTTTCACTTGCAGCCTGCGGATCATCAACTAGCGGTACCAGCACTTCTTCAGAAGCTGAAACAACAGCAGAAGATACAACGACAGAGGCAGCGGTTAGTGAAACAGAAGCTGCGTCAACAGAAGCTGCATCCACAGAAGCAGCGGGGGAAGCAATCAAAATTGCAATTGTTTCCAGTCCATCCGGAGTGGATGACGGATCCTTTAACCAGGATAATTACAACGGAATCTTAAGCTTTATCGAAGAATATCCAACTGCAACAGTAACACCGGTACAGGAACAAACAGGTGATGTGGCAGCAGCAGTTCAGGCAGTTGCTGATATCGTTGCTGACTATGATGTGATCGTATGTTGTGGATTCCAGTTCGCTGGCATTGCATCCATCGCACAGGATAACCCGGATGTGAATTTTATCCTTGTAGATACCTATCCATCTGATGCGGATGGAAACGAAGTAGAAGTTGATAATATTTACGCTATGACATTTGCAGAGCAGGAAAGTGGTTTCTTTGCAGGAATGGCAGCAGCTATGGAGACACAGACAAACAAAGTAGCTGTTGTAAATGGTATTGCTTACCCATCCAACGTGAACTATCAGTATGGATTTGAATGTGGTGTAAAATATGTGAACGAAACGCAGGGAAAGACGGTTGAGATTGTAGAAATTGCATCATATGCAGGAACGGATGTTACCGGAGTTAATGTAGGTGGTAACTATGTAGGTGGATTTAACGATGTGGCAACAGGTAAGGTCGTTGGATCTGCACTGATTGGTGAAGGAGTGGATATCATCTTTGTTGCAGCAGGAAATTCAGGTAACGGTGTATTTACTGCAGCAATGGAAACAGAAGGCATCTATGTGATCGGATGTGATGTTGACCAGTTCGATGATGGTGTAAGCGGAGATAGAAATGTAGTTCTGACTTCAGCATTAAAGGTGATGCATTCAGCAGTTCAGGTCGCTTTAGAATCTGTAGCGGATGGAACCTTTGCTGGAGGAAATGTACTTTTGACAGCTACAACAGATTCAACCGGTATTGTGACAGCTTCTGATAGAAGCCAGCTGAGTACAGAGACCATTGCCGCCATTGATGAGACATATCCATTAGTTAAAGATGGAACCATCATTCCGGCTGCGAACTTTAACGGAGTTACACCAGATACATTTACCTGGGAATAAGAACGAACCGCTTAGCGGATTAACATGTGGCTGTGTGGCAAATGTCACACAGTCATATTTTTTATATTAATACCACTACAGGAGGATTTACATGTCTGATTATATTGTGGAGATGAAACACATTACCAAACGGTTTCCGGGAATCGTAGCAAATGATGATGTGACGATACAGATCAAAAAGGGAGAGATCTATGCACTTTTAGGAGAAAATGGTGCAGGAAAATCAACCTTGATGAGTATGCTTTTTGGAATGTATGAGCCAGATGAAGGTGAGATCTATGTAAATGGAGAAAAAGTGGAAATTCATTCACCGAACCAGGCGACAAAGCTGAATATCGGCATGGTGCATCAGCACTTTAAGCTGGTGTCAAATTATACGATCACGGAAAATATTATTATGGGAATGGAGCCAATGAGAAGGGCAGCGGGGATTTTTCCTGTCGTTGATCTAGGGAAAGCAAACAAAGAAATCAAAGAGCTCTCTCATAAATACGGCCTGGATGTGAACCCCACTGATATCATTGAAGATGTAAATGTTTCGACGCAGCAGCGCGTAGAGATCTTAAAAATGTTGTATCGCAAAGCGGAAATTCTGATTTTTGACGAGCCGACTGCAGTTCTCACTCCGCAGGAAATAGAATTTCTACTGCAGATTATTCGAGGACTCAGAGAAAGTGGTAAAACGATCATCCTGATTACCCATAAGTTAGAGGAAATCAAGAAAATTGCAGATCGCTGTGCAATTCTCAACAGAGGACGACTGATTGAAATTCTAGATGTTGCAGATTCTGATACCAAAAGGATGGCCAATCTGATGGTCGGAAGAGAAGTCAGTTTCCATACACAAAAGGCTGTTGCGCAGTTCAAAGAGGAGGTTCTCAGTGTAAAGAATCTCTCGGTCTTGAACAGAGATCAGTTTGAAGTCGTAAAGAACGTATCTTTTTGCGTTCACAGTGGTGAAATATTTGCGATCGCAGGTGTATCCGGAAATGGTCAGGTTGAAATAGCGGATGCCATCACAGGATTGATCCCCATAGATGCAGGTGAGATCCTGATCAATGGAAAAAATATAGCGAAGGAATCGATTCGCAGCAGGATCAAGGAAGGAATTGCATATATTCCGGAAGACAGACAAAACTATGGAGTCGTAATGGACTTTACTCTCTCAGAGAATCTGGCACTTAAGCTCTATAGGGAAGAGCCTTTCTCCAAACACGGTGTCATCCATACAACAGAATTTGAAGAATATGCTCATACACTGATTGATAAATACGATATTCGAAGCGGTCAGGGAGCTGTGACGATCACACGTTCCATGTCCGGCGGCAACCAGCAGAAGGCAATCATTGCAAGAGAGATCGAGATGGATTCCGGACTTATGATTTTTGTCCAGCCCACCAGAGGCCTGGATATTGGAGCAATCGAAAATATCCACAGTCAAATCATAGGTGAACGGGATAAAGGGAAGGCGATTCTGTTGATATCACTTGAGCTGGATGAAGTTATGAATCTTGCAGATACGATCGGAGTCATATACAATGGAGAAATCAAGAAAATAGCAGCAGCGAATACACTGACATCCTCGCAGGTTGGTGAATTTATGATGGGGGTAGGCAGAAATGAATAGAAAAATCATACGTTTTATCCCAATCATCTCGGTTCTGATCGGTCTGGTGGTGGGAGGAATCATAATTGCTCTACTGGGTAAGAATCCGTTTTTGGCTTTTTACAATCTGCTCCAGGGATCAGGACTTGCACCAAAGGCATCCTATGCTGGAAAAAAGGGAATGATTACGGATTTTACCAGTTTTTTAGACGCATGGACGCCCATGATCTTTGCCGCACTGGCTGTAGCAGTTGCTCTACGAGCAGGTCTCTTTAATATTGGCGTTTCTGGTCAGATGCTGGCAGCTGGTTTTTTGGCAACGATTACGATTGGATATTCCGGACTGGCATTTGGTCTGGCTAAGCCAATGGTTCTGTTGATCGGCATTATTGGAGGAGCTGCTGTTGGTGCCCTGATTGGGTTTTTAAAGCATAAATTTAATATTAACGAAGTGGTATCCGCAATTATGCTGAATTACATACTTCAGTACATATTCAGCTTCTTTATTAACACCTATTTCGTCGATCCAGTATCACGCCAGTCAAAGAGTGTATCCGCAGCGAGCAGGCTGACGTTGAAAGAGGTTCCTATTGGCGGCTATAAAATGGATATTCCCCTGGGGATCCTGCTAGCAGTCCTTGTGGTATTTTTGATACGTTTCCTACTGGAGAGAACGACACTTGGATTCGAGTTGAAAGCAATCGGCTTTAGCAAGACTGCTGCAAAGTATGCGGGTATCAATGTTGGTAAAAATATTGTCATTGCAATGACAATATCCGGCGCTCTATCCGGTCTTTCTGGTGTGACCTTTTATCTTGGATACTTTGCATCCATACAGCCTAAAGTCCTTTCGAGTACAGGGTTCGATGCGATTGCTGTTTCGCTTTTGGGGAACAGTCATCCGGTCGGAATTTTATTTTCCTCCTTTCTGATTACGATCCTTGACAAAGGAAGTACTTATATGGCGTCCACCGCAGGGATCCAGGAGGAGATCGCAAGTGTTATTACAGGTGTCATTTTGTTATTCTGTGCTTGCAATGCATTCATTCGTTCTAAACTGCTGACTCGTGAAAGCAGATCCAAAAAGATTGAACAGGAGGGAAAGTAAATGAGTACGATAATAATTGACGGCCTTGCATTTTCTCTGCCCTTATTTGTTATGGCAATTGGTGGTATCTACAGTGAACGCAGCGGTATCACAAATCTTGCGTTGGAAGGACTACAAGGATTCGGAGCATTTACCGGAGCTCTAGTCGCTGTGATAGCAGCACAGTTCGTAGCAGGAACCTCCTCAATTCCATTTTATCTAGCGATCATCTTCGCAATGATAGGCGGTATGCTGTTTTCTGTCATCCATGCTTCCTTATGTATTTATTTTAAAGCAGATATGGTCATAAGTGGTGTGGTGATCAACATACTGGCAATGGCGTTGACGGAATTTCTGACAAAACAGCTCAACAGTAGTATTTTTCATGCACCTTCGAATAAATTCGTTCTTGGAATTTCCGGAAGAGTAACGGTGCCGATTCTATCGAAGATACCGTTCATTGGCTCTGTATTTACAAATTTATACACATTTCAGTTCATTATTGTGATTGTTGCAGTAATTGCCTGGTTCGTTATGTATAAAACTCGGTTTGGACTCCATCTTCGCGCTTGTGGAAACAATCCCCATGCAGTAGATGCGGCAGGCATCCATGTTGGACGAATTCGGTTTATCGCAGTACTGGTATCTGGCGCTCTGTCTGGTCTTGGCGGTATCTGCTTTGCTTATTCCGTTTCAGCGAGTTTTTCTCCATCGATCTATGTCGGATATGGTTACCTTGCTATTGCGGCATATATTTTTGGCAACTGGCAGATCATGCCAACTCTTGCTGCCTGTCTGCTTTTTGGCTTTGCAAGGTCAGCGGGCTATCGGATCGTACAGGCTCTGGCGATGCCAAGCAGCTATCAGGATCTGGTAATGATCCTTCCATATCTTCTAACTCTGCTTCTTCTGATATTTTTTAGTAAAAAGAACCGGGCTCCAAAGGCGCTTGGTGTGATTTATGATAAAGGCGCTAGGTAATCATGCAAAAGAAATTGAATTTAAATTGGAAGACAATTAAGATGTTCCTTTGTGCCCTATTGATTCCGGCAATCAATTTTTATCTGCTGGAATTCTATACCCACAATGGTTTTGTAGAAGTGAGACCATGGGCACAGCTGTTCAATATTGTGCTCTATGAGCTCATGTTACTATTTTTGTTTTTTTTGACCAGAAGTCTTAGGGTAGCACTTAGAATAGAGACTGTTTTTTCTATGCTCTTTGGATTGGTCAATTATTATGTTTATACGTTCCGCTCACTTCCACTTGTTCCCTGGGATCTGTTTTCCTTTAAAACAGCAGCAAGTGTAGCTGGGAATTACAATTTTTTGCCAGAACCAAGGGTGATTGTAGTGATTGCCTGTTTTGTTCTGCTTTTCATTGCAGAGCACTTTTTGAACTATAAACTGAAACAGCATGCATGGAGTAAGACTGTACTGGGTGCGATCATGGCGGCAGTTGTATTGATCTCTTTTTCAGTAAAGGTACAGGCAGAAGATTTTCAGAATAGTCATAGACTTTATAACAAGCTGTTTACACCCGTATATATGTGGCAGGTGAACGGACTGGTGCTGACTTTTGTAATGGATCTGCCATTTCTCACCATCGATAAGCCTGATGGATACAGTGTACAGGAGGCGAAAGAGGTACTGGAGACATATGAGGAAGATACAACAGAATCCGCAGCACATTCCGTCTACCCGAATATCATTGCAGTCATGAATGAGTCTTTTTCCGATCTTGCCGTTCTGGGTGATTTCACAGCCAGCCAGGATTATATGCCATTCTTTCATCAAATGGAGCAGGGTGCCGACAATACCATGACTGGATACCTGAATGTTTCCGTTCTGGGCGGGAACACGCCAAATACAGAATTTGAGTTCCTGACAGGCAACAGTATGGCATTCCTTCCCCAGGGAAGTATTCCATATCAGCAGTATATTACACAGAGTATACCTGCATTACCGGAATATTTGAGGACTCTTGGCTATGCGACCTATGCAATGCACCCATATTATGCCAGTGGCTGGAGTCGGGAAACTGTATATCCACTGCTGGGATTTGACGCATCTTATTTTATCAAAGATTATTATGGAGCTGAATATGTCCGAAATTATATTAGTGACAAATCCAGCGTAGATAAGATCATTGAGGTCTATGAAAACAAGCAGACTGGAGAACCGGCATTTATCTTTAACGTGACCATGCAAAATCATGGTGGGTATTATGACAAATTTGATAATTTCACCCCGGATATTACGGTGGAGAACTCCAGTTCCTATTCCCTTTCCTCCTATCTTTCGTTAATAAAACTGACAGATGAATCTTTAAGAACTCTCGTTTCTTACTTTTCATTAGTAGAGGAACCAACGGTCATTGTGTTTTTTGGAGACCATCAGCCTAGTGATTCCGTCGCAGAGCCTATTCTTGCGCTTAATGGGATGTCATATAAAACACTGACAGAAGAGGAGACTAAGAATCGATACAAAGTGCCGTTCATGATCTGGGCTAACTATGATATTCAGGAAGCGCAACATATCGAGACGAGTGTAAACTATCTTTCCTCTGTTCTGCTGAGTGCAGCTGGTGTGCCAAAAACGGACTATCAGAGCTTTTTAAGTGAACATATGGAATTATATCCAGTTATTTCAGCCCAGAGGATTGTAAATTCCGCAGGGGAGGATGTATTAAAATCAGAGGTACAGGAGGAGCTATCGACCTATCAAAAGCTTCAATATTATCAGATCTTTGATGTTCAGGAGGAAGAGTGATGAAGCGAATTCACTTAAAAGACTGGCAAAAGCTATATCTTCTCGGATTTTTAATTCCGTTTTCTATACTGACGGTCTTGTATGCTGCGAACGGAGTCTATCCCTTTGGTACGAACTGTATCCTGCATATAGATATGTATCATCAATATGAGCCTTTTTTTACAGAGCTGATGGACAAACTTAAGAATGGAGGGAGCCTGTTCTACTCATTTCGGATCGGCCTGGGCTCTGACTTCCTTTCCTTATTTGCATACTATCTTGCAAGTCCAGTAAATCTTCTTCTGGTTTTTTGGCCAGCTGATTTCGTGATCGAATTCATGACCTTGATTATCTTGTTGAAAATTGGACTTTGTGGCATGTCCTTTACTATGCTGTTACGCTACAGATTTCAGAATGTACATTATGGCATGGCTGTTTTCGGTGCATTTTATGCTCTTTCCTCCTATCTGGCAGCATATAGCTGGAATATAATGTGGCTAGACTGCATCCTTCTTGCACCGGTCATCCTTTTAGGACTCGAAAGACTTGTCAGGGAAAAAAAGCCGGTGATGTACAGCATTCTATTAGCGGTATCCATATTTAGCAATTTTTATATTTCTATCATGATCTGTATTTTTCTGGTTTTCTACTTTTTTATTTTTCTGCTGGAAGAAAATCGTGGATTAAGAGAAAGACTGCATTCTTTTTGGCTGTTCTTTTTGTATTCACTCTTGGCGGGGGGAATGGGAGCGGTGCTTCTGATACCTGAGGCGATCATATTAAGCTACAGTGGATCCTCAGACCTGAGCCTGCCGGACAAAGCGGAGAACTATTTTTCTCTGGTGAATGAGTTGGCAAGACATTTCTTTGGAGTTGAGACTTACACGGGAAGGGATCATTGGCCAAATCTTTATAGTGGATCCGCAATTATCCTGTTATTGTTCTTATATCTGTTCAATAACAGAATCTCCTGGAAATACAAGATAACACGAATCCTGTTCATGGTATTTTTCTGGTTCAGTTTTTCAAATAATTTTCTTGATTTTTTCTGGCATGGATTTCATTTTCCAGACAGTCTGCCTGGGAGACAGTCCTTTCTTTATATTATGTTGATGCTTTTGATTGCATATGACTGTTTTCGAAATCTGGAGGGGATTTCAAGAAACCGATTCTATCTTTCTGCAGGACTTTCCTTCCTGGCGATCGCGATTGTCAGTTTTTTTTCAGACTCCGGACAGCTTACGAATGAACTGGTCATTTTAACAGCTATTTTTGTACTTTCCTATTGTATTCTATTGGGACTTCTCATTTTTGCAAAAAAAGAATACCAGAGACCAATTCTAATGCTTTTACTATTTATCACTTTTACAGAGCTGATTGCTAATTTTGCACTTACTGGAATTTCCGTAACGAGCAGAACAGCATACACGAAGAACTGGGAATCCTATCAGTCTCTTCTTTCACAGGTCGATGAGCAAGAAGATACATTTTACAGAGTCGAGGAGACAGAACGGCTAACAAAAAATGATGCGGCCATATATGGATATCGGTCGGCTACGATCTTTTCTTCTTTGATGGATATCGGAATTTCTGAGTTCTATAGAAAAGTAGGTATGGAAGGCGGCAAGAATTTTTACAGCTACAGTGGTGCGACACCTTTGACCTCTGCTCTGCTTTCAGTAAAATATCTTCTTTCAGACAGTCCATATGAAGAGGGACCATTGCGAACACTGCTCTACACAGATGGAACGAATTATCTTTATGAGAATATATACACACTTCCACTTGGATTTACGGTAGATCCAAAGGTCGTTTCGGGCATGATGGAAGAGACTTCTGATGATATTGGGAATCTGAATCTGATGACTTCGCTTCTTGAAGCAAATGCACCACTTTTTACAAAACTTCGCGATGACCTGGTGACAATTGAGACAGATCAGACCGTCATTCATGTTGAGGAGGATGGATATTTCTACGCCGTCTATGAGGATAAATCTGCCACAACAATCAAGGTCAGTGTGGGAGACAGAAGCAGAACTTTTACAAAGACGGATCATGTTTATATTCTGGACCTCGGATGGTGCAGTGCAGGAGAGGATATCACGATCACCAACACCTCCAATACAGAGAACTTTAAGGTCGTTCCATATGCACTGAATATGCAGAGTGTATCAGAAGCCTTTGCTACTCTAAACAGTCAGACTTTAGAAAATCTGATAGTGACTGATACCCGAATAACCGGATCCATTACAGCAGATTCAGATACGGAACTGGTACTTTCCATTCCGAGTCAGAGCGGATGGACGGTGAAGGTAGATGGTGCCGTCACTGAAGTGGGCACATTTATGGGCAGCATGATCAGCATTCCAGTGACGCAGGGAACACATGACATTGAGCTTTACTATGAAACACCCGGATTAAAATTAGGACTGATGATTTCAAGCCTTAGTTTTGGAATACTGCTTTTCCTTATTTTGGCAGGGAAAGTATTTAAAAAAAGAAGAAAAGCATGATAGTATTCCAGTATCAGAATTTTACACATAATTGATGGAGAGAGAATATGAAGATACAAGAATTCATACGCACTTACAAGCCTAAATTCCAGGAATATTGCCCGGCTGTTATTGATTCCGAGGGCAATGTTTATGAGTGCAGCGTCAGTCATTTAAAAACGCTGGAAGAAATTGCTAAGAGCCAGGAAAAAGAGATTGTGATTCCTGGCAATGTATCGCCCCTGCTTTTTCTTACTGCAAAGCTGTCCTGTGTTCTGGTGGATTACGAAAATCAGATCTACAGTATATCCCTAACAAATGAACAACAGGAGGCATTGCTTTTACTATATCAGGCGAAGCTCATTAATTATATGCCAAAGAATATCCAAGAAGAATATTACTTATAGAATACTTCTAGGAAGAATCTTATTTACCGAAGCCTATCTTTTATAGGCAGCAATTGAGGTGCGGCATAGATAATATGTAGCCATGGCTACATATTATCTGGATTAAGTGTTTTATGATAGAAATAGGAAATCAATAAAAATGAAAATACAAACGTTCGAAAGGAGTAATAGTATGAGTGATATAATGAAAAATATTGAGAAATCAACGGTTTTGAATCTAAAGGATCTTGTGACATATCAGGAGGGACAGGTAGTGAGCAAGACTCTGGTTCAGAATTCTGCGATCAGCGTGACCTTATTTGCATTTGCAAAAGGTGAAGAAATCAGCACCCATGAATCAGGCGGAGACGCTCTGGTCACTTGTCTTGACGGTGTAGGAAGGATCACGATCGATGGCGTAGAGTATCTGTTAGAAGAAGGACAATCCGTCGTTATGCCAGCAAAACATCCTCACGCTGTTTTTGCACAGGAAGCTTTTAAAATGTCACTAGTTGTTACCTTTGTTGTATAGTCTGAGGAGAGAAGCATGAGAGCGGAAGTAGACCAGGAACTTTGTGTAGGCTGTGGTCTGTGCGCAAACACAGCACCCGATGTATTTGTAATGGATGAATTGGGTAAAGCCAGAGCCCATGGAGAAGTCACTCCTGATGTGGAGGATTACGCCAGAACTTGTGAAGAATTATGTCCGTTTAATGCGATACGAATTGAATAGAATTCGATTTTACAGACGCTTATTCCGTTTTGAATAGGCGTCTGTTTTTTTAAGCAGCTCTTTAAGTTGAAATAAAGGATTCTCTGTGACATAATAAAAGGATATTATTGATTCTTTCGTAATTTATTATTTAACAAGGAGGTTGAAGTCATGGCAGGAAGAGAAATTGATCTGTACAGATCCCAGAAACCGGTAACAATCAAGACATACGAGCATACAGCAAAATACTATGAGACAGATCAGATGGGAATCATTCATCATTCCAACTATATCAGATGGATGGAAGAGGCACGTATGGATTTGATGGATCAGATGGGTTTTACCTATAAAGAGATGGAAGAACTAGAGGTTATCAGTCCGGTGCTTTCAGTGACGTGCGAATATAAGAGCATGGTGCATTTTGATGATACAGTTGTGATCGAAACAAAAATGACCAGCTATAACGGCATAAAAATGACATTGGAGTATAGAATGACAGACAAAAGGACAGGAGAGCTCCGAACTCTGGCTAAGAGCGAGCACTGCTTTTTGAACCGTAGCGGTAAACCGATCTCATTAAAAAGGATCTATCCGGAAATCGACACAAAATTTTTTACATTTTCAGAGGAGAACAGGTCATGACACTTGAGGTGGACACAAGAATAAAGGATTTGCGGGCACTTATGACGGAACGGGAGATTGATTTCTATATCATTCCGACCTCAGACTATCATGAGTCAGAATACGTTGGAGATTTTTTTAAAGCAAGGGAGTTTATTTCTGGCTTTACCGGTTCAGCAGGAACGGTGGTGATCGGTCAGGAACATGCTGGACTTTGGACGGATGGAAGATATTTTATACAGGCTCAAAGACAGCTTGCTGGAAGTGAGATACAGCTGTATCCCATGGAGGTGGAAGGAGTCCCAACGGTCAGGGAATTTATTATGGAACATCTGGGACAAGGAAATACTCTTGGCTTTGATGGCAAAGTTGTCAATGCAGAGTCTGCAGATAAATACAAAGAAATCGCCGAATCCAAAGGAGCAGGTATTCATACAAAGGATGACCTGATCGGAATGCTCTGGACCAATCGGCCAATGCTGCCTTCCACGCAGATATATGTACTGCCGGAACAGTATTCAGGCAGATCAGCAGTTGAAAAATTATCAAATATAAGAATTAAGATGAAGGAACAAAAGGCTGATTACCATATTATAGCCTCACTTTATGATATTGCCTGGATCTTAAATATCAGAGCCAATGATATCCCACATGTTCCGGTGACCCTGTCTTTTTTGATTATTTCAAAGGATTCCTGTACTTTGTTCGTACAGGAACATTCGCTGAATCAGTTGGTCAGAACGCATCTGTCAGAGGCTGGTGTTACCATCAAGGAATATGATGACATATATCAGGCGGCACAAAAAATCAAAGTTTGCAGCCGAGTTCTTTTGGATCGTGGAAAAGTAAATTCTAGAATCGTATGGAATCTAAATGAGAAAGTCGTGGTACTGGACCAGGAGAATCCTTCTGAACAAATGAAGGCAGTGAAGAATCACATAGAAGTGAAGAACACAATCAAGGCTCATATTAAAGATGGTGTGGCTTTCGTCAAATTCATGTACTGGCTGAAACAGACAGTCAACACTAGAGAAGTGACAGAAATCGAAGCTTCGGATTATCTGTACGAAAGAAGAAAGGAACAGGAACATTTTCTGGATCTTAGCTTTGATACCATTTCCGGATATAACGAAAATGCTGCAATGATGCACTATTCGGCAACCAAAGAATCCAATGCTACACTAAAACCAAGTGGTTTTCTACTGATTGATTCTGGTGGACATTATTTAGAAGGGTCAACGGATATCACCCGTACGATCGCATTGGGACCTCTGACAGATGAAATGAAGAAGCATTTTACACTAGTCTGTGTAGCGAACTATAATCTTGCTGCTGCAAAGTTCCTATATGGCTGCAGCGGACATCAGCTGGACATACTTGCACGTGGACCCCTTTGGGATGAAGCGCTAGACTATAGATCGGGGACTGGTCATGGAATCGGACATATTCTCAATGTCCATGAAGGACCAAATTCTTTTCGATGGAAGCCACGTGCTGACAAACAGCCGGAGGCAGTATTAGAAGATGGCATGATCACTACAGATGAGCCGGGAATCTATCTGGAAGGGCAATATGGTATTCGGACAGAAAATGAGCTCTTATGCAGACAGGGAATCAAAAACGAATATGGACAATTTATGTATTTTCAGAATATAACATATGCACCGGTAGACCTTGACGCCATCGATACAAATTGGATGAGTAAAAGAGACCGTGAGCGTCTCAATGCGTATCATAACGAAGTATATCAGGTTCTCTCGCCTTATCTGAGCGAACAGGAGAAGGAATGGTTAAGAACATATACAAGAGAACTATAAAGAAAGTTGGACATTATGAGTGAGAAGCTGGTATTAATAGATGGACTGAGCATTTTGAACAGAGCTTTTTTTGGGATTCCCGATCTGACCAATTCAGATGGAATCCATACAAATGCAATTTATGGATTTCTGAATATACTATTTAAAATATTAGATGAGGAAAAGCCTGAATATCTGACTGTTGCATTTGATGTTTCTGCTCCAACATTTCGCCATGAGATGTTCGTGGAATACAAGGGAACCAGAAAACCAATGGCGGAGGAACTTAGACAGCAGATTCCTTTGATCAAAGAGATGCTTCTGTCTATGAATATCTGTCTGATCGAGAAGTCAGGGTATGAAGCTGACGATTTGATCGGAACGATTGCAAGGATTGGAGAAGAGGAAGAACTTGCGGTCTCCGTGGTCTCTGGAGACCGAGATCTGTTGCAGCTTGCTACAGATAAAGTTAAGATCAGAATTCCAAAAACCAAAAAAACAGGTACCGAGATCGAAGACTACTATGCATCGGATGTAGTGGATAAGTACGGGGTGACACCACTTGAATTCATTGATATGAAAGCATTGATGGGTGATGCATCGGATAATATTCCCGGTGTGCCGGGTATTGGTGAAAAAACAGCATCCAGCATCATTTCCCAATTCCACAGTATAGAGAATGCATATGCCCACCTCGAAGAGATCAAGCCCAATAGAGCGAAGCAGAACCTGGGCGATTTTTACGAGCAGGCCAAGCTAAGTAAGGTTTTGGCCACGATCGAAGTACATGCTAAGATCGACTATCAGGTGTCTGAAGCAAGGGTCACGGATTTTTATACGCAGGAAGCCTATTTGCTATGTAAAAAATATGAATTTAAAAATATGCTGGGAAGATTTGAGATCAGTGCACCAGCTCAGGATGTTGAAAAGTATTTTCAGGTCCTCACCTCGTTGTCGGATGTGGAAGAGCTATTTCAAAGCTTGGCTGGAGTGAAAGAGATCGGGCTTTCACTTTTAACGGATCAAAACAACATCTATGGCGTTTCGATCTGTTATGGTGAGACGAAGACCTTCGCTATTCCAATCGGAGGATTTATCGTTGCGTCATATTTGAAGGATAAATTGAGTGACTTATTTCACTCAGAAGCAGACATCAGCACGATGGAGCTGAAGCCTTTGATAAAATTTCTAAATCTGTCAGAACTCGAAATACAGAAAAAAGAAAAATGCTTCGACTGTTCTGTGGCTTCCTATCTTCTGAATGCGACTCAGAATGCGTACAATTATGAAGACATTGCGAAAGACTACCTTTCCATGATGATTCCGTCAAAAGAAGATCTGATTGGAAAAAAGGGATATGAAGCCGGCTTTGAGACGGATGTTCAAAAGTGGACACTCTCCTTATGTTATCCCTCCTATGTTGCATACATGGCGAGAAAAAAGCTTCTAAAGCAGATGGAGGAAGAGGAACAATTATCACTGTATAGGGATATTGAGCAGCCGTTGATCTTTACACTTGCAGATATGGAGACAGCAGGTATCTCAGTTGACCGTGAAGAACTAAAGATTTATGGAGAAGCACTGACAAAACAAATCGAGTTACTCCAGCGGCAGATATATGAACATGCCGGGGAAGAATTTAATATCAATTCCCCAAAACAACTAGGTGTGATTTTGTTTGAAAAGATATCTCTGCCCTATGGGAAAAAGACAAAATCCGGTTATTCAACCGCCGCAGATGTATTGGAGAAGCTGTCCTTAGAGCATCCTATCGTTTCTTTGATCCTGGAGTACAGAACTCTGGCAAAATTAAAATCTACATATGCGGACGGATTAGCTCCTTTTATTGGAGAGGATGGAAGGATTCATAGTAACTTCCAGCAGACCATAGCGTCAACAGGTCGACTCAGCAGTACGGATCCCAACTTGCAGAATATACCGATCCGGCTGGAATTAGGCAGGCGGATCAGGAAGGTCTTTAAGCCGAAAGAAGGCTGTATCTTTGTAGATGCAGATTATTCCCAGATCGAGCTCCGTGTTCTGGCACATATGTCAGGCGATCAGAAACTGATCATGGCATATCAGGAGGATAAGGACATACACCGGATCACCGCATCCCAGGTATTTCATATTGCTTTTGATGAAGTGACGGATCTGCAGAGACGCAATGCCAAAGCAGTGAATTTTGGTATTGTTTATGGGATTAGCTCCTTCGGTCTGAGCCAGGACCTTAGCATCAGCAGAAAGGATGCTGCAGATTATATCGAACGTTATTTTGAGACCTACCCAAGTATTAAATCCTTTTTGGATGGACTGGTACAGGCAGCAAAAAATACAGGTTATTCTGAAACGATGTTCCATCGCAGGAGGCCATTGCCTGAAATAAATTCCAGTAATTTTATGCAGCGATCCTTTGGAGAACGAGTTGCTATGAATGCACCTATACAAGGAACGGCAGCAGATATCATCAAACTTGCAATGATCGCAGTGGATCGCCGCCTGAAAGAAGAAGGACTAAAATCCAGGCTGATACTTCAGGTACACGATGAACTTTTGATCGAAGCAGAGCAACATGAACTCGAACAGATCAAAAAAATACTTGAAGAAGAGATGACAAATGCAGTTCACTTGTCGGTCCGACTGGAAATAGATATGCACACCGGGATGAACTGGTACGAAGCAAAATAAACGGAGAGATTATGAAACTGATCGGTATCACAGGCGGTGTCGGAGCTGGCAAGTCAGAGGTTCTGAACTATTTAGAGAATAACTACATGGCTAAAATCGTGCTGGCTGATGAGGTGGCTCATGAACTGATGCTGCCTCATCAGCCTTGTTATGACGAGATCATTCAGGCTTTTCCTAAGCTGGATCTGATCGAACCAGATGGAAGGTTCAGTAAAAAGGCTTTGTCTGAACTGGTTTTTTCTGATGAGAAGAATAGAGAACGCATCAATTCGCTTGTACACCCGGCAGTAAAGGTAGAAATAAAACGGAGAATTGCACAGGCCAAAAATCTGCACCAAATATCATATTTTGTTATAGAAGCTGCATTGCTGATTCAGGATGGCTATGATACAATATGCGATGAATTGTGGTATATTTATGCCGATGAGGAGATACGAAGAGACAGATTGCGCAGGAACCGGAATTATACGGATGACAGGATCAGCCGTATTTTTGCGAGCCAGCTTTCAGATGGGGAATACAGAAAACACTGTAAATATACGATAGATAACGGTGGAGAGCGACAGGACACATACAGACAGATTGACGAAATTATGCAGCAATAGATAAGGAGAACGGAGATCATGATGAAGACGGAGCCTGAAAATCACTTGGTTTTTGGACTGGATATTGGCACCAGGAATGTTGTTGGTATCGTTGGATATAGAAAAAGCAATGAATTCATTGTGGTAGCCCATCACTCGATCGAACATGAAACACGTGCAATGCTTGATGGACAGATCCATGATATTGCCAGAGTGGCAGCAACGATCACAGCAGTTCGCCAGGAGCTTGAGAAGCAGACGGGGAGTGAATTGAGAGATGTATGTATCGCTGCGGCAGGTCGTGTGCTTAAGACAATTACTACCAATGTCTCTTATACCTATGAGGAGGAGACAATGATTCGGGCAGAGGATATACATACACTTGAACTGCTTGGAATAGAAAAAGCCCAAAGTCTGTTAAAAGAAGAAAATGATACAGCATATAAATACTACTGTGTTGGATATACTGCTGTCAGATATTTCCTGAATGGGGAGTCTTTCAAGAATCTTGAAGGTCATAAAGCGCATACCATTTCAGAGGAAATCATAGTGACTTTTCTTCCGGAGGATGTCATTGACGGTCTCTATGCAGCTGTCTCAATGGCAGGTCTTGAGGTCGCAAATCTTACCCTTGAGCCGATTGCAGCCATTGATGTAGCAATACCTGAAAATTTCAGACTGCTGAATATTGCAATGGTCGATGTAGGTGCCGGAACATCAGATATCTCAATTACGAGGGATGGAAGTATTATTGCTTACGGTATGATCCCCATGGCTGGCGATGAAATGACAGAATTGATCGTTCAGAAATATCTGGTCGACTTTCAGACGGCTGAAAAAATGAAGACGGATTCCATGTCACAAAGAGAAGTTACCTATCATGATATCATGCTGCTAGAGCATTCAGTGCCTGCAAACGAAATCTGGGAGCTTATACTTCCGACCGTGGAAGAGATCACTACAAAAATCGCAGAAAAGATCATTGAGCTCAATGGAAATGTAACCGTCAGTGCGACCTTTGTGGTCGGTGGGGGCGGTAAAATACATGGATTTACTGAGCTTTTGGCAAAAAAGCTGAACCTGATACCACAAAGAGTCGCTTTGCGCGGGGAAGAGGTCTTAGGGCAGGTGATTTTTGAAAATAAAAATGTGACGAAAGATCCTTTGCTTGTGACTCCGATCGGAATCTGTCTGAATTACTATGAACAACATAATAATTTTATCATCGTGCATTTTAACGAAGAACGAATCAAGCTGTATGATAATAATAAGCTTACCGTTGTAGATGCAGCGTTACAAGCAGGTTTTCCAAATGATGAGTTGTTTCCAAAGCGGGGGCAGGAGATCAGTTATACAGTGAATGGTATCAACAGAGTCGCCAGAGGGGAAGCAGGCGAGGCAGCAGTTATCATGGTTAATGATCGGCCGGCTAGTTTTCATACTCCCTTGAAAGCGAACTGTACGATACATATGACTCCCTCTACTGCAGGGGCACCTGCATGTGTGAGGATCGAAGATCTATCGGAATTCACAAAAGGTAAGCTGACTTTTATCGTGAATGATAAGACAATTTACTGCCCGACATTCGTTGCAGTCAATGGAAATCTCGCAGCACCGGATACCATGGTTTCTGACGGCGATAGAATTGAATCCAGAAATTATTATACGGTGTCTGAAATTGCCTCATTTATGGATGTTGAGGTTGATGATGCAATACAGATCCTTGTCAATAACAGAATGGCTGAACTAGGATCAAAAGTCTACGATAATTTTACCCTAGATCTGGAATTCAAGACTTCGGTTCAACACGCTCTGGTTCAACATACTCAAGAGCCAAGACCATTTCTTCCTGAACAGACAGATGTGCTGCATACATTACCATTCCAGGTCAATGTAAATGAAGAAGAAATTTTATTGAAGGGCAAGTCACAATATGTCTTCGTGGATATTTTTGATTATATTGATTTTGATCTTCGGGCTTCCAGAGGACGTGCAATCATAACCCTGATCAATGAGGAACCCGCCGAATATAATCAAGTATTAAGGCAGCAAGATCGAATCCAGGTATATTGGAAAGAGGAAGGAATATGATGGAATTATGCAGCATAGCAAGTGGCAGCAGTGGGAATTGTGTAATGGTGGGTACGGATCATACACATCTAATGGTAGATGCAGGAGTCAGCGGAAAGCGAATTGAAGAAGGTCTGAATTCTATAGGCCTGACAACGGCACAGATCAATGGAATTCTCGTTACGCATGAACATATTGACCATATTTGCGGGATCGGTGTTATTGCAAGAAAGCATGGCGTACCCATATATACGACACAAGGTACTGCAGAAGCAGTGATGCGGGTAAAGTCGGTGGGTTCCATCGACAAAGATCTGTTTCATATCATACGACCGGATGAAACATTTCGGATCGGTGAGATCGAAGTTGAGCCGGTCAGAATATCTCACGATGCCAGTGATCCAGTGGCTTTTATACTTCGGGGCGAGGGCAGATCTGCAGGCGTGATCACAGATCTTGGGATGTATGACAATTATATCGTTGAGAAAATGAAACAGCTGGATGTACTTTTGCTTGAAGCTAATCACGATGTGAATATGCTGCAGACGGGAAGTTATCCATACCCTCTAAAGCAAAGGATATTAAGCGACAAAGGACATTTATCAAATGAAAGATGTGGACGGCTTTTGTGTGAGATACTGCATGATGATTTTAAAGCTGTGGTACTTGGTCATTTGAGTAAGGAAAACAATCTCGCCGAGCTTGCCTATGAGACGGTTCGACTTGAAATAGCATTAGGTGATAACCCCTATGACAGTAACGATTTTCCGATCTATGTCGCTAACAGAGAACAGGCATCGGATAAAATCACCTTCTGACCAAATGTAAAGCAGCAGAAAGAGAAATGAGGATAAAATTATGAACAGACAACAAACAGATAAGATCATTATTACAGTGGTAGGAAAAGACACTGTTGGAATCATCGCAAGAGTATGCACCTATCTCGCAGAATCCAGGATCAATGTGCTGGATATATCACAGACAATTGTTCAAGACTATTTCAATATGATGATGATCGCAGACAGATCCAACGCCTTAAAGAGCTTTGCAGATTGTTCCGTGGATCTAGAACAGCTCGGAGTTGAGATTGGAGTTTCCATCAAATGCCAGAGAGAAGAAATATTTGAACAGATGCACCGCATTTAGGCACTAAGATATCATTACTGATTTGGAGGAAATTCATGATAAATATCTGGGAAGTAAACGAGACAAATAAGATGATCGAACAGGAGAATCTGGACGTCAGGACAATTACTATGGGTATCAGTCTTTTGGACTGTATCGATACTGACCTGCAGAAGCTGAACGAAAATATATATAATAAGGTCACAACGCTCGCAAAGGATCTTGTACCGGTGGGACAAGAGATCGAGCAGAATTATAGTATTCCGATTGTGAATAAGAGAATCTCAGTCACGCCGATCGCCTTGATCGGTGCCGCAGCCTGCAAAGGTACAGATGATTTTGTTACCATCGCTAAAACACTGGATAAAGCCGCAAAACAGGTCGGAGTCAATTTTATAGGTGGGTATTCTGCACTGGTATCAAAGGGAAGCACTGCTGCCGATGAGCTTTTGATGCGTTCGATTCCCAAGGCTTTGGCAGAGACAGACTTCGTCTGCAGTTCTGTCAACGTTGGTTCGACAAAATGCGGAATTAATATGGATGCTGTTCGATTGATGGGCGAAGTCATTAAAGAGACAGCAGAAGCCACGAAAGAAAGGGACTCCCTAGGATGTGCAAAGCTTGTTATTTTCTGTAATGCTCCGGATGATAATCCGTTCATGGCGGGAGCATTTCATGGAGTCACAGAAGCAGATGCCATTATAAATGTAGGTGTCAGCGGTCCTGGCGTTGTAAAGACCGCCCTGGAAAAAGTGAGAGGTGAGAGCTTCGAGGTACTTTGCGAGACTATAAAGAAGACAGCTTTTAAAATCACTCGAGTAGGTCAGCTCGTAGCTCAGGAAGCGTCAGAAAGGCTGGGAGTCCCTTTTGGAATCATAGATCTGTCCCTGGCACCTACCCCAGCGATCGGTGATAGCGTTGCAGATATTTTAGAGCAGATCGGACTTGAGTACGCCGGAGCACCGGGGACAACCGCGGCACTGGCACTTTTAAATGATCAGGTCAAAAAAGGTGGAATCATGGCATCCTCCTATGTGGGCGGTCTCAGCGGTGCATTTATTCCGGTAAGTGAAGACCAGGGGATGATCAATGCAGTGATTGCTGGAGCGCTTACCCTTGAAAAGCTGGAAGCAATGACTTGTGTCTGCTCTGTTGGACTTGATATGATCGCTATTCCTGGAAAGACAAAGGCATCGACCCTTTCGGGGATAATCGCAGATGAAATGGCCATTGGAATGATCAATCAAAAGACGACAGCAGTAAGAATCATACCAGTCATTGGCAAAGATGTTGGAGAGACAGTAGAATTCGGAGGTCTTTTGGGATATGCTCCTATCATGCCGGTAAATGAATTTTCCTGTGAACACTTTACCAGCAGAAGGGGAAGGATCCCAGCACCTGTGCATAGTTTTAAAAATTAAATTAAAGATAGTGATAAGAGACCAGTTATACAGATACTCCTGTGTGACTGGTCTCTTATTACTATCTGTTATAACAGATGCGAATATAGTTATTTGACCGGGGCGACACAGTGCCACTATAATGACTATAAGCGGCGTACTCTGTGTCTGATATATGTTAAATAATTAACATATATTCGAGAAAAAACACCCTGAATTTAGTATAAATGACGGCAATTCCGGAAGTACGCCTGTGAAAACACTAATAATTTGTATAAGAAAGAGAGAGGTAACAACAATGGTTAAGAGAAAGATCAGTGATTGCCAGACTTATGCAGCACCAGGACATTTCGATATGACAGCGATGAGAATCCATGGAAAAGAAGAATCCGGAGCAGACAAATTCTGGATGGGAATGTCTCATTTTCTTCCAGGGGGCGGAGCAGACTGGGACTACGAAGAAAGCCCGACAAGCAAAGTTTATTTTGTTCTGGAGGGAGAACTAACTGTGACTGATAAAGATGGGAACAAAATTGTTGTTGGACCGATGGAATCGATTCATATTGCTCCTTTTGAAGGCAGAGCGATCAAAAATGAGACCAATATGCCATTAAGCATGTTAGTTGTTGTCAATTATCCAGAATAGGTGGGAGGAAACTCATGGCAGTAGAAAAACAGTTTGTAAATAATTTATTTGATGTAGCAGGAAAAGTTGCCTTGGTTACTGGTGCAACAGGAGCACTTGGTAAAGCAATTTGCTTTGGATACGGATTTGCAGGCATGAAGGTCATGGTCACAGGCCGCAATGAAGAAAAAAATGTGAAGCTTGTAGAAGAGCTGAAGGCAGCAGGAATTGAAGCTGCATTGTCTACCGGTGATCCTGCCATCGAACAGGATGTGAAAAAAGTAGTAAATGATACGATTTCTGCTTTTGGTGAGATCAATGTTCTAGTTACCTCAGCAGGCTACAATAATCCACAGCCTATCGTGGAACAGGAACTGAACGAGTGGAAAAAAATCATGGATTCTGACGTACAGGGAACCTGGCTGTTCTGTAAATACGTTGGTGAGCAGATGATTGCACAGGGCAAAGGCGGTAAAGTCATCCTTGTTTCCTCTGCACGTTCTAAGATGGGAATGGCAAATTATACAGGATACTGTACTGCAAAAGGCGGAATCGATCTTATGGCTCAGTCCCTGGCATGTGAATGGACAGCAAAATATAAAATCAACGTAAATACCATCAATCCAACTGTATTCCGATCTGATTTGACAGAGTGGATGTTCGATCCAGAGAGTCAGGTATACCAGAACTTCTTAAGGCGTCTCCCGGTGGGCAGACTTGGTGAGCCAGAAGATTTTGTAGGACCATGTATTTTTCTGGCATCCTCAGCAAGTGATTTCATGACAGGAGCAAATGTAGCAACGGAAGGCGGATACTGGGCAAATTAGTCCGGGATATCAGATAATTGGGAGATGCTATGCTTACAGTAAAAAATATACTGATCTGTGGTTCTGGAATGATGGGCAAGGGAATCGCACAAATTTTTTCAAGTTGTGAGGAGTATTCGATTACACTCTATGATATCAGACTGTCAGACATCCATTCGGATATTCGCGCTAATTTAAATCAGCTGCGTGACAAAGGGATCCTGACAGATGCCCAGATCGATGAAAGATTGTCCCGTATTGCATTTACGACCGACATAGAAGACGATGCAGTGAAAAACGCTGACATGGTGGTAGAATGCGTATTTGAGAATATGCAGATCAAACAGGATCTGTTCCTGCAGCTGGAAGGTATCTGCAGAACAGATACCATATTTGCAACAAATACCTCGGTCATGAGTCCTACAGAAATTGCAGCAAAAATCACACACAAGGAAAGGCTGGTCGGAACTCATTTCTGGAATCCTGCTTTTTTGATTCCTTTGGTGGAGGTTGTTAAATCCAATTACACCGCAGATGAAGTAGCACAGATCACAATGGATGTGCTGTTCAAGGTTGGCAAGAAACCGGTGCTCTGTAAGAAGGATGTTCCTGGTTTTATAGCGAATCGTATGCAGCATGCGCTCTGGAGAGAAGCGATCTCCATTGTAGAAAATGGAATTGCGGATGCAGCAACCGTAGATGAAGCTGTGAAATATAGCTTTGGATTGAGACTTCCGCAGCTGGCTCCGATGGAAAATATTGACATGGTCGGAACAGACCTGACCTACAATATTCATGAATATATATTCAAAGACCTGGAAAATACGAGAGAACCATCAAAGCTCTTAAAAGAGCACCTGGATCATGGAGAAATCGGATTTAAGACAGGAAAAGGATTTCAGGAATGGACACCTGAGGAAATCGAGAAGTCAAGGAGAGATCTGAACGAATATCTGATTCGGATGATCTATGGTGTCTGAATTTCGCAGGTAAGAAAACAATCAAATTTTGGAGGAAATTATCAATGGGAAAAGTATTTGTAGACTTAACACATCCATTTAGTGCAGAGATACCTAGATGGCCATATTTTGACAAACCGGTAGTTGACAGCAAGCATGGACTGGCAAAGGGCGGTGTCCTGACTCAGTATATCGGATGTACCATGCATACAGGAACACATGCGGATGCACCACGTCATGTCATGGAAAAAGAATTCAATGGAAAAAGAGCAAGATATACACATGAGATGCCGATCGATGCCTATACAGGAGATGCAGTCTGCCTAGAAATCAAAGTTGAAAAATGGGGACTTATCGGACCTGAGCATCTAGATGATGCCTGCAAAAGAGCGAACATCAAGCCAGAAGAACTGGAAGGAATGGTCGTTTGTCTGAATACAGGGATGCATCGTGAATTTGATGATTCCAAGGACTATTATCACTATTCCTGCGGTACTGGAGTAGAAGCCGGAAAATGGTTCGTAGAACATAAAGTAAAATGTGTTGCAATGGATATGCAGGCACTGGATCATCCGCTTCATACAGCTATGGGTAATAATGGAATGACAAGAATGAACCTGCTGGGTGCTTCCGGCAGACCGATCACAGAAGAGTATATTGAAAAATTCGGCGAAGAAGCATACGCTGAATTTGATAAAGAACTGTATATCAAGCTTCACGGACAGGAAGCATATGATGCAAAGTTCGGTGACCTGGAGGCAATCGGATGCTGGGGAACATGGGAACCATGTCACAAGCAGATGCTCGGTCATGGAATCGTTGGTGTAGAGAATCTTGGTGGCGATCTGGATAAGGTAGCAGGAAAGCGTTTCCGTTTCTTCTGTTTCCCGATTAGATGGTATATGGGTGACGGATCCATGGTTCGCTGCGTTGCTGAAATTGACGAAGAAGAGGTCAATGATGTTCCAACGAGAACATATCATTACGGCGGAGTGATCTAGGATACAACAGCTCTAAAAAGCAGGAGGAAAAAATGCCACAAGCAAGTGATAAAGTTTTGTTAACAGTAGCCTGTACCGGTGCATGGCCCAAAAAAGAAAATACACCTTACGTGCCGCTGACACCGGAAGAAGAGGCAAAGGAAATCATTGCCTGCTGTGAAGCGGGTGCTTCCATTGCCCATATACATGTCAGAGATGATGATTTTAATGCTTCGATGGATTATAAAAAGTTCGAAGAAACAGTCAAAATTGTTCGGGATAACTGTGATATCGTAGTGAATCTAACCACCTCTGGCGGCATAGGTCTGTCAGACGAAGTACGCATGGCTCCTTTCCAGGGATTGCATCCGGAAATCGCATCCTTTGACTGTGGATCTATGAATTGGCAGAATTCCTGTGTGTTTGAAAACAGTCCGCAGTTTTTGGAAAAGCTTGCAGTACAAATGAATGAACATCAGGTAAAACCTGAAATCGAAATTTTTGATGCAGGTATGGTATACAATGCATTGTATCTGCAGAAAAAAGGATTTTTAAAGGGACCGCTTCACTTCCAGTTTGTTCTGGGTGCTGCCGGTGGTATGACGGCAACTGTGGAAAACCTATTATTTCTGGTGGGTCTATTGCCTGAAGACGCAACATGGGGCGCACTTGGCATAGGGAAAGGCCATCTGCCGATCATGTATGCTGCACTTGCCCTTGGCGGTCATGTACGTGTTGGAATGGAAGATAATATCCTGTATTCAAAAGGCGTACTTGCAAAATCAAATGTTGAATTTGTTGAGCGTACAAAACGAATCGTTACTGAAATAGGCAAAACAGTTGCTACTCCAGATGAAGCCAGACAAATTCTAGACCTTAGCAATCGAAACACCAGACATCCGGAATTATTCAAATAAATTCTTTTCTATTATGACATTTTAGGGTATACTGTAAAGTATGTTAATAAATTGTCAATATCTGAATAACGATAGGAGAATCAAATGAAGGACAAAATAATTTCAGCGGAAGAAGCTGCCCGTTTTGTTAAGGATGGCGATTGCGTGATGATCGGTGGATTTATGTCGATCGGTACTCCGGAAATAATGATGGATGAATTGGTAAAGCAAGGCAAGGGAAATCTGCATGTAATTGCAAACGATTCAGGTTCACCAGGCAGAGGGATCGGAAAACTGGTCTCAGCCGGACTCGTAGCGAAAGAGACGGTATCACATATCGGACTGAATCCAGAGACTGGTGCAAAGATGTCATCTGGTGAAATGGAGGTCACTTTGGTACCGCAGGGTTCTCTTGCAGAGATGATTCGAGCAGGCGGCGCAGGGCTCGGAGGTGTACTGACACCAACTGGACTCGGAACCACAGTGGAAGACGGCAAGCAGAAAGTCACTGTACAGGGAAAGGTCTATTTGCTTGAAGAACCACTAAAGGCAGATGTAGCGCTGATTCGCGGAAGTATAGTCGATAAGGCAGGTAATGTTTACTACAACTCCACCACCAGGAATTTTAATCCACTCATGGCGACAGCAGCTGAGCTTGTAATTGTTGCTGCTGAAAAAATAGTAGAAATCGGTGAGATCGATCCGAACTATGTCATGACACCGGGAATTTTTGTGGATTATATCGTGGGAGGTGAAGTATAATGGCGAGTGCAAAAGAAATCATTGCAAATCGATGTGCGAAAGAAATCAAAGATGGAGATGTGGTGAACCTGGGTATTGGATTACCGACCCTTGTTTCCAATTATCTACCAAGCGGAGTATCACTGGTACTGCAGTCAGAGAACGGTATCCTCGGTATGGGTGAATTAAGTGCACCTGGAACTGAGGATAAAGATACCATTAATGCCGGTATGCAGTTCGTGAATGTAAAGCCAGGAGCCTGCTTTTTTGATAGTGCGACATCCTTTGGTATTATACGAGGCGGACATGTTGACGTTACGATCTTAGGTGCACTTCAGGTTGATGAGACAGGCACACTGGCCAGTCATATCGTACCGGGCAAAATGGTACCAGGAATGGGCGGGGCTATGGACCTGGTTGCTGGGGCAAAGAAAGTCATTATTGCTACGACCCATACAGCAAAAGGGGAACCAAAGTTATTAGAACGGATCACACTGCCTGCGACTGCAATCAATAAAGTTCATATGATCGTCACAGAACTGGCGGTCATTGAAGTGGTCGACCATAGATTTGTTCTCCGTGAAATCGCTGCTGACACTACAGTTGAGGAGTTAAAAGCTCAGACAGGCGCAGAACTGATCATCGCTGAAGATCTAAAAGTGATGGAACCATTCGTGGACTAGATACTAGCTAGTTATATTAGATAAACTAATAAAAAATCAATGATAATTTAATATGGTTAATAGATCTTGGTCCATTGAAAAATGAGATATGCCGTGTTACAATTTTTTTATAAAATAAAAAATTGCAGCATGGCATTTTTTAAGGAGGTTTGAAGTGAAGCTTATTTCATTAGAAAAGGAACTCTCGAATAACACATATCCTGGCAGAGGGATTATCATTGGGATGTCACAGGATGGAAAATACGCAGTGACAGCCTATTTTATTATGGGCAGAAGCGAGAACAGTAGAAATCGAATTTTTATAGAGGATGGAGAAGGGATTCGCACACAGGCCTACGACCCTGCTAAATTAAATGATCCAAGTCTGATCATCTATGCGCCGGTAAAAGTACTGGGAAATAAAACGATCGTTACAAATGGAGATCAGACAGATACGATCTTTGAGCTCATGGACAAACAGCAGACGTTTGAACAAGCACTGCGGACACGTGAGTTCGAACCGGATGCTCCAAACTATACACCTCGAATTTCTGGTATCATGCATGTTGGGGGAGGGAGTTTTAATTATGCACTCTCCATTCTTAAAAGCAATAGTGGGAATCCGGACAGCTGTCATAGATTTACATTTGCTTATGAAAGACCAGTTGCGGGAGAAGGTCATTTTATCCATACCTATAGAGAAGATGGAGATCCGATCCCTAGTTTTGAAGGGGAACCCAAAAGGATAGAAGTAAAGGGAACGCTTAAAGAATACTCCTCGCTCATCTGGGATAGCTTGAATATGGAAAATAAGGTGTCTTTATTTGTAAGATATATTGATCTGGAAACAGGAAAATATGAATCAAGAATCATCAATAAGAATCAGTGACAGGAGGAACGGAATGAAAGAATTGGAATTGAAATATGGTTGTAACCCAAATCAGAAGCCATCTCGAATTTATATGGAGTCAGGGGATCTTCCGGTCACGATCTTAAATGGAAGACCGGGATATATCAATTTTTTAGATGCTCTTAACGGATGGCAGCTCGTAAAGGAATTAAAGGAAGCGACAAGACTTCCTGCAGCGGCGTCCTTTAAGCATGTTTCTCCTGCAGGTGCAGCAGTAGGTCTGCCCTTATCAGAGGTCGAAAAGAAGATATATTGGGTCGATGATATGGAGATGGAATTCACACCACTGGCCAATGCCTATGCCAGAGCCAGGGGAGCGGACAGAATGTCATCCTTTGGCGATTTTATAGCACTTTCAGATATTTGCGATAAAGCAACTGCACTGATTATAAAAAGAGAAGTTTCAGATGGCGTCATTGCGCCTGGTTATGAGCCGGAAGCATTGCAGATATTACTGGATAAGAAGAAAGGTGGATACAATGTAATTGAAATTGATTCCAGCTATGTTCCTTCCCCTATAGAACGCAAGGAAGTGTACGGAGTCGTTTTTGAGCAAGGACGTAATGAACTGAAAATAGATCAGGATTTCTTTACGAACATTGTGACCGAAAACAAAGAGATATCGGCGAAGGCAATGATCGATCTTGCCATCTCCATGATCACACTCAAATATACACAGTCCAATTCTGTCTGCTATGTAAAAGATGGTCAGGCCATTGGAATCGGAGCTGGACAGCAGAGCCGTATCCACTGTACAAGACTTGCGGGTCAAAAGGCAGATAATTGGTTCCTTCGGCAGTCACCAAAAGTCCTTAGCCTGCCTTTTGTGGATGGCATCGGCAGAGCAGACAGGGACAACGCAATCGATCTCTATATTGGGGAAGATCATATGGACGTGCTTTTGGATGGAAAATGGGAGCTGATCTTTCAGTCAAAACCAGAAGTGTTCACGGCTGATGAGAAACGAGACTGGTTGAACAGTCTGTGTGATGTCACACTCGGATCTGATGCCTTTTTCCCATTTGGAGATAATATCGAGCGGGCAAAAAGAATCGGTGTCAAATATATTGCACAGCCGGGGGGATCGATCCGGGACGATCATGTAATTGCGACCTGTAATAAATATGGAATGGTCATGAGTTTTACTGGGATTCGTTTATTCCACCATTAATAATGAGAACACTGCGGTCGGAATACAGTTACAGACGATCTTTGAAACAGACAAGAAATACATTAGAAAAGGTATGGTCCAGATATACAGGCACCATACCTTTTTTTGAGATAGACAGGAACAATCATTTTACTGCATATATATTCAGGTACACTGATCAAAAAGCGCTGATTATAAGTCGCAGTTTTCCTATTCTATATTTGTGATTTCCTTTGCCAGCTCCTTAAGCTGTGCCAGTGTCTCATCATTCAAAGACGATTTTATCGTGATCTCTGTATTGTAATACGTGATGTCCTTTAATGGGTCAATGATTTCATGCATTTTTTTGGCAGCCATCGGAGCCCAGGTACCATTCTCGATAATACCAACATGCCTGTTGCGAAATCCTTTATGTGCAAGTCGCAGCAGGAATCGTTCCATTGCAGGAAATACACCACCGTCATAAGTTGAAGATGCAAAAATAATTCGGTCATAACGAAAGGCGTCCGACAGAACAGAAGACAGATCTTCGCGATTGAGTTCTCTGACGACCACATTGCTTTCACCCTTGAATCGTAACAATTCCGCAAGCTGTCTTGCTACGACACCAGTATTACCGTAAATAGAGGCATAGGCAATCAAGACACCGCTTTCTTCAGGCTCATAACTGCTCCAGATATTGTATTTTCCAAGGTAGGTCTCAAGGCCTTGGGAAAGCACCGGCCCATGGAGTGGACAGATGACCTCAACATTAAGACTTGGCAGTTTTTTTAAAATATTTTGCACCTGTGCACCATACTTGCCCACGATATTCAAGTAATAACGTCGAGCCTCATTGACCCAGCTGTCATCTACATCATAGGAGCCGAATTTCCCGAATGCGTCTGCGGAAAAAAGAAGCTTATCCTGATCTACATAAGTCATCATGACCTCAGGCCAGTGAATCATAGGTGCCATAAGAAAATGAAGTGTTCTGGTGCCGATATTGAGGGTATCTCCATCCTTTACAAGAACCTGCCGCTTGGAAAAATCAACAGGAAAGAATTGGGAGAGTATTGTAAAGGTCTTGGCATTTCCAACAATCTGAATATCCGGATAGAGTTCTACAAGGCGAAAAATGCTCGCTGAATGATCAGGCTCCATATGTGATATAACCAGATAATCAGGGATCCTGCCCTTCAAAGCAACATTGACATGGTTCAGCCATTCATCTGTTTTTCTAATATCAATCGTATCCATAATTACAACTTTTTCATCTAAGATGGCATACGAGTTATAGGATATCCCATCTGGAATCGGGTATTGTCCTTCAAAAAGATCAAGATCACTATCAAAACAGCCTAAGTATTTGATATTGTCGTTTATTACTGGTTTCATCATTTCCCTCCTGCAAAAAATATAAATGAAAAGAATCAGCATATTGTTTTATTCTTGCATCATTATATCATACGAAAGTACTATTGGAATCATGTATCTAAAAAAACACATAAAAATCTATCGGACGATGATTTCTTGTTTTGCTTCCGTCTTAATCAGTGAATCGGATTGAAAAGAGGAGAGGCCATAATAGAGGTCGCTCACCTTTGCATCCAGATCCAGCATCCATCTGGCAGAAGCATCTAATTTATCAGCCTGAGTAATTTTCTGAATGATCGGTACATCATTCGGATCTCTGTTACGCAGAAGGTGGGAGGCCTCACGCTTTAGTCCTAGTATCCTTAGATAGGGGATATAGTCCAGGTTTCTCCCAAGCTTATAATCCGTGGATTGCATGCCAAGACAAATATGCATCAGTACTCTGCTGATTCTCGTGTATGTCATATCCCTGCTTTTGATCAAATCACAAAATTGTGAAAAACTGTGGTAATAGGGAAGTAGTTTTTTGATTCGGTTTGCCAGAAAAAGTGAGCAGTCCGCATAAAATGCAAGGCTGTCTGCCGGTTCAAGCAATAGCTTTGCATACAGGATTTCGGAAAAGAAATCATCATGCATCAAACAGGATGCATTCTGTGTTAAACTGTACATCGTCTCTTGGGGTAGTGAAGCTGTTAGGTCCATGTCATACAGAATCCGGCTTTCAAGGACATATTCCGGATTATTTTTAAAATAGGTCAGACTGGAAAGCGGGTCTGATTCCAGATCACACAGTTGAAAGACCTTTTTTCGGACAGAAGTAGCTGAGCTGATGGTTCCTGTCAGATTCTGCTCATGATAGCCGCTTTCAATACGCTGTATCGGCACCGCTCTGATTTTTGAATGTCTTCGCAGCAGTTCTCTGATATACTCAATTCCAAGAATGTTATTTGGCGAGGAAAGAATTTGTTTGATCTGCATGATCTTATCCTCAGAGAGTAATGGAAAAGCCGAATGATCAGTATTCTTTAGATAATGAATAAACGCATATTCTCTTGCGGCAGGAAAAGGGAGCCCCATTTTAACGGCATTGGACAAAAAGGCACGAAATTCCTGTGGCTCCTCGTTTAAAATAAGGGCGATCGTTTCAAACATACCGGGATTTGGTGTTTCACATCCAAAGCTAATGTAATCGACGAAACCAAGTCTTTCAAAAAGAGCAATAGCAGCTGCTGCAAAGTACTCAGCGGAAGCACAGGACCAAATGGTCGGAATTTCAAAAACAAGATCGGCTCCGTTCGAGATCGCAGCCTTCGTCCGCTCAAACTTGTTCAGTATTGCCGGTGTTCCACGCTGAACATAATTGCCGCTCATGGCTACTACGACATAGTCTGCACCAGTCAGTTCCTTTGCTTTTTGTATCTGATATAAATGACCATTGTGAAAGGGATTGTATTCCGCTACGATTCCTACGACCTTCATGCTTCTCCTCCTGAAAAACAAGCATCACTGATATGAGAATACTATATCAAAAAGTGTGGGTTGTTTCAAATTTAATACACGTTTTCCTATTGAAAAGATTGTATACATAGGGAAAAAGAGTTATACTGTAACATATGTGTGTAGCAACAATTGATTAGGATCAAAGGAGAGAATGTATGAATGTTTTAGTGATTAACTGTGGGAGTTCTTCCCTAAAGTATCAGGTGATCGATTCAAACAATGAATTGGTATTGGCAAAAGGTATCTGTGAAAGAATTGGAATCGATGGAAGACTGGTATATCAACCGGAAGGCAAATCGAAAGAAATTACCGAAGCACCCATGCCGACTCATATGGAAGCTGTTAAGATGGTACTGGAGGCACTTGTTAATCCTGATACCGGTATATTGAAATCCCTTGAGGAAATCGGAGCAGTTGGGCACAGACTTGTCCATGGCGGAGAAGAATTCGCCTGCTCAACAATTATCACAAAGGAAGTTATCGAAGCTGTTGAGAAATGCAGCGAACTTGCTCCTTTGCATAACCCTGCAAATCTGATCGGTGTTCATGCATGCGAGAAAGCACTTCCGGGAGTTCCAATGGTGGGAGTGTTTGATACTGCTTTCCATCAGACAATGCCTGAAAAAGCTTATATGTATGGCATTCCTTATAAATATTATTCGGATTACAAATTCAGAAGATATGGTTTCCATGGCACAAGTCACAGCTATGTTTCCAAGAGAGTAGCTGAAATTATGGATGTACCATATGACCAGTGCAAGAGCATCGTATGTCATCTCGGCAATGGAGCAAGTATCTGTGCAATAGAAAATGGAAAATCCATCGATACAACAATGGGACTGACACCACTCGAAGGACTGACAATGGGTACACGCTGCGGTGATATCGACCCATCTCTGATAGAATTTATTGCTCAAAAGGAGAATCTCGGAATTGAAGGAGTTATGGATGTATTGAACAAAGAGTCAGGAGTATTCGGACTTTCAGGCTTATCCAGCGATTTCAGAGATCTTGAGGATGCTGCTGAAAAAGGTGATGAAAGAGCAACTATGGCTCGTGAAGTATTCTGTTACCGGGCAGCAAAATACATTGGTTCCTATATTATGGCAATGAACGGAGTAGATGCGATCTGTTTTACAGCCGGTGTTGGTGAGAATGACTGGCATATTCGCGAAAGAATCAGTTCCTATTTTGAGTACCTTGGTGTTACGATTGACAAAGAACTCAATAAGAGCATTCGTGGTATTGAGAAAGAGATTTCCATGCCCGATTCGAAAGTCAAAGTATTTTTACTGCCTACCAACGAGGAACTGGCAATCTGTCGTGAAACGGTAGCACTTCTAAAATAGAAGAACCATTCCCACGATGGTGCGAATTTGGTGTTGACAAACAAATTCTGCCTATGTATAATTGTTTAGGTGTGAATAGGAGACATTTATGAAAGTAGATATCACGAACGTACTGACAGCAGAGAATCGAACAGTTGAAATTAGTGTTGAAACTGAGCTGGAATCGTTCATCTCGAAATTAGGAGAGTTTCCTATTACAAAAAAAGCACCATTCGAGTTACATCTTGAAAATCTGGAGAACAAAAAGCTTCTGGTTTTCGGGGAAACTGAAATAATATTACGCGTACCCTGTGGCAGATGCCTGCAGGACGTTACAGTTGGAATTCCGCTTTCACTCCGAAAGGAGTATCTGATCGGGATAACACAAGTAGACACAGATGACGCTGAATACATAACAGAATCCTCCCTGGATGTAGATAAAATAGTCTATGATGAGATCTTGGTGAACTGGCCGATGAAAGTCTTGTGCAGCGATAACTGCAGAGGAATCTGTGGAAAGTGCGGTGCAAATCTCAATGTTAGGACTTGTTCCTGTGAACAGACTGAACTCGATCCGAGAATGGCGGCAATCCAAGATATATTTAATCAATTTAAGGAGGTGTAACCTATGTCTATCTGCCCAAAGAACAAATCTTCCAAAGGAAGAAGAGATAAAAGAAGAGCGAATTGGAAAATGACTGCACCTGCATTGGTAAAATGCAGTAAATGCGGAGAATTAATGATGCCTCACAGAGTTTGTAAGAACTGTGGCTCATACAACAAAAAAGAAATTATTGCAGTAGATTAATCTACTGAGGTTCTTAAGAAGAAAGAATCTGTCTGAGGGCAGGTTCTTTTTTTGATCTCTTTTGAATACGGATTCCAGCTGTACTTTGAGGAATAACGCAATTAAAATTTAGAACAGTAACTCGAAAAATATTGAACAATAACTCGAATTAGTTGTCTTGTGATTGGAAAGATGATACTATTAATTACCAGATATAAATAAAACAGGATCAGGAGAAAATTTCTATGGGTAATTTGTTCAACTATGATAATAAGTTCTTTCAGGGATTCAATAAGATAATAGACTGTGTTGTGATCAGTGCACTTTGGCTCCTTTTTTGCGTGCCGGTTTTTACAGCAGGTGCAGCTACCAGTGCCATGTATTATACAGTTCATAAAGTGCTGCGCGGCGGAAGAGGATATGTCTGGATCAACTTCTGGACAGGATTTAAAGAGAATTTTAAGCAGTCCACAATACTCTGGCTCATTGTATCTATAGCATCCGGACTGATGATGTTCAATGTCTTTATTATGCGACAATACTTATTGAATAGTGGTGGAGCGTTGGGTCTGCTTTTTTATGTCTATATTGTACTGCTTCTTCTTTTAGCAATCTGGAGCATCTATCTGTTCACCTATACAAGCCGGTTCAAAAATACAATTCGTAATATAATAAAGAATACAGCCATTATTGCTCTGTTGAATCTTCCCTACTCCTTTCTCTTCCTGGTCTTTTTGATTCTTTCTACGGCAGCGATTTATCTGATTCCAATTCTGGTGTTATTACTTCCGGCGATGATGATGTGGATTTTGAATTATTTTATGGAAAAAATTTATCGAAAATATATGTCAGAAGAGGATCTCGCAAAAGAAATTGAATTGGATAAAGAGATTCATTTATGACAAAAGAGCAAGAGAAATTATGTATTGCTTTCTAGAAAAACTTATAGTATATTTCTAATAGACATGCTGGGAATGAGTATGCAAGGAGGAGAACAGTCATGCAGGATAAGATTAAAGTAGCTGTGGATGCAATGGGTGGTGACAATGCGCCGGAAGAAATTATAAAGGGTGTGGTCGAAGCTACAAAGACAGGCAGCGACTTTCAGGTGATACTGCTTGGCAAGGAAGCACTGATCAAAGAACATCTTTCCAGACATGAATATCCATTGGATCAGATTCAGATTGTTGATGCACCTGAAATCATTGAGAATTGTGAACCTCCGGTAACAGCGATCAGATCGAAGAAGAAGTCATCCATAGTCATGGGAATGAATATGGTGAAAAATAAAGAAGCGGATGCTTTTTTATCTGCTGGAAGTACAGGTGCAGTTCTTGTAGGTGGTCAGGTTCTGGTTGGAAGAATAAAGGGTGTAGAACGTCCGCCCCTCGCACCAGTTCTGCCAACAGAAAAAGGAGTTTCCTTACTCATCGACTGCGGAGCGAACGTGGATGCAAGACCCTCACATCTTGTGCAGTTCGCCAAAATGGGTTCTATCTATATGGAATATGTAATGGGAATTAAAAATCCACGGGTCGCTATTGTCAATATTGGTGACGAAGAGGAAAAAGGAAATGCACTTGTGAAAGAGACATTTCCATTGCTTAAGGAATGCAAGGATATTAATTTCATTGGCAGTATAGAAGCCAGAGAGATTCCACATGGCGGTGCAGATGTTATTGTATGTGAAGCGTTCGTAGGCAATGTGATTCTGAAATTATATGAAGGTGTCGGTTCGACACTCATTTCTATGGTCAAAACAGGAATGATGAGTAACATTCGAAGTAAGATCGGAGCACTTCTTGTAAAGCCGGCCTTGAAGAAGACATTAAAGGTATTTGATTCTTCAGAACATGGGGGAGCACCTCTGTTGGGGCTGAATGGTCTTGTAGTAAAAGCACATGGTAATTCCACTGCTGCAGAGATCAGAAATGCGGTATTACAGTGTGTTACATTTACAAAACAGGGGATCAACGAAAGAATTAAAGAAAAAATCAATACCGCTTCAAACGAAGCATAGAAAGGGAGAAGAAAGATGGAATTCGAAAAACTGAAAAAAATCATAGCAGAAGTATTAAATGTGGATGAGGATGAAATTACAATGAACACTACATTCGTGGATGATCTTGGAGCAGACTCGCTTGATATTTTTCAAATTATCATGGGAATTGAAGAAGAGTTTGACGTAGAAATCCAGAATGAAGATGCTGAGAAGATCATAACAGTCTCAGATGCGATAGATCGAATCAAAAATGCTTTGAATTAGTGTAATTGCAGAAAGCTCTAGACATGGAGCTTTCTTTTTTTATAGTATGGACATCCCCTAGCTGATGCTTTTTTATAGTATGAAACGCACATGTACAGTAGTGCAAGGAACGGTTGAAGTGTAGAGGACACTTTGGTATGATAGAATGTAATGATATTATTGTGTGGTCAAAGAATATGGGACCTGATCTGAGAGGTGATTGGATTGAGATTAGCAGATTTTGAAGCAAAAATTGATTATAAATTTCAGGAAATACAGCTATTGGAGCAGGCAATGACCCACAGCTCCTATGCAAATGAAAAACAAGCCGGAAAAAGGGATAATGAGAGACTGGAGTTTTTGGGTGATGCTGTCTTGGAACTGGTCAGCAGTGAATTTTTATTTTCTGAATACCCGTCCATGAAAGAAGGCGATCTGACAAAACTAAGAGCAAGTCTCGTATGCGAACCGACACTGGCTGATTGTGCAGAACAACTGTCGATCGGAACTTATGTTCATCTGGGCAAGGGGGAAGACCAGACAGGTGGAAGAAAAAGAAAATCGATCTTGTCCGATGCACTCGAGGCACTGATCGGGGCGATTTATCTGGATGGTGGTCTTGCTAATGCAAAGGAGTTCATTCTGCAATTTATATTGACTGACATAGAGAACAAAAAACTCTTTTATGATAGCAAGACTATCCTGCAGGAATATGTACAGGGAAATTATTCTGAGGAATTAGTATATGCATTGATCGGTGAAGAGGGACCTGATCATGATAAACGATTCCATGCTGAGGCAAGAATTGGAAGCCGGGCGATAGGGACGGGAATCGGACATACAAAAAAGGCAGCAGAACAACAGGCTGCATATGAAGCATTACTGAATCTGAAAAATGATGGTAAGGAGAACTTGGGGAATCATGTACTTAAAAAGCATTGAGGTGCAGGGATTTAAATCCTTTGCGAATAGAATGACCTTTGATTTTCATAACGGCATTACTGGAATCGTTGGTCCAAATGGCAGTGGTAAGAGCAATGTTGCAGATGCCGTACGCTGGGTATTGGGAGAGCAAAGCGCCAAGCAGCTGCGTGGAGCCAATATGCAGGATGTCATTTTTGCAGGAACAGAGAATAGAAAGCCATTGAGCTTTGCCTATGTTGCGATTACACTTGATAATTCCGATCACAGACTGAATCTCGATTTTGAAGAAGTAACTGTAGCCAGAAGGGTCTACCGCTCAGGGGAAAGCGAATATCTGATCAATGGAACCTCCTGTAGACTTAAGGATGTTCATGAGCTTTTTTATGATACCGGTATTGGAAAAGAAGGATATTCGATCATTGGACAGGGTCAAGTCGAAAAGATCCTTAGTGGAAAACCAGAAGAGCGACGAGAATTATTCGACGAAGCGGCAGGAATCGTTAAATTCAAACGAAGAAAACAGGCAGCTCAAAAGAAATTGGAGAGTGAACATGACAACCTGCTCCGAATCAGTGATATTTTATCAGAGCTGGAACGACAGGTCGGACCTCTTGAAAAACAAGCCGCAAAGGCAAAACAGTTCCTTCAGCTTAAGAGTGAGCAAAAAGAATTTGATATCCGCCTGTTCTTAAAAGATATGCATAAGATGGAAACGGAATCAAAAGATCTGGAATACAATCGCAGTCTGGCCATGGAGCAGACAGAGAATTTCAAGGAACAGTATCAGAGAATAAAAACAGAATATGAAGAATTAGAGCAAGAGATCCAGGGACTTGATGAGCTGATTCAGACAGAAAAAGACAGCACAGGTCAAGATGAGCTGCTCAAAGGAAGAATGGAAGGGCAGATCGAGATCTTAAAGGAACAGATCAAATCCCTTTCCGTATCCGATGATCATTACAAAAACAGAGTGCTCGGAATCGAAACAGAGAAGAATGCAAGAATGGAAGAGGCCAGTCAGCATCGAACCAAGCAGCAGGGTTGTGAAGCTCAGGTAGAAACTGTTGCAGAAAGTCTTAAAACAGCAGAGGCGGAGTGGAAAGAACTACAGCAGTCCATTACGGAATCCAGTCAACTGGTGGAAGATGGTAAATCAGAGCTGATCGAACTGTTGAACAGAAAAACATCGTTAAAAACGAATCAGCAGCGACTGACCACCATGTCTGAGCAGATCAATATCAGAAAGGCACAGCTATCCCAGAAGATCCTGCAGAGAAAAACAGAGGAACAAAGTGTTATTGATACCCTTTTGCAGTTGGAGAGCCAGAATGAGAAGCTTGAGCAGGAGGTTGAACTTTGCCTGGAGAAGGAGAGGAAGAAAAAAGAAGAAATCAAGGAATGGCACCTAAAAAGAAATCGAAATGCCATGGATATGGAATCTCAGTCAAAAAGCTATCATCAGAATTATTCCAGAATGGAATCATTGAAAAATATTGCGGAGCGATACGATGGATATGGAAACAGTATTCGCAGAGTCATGGAGCAAAAAGAGAAGGAGACCGGGCTGATTGGTGTTATTTCTGACTTGATCAGGGTAAGTAAGGAGCATGAGACTGCAATCGAAACAGCCCTTGGCGGCCGAATTCAAAATATTGTTACTGCAGATGAAGAAACTGCAAAGAAAATGATTTCTTATCTGAAAGCAAATAAATATGGCAGGGCGACTTTTTTGCCATTAAATGCAGTAGAATCCAGAGGGGAATATCGTTATCCCCAGGCTCTTCAAGAACCAGGGGTGATTGGTCTTGCTCATCAGCTGATCGAATGCGATCCGCAATACAAAAAGATCATACAATCACTGGCAGGTGGGATCTTAGTGGTAGATCACATTGATCGAGCAGTAAAGATCGCCAGAAAATACCGATATACTCTGCATATTGTCACCCTGGAGGGAGAATCCTTAAGTGCCGGTGGGTCAATGACCGGTGGAGCATTTAAGAACAATAGTAATCTCTTAGGAAGAAATCGGGAAATCGAAGAGCTCGAATTAAAATGCAAGGAAATGCAAAAAGAACAAATACAGCTGAGTCACAGAAAAGAAGAAATCGAAACAGCGATTGCCCTGTTGACAGATGATCTGGAGGAATCTGTTCAGATGAGACAGGAAATACTGATGTCAAAGCATTCTGTGCAGACACAAATCGACAATCTTGCGCAGCAAAAGTCAGAACAGGACCAGCTCTTTAAGAGCACACAGTTCGAAAATTCTGAATTAGAAAGACAGATCAGTGAAATCCGAACAGAGCAAGAGGAAGTCACCAGAGGTCAGGATGAAATCGATTTTCGTCAGCAGGAAATGGAAAAGAATATCAGTAAGTGGCAGCAGGAGCTGGAGGAACATGAGTATCTGGAGACGAGTGCATCGCAAAAAATCGCACAGATTCAGATTGAACATGCAGGAGTGCTGCAGAGTCTGGATTTTGCAAGGGAAAACCTGCAAAGAGTAACGGCTGAAATTGAGAGATATGATATTCAAATCAAAGAACTTACAGAGGAAGCGGAGCATGCAAAAGGCGATGTGAAGGTCAAGGAGCAGGAAATCACGGATCTGCTGTCAGGGATTCGGGATGCTGAGACAAAAATCAGTGAGAATAAGAAAGAAACACTCCTGCAGCAGGAAAAAAGAGAAAAGCTTACCATCACACAAAAGGAGTTTTTTGACAAACGAGAGAAGATATCAGAGAGCCTGAATGATCTCGATAAGGAATTATACAGATTGAATTCCATGCTGGAAAAGAATGATGAGATCAAATCCTCCCGGATTCAGTATATTTGGGAGGAATATGAGCTGACACCTCGTCAGTCTCTAGAACTTTTTGATGAGATCGAGGTCAGTCATCAGCAGTTGAAGCAGCAGCTGGGTGAATTAAAGGATAAGATCAAAAATCTCGGCAATGTCAATGTGAATGCGATCGAAGAATACAAAGAAGTATCGGAGAGATATACGTTCCTGCATGATCAGCATAGTGACCTGGTGGAGGCAGAAGAAGAATTAAGGAAAATCATCGCAGAGCTGGACGAAGGTATGCGAGCACAGTTCACAGAGAAATTTCAGTTGATCCAAAAGGAATTTGATAAGGCCTTCAAAGAGCTGTTCGGTGGTGGCAAAGGAACCTTAGAGTTGATGGAGGGAGAAGATCTTTTGGAGAGCGGCGTCAGAATCATTGCACAGCCACCTGGCAAAAAGCTCCAGAATATGGTTCTTTTATCCGGTGGAGAAAAGGCTCTGACTGCAATTGCCCTTCTTTTTGCCATTCAAAATCTAAAACCATCACCATTTTGCCTGTTGGATGAAATTGAAGCTGCCCTTGATGATTCCAATGTTGGTCGATTTGCAGATTATCTTCACAAGCTTACTGCAAGCACGCAGTTTATTATGATTACACACCGAAGAGGCACAATGGCAGCATCAGACCGCCTTTATGGCATTACAATGCAGGAAAAAGGAGTTTCTACGATGGTGTCCGTGAATTTGATCGAACACCAGCTCAATAAATAATGGATAATAAGCAGGAGTATGCAAACATGAGTGAAGAAAAAAAGGGGTTTTTTGGCCGACTGGTGGCAGGACTTACAAAGACCAGAGAAAATATAGTTTCGGGTATTGACAGCATTTTTAAAGGATTTACCAGTATCGATGATGAGTTTTATGATGAAATCGAAGAAATACTTGTAATGGGTGACATTGGAATACATGCGGCAACAGATATTATAGAAAAGTTAAAGACTAAGGTCAAGGAGCAAAAGATAAAGGAACCTGCAGCATGTAAACAGCTTCTGATCGATAGTATAAAAGAAGAGATGGCGGTGGAAGAGACTGCATATCTGTTTGAGGAAGAACCCTCTGTTCTGCTGATTATTGGTGTGAATGGCGTCGGAAAGACAACAAGCGTTGGAAAGCTTGCGGGCAAATTACGAAAAAATGGAAAGAAAGTCGTGATCGCAGCTGCAGATACATTTCGAGCTGCTGCAGGCAGCCAGCTGCAGGAGTGGGCGAACAGAGCCGGAGCAGAAATGATCGGAGGTCAGGAAGGAGCAGATCCGGCATCTGTGATCTATGATGCAATTGCATCTGCAAAATCAAAAAAAGCGGATATTCTGATCTGTGACACAGCGGGCAGACTACATAATAAGAAAAACCTGATGGAGGAGCTGAAAAAGATTAACCGTATCATAGATAAGGAGTATTCTCAGATGCACCGTGAGACCCTGGTGGTCCTTGATGCGACAACAGGTCAAAATGCACTGGCACAGGCAAAACAGTTTTGCGAAGTAGCGGATGTGACTGGAATCATATTAACGAAAATGGATGGGACGGCAAAGGGTGGAATTGCAGTTGCGATCCAGTCCGAACTAAGGATTCCGGTGAAGTATATCGGTGTAGGTGAGAGTATTGACGACTTGCAGAAATTTAACTCCAATGAATTCGTGAACGCACTATTTGATGTAGCAGATCAGGAACAGGAAGGATAACATATGCTGACATTAGACAAATTTGAGGAAGCAAGTGAAAAGGTAAAAGAGGTCACGCTTGAGACCAAGCTTGTATACAGTGAATATTTAAGTGCCCTGACCGGAAACAAGGTCTATCTAAAGCCTGAGAATATGCAGTTGACAGGCTCCTACAAGCTCCGGGGCGCATATTACAAAATAAGCACGCTTTCAAAGGAAGAACGTGAAAAAGGATTGATTACAGCATCAGCAGGCAATCATGCCCAGGGCGTTGCCTACGCTGCAAAATCATGTGGAGCAAAAGCAGTTATCGTGATGCCGACAACTACGCCTTTGATCAAGGTGAATAGGACAAAAAGCTATGGCGCAGAAGTAGTGCTGCATGGGGATGTATATGATGAAGCATGTGAGTTTGCCTATGAACTTTCGCAAAAGATGGGTTATACCTTTATTCATCCATTTGATGATATCACGGTTGCAACAGGACAAGGAAGCGTGGCTATGGAGATCTTCAAAGAACTTCCCCTGGTAGAATATATTCTGGTTCCTGTGGGCGGCGGTGGATTGGCTACGGGAGTGTCTGCACTGGCAAAGCTGCTGAATCCGTCAATCAAAGTGATCGGAATCGAGCCGGCAGGTGCAGCTGGACTAAAGGCATCCTTTGAAGCAGGCAGACCGGTAACACTTGAGAAAATAAACACCATTGCGGATGGTACTGCAGTAAAAACGCCGGGAGAGAAAATATTTCCTTATCTTCAGAAGAATCTGGATGACATCATCACCGTGGAAGATGATGAACTGGTAGTTGCATTTTTAGATATGGTCGAAAATCATAAGATGGTGGTGGAAAATTCCGGGCTTTTGACAGTAGCTGCATTGAAACGTCTTGATATGAAAGGAAAGAGAGTCGTATCGATCTTAAGCGGCGGCAATATGGATGTCATCACCATGTCATCTGTAGTACAGCAGGGACTGATCTTTCGGGATCGTATTTTTACAGTATCCGTACTATTGCCTGACAAACCTGGAGAATTAAGTAAAATAGCAGATACTATTGCAAAAGAACAAGGAAATGTTATAAAATTAGAGCATAACCAGTTCGTAAGTATCAACAGAAATGCAGCAGTGGAACTGAGAATTACTCTTGAATGCTTTGGGACAGAACATAAAGCGCAGATAATGCAGGCACTTGAACAAAAAGAATATAAGCCAAAGCTGGTTCGGACTAATTTGTAATTTTCCAAAACAGAAGTGGTTCTGGAACGGATTGTTCAAGATAGCAAGAGGGAGGTATTTCATGAATGTAAAGAGAGGCAGAGGGAAGAACTATTTCACGTTATTGATCCTGACAATTTTGCTTAGTTCTTTTTCCGTATTAGGGCTGAGCGGATGTGCAAGTTCCTATTCGGAAGGAGCAGAGACCGGGAACAGCTACTATACAGAAGGCAGCTATATGGAAGAGTTCAGTCTAGATCAGTCAGTAGCCAGTGATAGTGCTGAACTGGATGCAACTTCCACCACGGATCTTCCGACAGCTGAGCTTCCGGCGACAGAACAGAAGTGGATCACAACCCAGTCGCTTTCCATGGAGACAACGGATTTTGATGCTACTATAGAATCGATCGAGGCACTTGCCAAAGAAAACGGCGGACATATCGAACAGTCACAGGTGAATGGCAGCGAGGAACTTAACAACCGTAATGCATCCTATACGATCCGAATTCCTGCAGATGTACTGGAAACCTTTTCAGATCAGATCCAGGGGCTTGCGACCGTGACCTATACAAGCACGAATGCAACAGATGTCACGCTTTCATACGTAGACACACAAAGCTATCTCGAATCATTGCGAACAGAGCAGGAAACGCTGCTCGATATCCTTGATAATGCAACAGAGGTGGCAGATGTCATAGCGATCCAGTCACAGCTGACTCAGGTTCGATATATGATCAACTCCTATGAATCGCAGCTCAGAGTCATGGACGACCAGATTAGTTACAGCACGATGTACCTGGATCTCGCTGAAGTCGACAGGGAGTCCGAAGTGGGTGATGGAAGCTTTTGGGAAGATGTAGGACAGAATCTTTCTGAGAACTGGTACGTATTTTCACAGCTCGTGCGGGCATTCGGAGTCATGTTATTCTCGATGATTCCTTTCTGGATTCCGCTGATCGTTATTGTACTTTTGGTTGTGTTCATAGTACGGCTCATTTCGAATAGAAAGAATCATAGAAAGAATAAAGGTAAGTCCAATGGGAAAGATGAAGCGCATCAGGAGAATCAGACCGAAGAAAATAAAGGAAATTAAGATGTTAAGACCCTTAAGACCGATACGACCTTTAAAAGCGCTCAGATCCATTAAACCTATATAGAATATAAAAAATGCAGGTGTCAAGAAAAATTACTTGACACCTGTTTTGAACTGTGATACCTTAGGCTAGGTGAATGAAATGGAAAAAAAAGCAGAACAGGCATATTTATTCGATTTTTATAAAGATCTGCTGAACAAGAATCAGCAGAGCATATTTGAAGATTTTGTATTCAATGACCTCTCCCTCGGCGAGATCGCACAGGAAAGAGAAATCAGCAGACAGGGTGTTCATGATATGATCCGTAGATCAGTCAAGCTCATGGAGGATTATGAAGCAAAGCTGCATCTTGTGGAAAAGTATCTGTTCATAAGAGATCATGTTGAGAGAATCCAGTCCTTAAGCAGAGATTTTTCGGAGAGTAAGAAAGAAATTATTGTAAAGGAGATCGAGCAGATCTCCAATGAAATATTAGAGGAGCTGTGATATGGCATTTGAAAGCCTTTCAGAGAAATTACAGAATGTATTTAAGAACCTGCGAAGCAAGGGGAGATTGACAGAGGATGATGTTAAGGCCGCCTTAAAAGAGGTGAAGATGGCTCTTCTTGAGGCAGATGTCAATTTTAAGGTCGTAAAACAATTTATTAAAGCTGTACAGGATCGTGCAATTGGACAGGATGTCATGAATGGACTCAATCCCGGTCAGATGGTGATCAAGATCGTCAATGAAGAAATGATCGCACTGATGGGTTCCGAGACGACAGAGATCAAGTTGAAGAACAAAAATGATCTGACGATCATCATGATGGCAGGTCTGCAGGGTGCCGGTAAAACAACAACGACAGCGAAAATCGCTGGAAAGCTCAAGCAACGAGGAAGAAATCCGCTTCTAGTGGCATGCGATATTTATCGTCCGGCTGCCATAGAACAGCTTAAGATAAATGGTGAGAAGCAAGGCGTTCCTGTTTTTTCCATGGGAACCGATCAAAGACCGGTCTCGATCGCACTTGCCGCAATCGCTGAGGCGAAGAAATCAGGTTGCGATACCCTGATTCTTGATACAGCCGGCCGTCTCCATATTGACGAAGAGATGATGGAGGAGCTGCAGGAAATAAAGCAGCAGATCGATATTGCACAGACAATACTTGTGGTAGATGCTATGACAGGACAGGATGCAGTCAACGTCGCTTCCATGTTCGATGAAAAAATACAGATAGATGGTGTGATCCTTACGAAGCTGGATGGAGATACCAGAGGCGGAGCCGCACTTTCGATACGGTCAGTAACAGGAAAGCCGATCCTATATATTGGTATGGGCGAGAAGCTGTCTGATCTGGAGCAGTTCTATCCTGACCGTATGGCCTCTAGGATCCTTGGGATGGGCGATGTGCTTACGATGATTGAAAAAGCACAGGAAGCAATCAATGAAGAGGATGCCAAAAAGCTGGAACAGAAGATGAAGAAGGCAGAGTTCGATTTTGAAGACTACCTGATGTCGATGTCCCAGATGAGAAAAATGGGAGGAATTTCCAGTCTGCTGGGTATGATGCCGGGTATGGGCATGTCAAAGATGCCGGACATTGATGAGGCAGAAGCGGAAAAGGGCATGGCTAGAACGGAAGCGATCATCTACTCCATGACTTTAGAGGAAAGAAAAAATCCTTCACTGATGAATCCAAGCAGAAAGCACAGAATCGCAGTTGGAGCCGGCGTGGATATTGCAGAGGTAAACAGACTTGTAAAGCAATTTGAACAGGCGAAGAAAATGATGAAGCAGATGCCCGGAATGATGGGTGGTAAACACGGTAAAAAAGGAAAGTTCAAACTACCTTTTTAACAATAGAAAAGAATGAATAATAGGAGGTGAAATAAAATGGCAGTAAAAATCAGATTAAAAAGAATGGGACAGAAAAAGGCTCCTTTCTATAGAATCGTTGTAGCTGATTCCAGATCTCCAAGAGATGGAAAATTTATCGAAGAAATCGGTACTTATGATCCAACCAGAGATCCAAGCGAATATCATGTAAATGAAGAGCTTGCAAAAAAATGGTTATCAAATGGCGCGCAGCCAACTGAAACTGTTGCAAGACTGTTCAAAGCAGCAGGAATCGAAAAATAAGTTTCGTTATCTGAAGTGATAACGGACAGCAGGAAGTAGTGAGGTGCCGTAATGAAAGAACTTGTTGAAGTAATTGCAAAATCCCTCGTTGACAATCCTGACGAGGTCGTTGTTACAGAAACAGAAACCGAGAGCAGTATTGTGATTTTGTTGAATGTAGCGCAGTCCGATATGGGTAAAGTAATCGGCAAGCAGGGAAGAATTGCGAAAGCGATCCGCTCTGTTGTTAAAGCAGCAGCGTCAAAGGTAGAAAAAAAGGTTATTGTAGAAATCATGCAGTAGTCACAGAGATAGCGTTCGGAATGTGTGATCACGTCTGGACGCTATATTTTTCATATGGCAGGAAGGTGCAACAGCACTTTTGACCATAGCAGAGCAAGGAGATAGAAATTTATGTCTGAGTATAAGGACGATTTATTTAAAGTCGGCGTGATCACTTCGACCCATGGATTAAAAGGTGAAGTAAAGGTATATCCAACGACGGATGATCCGACCCGATATGAGTTGCTGGATCAGATCCTTCTGGATACAGGGAAAGAACTGCTTCCTTTCAAAATTGAACATGTTAAGTACTTTAAGAATCTGGTAATTCTAAAGTTCAAAGACATTGATCATATAAATGACATTGAAAAGTATTTAAAAAAGGAACTGTATGTAACCCGAGATCAGGCAGTTCCATTGAAGGAAAATGAATATTTTATCGCAGACCTGATTGGTCTGACGGCAGTGGCAGAGGACGGAGAGATACTAGGTGTCATAGAAGATGTGCTGCAAAGTGCTGCGAACGATGTCTATGTTATAAAAAAAGAACATGCTCCGGATCTTTTAGTGCCTGCTATAAAAGAATGTGTACGTTCTGTTGATTTGATACAAAAGACGATACAGATCCGGCTTCTGAAAGGACTGCGCTGACATGAGATTTCATATTATGACACTGTTTCCTGAGATGGTCCTGGAAGGTCTGCATACCAGTATTTTAAAAAAAGCCGCAGAAAGTGGATTCATTTCTATTGAGGCGGTCAATATTAGAGATTTTACATCTGATAAGCACCAGAAGGTGGATGATTATCCCTATGGAGGCGGTGCTGGTATGGTAATGCAGGCGCAGCCGGTCTATGATACGTATCTGTCGCTTGTGGATAAAATAGGTCATCGGCCAAGAACCATATATCTAACGCCCCAGGGCTCTGTTTTTCGACAGGGAGCTGCAAAGGAATTTGCCAAAGAGGAGGATATTATCCTGCTTTGCGGTCATTATGAGGGGATCGATGAACGTGTGCTCGAAGAAATTGTGACGGACTACGTTTCGATCGGTGACTTTGTGCTGACAGGAGGAGAGCTTGCAGCAATGGTCATTGTAGATGCTGTCTCAAGAATGGTTCCTGGCGTGCTGACGAATGCTGAATCAGGCAGCATGGAATCCTTTGAGGGAAACCTATTAGAATTTCCGCAATACACAAGACCAAGGGAATGGAATGGGAAAGAGGTTCCTGATGTACTTTTATCAGGAGATCACGATAAGATCAGTCAGTGGAGGAGAGAGCAGTCGATCGAACGAACGAGTCTGAACAGACCTGACCTGCTGGAACAGGCAGAGCTGACTGTTTATGAAAAAGCATGCTTAAGATCAAAACAAGAACCTGAGAATGGAATAATATAAATAACATATTAAAATCTGTGTAAAAAACTTGAATTTCGATAGAAATTATGATATAGTACATTCGTTGTGTAAAAGATGAGATGGTCCTCTGTTACAAATGGTATTAAGAACATCTAACGATTCAGGAGGAAAAATAATGAATGCAAGTGAAATAATTAAAGGAATAGAGGCTCAGTATTTGAAAGCTGAAGTGCCTGAATTCCGTGTTGGTGATACTGTTAGAGTACATGCGCTGATCAAAGAAGGAACTCGCGAAAGAATCCAGATCTTTGAAGGTGTCGTACTTAAGAAACAGGGAGGAAGCAATCGCGCGACCTTTACTGTTCGTAAATTTTCAAATGGTGTAGGAGTAGAGAAGACCTGGCCATTACATTCACCTCATGTAGATAAAGTAGAAGTGATTCGCTATGGTAAAGTAAGAAGAGCGAAACTGAACTATCTGAGAGATCGCGTTGGTAAAAAAGCGAAGGTGAAAGAACGTATCAAATAGAACGTGCAGAAACGTTTTCAACAGACCGGAATTTTGGGAAATTTCCCAGGTATTCCAGTCTGTTTTTCTTTATAGGAGCGTTCCGTCACTGGACATTGCCTTCCGAAATGTGTATACTAAAATGTACGAATTTTGTAGTGAACATGATAGTGACTGAGGGAATTCAATGAAAAAAAGAAGAGGTCTGCAGTTCTCGCGCAGAAAGAAGAAAATAAATATTTCTATTGTAAGAGAGGTTTTTATCTGGATACTGGAAATAGCGATTACATTGGCAATAGCGTTCGTGTTCGTGTATTTCTTTGGTCTAAGAAGCAGCGTGGCAGGGCAGTCGATGGCACCGACACTTGTGAACAAGGAGATCGTTCTGGTGAATCGGTTCGTGTATCAGATCTCTGATCCGCAGCCAAATGATATTGTTGTTTTTCTGCCAAATGGAAATGAAAAATCTCATTACTATGTCAAACGAGTCATAGGGGTTCCGGGAGATACCGTACAGATCATGGATGGAATCGTATATGTAAATGGAATAGAATTTGCGGAGCAATTTGAGGCGCCCCTGACAGCGGAACCGGAGCTGGCAGCAGAACCAGTGGTCTTAGGGGAAGATGAGTACTTTGTTTTGGGTGATAACAGGAATAATAGTGAGGACAGTCGATATGCAAATATCGGTAATGTCAAGAAAGAGTATATAGTAGGAAAGGCCTGGTTCATCGTATCACCCTTTTCCGAATTTGGTCTGATTGAATAGTGAAATAGATAGGAGTTAATTATGCAGTTTCAATGGTACCCGGGTCACATGACAAAAGCGAAAAGACAGATGCAGGAGGATATTAAGCTCATAGATCTGATCATCGAACTAGTCGATGCAAGAATCCCATTAAGCAGCAGAAATCCAGATATTGATGATATCGGAAAAAATAAGGCAAGGCTGATTTTGATGAATAAATCAGATCTGTCAGACTTAAATGCGAATGCAAAGTGGAGTCGATTTTTTAAAGAAAAAGGGTACTTTGTTGTCAGTCTTGATGCAAGGAACCACAATGGAATCAAAGGGATTCAAAATGAGATACAGGAAGCCTGCAAAGAAAAAATTGAGCGGGATAAAAGACGGGGAATTTTGAATCGACCGGTCCGAGCAATGGTCGTTGGAATTCCAAATGTCGGTAAATCAACTTTTATCAATACCTATGCAGGAAGAGCTGCAGCTAAGACCGGGAACAAGCCTGGTGTAACGAAAGGTAAACAATGGATTCGTCTGAATAAGAGCGTTGAGCTTTTGGATACACCCGGAATACTCTGGCCTAAATTTGAGGATCAAAGTGTGGGACTAAAGCTTGCAATGATCGGAGCCATCAAGGATGAGATCTTAAATACAGACGAACTGTCACTGGAATTAATTCATACAATAAAGGGATATTATCCTGGTGCATTAAAGGATCGATTCGGCGTAGATGAGGAACAGGAGGATGTTAAGATCCTGGGGCAGATCGCTCACAATAGAAATTGTATCAGCAAGGGCGGAGAACTGGATTATACGAAGGCAGCGAATCTTGTGATCGATGAATTTAGAAGTGGAAAGATCGGAAGATTTACGATTGAATTTCCCGATGATATACAGCCAGAACAATAATATGGGAATCAGCCGGCGGATATCAGTATGGAGGTATCTAAGTGGAAAAAAAGGAAACAATTAACGAGATCAAATGTCACATGAATTCACTTACCATTTCTGAATTGCCGTATTTTCTGTTGGAGTACCAGACGGATCAGCGTTCGGGTGTTTTAAGGATCTTAGAGCAGGCACAGAAAAGGATTGCTGAGTATGAGAAAGAAGACAGACGTCTTGAGGTTCTAAAGAAATATGAGTATCAGTATGAGACATATGGGCATATCTGTGGCATCGATGAAGTGGGAAGAGGTCCCTTTGCAGGTCCTGTTGTTGCAGCTGCTGTAATTCTGCCAAAGAACACTACACTGCGTGACATCAATGACTCCAAGAAATTGCGTGCTGAAACGAGAGAACGGCTATATGATGAAATCATGGAGGAGGCCGTCTCAGTCGGTATCGGAATGGCATCTCCCCAGAGAATTGATGAGATCAACATTTTACAGGCTACCTATGAAGCGATGAGAGAAGCGATCGCCAAATTATCAGTGAGGCCAGAGGTGCTGCTCAATGATGCTGTGACAATTCCTGCTGTGGATATACTGCAGGTCCCCATTATACAAGGGGATGCAAAAAGCATATCGATCGGCGCAGCAAGCATCATTGCAAAAGTGACACGTGACAGGCTAATGGAAGACTATGACTTGATCATGCCGGAATATGGATTTGCTTCCCACAAGGGATATGGATCCAAGCAGCATATCGAAGCCTTGAAAAAATATGGTCCCACACCGATCCACAGACGATCTTTTATTGGCAACTATATCTAACACAGACATATGTGAAAGCAACAACACGTAGTCGTTAAGGGGAGGAGAAGCAATGCAGATATCAGAGCTATTACAGCAATACCAGAATCAGTTCATGAATACGCCGCAGCTTCAGGCTGTCCTTGCCAAGGGTACTGCGTCATCAGAGCTTTTAGAATCTTTAATGAGTCTGGGTCACCTTAAGATCGGTGATGTTTTTGAAGGCTCTGTCATAAAGTCCTCAAAGGAGATGTATACGATCTCCCTTGCCAATGGAAAACAAATTGAGGCCAGGCTGGATTTTAAATCCAATACAGCCTTTTCGCTTTTTGATGAACAGCTTCAAGAATCTCCCGAGGCAAAGTCTATTTTTTTTCAAATCAAATCTGTAGATGGCGGAGTTCTGCAGCTTAAGCCGCTCCTGAGCCATCTGGGCACAAATCCACAAATTTCGCATGCATTAGAAGCTGCCGGACTGCCAGTAACTGAGAGAACAGTGGCAATGGTACAGAACAGAATGGATTTCTCCCTGCCGATCGATGTATCAGCATTAAAAGAGATGAATCGAGTGCTGAATCTCAATCCTGAGGTTTCGGCATCCACTGCAGCAGCTATGGAAAAAGCGGGAGTTCCAATCTCGATAAGCATGGCGTCTGTCTTTGAGAATTATCAAATGGATACACATCGTATCGTGACTCAGATCGATTTATTATTGACCCAGATTGTAAGTGATGCAGAGACGGAAACAAATTCCGCAAGGCAGATTGTTACTGTTGATGCGAGTGGTCCGTTACAAGTAAAGGGATCTGAGCCACAAGACAACAAGGTGATTCCACAGAGTACAGAGATGACACCAATGGCGAATCTAACTGTATCAGGTGAGAAAATGGAATTAGCAGCGGCTGTACTGGATAAGCTTCCCAGACCGATTCGTGAAGCATTGCAGCAGGAACCGGAGCGGGTCAAAAATCTTTTGTCGCAAGAGTGGCTTCTTCGGCCTGAGGATTTCTCCAAGGAGGAGATCTCGAAATTGTATGAGAGGCTCTTAGAGCAGACGGAAGCGGTAAAGCAAATTCTGACAGCCACTGGAAAAGACACACAGCTCCTGGATAATCTGACCTCGAATATCAAACAGAACGTTGATTTTATGCAGCAAATACAGCAGCTATATCCCTATATTCAGGTGCCGCTCCGTATGAATGGACATCATACCAGTGCTGAATTATTTGTGTATACAAACAAAAATCAAGGCACAGACAAAGAGGGTGAACTTTCTGCATTTCTGCATCTGGATCTGGATTCATTGGGAAGCACAGATGTTTCCGTTCACCTAAAGGATATGCAGATCAATACCAAATTCTATGTGGATCGTGAAAGTTCAGCGGATCTGATCAGCAAAAATCTATATCGACTTACCGATCGATTGGAGGAAAAGGGATATCAGACACAGGTGACTGTGACTATGGATGAAACACAGCCAACGATTCCCTCTCGAATGTTCGGAGAACCGGTGGATACAAGTGCGATCCTTCACAGATATTCATTTGATGCTTTGGCATGAGGGGATAATATGGGTTCAGGAGCAAAAGATCAAAACAATTCAAACAGGCACCGACATGCAATCGCACTTGCCTATGAGCCAGGAGCACATGCGCCAAAAATCGTAGCAAGCGGAATGGATACGGTGGCAGACAAAATACTCGAAAAAGGAAAAGAGAACAGCATACCGGTATACAAGGACGAGAAGCTGGCAGATACATTAAAAAAGCTTGAGGTCGGAGCACATATTCCTCCTGAGCTTTATGAAGTAGTAGCTGAGATCCTTGTTTTTGTGAGTGACATGGATAAAATACAAGAAAAGATAAAGGGATAATTTTTGGCGAGGAAGGTATCACAAGGAGCAGACAGAATGGAGATGGGCAAGAATAAACGAAGCTGTGGTACTAAGTATGAGAATATTGCAGCCGAATATCTGATCGGAAAAGGCTATCAAATACTGGAAAAAAATTTCCGCTGCAGATCCGGTGAAATTGATCTGATTGCACGAAAAGACTCCAGCATCATATTTATAGAAGTGAAATACAGAAGGAATGCCAGACACGGAGATCCTAAGGAGTCCGTTCACTATAGAAAACAACTGGTGATCAGCAGAGTGGCATCGTATTATTTATTAAAGTCTGGTCATGGATTTACCTCGCCATGCCGCTTTGATGTGATCGCTATACTGGGAGATGAGTCACAGATACAACATATACAGAATGCATTTGAATACAGAGGTCCTAATGGAAACATATAAACTTAAAGCAGATGAAAATGGAACAGCATCTATTTTTTTTGAGCAGATGCCAGAAGATATTGCGGTCATGAATGCAAAGTATCAGGCGGACATTGTTGTGCCCTATCTGACTTTTCCGGTGTTGGAGGAGACAGATTGTGTCATTTCAGCATTTTCAACTCGTAATGGCGGAGTAAGTACAGGAATGTACTCCTCAATGAATCTGAGTTTTGCAAGGGGAGATGAATCAGAGGCGGTCATAGAGAACCGATCACGAATCTTATCGGTATTAAATCTTGCGGATCGAAAGCTGGTGACTTCTGCTCAGACACATACAACAAACGTATGTCGTGTAGACAGGGCAGATGGGAAGGGAATCAGCGAAAGATCAGAGCTGAGGGATGTAGACGGACTGATCACAAACGACCCGTCCGTCGTTCTTTTGACATACTATGCAGATTGTGTGCCGCTCTATTTTGTCGATCCTGTTCACAAAGCCATCGGACTAAGTCATTCCGGATGGAGAGGAACGGTTTTGAACATGGCAGGGAAAACGGCAGAGGCAATGGAACGAGAGTTCGCAACGAATCCCAATGATCTGATCTGTGCCATTGGACCTTCTATATGTAAGGACTGCTATGAGGTCAGTGAAGATGTGGCAGAGCAGTTTTTAGAAACCTTCAAGAATTCTGATCGAAGCATTGTTTTCCCCCTTGGGAATGGGAAGTATAAGATTGACCTTTGGGAAAGCAACCGACAGTTATTGCTGTCTTCTGGTGTCAGGGAAGAGCAGATACATACAGCAGGAATTTGTACCTGCTGCAATCACAAGATCTTATTTTCACATCGGGGGAGCCAGGGCAGGCGAGGAAATCTAGCTGCACTTTTGGCATTAAAGGATATAAATGAGCACAATTAGTAATCAGACTGGAGCAAAAACAATGAGAACAGCAAATGAGACATCAAAACAATCAATAGAGACATACATCATGGACCAGGCACAGGCACTATTATCCATCGACAGTCCATCCGGATATACACGAGAAGCTGCTGACCATGTCATGAAGGAGCTCATGGAACTTGGATACGAACCGGTAATGACAATAAAAGGAGGTGTCCTGGTCTGTCTTGGAAAAGGATCACAAAGTGATGTGAAGGAGGGCGCACTGCTGCTTGGCGCTCATCTCGATACACTCGGCGGCATGGTGAAAGAAATTACACCTGAGGGACGTTTGAAGCTGTCCCCGATCGGCGGACTGAATCCCAATAATGCTGAAGCGGAGAACTGCAGAATCATAACGAGAGAGAAGAAGATCTATACAGGGACATTTCAGTTAGAAAATGCTTCCTTGCATGTGAATAATAAATATAATGAAAAGAAGCGTGCATTTCCGGATATGGAAGTCCTGATCGACGAAATCGTGACCAATGCTGCCGAGGTAAAAGCACTGGGTATTGGAATTGGCGATATCGTTGCATTTGAACCGAGGACGATCGTGACGGAAAGCGGGTATATAAAAAGCAGATTCTTAGATGATAAGCTGTGTGTGGCGATCATGTTAGGATATGCAAAACGATTAAAAGAGATGAAAGCAGAATTAAAGCGCACAGTATACCTATATATCACTGTGTTCGAAGAGGTAGGTCACGGCAGCGCAGCAGCGATTCCAACGGATGTGACAGAAGTGATATCGGTTGATATGGGCTGTGTCGGAGATGGACTGGAATGTGATGAGACCATGGTATCAATCTGTGCAAAGGATTCAAGCGGACCCTATCATTATGAAGTGGTATCTGCACTGATCGATGCAGCAAAGGAATCAGGAGTCCCTTATGCAGTGGATGTCTATCCCTATTATTCTTCTGATGCGGATGCAGCGTTAGCGTCTGGGCATGAGATCAGACATGGCCTGATCGGACCGGGTGTCTATGCATCCCATGGATATGAACGTAGCCATGTAAAAGGAGTCAATGCGACAGCAGAGCTTCTGTATCACTATACCGCAAAGGATTGACAGATAAAGAGCAGTGCTGCGGTGCCTTTGTTACACTATTATCAAATATTGAGCTTTTAAAGCATATAGTGTAAACTAAATGATGTAGTAATAAAGACCATGAGGTGAAATATGCAAAAAGAACATCGGATCTTGAAGGTCGAAGAGGGCAGCATTGCATGGGAACTTGAGCTTTCGCCAAATGATATTCTGATCTCGGTCAATGGTAAAAGGATGGAAGATGTGTTCGACTATCATTACCTGATCCATGAAGAGGAGATCACACTTTTGATACAGAAAGAAAATGGAGAAGAGTGGGAGCTTGAAATCGAAAAAGAATATTCACAGGATCTAGGAATCACATTTGAAAACAGCTTGATGGATGAATACCGCTCCTGTACAAATAAATGTATGTTCTGCTTTATAGACCAGATGCCGGAAGGTATGAGGGATACCCTTTACTTTAAGGATGATGATTCCCGTCTTTCTTTTTTACAGGGAAATTATATAACACTTACGAATATGAAAGAATCGGATATCGATCGTATTATTGAATACAGGCTGGAACCGATCAATGTCTCTGTCCATACGATGAATCCTGAGCTTCGATGCAGAATGCTTGGCAACCGGTTTGCTGGTGAAGCAATCACAAAGCTGCAGCGACTGAGCGATGCGGGAATAGAGATGAATGGGCAGATCGTTTTATGTAAGGGGATCAATGATGAAGAGAACCTGGATGAGACGATTGAAAAATTAATGAGTTTTATTCCTTCTATGAAGAGTGTTTCGGTAGTCCCGGTGGGACTGACACGATATCGCAATGGTCTATATCCATTACAGCCGTTTACAAAAGAGGATGCAGTCAAGGTACTTCGAACGATCCACAAGTGGCAGTCCTTGTGCATGCAAAAGCATGGAATTCATTTTGTTCATGGCGGTGACGAATGGTACCTTTTGGCCAATGAACAATTCCCACAGGAGGATCAGTATGATGGCTATATGCAGCTTGAAAATGGTGTCGGGATGATGCGGCTGCTCATAGATGAATTTATGGAGGAGCTTGAGATCATTCAAAAAGAAGCAATCTCTGTAAAGAGAAGGGTATCCATAGCGACCGGACAGCTTGCTGCACCGGGTATTTCGGAATTGACGACTTTACTGACATCGAATTTTCCGAACCTAAACATCAGTGTATTTCCGATCATCAATCGTTTTTTTGGAGAGCACATTACAGTTTCAGGTCTGCTTACCGGCCAGGATCTGATCGAACAGCTAAAGGGTCAGGAGCTTGGGGAAGTACTGTATCTTCCGGCAAATCTTTTAAGAGCAAATGACGAGGTGCTGCTGGATGATGTGACACTGCAGGAACTGGAAACAGCTTTACAAGTTCCAGTATATATTGTAAAATCAAGCGGGCGAAATCTGATTCGAGAGCTGATAACGCCCAAAGACAGTAAGTAATAAGGAGAATAACATGAGCAAACCGATCGTAGCAATTGTAGGCAGACCAAATGTTGGGAAATCTACATTGTTCAATATGCTTGCGGGTGAGCGTATTTCAATAGTTAAAGATACACCAGGCGTGACAAGAGACAGGATCTATGCGGAAGTATCCTGGCTGGATAAAAACTTCACGCTGATCGATACTGGCGGAATCGAGCCGGAAAGCAAGGACGTGATCTTATCTCAAATGCGGGAACAGGCACAGATCGCAATCGAAACTGCAGATGTGATCGTATTCCTGACAGATGTTCGGCAGGGATTAGTGGATGCAGATTCCAAGGTGGCAGACATTTTGCGCCGTTCAAAAAAACCAGTAGTCTTAGTTGTTAATAAAGTAGACAGCTTTGAAAAATATATGCCGGATGTATATGAGTTCTATAATCTGGGAATTGGAGAGCCGGTACCTGTCTCAGCGTCTTCACAGCTTGGGATCGGAGATATGCTGGATGTGGTCGTCTCTTATTTTCCAGAGGGTGCTTCCACAGAGGAAGAGGATGAAAGACCGAAGGTCGCGATCGTAGGAAAACCGAATGTCGGCAAATCCTCACTGATCAATAAAATAGCAGGAGATAACCGGGTGATCGTATCCGATATTGCCGGAACAACAAGAGATGCGATCGATACGGATATCAAGCATGATGGAAGAGAATATGTTTTTATTGATACGGCAGGACTTCGAAGAAAGAGCCGGATCAAGGAGGACATAGAACGTTTTAGTATTATCCGGGCCGTGACCGCAGTGGAACGGGCGGATGTCGTTCTGATCGTCATCGATGCAACGGAAGGGGTCACTGAACAGGACGCTAAAATTGCCGGAATTGCCCATGACAGAGGCAAAGGGATCATCATAGTCGTGAATAAGTGGGATGCGATCGAAAAAGATGATAAGACCATATACAAATATACACAGGATATCAAGGATGTATTAAGCTTTATGCCTTATGCAGAAATTTTATTTATTTCGGCTGCAACAGGTCTGAGAGTGAACAAGATTTTTGAAATGATCGACATTGTAATCGAAAACAATTCCCTGCGAATTGCTACTGGTGTCCTGAATGAAATCCTGACCGAGGCGGTGGCTATGCAGCAGCCGCCATCCGATAAAGGAAAACGTCTGCGGATCTATTATATGACTCAGGTAGCAGTAAAACCACCCACATTTGTATTTTTTGTCAATGACAAGAATCTGATGCATTTTTCCTATTCAAGATACATTGAGAACCGAATCAGAGAGGCATTCGGATTTAAGGGAACATCCCTGAAATTCATTACCAGAGAAAGGAAGGAAGACTAAAGTGATGCTGATTTATCGGATTCTGGCACTTGTAATTGGATATTTTTGTGGAATTATTCTGATCGGATATTTGTATGGCAAGTTTAAAAAATCGGATATTACAAAGGTAGGGAGCGGAAACGTGGGAACCACAAATACCCTTCGTGCCTTTGGAGTAAAAGCAGCAGTCATCACATTGCTTGGGGATGCTGCAAAACCAATTATGGCTATGCTTATTGTCTGGCTGTTGTTTCATAACAGTCAGCCTGAAGGGGTTCGTCTGCTCATGCTCTATGCAGGTGCAGGTGCGATCCTTGGACATAATTATCCTTTCTATATGAAAAATTTCAAGGGTGGCAAGGGTATTGCCTGTACCTCTGGACTGATTCTGGCCTACTGTCCGATCGAAGTGCCTTTATGCCTTTTGCTGTTCGTAGGCATTGTTGCACTGACTCGGTATGTTTCCCTTGGTTCACTGGCAGTCTCTTCTGCTTTTTTGATCCAGACGATCTTGTTTGGACAGATCGGACTTTTAGATGTGACAACAGAGTATAAACTGGAAGTTTATCTGATAACTGCAGCAATTACACTGATGGCATTTTATCGTCATCTGGAAAACATCAGTCGTCTGATTCAGGGAACAGAGAACAAAATAACACTGAAAAAGAACAAGGAAGGTGCAAAGGCATGAGAAAAATTGGTGTAATCGGTGCTGGAAGCTGGGGAACAGCACTATCAGAAGTCCTTGCAACCAATGGTCATCAGGTCACTCTCTGGTCGATCATGGCGCAGGAAATCGAGATGCTGCGAGAGAAAAGGGAACATACGATAAAACTTCCGGGAGTTCGATTAGATGATTCGATTCTACTGACCACAGATCTGCAGGAGGCAGTCAGAGGCATGGACCTGCTCGTCCTCGCAGTGCCATCGATTTATACCAGATCGACTGCAGCGTTGATGGGGCAATTTGTTTCTGATGGGCAGATCATTGTAAGTGTTGCCAAAGGAATCGAGGAAAAGACCCTTATGACTCTGGCTGAAATCATAGAAGATGAGATTCCAAATGCAGATGCCGCAGTATTGTGCGGACCAAGCCATGCGGAGGAGGTGGGGGCAAAGCTGCCAACTACCGTAGTGGCAGGCGCAAAGACACAGCAGTCTGCAGAATTGATTCAATCTGTATTTATGAATGAGTATTTCCGTGTCTATACAAGTCCGGATATTATTGGGATGGAGCTTGGGGGAGCGTTAAAGAACGTCATCGCTCTTGCAGCCGGAATGGCAGACGGACTGGGGTTCGGTGATAACACAAAGGCGGCACTTATTACAAGAGGAATCGCTGAGATACGCAGACTTGCCATCGAGATGGGAGCAAAAGCAGAGACCCTGAACGGACTGACTGGAATCGGTGATTTGATCGTCACCTGTGCCAGCAAGCACTCCAGGAACAGAAAGGCTGGTTTTTTGATCGGAAAAGGCTATTCCATGCAGGAAGCAATGGATGAAGTTCAGATGGTCGTTGAAGGGGTGTATTCTGCAAAAGCGGCCATTGCACTTGGCAAAAAATATCATGTCTCCCTGCCCATTATCGAACAGGTCAATGAAGTACTTTTTGAAAATAAGCCTGCACGCGAGGCAGTTACGGATTTGATGATCAGAGACCGAAAGGTGGAGGATAAGATTCACCAGTGGGATGATACCAGCTGTGACTGATACTGGATAAAACAGTGGAAATCGAATCAGAAAATAGAGGAGACAAAATGGAGACAATACGTATCAAGTATTTCGGAGATGATATTGAGAGATTAAAGTATATTGACCAGAAATCAGACTGGATCGACCTGCGGGCATCTGAGCGAGTGGAATTACTTCAGGGCGACTATAAGCTGATTCCACTGGGAGTTGCGATGCATCTGCCGAAAGGTTACGAGGCACATGTAGTCCCCAGAAGTTCGACATTCAAAAATTATGGTCTGCTGCAGACCAACAGCTGTGGAATCATAGACGGTAGCTATTGTGGTGACGAAGATATGTGGAGAATGCCTGTTTATGCCACCAGAGATACTGTAATTGAGAAAAATGACAGGATCTGTCAGTTTCGAATTATCAAGAACCAGCCCGAGATAGAATTTGTTGAACTACAAACGCTAGGGAATTCCGACAGAGGTGGTTTTGGAAGCACTGGAGTGAAATAATAAATTATTCACAGGGAGGATACTCAAATGCAGAATATGATGAAGTTCTATTCGAAGGACAGCAATCGTGCTGCCATCCATGCAATGCCGGGACATTTTGCAACTACCAGTACGCATTTTAACTACTATATTGATCTGAATACACTGAAAACTAGGAAGAATGAAGCAGAAGAAGTCGCTCGTGTCCTTCGAATGAAGATCAATATGCTTCCCTTCGTTGATACGATCATCTGTATGGACGGAACGGAGGTCATTGGAACTCTACTTGCGGAGCAGTTCGAGCAGAACCATTTTATGACGAACAATGTCCACGAGACCATTTATGTCATTTCACCGGAAGAGACGAGCCGTTATGAAATCATCTTTCGAGATAACAATAAGGGTGCAATGCACGGCAAGCATGTCGTGATCCTTCTTGCAACCGTTACAACCGGGGAAACACTTCGGCGTACCTTAGAAGCAGTTCATTATTATGGAGGTATCGTGGAAGGAATCGCGTCTGTATTTACCATGATCGATGAACTCGATGGATATCCGATCCACTCCGTGTTTCATCAAGAAGATATCCCTGCCTACCAGGCGTTTCACCCGATTGAATGTCCATTTTGTCAGAAGGGACAAAAGATCGATGCTATGGTAAATCGATTCGGATATTCAAAAATAGACTAGACTGGTTAAGACTTTCGTCAGATTAACCGAACCACATAAGTGGTTTCGTTATTCTGACGAAAGTCTATTTTCTTCTTCCTGTTCTTCGTCGATTTTACAGAAAAGTGAATTATATTTTGTGAAATCGGGAAATAGGCAGAAGCTGAATCTTCTGATAAACTAAGTTTAACAATTAAGAATCAAATTTCAGGAGGTTCATTTAATGGCAAGTTTATCACTAAAGAATATCTGCAAAGTTTATCCAAACGGATTTGAAGCCGTGAAAGATTTCAATCTGGAAGTAGATGACAAAGAATTTATTATTTTTGTAGGCCCTTCAGGATGTGGAAAATCAACGACTCTTCGTATGGTAGCTGGATTGGAAGAAATCAGTTCCGGTGAATTAAGTATCGACGGAAAAGTAATGAATGATGTAGAACCGAAAGACAGAGATATTGCAATGGTATTTCAGAACTACGCACTCTATCCTCACATGACTGTATTTGACAATATGGCATTTGGACTGAAACTTAGAAAAGTTCCAAAAGCTGAAATCAAAGAAAAAGTGGATGAAGCTGCCAGAATCCTGGATCTTGGAAAATTATTAGATCGTAAACCAAAGGCACTGTCAGGTGGACAGAGACAGCGTGTTGCTATGGGACGTGCGATTGTTCGTCATCCTAAAGTATTCCTCATGGATGAGCCACTTTCGAATCTTGATGCTAAACTTCGTGTTCAGATGCGTACTGAGATCGCAGCACTTCACCAGAGACTAGGTGCAACGATCATTTATGTAACACATGATCAGACCGAAGCGATGACACTTGGAACAAGAATCGTTGTATTAAAAGATGGAATTATCATGCAGGTAGATTCACCTCAGAAATTATATAACGAACCAAATAACCTTTTTGTTGCTGGATTTATCGGATCACCTCAGATGAACTTTGCTGATGCGACAGTTAGTGTTGAGAGCGGAGTTGCAAAACTTACATTTGATAAATTTGCAGTTTCACTTCCACCTGCAAAATCAAAGAAACTGATTGATGGTGGTTATGAAGGTAAGGTTGTTACATTCGGAATCAGACCAGAAGATCTGAACGATACACAGATCGGTGTTGAGACATTTAAAGAGAGCGTTGTGGAATCAGAAGTTACAGGATATGAGCTTCTTGGTGCAGAAGTACTATTATACTTTACAGTTGCCGGTTCTCCAATGACAGCTAGAGTAGATGCAAGAACACCTGCACGTCTTGGCGATAAGATTAAAATCGCATTAGATCCACAAAAAATTCATGTTTTCGACAAAGAGACAGAATTGACAATTACAAACTAGTTTTGTAAAATATTGTAAAGACAATACCAAGACCAGGCGTATTCTGCCTGGTCTTTTTTAAAAGGAGGATGCACCTTGTTATCCAATCATAAATTACAGACAGCAATTGAGGAGTTAAAGGAAATATCACGTATGGATCTTTCTTTATACAACGAAAATGGTGGACTGGCAGTTACCACATTTGACATCAGTGATGATATGGAAGACATCGTGAGAAGCTTTACCGTTTCCATGGCTGAAAGTCAGACATTGCGTGGTATGCATTTTTTTAAGGTCATGCGGGATGAACAGCTTCTCTATACTCTGATCGTAAAGGATGCCACCGAACAGGGACATCTTGTAGGAAAAATGGTATGCGCCCAGCTACGATATATGGCTGAGAGCTATCAGGAACAGTTCGATAAAAATATATTCATGCAAAATATCATACTTGGCAATATGCTAGTAGTTGATATGTATAACAAAGCCAGAAAGCTTAGAATTGATCAGTCTGAGAGAGTCGTATTTTTAGTTGAGGTCGAAGGCAAGAAAGATACAGTCATTATGGAGACATTAAAGAATATTTTTGACTGGCAGACAAAGGATTTCGTTACAGAAATTGATGAACAGAATTTGATTATTATCAAAGACGTAAGAGGAATCCTAACGGAGAAAGAACTGGATGGAATTGCAAAAATGATCTCAGATACTGTGGAAGGTGAGACAATGACAAGGGTTCGGGTGTCATACGGAAATAGAGCGCTGACCTTTCAAGACATTGCTAAATCGTACCAGGAAGCAAAGTTGGCAGTCGATGTCGGAAGAATCTTCTATGCAGAAAAGAAGACAATATCCTATGCGACCCTTGGAATCGGGCGCCTTATCTATCAGTTGCCTATGAGCCTGTGTGAAATGTTCATACAAGAAGTTTTTGGAGACGAAATACCAGATGTTTTTTCGGAAGAGAACATGATTACAATTCAAAAATTTTTCGAAAATAATCTGAATATCTCTGAAACGGCCAGACAACTTTATGTTCATAGAAATACACTTGTATACAGACTGGAACGTCTGGAGAAACTGATTGGGCTTGATATTCGCAAATTTGAAGATGCCATGACATTCAAAATAGCACTCATGGTGCTCAATATCATGTCTTATCAGAAAAATGTAGAAATTTCGGAGCTGCTGGATCAAAACTTGCAATCAAGGTGAAAGGAAGTAAAGGATTTGTACGAGCGAAAGAGAAATGGATGGAAAAAGCATTTAGATTTCTTGGTGATCGACATTTTAATTACTCAAATAGCGCTTCAGCTTGCATACTGGTTCCATTACCAGAGATTTGTTGCATATGGTGACAATAATTACCTCAGAATAGCCGTAGTTCTTGTGCTTTTTAATATTCTGGTCTCTTATACCAGAGACAGCTACCGGAATATTTTAAAGAGAGGTTACCTCGTAGAATTAAAAGAGACGATCATACATCTGGTCTTTGTGATTTCGCTTGGTATGCTGACCCTGGTATTGATGAAGGTCACCGAAATTTATTCCAGACGAGTGCTAGTAATGCTTGGAATCTTTAGTGTACTTCTTGTCTATATAGTAAGGACGCTATGGAAAGAAGTGATTCGTCGAAGAATGGCGGAAAAGTGTAAAAAGAGGCCGGTCCTTCTCCTGACATCTGCTGATATTGCAGATCGTGTTGTTTTGCATTTGAATTCCCAGATCTTTAAGGATTTTCATATTGCTGGTCTTGTACTGGTTGATGACAAATATGCTGTCGGACAAAAAATCTCAGGTATTGCAGTTGTTTCAAAAGCGGAGAATCTGCCGAATTATCTTATGGGGACAGTTATTGATGAGGTATTCGTAGCTTCCTCTACAAGATATATGATTTCTGATGAAATTCTGGAAGCATGTGTTGAAATGGGTACGACAGTTCACCTGAGTCTCGGCATGATTCGCGAGACAGATAATCGTTGTGTAGGCAAATTTGGTGGTTATACTGTTTTGAGTCGCAGCCTTAAAATGGCCTCATCCGGTCAGATGCTTGTCAAAAGAGCAATGGATATTACTGGTGGAATCATTGGGATGCTGCTTACCGGCATGTTATGTGTTTTTGTTGTTCCGGCTATCAAAATTTCAGATCATGGCCCTGTATTTTTTAAACAGAAACGTGTTGGTAAAAATGGCAGAATTTTTGAAATCTATAAATTTCGTTCCATGTATAGGAATGCAGAGACGGAAAAAGAAGAACTGTTACAGCATAACAAGATGCAGGGACTGATGTTTAAGATGGATAATGATCCAAGAGTCATTAAGGGAATTGGGCAGTTTATCCGAAACACATCAATTGACGAATTTCCGCAATTCTGGAATGTGTTAAAAGGAGATATGAGTCTGGTCGGTACGAGGCCGCCTACACTTGATGAATACGAAAAATATGAAATGCATCATATCAAACGCATGTCGATCAAACCTGGTATTACAGGAATGTGGCAGTCTAGTGGAAGAAATGCGATCCACGATTTTGAAGATGTGGTCAGACTAGATGCGGCGTATATACAGAACTGGTCAATACTCCTGGACATTCAAATTCTTTTAAAGACGATCGCCATTGTTTTAAAGAGAGAAGGAGCAGTCTGATATCAGCAAATTATAAGGAACCTTTCTCAGATCGAGATTGGTTCCTTTAAATATTTATGCGGAGTGATACCTTTGTATTTCTTGAATGTACGAATGAAGTAACTCAGATTACTGAAGCCGCAGCTGTATGCGACCTCTGTGATGGATTTGCCAGAGGTCACGAGCTCAATGCAGGCACATTCGATCCGATAGTAATTCAGATAATCGATTGGTGTTCGCTGTGTCATTTCGTGAAAAAAGCGACAAAAATATTTGGGAGACATATTCGCTTTTTTTGAAAGATCTGTCAAAGTCAACTCATTTCCATAATCCGATTCGATCAAAGCAAGTACATCTTTAATAGGTTGAAGTTTATTTCGATCCAGTATGTTCGAGGATTCGGGATTATCCTGATATAGATTGTTTTCAATAATGCTGCCAAAGAAATGATACAAGGATCCAATCACGATAAGCTCATATCCGAGTGACTTTTGCTGCATGGAATAGAAGAGGACATATAGAATTTTGTGCAGCTCCTGATGTATCCTGATATTTTTTGCATCAGAAAACTGATATGAGGAACCTGGATTTGGATAAAATGTATGGAGTATCAGCTTTTGGTCAGCGATACCGTTTAAATATTTCTGGATGGTGTAGCTGCTCTTTAACAACAGACGCAGATCGAATACGATGCACTCATAAATACAGTTATTAGGATGTCCGCCATGCAACATTCCATCATGAATAAATGCAACATCTCCCTCATGTAGCAAAAATTCTGATCCCTCGAGATGAAGTAAAAAAGTACCGGATAAGACACGGATCAATTCAAAATCAGTATGCCAGTGATAAGACATCTCATATCGGGGATGGCCTGGTCTTATGTGATAGAATTCCAACGGAAAATCAAAGGTTCCTCTCGATGCATGCTCCTTATATTTCAAATATTTCATAAAAACCCCCTTTTTTACATTAGAAAAAGTGAATATTGTACTATTTTATTCCAGTATAGCACAAGTATTTTTGATATCAAAGGATTATAATGAGATAAGAATAAAAACGATTCAGTTGAATAAGGAGGTTCTATCATGGCACAAAACAGATATATCGGTGAGTATCCGGTAATCGGAATCCGTCCAACTATTGACGGAAGACAAGGAATCATCAGTGTTAGGGATTCACTTGAAGATCAGACAATGAATATGGCTAAATCAGCAGCAAAATTACTGACAGACAATTTAAAATATTCAAACGGTGAACCAGTTAAGGTCGTAATCGCAGATACTACGATCGGACGTGTTGCTGAAGCTGCAGCATGTGCTGACAAGTTCCGAAGAGAAGGTGTAGATGTGACACTGACTGTAACACCATGCTGGTGCTATGGTGCTGAGACAATGGACATGGATCCCAAAACTGTAAAAGGGGTATGGGGATTTAACGGAACAGAGCGTCCAGGAGCAGTATATCTTGCATCCGTTCTTGCAACGCATGCACAAAAAGGTCTGCCTGCATTTGGTATTTATGGCCATGATGTATGCGAAGCAGATGACACTTCGATTCCGGAAGATGTGAAAGAGAAGATCCTTCGGTTCGGACGTACTGCTGTGGCAGTAGCGACCATGAGAGGAAAATCATATCTTCAGATCGGTTCTGTCTGCATGGGAATCGGCGGATCTATTGTAAATCCTGATTTTTTCGAAGAATATCTGGGAATGCGTGTGGAATCTGTTGATGAAGTTGAAGTGATCCGCAGGATGACAGAAGGTATTTATGACGAAGCAGAATTCAAAAAAGCTTTGGCGTGGACAAAGGAAAATTGTAAAGAAGGAATTGACACCAATCCTGAATTTATAAGAAAAAATGCTCAGCAAAAAGAAGAGGACTGGGAATTCGTAGTTAAGATGATGGTCATCATTAAAGATCTGATGAATGGAAATCCTGGACTTCCTGAAGAATGCAAGGAGGAGCGTCTGGGACACAATGCGATCTGCGCAGGATTCCAGGGTCAAAGACAGTGGACTGATTTCTATCCGAACTGTGATTATCCGGAAGCAATGCTGAACACCTCTTTTGACTGGAATGGTCCAAGAGAACCCTATGTACTGGCTACAGAGAATGATGCATTAAATGGAATTACCATGTTGTTTATGAAGCTTTTGACAAATCGTGCACAGATGTTCGCAGATGTTCGTACTTATTGGAGCGTAGATGCAGTAAAAAAGGCAACTGGTTTTGACCTGGATGGCGTTGCAAAAGAATGTGACGGATTTATCCATCTGATCAATTCAGGAGCATGCTGCCTTGATGCGAACGGACAGGCGCTGGACGCAGAAGGCAATGGCGTACTGAAAGAATGGTTCGATGTAACAGAAGATGATATGGGCAAGATCCTTGGTGCTACGGAATGGAGCCCTGCGAATAATGGATATTTCCGCGGAGGCGGATTCTCATCCAGATTCCTGACAACTGCCAAGATGCCAGTTACCATGGCACGTCTGAATCTTGTAAAAGGTCTTGGACCGGTTATGCAGATTGCAGAAGGATATACTTTCGATCTTCCAGAAGAAGTATCAAACAAGATCTGGGCAAGAACAGATTATACCTGGCCTTGTACCTGGTTCGCACCGATTTGTGATGGAAAAGATGGAAGTCCTTTTAAGAGCGCATATGATGTAATGAATAACTGGGGCGCAAATCACGGAGCGATCAGCTACGGACATATCGGAGCAGATCTGATCACAATGTGTTCCATGCTTCGAATCCCAGTAAGTATGCACAATGTTGAAGCAGGTAAAATATTCCGTCCTGCAGCATTTAACGCATTTGGCACAGATAAAGAAGGACAGGATTATCGTGCTTGTGCAGCATACGGACCATTATACAAATAGCAGGAGGCATATATGTTAAAAGGAATACCACCAATTTTATCACCTGAATTGCTGAAAGTACTTTGTGAGATGGGTCATACGGATGAACTTACGATCGGGGATGGAAATTTTCCTGGACACACAGTAGGTAAGACGGTGATCCGAATGGATGGACATGGAGTACCGGAACTTTTAGATGCCATTTTACAAGTTTTTCCTTTGGATACCTATCCGGATGAAACAGGGACTATGGTGCCACCATGTACCTTGATGGCAGTAGAGCCGGGAGATACAGCAAAGACGCCGATATGGGATACCTATAAAGAAATCGTAGCCAAACACGATACACGTGGAAATGAATGCTTTGAAGAAATCAATAAATGGAAATTTTATGATAAGACCAGAGAAAAATCCACTGTGGTAGTGATGACTGGAGAGACCGCGATCTATGCAAATATTATTTTAAGAAAAGGTGTAGTTTAATGATATAGGAGCTGCTGAAAATGGCTGAGACCGGCTGTTTTCAGCAGTTTTTTATATCATAGAAGCGTGCTGCTATGATAACTATGGCAGAATGTGTGTTCTTGTGATATGATAGTACGAGCAACGTGGTGTCTCAAAAGGGCACACAATGAAAGGAAGAATAGTAGAATGAGCAAACAATCGACCTATGATGCTGCCAGTATTTCCGTATTAGAGGGACTTGAAGCGGTCAGAAAACGTCCGGGAATGTACATTGGAAGTGTTTCCAGAAAAGGACTCAATCATTTAATATATGAAATTGTGGACAATGCAGTGGACGAACATTTAGTTGGGGTCTGTGACAGTATTCATGTTACCCTGGAGGAAGATGGTTCCTGCACCATAGAAGATAATGGCCGCGGGATACCGGTCGGTATGCATGCAAAAGGGGTATCAGCAGCCAGAGTCGTTTTCTCGACACTGCACGCTGGCGGAAAATTTGATGACAGTGTATATAAGACCAGTGGAGGACTGCATGGAGTAGGCTCTTCGGTGGTAAATGCGCTCTCAACTTATATGGATGTTGAGATCAGCAGAGAAGGAGCTGTCCATCATGATCGATATGAGCGGGGCAACCCGGTTGTGATACTTGAACATGGTCTGCTGCCTGTCCTGAGAAAGACCAAGGGCACAGGAACCAGAATCAACTTTCTGCCGGATCCTGAAATATTTGAAAGAACAGATTTTAAGGAAGAGGATGTAAAAAGCAGACTGCATGAAACGGCCTATCTGAATCCCAAGCTTACGATTTATTATAAGGATAAAAGAAACGAAGAAATCGAAGAGATCACTTACCATGAAGAAGAGGGGATCATTGGATTTGTAAAGGATATGAATAAGAAATCCGAGGTGCTTCATGATGTGATCTACTTTCATGGTGAAAATGAAGGAATCTCCGTAGAAGGTGCCTTCCAATATACTGGGGAATTTCATGAGAATATCTTAGGGTTTTGCAATAATATTTATAATTCCGAGGGTGGAACTCATTTGACAGGCTTTAAGTCGATCATGACTACAATACTGAACAATTACGCAAGAGAAATCGGTGTCCTGAAAGAAAAGGATGCAAATTTTACAGGAGCTGACATTCGCAATGGAATGACAGCCGTTATCTCTGTCAAACACCCTGCACCTCGATTCGAAGGACAAACTAAGACAAAACTAGATAATCAGGACGCAGCAAGAGCAACCTCGAAGGTCACCGGAGATGAAATCCAGCTGTATTTTGACAAAAGTCTGGATACTTTGAAAATCGTATTAAGCTGTGCAGAAAGAGCTGCCAAAATCAGGAAGACAGAAGAAAAAGCGCGTACCAATCTATTGACGAAGCAGAAATTTTCCTTTGACAGCAATGGGAAACTGGCCAATTGCGAAAGCAGGGATGCAGCAATCTGCGAGATATTTATCGTCGAAGGGGACTCAGCTGGCGGGTCAGCCAAAACAGCAAGAAATAGGAACTTTCAGGCAATACTGCCGATCCGGGGAAAAATACTGAATGTAGAGAAGGCAAGTATCGATAAGGTTCTGGCTAATGCTGAAATCAAAACAATGATCAATGCCTTCGGCTGTGGTTTTTCGGAAGGCTTCGGCAATGATTTTGATATATCAAGACTTAGATATGACAAGATCATCATTATGGCGGATGCGGATGTGGATGGTGCACATATTTCTACACTTCTTCTGACTCTTTTTTACCGATTTATGCCGGAGCTGATTTTTGAAGGGCATATTTATGTTGCAATGCCACCCTTATATAAGGCGATTCCATCTAAGGGTGCAGAGGAATATCTGTATGATGATGCCGCACTGGAGAAATACAGAAAAAAACAAAAAGGAAGCTTTACTCTTCAAAGATACAAAGGACTTGGTGAAATGGATGCGGATCAGCTATGGGATACGACATTGAACCCGGAAACTAGGATCTTAAAGAGAGTAGAGATTGAGGATGGAAGAATGGCCTCAGATGTCACAGAGATGCTTATGGGCAACGATGTGGCGCCGAGACGGGAATTCATCTATCATAATGCTCAGGACGCAGAATTGGACATTTGACAGGAAGCGATTGGCGATCGAAAGAAAATTACGGATATGAGGTAAACTATGAATACAAAAGAACAGATTCTGCAGACGGATTATTCAGATATCATGCAACAGTCCTATATTGACTATGCTATGAGTGTCATTGTTGCAAGAGCACTCCCTGATGTAAGAGATGGATTAAAACCGGTTCAGAGAAGAACGCTGTATGATATGCACGAGCTTGGCATTCGGTATGACAGACCATTCCGAAAATGTGCCCGAATTGTTGGAGATACCATGGGTAAGTATCATCCCCATGGCGATTCTTCTATTTACGATGCTCTTGTAGTAATGGCTCAGGACTTCAAGAAGGGTATGCCTTTAGTGGATGGGCATGGCAATTTCGGTTCTATTGAAGGGGACGGAGCTGCTGCAATGCGTTATACAGAAGCGAGACTTCAGAAGGTAACGCAGGAAGCATTTTTGTCAGATCTAGATAAGGATGTTGTGGATTTTGTTCCTAACTTTGATGAGACTGAGAAGGAGCCGGAAGTTCTTCCGGTACGACTTCCCAACTTGCTGATCAACGGAGCAGAGGGAATTGCTGTCGGTATGGCAACAAGTATTCCACCCCATAATGTTGCAGAAGTGATCGATGCAGTCAAAGCATATATGAAAAATCCGGATATCAATACGAAACAGATGATGGAACACATCAAAGGACCGGATTTTCCGACCGGTGGAATCGTAGTAAATCAGGACGATCTCTATGGGATTTATTCCACAGGTGCCGGTAAGATTCGTGTCAGAGGTAATGTTGAAGTAGAAAAAACAAAAGGCGGCAAGGAACAGATTGTAATCACTCAGATCCCTTATACCATGATAGGCGCCGGAATCGGTAAATTTCTAAATGATGTCTGCCAGCTCGTGGAAACAAAGAAAACGACGGATATCACGGATATTTCCAATCAGTCCTCGAAGGATGGAATCCGAATTGTCATTGAACTGCGTAAAGGCGCAAATGCAGAAAATCTCTGCAATTTATTGTATAAAAAAACGAAGCTAGAGGACACCTTCGGGGTCAATATGCTGGCGGTGGCGGAAGGGCGGCCGGAGATCATGGGAATCGTACCCATTATCCGCCATCATGTGAATTTTCAATATGAAATTGCCACAAGAAAATATAAGACACTGCTGGAAAAGGAACTGGATAAGAAAGAGATTCAAGAAGGCTTGATCGCAGCCTGTGATGTAATCGATCTGATCATTGAAATATTACGCGGTTCGGATTCTATGAAGCAGGCAAAGTCATGTCTGACAAATGGAGATATTTCCGAGATTCGATTTAGATCGGAAGATTCAAAAAAACAGGCGGCTCAGCTTCATTTTACAGAGAGACAGGCAACTGCTATATTGGAAATGAGACTCTACAGGCTGATCGGACTCGAAATAGAAGCGTTGATGAAGGATCATGAAACGACGCTTGAAAATATTCGAAATTATGAGGATATTTTATCCAATAAAGTCACCATGGCGAAGGTTATCATGAAGGAATTGGACGCGTTCAAAAAAGAATTTTCATCAGAGCGCAAAACACGGATCGAAAATGCAGAGGAAATCGTACTGGAAGAGGTCAAGATCGAAGAGATGGATGTTGTATTTCTGATGGATCGCTTTGGGTATGCAAAAACGATAGATACAGGTATCTATGACAGAAACAAAGAAGCGGCAGACAGCGAGAATAAGCATATTTTCTATTGTAAGAATACAGACCGCATCTGCGTTTTTACAAATACAGGACAAATGCATCTATTAAAGGTCATAGATATCCCCTATGGAAAATTCAGGGACAAAGGAAAACCGATCGATAATTTATGTAATTATAACAGTGCAGAGGAAACGGTCATATTCATTGATGCTATGGAGCGCATCGTGGCTGGAAATATCCTGTTCACCTCGAAGACAGGTATGGTCAAAGTGGTGGCGGGAATTGAATTTGATGTATCAAAGAGAACAACAGCAGCGACAAAGCTCGCTGACAAGGATCAGCTTCTTGGGGCAGGCTATCAGCTTGAGAACCAGACAATGATACTGCAATCGAAAAAAGGGATGTTTTTGAGAATCGAGACAAAGAGTATACCGGAGAAGAAAAAAGGTGCAGTGGGAGTACGAGGCATGAGGCTTCTGGCAGGGGATAGCATTGCCGCAGTCTATCTGTTATCCAGTGGAGAAAATGTCTCCTTGGAACTGGATTCAAAAGTGCTGGATCTCAATCGATTAAAAATAGCGAGTCGCGATACTAAAGGAGTGAAACACAGCTGATGAATTTTGCAGAAGCATATCATTTTCACGAGACATGTAAAGGTGCAGGCAGTAAGCTGGGTCTGACCCGAATAAAAAAACTGATGGAAGAGCTGGGACGAATCGATGATGAACTGGCAGTGATCCATGTGGCAGGAACGAACGGAAAAGGTTCGGTCTGCAATTATATCTCAGAGATCTTGAGAAATAGCGGATACAAGGTCGGCCTATTCAGCTCTCCAGTAGTATTTCAGGAGAGGGAAGCATTTCAAATCAATGGAGACATGGTCACAGAAGAAAGCTATGCCAGGGTCATGACACAGGTCAAGGCTGCCTGTGAGAATCTCACAGCAAATGGAGTTGAACATCCAACGAGCTTTGAAGTCGACACTGCATTTGCACTTTTGTATTTTTACCAGGAGCATTGCGATTTTGTGATCCTTGAGACTGGACTCGGAGGTCGAACGGATGCCACAAATGTGGTAAGATCAACAATTCTTTCTATATTGACTTCGATCAGTTTGGATCATATGGATTATCTGGGATTTTTTTTAAAAGATATCGCAAGAGCAAAAGCAGGTATCATAAAGCCTGGAGTTCCGGTCATAAGTACATGGCAGACAGAAGAGATAAAACAGGAACTTCTGACAGAAGCACGATATAACGGCTCTGCGTTTATCGAAGCAGAACCTCTCTGTTTTTATCAGGATGATCAGTCATTTCATTATAGAGATTTTGGAGAGCTGGCACTGGGTTCAAGAGCTCTGTACCAAAGGGAAAATGCTGCACTTGCGCTAGAGGCTGCAGATCTGTTGCTGGCAATGGGATATCGTATTTCGGCAGAATCTGTAAAAAGAGCAATGCGAAGTCCGGGTCCCCCCGGCCGAATGGAAAAGATCAGTGAGGATCCGCCTTTTTTTCTGGATGGTGCACATAACGAAGCTGCGGCTGAAGTTCTGGCAAAATCTCTCTTATGTTACGATGGCACGGCCGAATGGATCATGATCATAGGTGTGATGAAAGATAAAGCCTATGATAAAATGCTGGAGAAACTGAGTCCGGTTGTCTCCCAGATCTATACAGTCACACCTGGCCATGAAAGAGCACTCGAAGCTAAGGTGCTGGCGAATATAGTCAGAGAATCCTCTGACATATCGGTTCTTTGGGAACCGTCTGTATCCAAGGCGGTTCAAGATGCCAGAAATCAGGCAGTATTTGGAAACAGAGATGGGGCGAACATGAAAATAATTGCCTGTGGCTCTCTCTATTTATTAAGTGAGGTAAAAAGTGCAGTATATGAAATCGAGCGAGGAAAAAGTCGCACAACGAGTGAGTGATGAATGGATGTCCATGCTGCTCAAAGGCAGATTTGGAATCGAAAAAGAGTCCATGAGAATGGATGAGAACGGAAATCTGGCACAGACAGATCACCCGGACTTAAATGTCTCCAATATCAGTATGGATTTTAGCGAGAGTCAGGTTGAGTTCATCAGTGATGTTCATGATAGTATTCACTCGGCTGGCGCTCAGATCTGTATTTTAGAAGATATGGTGGAGGATGCGATCTATCAAAGACCAACTGGGAAAGAATTTGTTTGGACCTATTCTAATCCGCCCCACTATGATGAAAATAATATAAGAATCGCTTTTTTTGAGGACGAAAGATCTAATAAGACGAATTACAGGGAATATCTTGCAGGAAAATACGGTAAAGTAAAAATGTTGTATTCTGGTCTGCATCTTAATTTTTCCCTCCCCCTTTCATTTTTTGAATTGATGCATCCGGGCGTGGCAGAGTGTCAGGAGGAAATGAACGACTGGTACTTAAAACTGACGGACAGACTGATGTCTGACAGCTGGCTGATCGTCATGCTGACTTCAGCAAGTCCCGTGGGTGATCCGGAATTTCTGGATGGTCTAGGAGTAGAAGAAACAGATAGGGAACGATTCACATCCTTTCGCAACAGCAAATATGGGTATTGGAATTTTTTCTATCCGAATCTGGACTATCGTGATTATAGTTCCTACCTGAAAAGCATACAAAGCTATATTGACAGTGGCGATATTGAATCGATTCAAGAGTTGTACTATCCAATCAGGTTAAAACCGTACAAAGAGAATACTATGGATAATCTTGAGCAGTTGGGTGTAAGTCATATAGAGCTCAGAATGCTGGATCTGAATCCAATGGTATGTGCAGGAGTAGAAAAAAGAGATCTGGTATTTTTGCATCTTCTGATTGGTTACCGTATTTGGGAGATGTGGAACAAGACGGACAGCCGAATGTTATACAAATCAGATTCTGAGCGCATTCATATCCATCAAATGTCTGCAGACAGAGATTTCTTTGAGCAAAATACAAGGTATTATGAATATGCTGTGCAACTGCTCTCAGATATGAAAAAGTTCTATTCAGAATATAAAAAAGATCACTTCACATCCATGCCACCGGATTATGATGCTGAAATCGTGCTTGATTTTGAGTTGAATAAAATCGTACATAAAGATAGAAGATATGCTGAAATCCTGATCAAGAGATATCAGGACGGCTACTTTGAAACAAGAATGAAAGAAACAAAGGGGGAACGTATATGATTGCAGCATTTGATCTGGATGGAACGATCATCAATTCAGAGGAGGGTATCACAAATTGTGTACGTTATGTGTTGGAATACTTCGATATGGAGCAACCAAGACAGGAGGAACTTCTTTGCTTTATAGGTCCGCCTTTGAGACAGCAATTTATGAAGATCTACGGGTTCGATGCTCAGAAAGCAGAAAAAGGAGTTATAAAATTCAGAGAACGATTTGATAAAATCGGTCTTTACGAATGCCAACTGTACCCGGGAATCAGAGAACTGATCCTGTCCCTGCATCAGAAGGGAGCTCGAATTGCATTAGCGTCGTCAAAGCATGAGGACGCCTGTATAAGGATCTTGGAGCATTTTGATTTGCTGAAATACTTTGAAGTGGTGGCTGGTGCGACCAGGGATGGCAAAATCAACACGAAGGCACAGGTCCTTCATGCTTTGTCTGAGAGAATGCAAGTCTCGCCCAGGGAGATTACTCTTATTGGTGATACAGCCTTTGATGTGATGGGAGCGATTGAAGCTGGTGTTCACTGTGCCGCTGTCACCTATGGATTTGGTTCTAGAGATGAGTTAGAGAAGGCAGGAGCAGAGGTGATCTGTGATTCAGTCGGAGAGGTGGGACAATACCTTGAAACAATTTAAGGCAATTCGGATATGGGAAGTATTATATCCTATAGGAATCTATTACGCAGCACAATTCATTGGCGTCTATATTCTGGCCATTCTATTTCCTATTCTGAATCAGCAGGTTCTGCTGCAACAGCTTGTGGCAACATTATGTGCGCTGCCTTTGCTTTATTGGACCTTTTATAAACCGGATCTGCTTTTGAAAATCAAAGTACAGAAGAGACCGACATGGAAACGAAATCTGTTCCTGCTGGTCATGACTTTGCTTTGTGCTGTTAGTTTTTCTATTGCATTGAATAATTTTTTGGGTCTGTTACAGATCTCAAGATATTCTGCATCTTATGGAGAGGTTCAGGAAGCATTCAGTTCAGGAAGTCTGCCGCTTCAACTTGTGACACTCTGCCTGGTCGTTCCGATCACAGAGGAGTTTTTATTTCGGGAAATTATTTTTGGAAGATGTAAACGTTTTTTAAAAAGACGAAATGCCATCTTGCTTTCTGCACTGTTGTTTGGAATCATTCATGTAAATATTGTCCAGCTGGTGTACGCAACGATCTTTGGAATCCTGCTGGCCATACTTTATGATCTTGCAGGTGGATTTAAGGCAGCTGCCCTGGCACATATGGCAGCAAATCTCACTTCCATTCTGCGTTCTGAAACAGAGCTTTTTGTGTTTCTAAAAGGCGGAATGTTCGTTCAGGCAATATGGGCTATTTTATTTTTTATGATATTTGCTGTGATTCTTTATTTTATTAGAAAATATGGAATGCAGCAGGAAGAATCAATCTAATCGGAGCAAACAAAATAGACACAATAAAAGAAATGCTTCCAATATCTCAGTTCTTCACTTTAAAAAGAGAAAGAAAAATACCCCTAATTCCTCGCTTTGTTGTGCGGATAGCAGGACATAATAGTGATAATAACACATAATTGACAGATAATATATACTGTCAGTTATGTGTTTTCTAATTATCAGACAATAATAACAAAATAAAAGTTTACATATTTATAAAAAGCAATTATAATCTTAACTATGAGAATATTATATTTGAAATATATTTGAAGTAGTGTAAGCAGAAAGGAATGATACTATGACCGAGCATATAAATGAAAGTAATGCCGTTGCTAAAGGAATGTATGATCCCCGGTTCGAGCATGATAACTGTGGTATTGGTGCAGTTGTCAATATCAAAGGAATCAAGACACATGATACTGTGGCGAATGCATTAAAAATTGTAGAGAATTTAAAACACAGAGCCGGAAAAGATGCTGAGGGCAAGACAGGTGATGGAGTGGGCATCTTACTGCAGATATCCCATAGATTTTTCAAGAAGACAACAAAGTCACTTGGTCTTGACATTGGCGATGAACGAGATTACGGAATCGGTATGTTCTTTTTTCCTCAGGATGAGCTCAAAAGAAATCAGGCAAAAAAGATGTTCGAGGTCATTGTTGCAAAAGAAGGACTGGAATTCATAGGCTGGCGTGTCGTACCGATCGAACCAGAATATCTGGGACAAAAGGCCATTGATTGTATGCCTTATATTATGCAGGGCTTTGTGAAAAGACCAGCTGACACACAAAAAGGTCTGGATTTTGACAGAAGACTCTATATTGCAAGACGAATTTTTGAAAAGTCCAATGACAATACCTATGTGGTATCCATGTCGAGCAGAACAATTGTTTATAAAGGAATGTTTCTTGTGGAGCAGCTCCGGCTGTTCTTTGCGGATCTGCAGGATGAGGATTATGAGTCAGCCATCGCAACAGTGCATTCACGTTTTTCCACAAATACGAATCCTAGCTGGGAACGTGCACATCCAAATAGATATATCGTTCATAATGGCGAGATCAATACCATAAAAGGGAATGCCGATAAGATGCTGGCAAGAGAAGAGACACTTGAGACAGTCGCTATGGGTGGTGATCTTCAAAAGGTCCTTCCAGTGATCAATACAGAAGGATCTGACTCTGCAATGCTTGATAATACACTGGAATTTCTCGTTATGGGCGGAATGGATCTACCCCTTGCAGTCATGATCATGATTCCGGAACCCTGGGCGAACAATTCTCTGATGTCACGAAAAAAACGTGATTTTTATCAGTACTATGCAACTATGATGGAGCCATGGGATGGACCGGCTTCCATACTGTTCTCCGATGGAGATATGATGGGTGCAGTTCTGGACAGGAATGGTCTGCGGCCTTCTCGTTATTATGTAACAGATGACGATTATTTAATTCTTTCATCTGAAGTAGGTGTTTTAGATATTGACCCTACAAAGGTGGTGATCAAAGAGCGTCTGCGTCCCGGAAGAATGCTTCTTGTGGATACCAAGCAGGGCAGAATCATAGATAATGATGAGTTAAAGGAAACCTATGCTGACAAGCAGCCATATGGTGAATGGCTGGATAACAACCTGATATCTCTTAGCGATCTGAAAATTCCGAACATCCGTGTTCCTGAGTATTCATCGGAGGAACGCAAGAGAATGCAGAAGGCATTTGGCTATACTTACGAATCATTAAAAGACAGTATACTTCCAATGGCACAAAGTGGAGGTGAAGCAACAGCAGCAATGGGTATCGACACCGCTCTTGCTGTATTTGCAGAGGATCATCAGCCTCTGTTCAATTACTTCAAACAGCTGTTTGCACAGGTCACAAATCCACCTATCGACTGTATTCGTGAAAAAGTAGTTACCTCCACAACGGTCTATGTTGGAGAAGATGGAAATCTACTGAAAGAAAAGGCGATCAATTGCCGAGTGCTGAAAGTAAACAATCCTATACTGACCAATACAGATCTGATGAAGATCAAAAGTATGAAGGTGGATGGATTTAAGGTAGTCGTTCTGCCAATCACCTACTATAAGAATACCAGTCTGGAAAAAGCTCTTGATCACCTGTTCGTTGAGGTGGATCGGGCTTATCGAGACGGCGCCAATATATTAATTCTCTCTGACAGAGGTGTGGATGAAAATCATGTGGCAATTCCATCGCTGCTTGCTGTTTCTGGACTGCAGCAGCATCTGGTCCGTACCAAGAAGAGAACAGCGGTCGCTGTGATCCTTGAATCAGGGGAACCAAGAGAAGTTCATCATTTTGCAACACTTCTGGGATTTGGTGCATGTGCGATCAATCCTTATCTGGCGCTTGATTCAGTGAAGCAGCTGGTCGACGAGCATATGCTGGATAAAGATTACTATGCCGCTATCACGGACTATAATCATGCAATCATATCGGGAATCGTAAAAATTGCATCAAAAATGGGCATTTCAACAATTCAGTCCTATCAGGGATCAAAGATCTTTGAAGCGATCGGAATTGATTCTAGTGTTATTAATAAATACTTCACCAATACGGTCAGCAGGATCGGCGGAATCACGATCGAAGATATAGAACGGGATATGAATGAGCTCCATTCAGCGGCATGGGATCCACTCGGACTAGAAACAGATCTGACACTTGACAGTAAAGGAAGACATAAATACAGAAGTGGTGCGGATCAGCATCTGTACAATCCGGCTACCATCCATCTGCTTCAGGAATCCACAAAACGTGGTGATTATGAGATGTTCAAGCAGTACACTGAGCTGGTCGATCAGGAAGTGGAAGTTGGTCTGATCCGAGGAATCGTTGATTTCAACTATGCGAAGAAACCGATTTCGATGGATGAAGTCGAAAGTGTAGAATCGATCGTGACCAGATTCAAGACAGGGGCTATGTCATATGGCTCCATTTCAGGCGAAGCACATGAGACTCTGGCGATCGCTATGAACAGACTGCAGGGAAAATCAAATACTGGTGAAGGCGGTGAAGATCCTGCTAGAATTGCAAGTAAGAATACAGCACTGGACAGATGCTCCTCCATTAAGCAGGTGGCAAGCGGCCGGTTTGGAGTGACGAGCCGTTATCTTGTCAGTGCAGAAGAGATTCAGATCAAAATGGCGCAGGGAGCAAAGCCAGGTGAAGGCGGACACCTTCCTGGTAAAAAGGTATATCCATGGATCGCAAGGACAAGACTGTCCACACCTGGAGTTTCTCTGATCTCTCCGCCTCCGCATCATGATATCTATTCGATCGAGGATCTGGAACAGCTGATTTATGATTTAAAGAATTCAAATCGAGATGCCAGAATTTCAGTGAAGCTTGTATCAGAAGCAGGAGTGGGAACGATTGCGGCAGGTGTGGCTAAAGCAGGTGCCCAGGTCATTCTGATTTCCGGCTATGATGGAGGAACAGGAGCAGCACCGAGCAGCTCAATTCACAATGCAGGTCTGCCATGGGAGCTCGGACTGGCAGAAACGCACCAGACACTTATCATGAATGGTCTGCGTAATAAAGTGAGAATCGAGACAGATGGAAAACTGATGAGTGGACGCGATGTCGCAATTGCAGCACTTCTCGGTGCTGAGGAATTTGGATTTGCAACAGCACCACTGGTAAGTATCGGATGTATCATGATGCGCGTCTGCAATCTGGATACCTGTCCAGCGGGCATAGCAACTCAGAATCCGGAATTACGAAAAAGATTCAACGGTAGACCGGAATATGTAGAGAACTTTATGCGTTTTATTGCTGAAGAATTGCGTGAATATATGGCCAGACTTGGATTCCGTACACTGGATGAAATGGTGGGTAGAAGTGATCTGCTTAAGATCCGTGAAGATTTAAAAGGACGGTCCAAGTCGATCACACTGGAGAATATCCTGGTAAATCCATTTGCAGGACCAAAAGAAAAAGTGACCTTCGATCCAAAACAGATCTATGATTTTAAACTTGAAAAGTCAAAGGATATGACAGTTCTGATGAAGCAGCTGCAGACCGCACTTGAAAAAGGGCAAAAAAGAAGTCTGGATGTAGAAGTAGCAAATACAGATCGGTCATTTGGAACGATTTTTGGTTCAGAGATCACAAAGAAATGGGATGACTCTCTTGAAGAAGACACTTTTATCATCAAATGTAACGGTGCCGGAGGTCAAAGCTTTGGAGCATTTATTCCGAATGGTCTGACACTGGAGCTGGTAGGAGACTCGAACGATTATTTCGGCAAAGGAATCTCAGGTGGAAAACTTGTGGTCTATCCACCGACCGGAGTAAAGTTCAAAGAGGATGAAAATATCATTATCGGGAATGTTGCTCTTTACGGAGCGACCAGCGGAAAAGCCTTTATAAACGGTGTGGCAGGTGAGCGCTTCTGCGTACGTAACTCAGGTGCAAATGCAGTGGTAGAGGGCGTAGGCGATCATGGCTGTGAATATATGACCGGCGGCCGGGTAGCGATTCTAGGTAAAACAGGCAAAAATTTTGCAGCCGGAATGAGTGGTGGAATCGCCTATGTTCTGGATGAGGACAATGATCTGTATACAAGGATCAACAAGGGAATGGTATTTTCTGAAGCGATCACGAACAAATATGACGTAATTGAACTTAAGGATATGATCAAGGAACATGTAGCACTGACCAACTCCAAAAAAGGAAAACATATTCTGGATAACTTCAGTGAGTATCTGCCGAAATTTAAAAAGATCGTTCCTCATGATTACCAGAGAATGATGCTGGCAATCGTTCAGATGGAAGAAAAAGGCCTTTCCTCTGAACAGGCACAGATCGAAGCATTCTATACAAATACGAGAGGATAAGGAGGGAACGTACCATGGGAAAACCAACAGGATTTTTAGAGTTTGAAAGAGAAACAGCAACTTCGGTTGAGCCAAAGGAGCGTATTAAGAACTTCGATGAGTTCCACATTCCTCTCTCCGAAAAGCGGCAGAAGGAACAAGGGGCGAGATGCATGAACTGCGGGGTTCCATTTTGCCAGTCCGCAGTAACACTCAATGGCATGACCAGTGGCTGTCCGCTGCGTAATTTGATTCCGGAATGGAATGATCTGGTTTACACGGGAAACTGGGAACAGGCATTCAACCGACTTAAAAAAACAAATAATTTTCCGGAATTTACATCAAAGGTTTGTCCGGCACCCTGTGAGCCGGCTTGTACCTGCGGTCACTATGGAGATCCCGTTACGATCAAGGGGAATGAAGCAGGTATCATAGATTATGCCTACGAGCATGGATTTGCAGGACCAAAGCCGCCTCGAGTACGAACAGGAAAAACCGTGGCTGTCATAGGCAGCGGTCCTGCAGGACTTGCGGCAGCGGATCAGCTGAATAAGCGAGGACATTTGGTCACAGTGTTTGAAAGAGATGACAGAATCGGCGGTCTGCTGATGTACGGTATACCGAATATGAAGCTGGAAAAGCATATCATTGACCGAAAAGTAGATGTTATGAAAGCGGAAGGTGTTCTTTTTCAAACAAATGCGGATCTTGGAAAAAATCTCAAGGCGACAAAGGTCATGAAGGACTTTGATGCATTGGTTCTAGCATGTGGAGCAAAGAATCCGAGAGACATCAGTGCTCCTGGAAGAGATGCATCAGGAATCTATTTTGCAGTGGATTTTCTGTCACAGACAACAAAGAGTCTGCTGGATTCCAAGCTAAGGGATAATAAATTTGTTTCTGCAAAAGGAAAGCATGTCATTGTAATTGGTGGCGGCGATACTGGAAACGACTGTGTAGGAACCAGTATCCGTCATGGGGCAGCATCTGTAGTGCAGTTGGAAATGATGCCAAAAGCACCTGATGAAAGAACTACAAATAATCCCTGGCCGGAATGGCCAAAGATCGGTAAGACGGATTATGGACAGGAGGAAGCGATCGCTGTGTTTGGTCAGGATCCTCGTGTGTATGAAACAACGGTAAAAGAGTTCATCAAAGATAAAAATGGAAATTTAAAATCAGTAAAGACCGTGCAGGTGGCATTCGTTAAGGATCCCTCTAGCGGCAGAATGAATCTATCAGAAGTGCCGGGGACTGAGAAGGTTCTAGACGCAGATCTTGTACTGATCGCTGCAGGATTTCTAGGCACAGAAAATTATGTGGCAGATGCGTTTGGTGTTGAACTGGATGGACGAACAAATGTGTCGACCAAGAAAGATGCCTATGAAACACAAGTTAATAAAGTTTTTGTCTGCGGAGATATGAGAAGGGGACAGTCACTGATCGTATGGGCGATTCGTGAAGGGCGTGAAGCTGCAAGAGATGTGGATATCAGCCTGATGGGATATTCCTATCTCTCAGTATAGTGAGTTCAGGGGTCATTTATATAATGACCCCTGAT
>JBKECO010000038.1:0-6920 GCA_047974745.1 Lachnospiraceae bacterium
TAAGACAGGTGGAGTCTGCCTTAAATCTGAAAATAGCATAAAAATAAGGAATGGGATGACACTGTAATTACGTTATATAGCTTGAATATACTCAAAAATCAAAAAAATCTGGTGTTAATCTGATAGAACTACTTTCTATTTAGTGTTTTGACACCTAAACCAATATTGTAAATAAAACGGGTAGGAGAATAGTGGATATGCTTACACAATACATAGACGGTTACCAGCATATAGGAATACCAACAGATGATGTAATAAGAACAACTGAATTTTACATGGGGCTTGGTTTTCACCTGAAATGGGAAACGAACTATCAGGGTCATCCGGTGAAGTTTTTTGAGTGGGGAAATATAATAATTGAAACTTATGAGAAGGATGGGGGCGCAATAAATGCACTTGGTGCGATCGATCATATCGCGTTAAACTGCACGGATATTGTTTCTTGCATAAAAGAAGCAAAAGCCCAGGGATATCAGTTTCACGAAGGTCCTGCTTTTCTCCCATACTGGGAGCATGGGGTCATGTACGTGACAATTCTCGGACCAAATGAAGAGGTTATAGAATTCATTCAACAATTTAAATCCGAGGAAGAGATGAAAAAGGCGGTGGGAGAAATTGGCTGAGATTTGGACAATGGGTGAAGCGCTGGTTGAAATTATGAGGACGGAGGTGAACAAACCGCTTAGCAGTCCCGAACTGTTTATGGGGCCATTTCCATCCGGCTCATCCTCCATCATGATTTCTACTGTAGCTAGAATGGGACACAGCGGTGGCATTATCTCCGGTGTTGGAGAGGATGCGTTTGGAGACTGTCTGTTGAAACGCCTGCATCATGATGGAGTTGATGTTTCTAAGGTTATGATCGATCCGAACGGAGCTACCGCTTGTGCATTTGTATCTTATAATGAAAAAGGGGATCGTTCTTTTTTGTTCCACTGGGATGATACTCCAGCGACGAAAGCAAAGATGCCTGATATCACAGAATCTTCCTTAAAAGAAGCAAAGTTCTTTCACATTATGGGATGTGCACTGACTGCCAGACTTAGTTATGGCTGGGAGATCGTGAATACGGCAAAGGCTATGAGGAAACAGGGAACAAAAATTAGTTTTGACCCAAATGTACGTATGGAACATATGACGAATCCGAACAAGAGTAAAGAATCTTTTGAAATTATTCGAGCTGTATTGGAAATGACAAATATTTTTGCTCCTGGAATCGATGAATTGAAACTATTGACAGGATTGGATAATGTTGAAGCGTCTGTAAAGAAGTGCTTTGAGAATCCAAACCTTGAAATACTTTTTTTAAAGAGAGGATTAGAAGGATCAAGAATCTACACGAGAGATGGAAACGTTATTGAGCAGGGGCTATACAATGTAGTTTCTGTTGATCCGACAGGCGCTGGTGATACTTCCATGGGAGCATTTTTATGTGCCTTGTTGGAAGAAAAGTCTTTGAAAGAATGTGCTGAGATCGCAGCAGCAGCAGGAGCACTGAACGTAGCTGCCTTTGGACCGATGGAAGGCAAGATCACCCCTGATAATATTCAGGCCATGAGAGACGGAACCTCTTCAGATTAGAAGGAATTTAATCATGAAAACATTACCAGATAAACGAACCCTTATTATTTTTACAGGCGGTCCAGGTACTGGAAAAAGTGGTACTGCGGACCGTTTCCTCCAATACCTGAACAACGATGAGATTATCAAGATTAGTTATGACAAGATTAAGGAAAAGAACTGGGATACCTTTGGATTTGAAAATGACAGGCAAAAAGATCGAATAAACCAGTGGAGTTTAGAAGAGTTTTATTTGACAATTCAAAAACAAATGTGGAAAAACAGGATGATTTTGATTGAATATCCTTTTTATCAGCGGCACAAACCCAAATTAGAGGAATTAATAAATGAATCTGGTTATTCAGTAGTAACTATCTATCTGTTTTCTGATATGGAAACCGTATATGAAAGAGGTGTAAAGCGGGATAAAATAGATGATAGACATCCAGGACATTTACTTAGTAAGTATCATATAGAAACATATACTTCTGAACTTAAGAATGAAATACTTCTTAGTCGACCCACATTGGAAGAATTTGTTTCAGCAATTGCCCACAAAGAATACAATATTAAATTAGGATTAGTTATTCCGATTGATGTAACTGATTTTAATAAAATAAGTTATGATGAGATTTATAAGGAAATTGTAAAATACCAGAAAGAAAGGATAGCATCAAAATGAAAATTTTTTTAGATACAGCAAATGTTGAGGATATAAAAAAAGCGAATGACATGGGAGTAATATGTGGTGTTACAACTAATCCATCATTGATAGCAAAAGAAGGTCGCGAGTTTGCGACAGTTATAAAAGAAATTGCATCTATTGTAGATGGACCGATTTCTGGAGAAGTAAAGGCAACAACAGTTGACGCAGATGGGATGATTCGAGAAGGCCGTGAGATAGCTGCACTTCATCCTAATATCATAGTTAAGATTCCCATGACAGTAGAAGGTTTGAAAGCTGTAAAAGTTCTGAGTGCAGAAAAAATCAAAACAAATGTAACACTAATTTTTAATGCTAATCAGGCAATTCTTGCAGCAGAAGCAGGTGCAACTTATGTATCACCGTTCCTGGGCAGGCTAGACGATATTAGTCAAAAAGGAGTAGATCTGATTCAAGTTATTGCAGATATCTTTGCTGTATATGAGTATAGTACAGAAATCATTGCAGCGTCTGTTCGTAATCCGATTCATGTTACAGACTGTGCGCTGGCTGGAGCTGATATTGCAACTGTTCCATATTCAGTAATTGAACAAATGACGCACCATCCACTGACAGATCAGGGAATTGAAAAATTCCAGTCTGATTACAGGGCTGTATTTGGAGATTGAGGTAGTATTAAAAGAAAGTAAATTCTAGGGAAACACTGATTAATTGATGTTATTCTCAGCATTGTCCCATTTTGTTAAGTTTTGAAAGGATATGTTACATGATTCAACTCATATCCTTTTGTATTTCTCTCGCATTTTAAGGATTTTCCCAATTATGGGCGCACTATGCCATACAATCTCGAAATTCCGAGGTTCGGCCAGACCTGCTGCACATGATTAGATTGGCACTGGCAAACAGAAGGTTAAATCGATTCATGTTTTTTTCGATTCCCCTATAAACTACTTTTGCATAGCCCATGTGCTTTTTGACTATGAGAAAAGGATGTTCCACTTTGCAACGAACCGCTGACTTTTCGTGTTCCATTTTTTTTTCCCAATTAAGTCCGTTAAAGTTGTCTGCCATTTTAAGGCTTGATGGACGTTTGTTGATACGGAATTCTATCATAGATAGGACTTCATCATTTTTAATCTCGTCATGAGCTGGTGCACCAAGATAACCTGAATCTCCATAAACAACATGGTCATCTTTTCGTATCAGTTTCGATGTTTCAGAAACATCATGTATATTTGCGGAAGTTCCTGTAAGCGTGTGAACATATCCTGTTGCAGCATCTACTCCGGCATGAACTTTCATACCAAAGTACCATTCATTACCTTTCTTGGTCTGATGCATTTCAGGGTCACGTTTACCTTCCTGGTTCTTGGTTGATTTTGGCGCTGCAATAATGCTTGCATCAACGATGGTTCCTCCATGCATCATGAGGCCTGATTCATCAAGACGTTTATTCACATCTGCAAAGATTTTCTCGCCTATCTTGTTCTTTTCGAGCATGTGGCGAAACTTTAGCAGAGTAGTTGCATCAGGCACTTGCTGATCATTGAAATCGATATGCATGAATGAACGCATGGCATAACTGTCATAAATAGCATCTTCGACTCCTTCATCTGAAAGGTTAAACCAGATCTGCATAAGATACATGCGCAGCATTGCTTCAATACCAATAGGCTTACGTCCACGCGTATTGCTGAAATAGTATGGGCGTATCATATCTGCCCAATATTTCCATGGAATAATTTCTTCCATGGCATCAAGGAATTCTTCTCGTCTGGTTTTCTTCTTTCGATTGGAATATTCAATATCAGTAAGAGTTAATTGATTCATAGGTATACGACCTTTCAGTTGATACCTATATTATACAGTATAGTGAGTGGAAATACTTGAATTAATCAGTGTTTCCCTAGAAAAAGATATATTGTGGCAGAGAGTTTTATACTGCTTATACAGATCATTTTGTAATTGCAAAAAAACAATACAACAGAATAAGTTCGTGTTGTTAGGGTCGGGTGATATTGACCAATTAGCGCCGGGAGAAAACGACCAATTTCAGTCAGTCAGAAAAAGCCAATGCATCAGTTTTTCCTTTCTTTAATCCTTGGTTTTTGGCAACGCAGACGGTTCACCTGCTGATATTGCAATCGTTTCACAATTGCGACCACGATAGCTGTTTCCTTTGATCATGAATACAGTAGCATCATCAAAAATCCGGTCAAGAGCACATAACAAAGAGGAATCCTCGCTGAAAAAATCGCTCCACTTATCAGGACTTTTATTGCTTGTAAAGATCATAGTATTTGGCCCTTCTTTGTTATACCTACGATCTATAACATCAAAGAACATACGCGTATTCTCTTTGTCGAACGTGCAACGGCCTACTTCATCAATAATTAAGCAGGATGGTTTAACCAACCCATTGATCGTACTGCTTTCTCTGCCATATTTTCGTGCATCCGTTAGGCGTTGATTCAATTCAGTCGCTTTCAGAAAGTATGCTTTCATTCCGTTTTGACAGCATTGACGCCCATATGCCATTGCTAAGTGTGTTTTCCCAACTCCCTGTGGTCCAATGAATGCAAGATTTTTATGAGCATACAGTGCAGATAACGTAGAAAGATTTTTGAGTTTTTCAACCTGGTTTCCATGTAACTGTTCATAATCAAATCCTTCGAAAGTTTTTGGCTCCTTCAATGGCAATCGACTTAATCTGAGCATGGTGGAGACAATACTTTCGCACTTTTTCTGTTTCAGATAGATCAGTGTTTCAGCAATTGCTCGTATGTTATCTTCACTCATCTCATGTTCCAAGGCAAACTGTGCCATTTCCTGTCCACAAAAATCAAGGCTGAGATATTTTGAAGATTCGTGGATCTGTTCAAAATAAGAATTATTCATTCCACAGCCCCTCCTCAAAATTAAATCGTCTGAATCCAGAATCGTATTGTGGTGGATCTAGCTGTTTGATCGTCGCACGTACGGGCATGGTTGGTCGTTCTTCCGGCTGCTCTGTAACATACTGATCCTTGCAAAAACTGTCTCTTCTGCCCCATGTCACGTCATGAGAAGTTAGGATTTTTGTCATACTCGTATCGTAAAGGTAGAGAACATATCCATCTCGTTTTACACGACACGATTTTTCTGTATACCAGTATGGAACACCAAATCGGCGACCTTCGAAATGAACAAAACCATCAAATGAAATCTTGCGTTCTGGGCACAGGTAGTACGATAGTTCTATAGTTTCTTCTAACTTGCTGGCATATTTCATACAAGCCTGGAAATGCTTTTCATTCGGAATACAATCTACTGCTCTGTGATAGGAATTATTTTGTGCATTACACCAACGGATTGCTTCATAATTAAGATCTGTGAGTTCACAAAAAATACGTCCGGGAAGAAAATTCCCTTTTACAAACCGTACCAATCGTTCTACTGATCCTTTCGTGAACGGATGTCTAGGTTTGCAGAGTTTTGTTTCAAATCCAAGATTTCCCATAAAGAGCTCATAGTCCTTCTGCCAGATGGGATGTCCCTGTTCGTCGCGATGTAGAACTACACTTTTCATGTTATCCGTCAAAATATATTCCGGAATGCCCATGTATAGGAACGCATGAATCATTCCGATAAAGAGGTTCTCTTGTTTTGCATTTGGAAAGAACTCAATATATCGCTGCCCACAACAGTGACAGATCATGGCAAAACAAGCAACTTTATGAATGTTTCCAGAGGAGTCCTCGACTTCAATAAATCCCCAGTCCATCTGGTATGATTCACCAGGTACTGTTTGATAGCGCTGCCCTCTGCTTCCCTGTGGTGCAACAAGCTGTCGTTTCGGCGGAATCAGATCTTTATGATGAGCAATATATTCCTTCACTGTCGTTATTCCACCTTGAAAACCAAGTTCTTTGAGTCGGTCGTGACAAAGTGTCGCATTTGTAACTCCTTTCCGAAGAAGATCATCCAGTATGCCTGAGAAACCGGTAAGTAGAGTGGTTTCAGCTTTCCTGCCTGTAAGTGCATGAGGTAGATCAACAAAACCCGCATTTTTAATTCTGCGAAGCTTTGCACGTGAAATTCCAGTTCTTCGTTCGAGTTCAGCAAGATTTACATGATTGGGATCGAATGAATCCCCCTGTTCCATCTTCATTTCATTAAGTGAATGTGCTATTATTTCAGTTAAGTCATTGTGTTTTTCTCCCATTCTGATTTCTACTGATGCATTGGTAACATCATTGTAGATCATGAATTGAAAAATACAATGGCTTTTTCTGATTGACTAAAATTGGTTGTCTGTTTCCGACGTTATTTGGCTGAATCTAAGCGACTCTGGGTGGTCGATTCTGCCCGACCCTAACACAGGCAATAAAGTAGCGATACTATAATCATTGTAATTGGTGGAGTATAACTTTTTTCGTTGAACTACCACTTGGCTAAAGCCAAAGCGGATTCCTAAGTACAAAAACCCAATGGTTTCTAATTGATTAGGCTATCCCCGTAGTCCCTACGGTTTAACTAGAATTACTGTGATATTAGATTACTAATGCCAGTAATTCTATATTTTTTGAAGCGTTACTATCGGCATTATCTGTATGTCCACATGCCTTACATACGAACTTTGATTGAGACACCCGATTACTTTTCTCTGTATGCCCACAATGATTACAGCGTTGTGATGTATGGCTTGGATTTACTA